>DATJYY010000033.1:0-11127 GCA_035499395.1 Solirubrobacteraceae bacterium
GGCTGACCGTGCCGGGATGGATGGGCACATGGTTCTCGATCTTCCCCAACTGGGAAACGTTCGCCGGCCAATCCCTCGCCCTCGCGCTCGTGATCGGCTCCTACCTCGGCGCGCAATACCTGCGGGTATGGCGCCCCCGCCGCCGCGGCCAGCAAACCGCGCACCTCGCCACCGCACCACCCGAGCGGCCGGCCGACATCGAGGTCACCAGGACCCCGGCCAACGCGCTCGCCTGACGCGCCCACGTAACGCGTATCTGTAGTTACGCGCGTCAAGTAATCGCAGTTTTTGCACGCAACCTGGAAGGCATCAAGCCGAGGATGCGTCCGTGCTACACAGTTAAGCCAGTCCCGGGTCACTCCGCGAGAGCAGGGGCGCAGTGTGGCCACTCGCCGAGACCGGATCAGGAGTCACATAGTGCTGAAACTCACACGCTGGTGCATTGCCCATCGCGGCCGGGTCTTCATTGCATGGATCCTTGTGGCGGTCCTCGCCACCGCCGCCGCGGGCGCCGCCGGGCGCAATTACGCAACTAATTTCAGCCTGCCCGGAACGGAGTCCCAGCGGGCGCTTGACCTGCTCAAGAAGGAGTTCCCCGCGCAGAGCGGCGACGTCGACACGATCGTGTTCCACAACGCGAACGGGAGCGTCCACGATCCTCACGTTCAGGCCGCGATCACGAAGCTGCTCGACCAGGTCGCGAACGACCCGCATGTCGTCTCGGTGCGGAGTCCGTTCGGCCCCGAGGGAGCGGTCCAGGTTTCGCGCGACGGCAGGACCGCGTTCGCGACGATCAACTACAACAAACCGGCCAACCTCGTCCCGAATGACGCCGGCAAGCCCGTGCTCGATCAGGTGAATGCGGTGAATGTGCCGGGCCTGAAGGTGGCCGCGGGCGGCCAGGTGATCGAGAACGCCCAGGGCTTCTCGGTCGGCCCGGCGACGCTGATCGGGGCGATCGCCGCCCTCATCATCCTGTTGTTCACGTTCGGCTCGCTCGTGGCCGCCGGCATGCCCCTGATCACCGCCGCGTTCGGTCTGATCACCGGCGTCGCACTGATCGGGCTCGCCACGCATGTCACCAGCATTCCGAACGTCTCGACCGATCTCGCGTTGATGATCGGTCTCGGCGTCGGGGTCGACTACGCGCTGTTCATCGTCACTCGGTTCCGAGAGAACTACCTCACGTTCGGCGACGTGGAGCAGTCGGTGCTCGAGGCGATGGACACGTCCGGACGCGCGATCCTGCTCGCCGGCACCACCGTCACGATCGCCCTGCTCGGGATGTTTGTCACCGGCGTCAGCTTCCTGTACGGCCTGGCCATCGCATCGGTGTTCGCCGTGCTCATGACGATGGTGGCGTCGCTGACCGTGCTGCCGGCGATGCTCTCGAAATACGGGCACCGAATCGTGCGTCCGCGCACCCGCCGGCACCCGTTCGGCGGCGGCGCCAAGCCCGACGCTGCGGCCGCCGCCGAGGACGCCGCTCCGCACCGATCGCGCTGGCGCGAGTGGAGCCGGACGGTCCAGCGGCGCCCGTGGCCGCTGGCTGCCCTCTCGTGCGGCCTGATGATCGTGCTGCTGCTGCCGGTGTTCGGGCTCCGCCTCGAGAGCAGCGACGCCGGTAACGATCCCGGGAACACGAGCACGCGTCAGGCGTACGACCTGCTCGCGGATGGGTTCGGCGGCGGATTCAACGGCCCGCTGCTGATCGTCACAGAGCTTCCTTCGGGGCAGGACAAGACCGCAGCTCAGGAGGTAGTGAGCGCCGCGGTAGCCAAGACGCCGGGAGTTGTCGCGGTGACGCCGCCGCGGGTCTCGCCGTCGGGCAACATCGCGGTGTTCGAGGCCTATCCAAACTCCCCGCCGCAGGCACAGCCGACCACCGATCTGGTGAACCATCTGCGCGCGGACGTGGCCAAGCCGCTCGAGCACCAGACCGGCGCGACCGTTCTCGTCGGCGGGTTCACAGCAGGCTCGATCGACTTCTCGCACGTGCTCGCGAACAAACTGCCGCTGTTCATCGGGGTCGTGGTGGTCCTGTCGGCGCTGCTCCTGTTCGTGATCTTCCGCTCGGTTGTGATCCCGATCCAGGCCGCGCTGATGAACCTGCTCAGCATCGGCGGAGCGCTCGGAGTCACCGTGCTCGTGTTCCAGAACGGCTGGCTCGCGAGCGTGATCGGGATCGAGAAGGGGCCGGTCGAGCCGTGGGTACCGGTGCTGATGTTTGCCGTTGTGTTCGGCCTCTCGATGGACTATGAGGTGTTCTTGATCTCGCGCATCCGCGAGCAGTGGATTCGCAGACGGGACGCTTCCGCGGCCGTCGCCGACGGGATCTCGTTCACCGGCCGGGTCATCACCGCGGCCGCCGCGATCATGATCTGCGTGTTCCTGTCGTTCATGCTCGGCGACCAGCGCGTGCTGAAGGAATTCGGCTTCGGGCTTGCCGTGGCGGTGCTGCTCGACGCCGTGGTCGTCCGCTGCGTGCTGCTGCCGGCCGTGCTCGAGCTGCTCGGCCCGCGGACCTGGTGGCTGCCGGGCTGGCTCGATGCCCGCCTTCCGCATATCAACATCGAGGGCTCGAGCGCGCGCGGCGAGTCGATCACGCCGCCCGAGTCCAAGGAGTCGGTCGAGCCCGAGCCCGCGCCGGTCTAGCCAGTCGTCACGCCGCTTCCATCCGGCTCCTGCACCGTGCGCCCCCCTCCGTTGACGCAGGCGGGGCGCAACGGTGCGGGCGGCCGGCGCGGCAGCCCGTTGACGATCCGCGACCGCAGATAGACGGCCCAGCCGACGAGCTTGCCGGCGGAGTCGGTGGTGAGCTCGCCGAGCAGCGCGCTGGTACGCGGATCGAGGATCAGCTCCGAACGACCGCCCGAGTGTCCGTAGGCCAGCCCGATCCCGAGCCGTCCCGAATGGTCGCGCGCCGGACCCAGCACCTCGACGCCCGGGATCGTCGCGGCGACCTTGTAGATCGCTGCCCGCAGCGCCGGCGAAGCGTCGGTCTCGCGCAACAGGTCGCCGATCTGGACGAAGTCCTCGGCCGGGCCGTGCGGCCCGCCCTCGATGTGTCTCGCATCGAGCATCGCCCGGAGCGCTACCGGGTCGGGCGGCAGATCTTCGAGATTGACTGGCCCGAGGCTCAGGCAGCGTGCCGCGAACCAGTTGTCGTACGTGTTGGGCGCCGCGCTTCCGAGCAGGCCGGCGCGCGCGCATGCCGCACGATCCCGCGCCGACGGGAACGTCGCCTGCCCGTCGTTCTCGAGCAGCCGGCCCGAGCCGTCGGCGCCGATCCAGATCTGGCGATGCTCGGGGACGTACATCGTGCACCCGACCTCGGGCGCATCTGACGCGTTGCTCTGGACGGAGTCGACGTACAGGTACTGCCCGGGGCCGGGAGCGAACGACGGCTGAGCCTTCGCCACGGCGGCCAGCTTCGTGAAGACCGCCGCCGAAGCAGTCTGCGGTCCACCCGCGGAGCCGGACCCGACCACGCCGCTGACGATCACCACCACGATCGCGGTCGCGGCCGCTGCGGTGACCCACACGAGCCAGACCCGCCGGCGCGGACGTCGACTGGCCGCGATGCCCTCGCGAGCCGTCACGCGCTCGTCGCGGCGGATCGCACGGGCGAGCGCGGCGCGTGCGGCCTGCTCGGCCTCGTCGTGCGGCGCCGGCACGTCGGCGCCGAACGTCCTCACTCGCTCGAGTTCGTCAATCATCGGTCCTCCTTCCGGGCCCCTGCCGTGGCAGGCGCCGACAGCTCCGATCGCAGGTGGGCGCGGGCGCGCGAGATCCGTGAGCGCACGGTGCCGATCGGAACGCCAAGCGTGGCGGCGATCTCTTCATAGGACAGGTCGGCCCACGCGTACAGAAGCAGGACGTCTCGCTGGTCGGGGTCGAGGCTCGCGAGCGCGCCGGCGACGTCGCGGTCATCGGTCGGGGCGACGCCGGCAGACGCGGCCCCGGTCGCGCCAAGCCGCGCCACCGTCTCGAGCGCTCGCTGTTCGGAGCGGCGGTGGTTGCGCAGCAGGTTGGTGGCGATCCCCAGCAGCCAGGGGAGCGCGCTGTTGCTGTCGGTCCGGAAGCTGTGCCGGCGCTCGAACGCGACCGTGAACGTCGCCGACGCCAGGTCGTCCGCGAGCCCGCTGCCGACTCGCCGCGACAGGTAGCGGTGAACCCCCCGGAAATGCCGGTCGAAGATCACCGAGAAGGCATCGGGCCTCGTGATCGACCTGGCGATCGCGGTGGTGTCCGTCGACGCGCCTCCCGTGAGCAGTCTCGCTCCCACTATCGGTCTATTGTCAGCCTCGGGCTTGATGGTTCCCGAGGGCTGGCTCAGGGGGCGGCGCGCACCGCGTCGCCACGGCCGTTCAACGTGGCGGCCGGTGTATCCGCGTCCCGCGGATACGCCCGCAGCGTGCCGATCAGCTCGGGATCCTCGCCGTCGAGCGCCATCCAGGCAGAGCGCAGCCCGTGCCCGGCCGCGGTCCGAAGCGCCGCTGCCCGACTCTCGAGCTGAGACACCATGAGCGAACCAGCTCCCGGCCGAATCACGCACACGGCCGGCGAGTGCTCCGGATCACACGCTTGCGCCGCGAGCTTGGTCGTGAGCGCGTCGTACCGCGGCGACCGCGTCACCCGCAACTCCACGAGTGCAGGATTGAGCGCGCGCAGGTAGCGGTCGGTCAGCCGTGCCACGATCGGCGAAAGTCCGGCGTGCGCCAGGCCCGCGGGGCGCGTCAGCAGCACCAGGACGTCGGTGGCGCCGCCGGCGCACGCGGCGTCCACCGGGATCGCCTCGGCCAGGGTGGCGTCGAGCAGCCGCATGCCGCGGAAGCTGACCGGTCCGCCGGCCAGCCATGGCAACCGGGCCGAGGCGCGCATCGCGCAGCGGATCTCCTCGTCGGTCTCAAGGCCGGTCAGATCGACGATCGCCGCCCGGTCGGCGTCGGTGGCGGTGCAGTGCAGGTCGAGTCCCGACGATAGGACCGCATCGAACCGGAGCGGGCGCTCACGCGTCCACACGTGGTTGATCACGTGGTCCATGTCGAACGCCGGACCGCCGCGCAGCGCCCGCCTGAAACTCACGAACCGGGGATCGCCGAACCCGTACTGGTACAGCGTGGACAGGTAGGCGGCCTGGCCGGCGAGCAGGAAGGCCGCGTTGAACGCGCCGGCGGAGGCGCCGTGGACCTCGTCGAACGCGTCCCGCAGCCCGAGTTGCTCGATCGCGGCGGCCATCCCCGCCGACACAACGCCCCGCATCCCGCCGCCTTCGATCACGAGCGCGACCCGCCGCCCATCGGTTCTGGACCCCGGGCGCGACCCCTCGGCCCGCCGGCGCAGTAGGGTCTGCACGACGCGGTGGTCCCGCAGATCCTCGGCATCGAGTCGGGCGGGCCGAAACGGGTCCGGTGAGAAGCGTCGCGGAAGCACGAGCCCGGCAAATCGTAGTCATCGACAACGGGCTTGGTAGCGGCCGGCAGGCGACTGGTGGGCGTCCTGTAACGAACGTCACACACTGGGTATTAACCCCCGGTGTTCCGCTTCCGCCGCAAGCGTTCGCGCAAGCAACGGTTTCTCGATGCGGCGCGCGCCGCTCCGGCGCGCGGGCTCGACGCTGCGCGTGCCGCACCGGCCCGCGGGCGCGAGCTGCGCAAGGCCGCGGCTCAGCTCGATATCCCGTGGGCCCGGTCGTGGCTGGCCGGCGTGATACGCGAGAACTTCCTGCGGTTCGTTCTCAATCCGACGATGGATTACTACGCGGCCCGCCGCGCCACCGGGAAGGAGAAGCTCGAGGGGGTGAAGGGCCCGGTGATCCTGGTGGCCAACCACGCCAGTCACATGGACACGCCCGTGATCCTGTCCGCGCTGCCACGCAAGCTGCGTAAGCGGACGGTGGTGGCCGCCGCGGCGGACTACTTCTACAAGAACCGCGTCGTGGCCTCGCTGGTCTCGCTGATCTTCAACACGGTGCCGATCGAACGGCACGGCGGCGGCGGGGTGGCGAAGAACGGCAGCCACCTCGACAAGCTGCTCGACCAGGGGTGGAGCCTGCTGCTCTACCCCGAGGGCACACGGTCGCGGGGCGGCATGCCGGGCCCGCTGCGCCGCGGAGCCGCGGTGCTCGCGGCGGCGCACCATCTGACGATCGTGCCGATCCGGGTCACCGGCACCGCCCAGGCGATGCCACCCGGCCGGCTGTGGCCGAGGCGCCTGCGCGACAAGCCGGTGCCCAAGCGCCACCGGATCGAGGTCTCGTTCGGCGAGCCGATTATCGCGACGGGCGACCCGGGCGAGCTGATGGATTCCGTGCGTGGATTCTTCGAGAACGGCGGAGCGCCAACTCCGTACCGCTCGCCGTATCGCCAGCGCGCGACGGTTAAGTCCGAGCGCTGACAAACGCCGCCTGCAAAAGCGCGCTAATCGCGCTTTTTGCAGGATGTTGATCCCAACCTACCGTTCGGGATAGCCGCACGCAGACTGGTAATCTCGATCGGCCGCGGACGCGTAGCCGCGTCGTTGTCATCGTCGATTCGAGCAGAGGACCTGACGGTGTGCAGTCGTCTTCAGCCGGGACCGGAACCGGGCCGAGCTGAGCCACGCCGGAGATCCTCGCGCACCGTCATTGCACGGCGCTTGCACCCGGAAGGAAATGGCAGTCCAGAGGGGAATGTCGCACTTAGACGATCACGCGAACAAGCGTGCGCGAGACGCCATTCCTGAACCTAACGTCTCGGAGGAGGTTGCGTGTCCACAGTTGCTGAGTCAAGAGCGGTCGGGCCTTTGCCGGACCGGTGGAAACAGGGCATTGTCGGAGAATTGTGGGCCGAGTTCTTCGGCTGCTTCATCCTGATCAGCTTCGGCGACGGGGTGGTGGCCATGCTCTGGGCGTTGATCGGCTCCGGGCGAACGATCAGTCAGAGCACCGCGCTCCTGGGCAGCGGCGACTGGCTCCTGATCACATGGGGATGGTGTCTAGCGGTCGTGTTCGCCATCTACACGGTGGGCGGTGTGACCGGCGCGCACATCAACCCGGCAGTCACGCTAGGTGCGGCAATCCGCCGTAACTTGCCCTGGAACAAGGTCCTGCCGTACTGGGTCGCGCAGGTGCTCGGATGCTTCGTCGGTGCCGCGCTCGTGTTCCTCGTCTACAACAACGCGATCAACCATTACGACCAGGTCAACCACATCGTCAAGGGGCAGCCGAACTCACTGCCGACCTACAGTACGTTCGCCACCTTCCCCGCACCGTACTTCCACAACGTCTTAGGACCGTTGATCGACCAGATCGTCGGCACGTTCTTCCTGGTCCTGTTCGTTTGGGCGGTGACCGACGAATGGAACATGCCGGTTGGCGCGAACATGACGCCGTGGATCGTCGGCCTGATCGTCATGGCGGTCGGTATCTCGTTCGGCGCCAACGCCGGCTACGCGATCAATCCGGCTCGAGACTTCGGTCCGCGCGTCTTCGCCTGGATCGCCGGCTGGGGTAAGGTCGCGATGCCCGGCGACTACGCCAACATCAGCGGTTACTTCTGGGTACCGATTGTCGGCCCATTGATCGGAGGCGCGCTCGCATCGGTGTTCTACGACGCGTTCATCCAGGACATTCTCAAGGCGCGAAGGCCGCCCGAACCAGGAGTCGTAGGGGTCGGGGAGACCGTCACGGATCGGCCGCCCGCAACCTAGCGAGCACCGGATCTCAGCGTGGGCGGCGGCGCCAGGACGGTGCCGCCGCCTCTTCGCGCTTAATGGGCGCTACTCGTCGTCGTCGAGCCAGTCGACCGCGCGCGCCACCGCTTTTTTCCACTTGCGGTAGCCCCGCTCGCGGAGGGGTCCGTCCATGCTCGGCAGCCACTCCGCCGCCTTGTGCCAGTTCTTCTCGAGGCTCCCGGTGTCGGGCCAGAAGCCGACCGCGAGGCCCGCTGTATATGCGGCGCCGAGCGACACCGTCTCGGCGACGATCGGACGCATGACGGGCGCGTCAAGCACGTCCGCGAGCGTCTGCATCAGCAGGTTGTTCGCCGTCATGCCGCCGTCGACGCGCAGTTCGGACAGCTGGCTGCCGTAGTCCGCGTTCATCGCTTCGACCACCTCGCGCGTCTGCCAGGCGGTGGCCTCGAGCACTGCGCGCGCAAGGTGCCCCCGGTTGATGTAGCCCGTCAGCCCAGCGATCACACCCCGGGCGTCGCTCCGCCAATGGGGCGCGAACAGTCCAGCGAAGGCCGGGACGAAGTAACAGCCGCCGTTGTCCTCGACGGTCAAGGCGAGCGTTTCGATCTCAGGTGCGCTTCCGATCAAGCCGAGGTTGTCGCGGAACCACTGCACGAGCGCGCCCGTGATCGCTATCGATCCTTCGAGCGCATACACGGCCGCCTGGTCGCCGAGCTTGTAGCCGAGCGTGGTCAACAGGCCGCTGTTCGACGTCACCGGACGGGCGCCCGTGTTCAACACAAAGAAGCTTCCGGTCCCGAAAGTGCATTTGGCGTCCCCCGGGCTGAAGCACGTTTGGCCGACCAGCGCAGCGTGCTGATCGCCGAGCGCCGATGCAACCGCTACGCCCGCGAGCGGCGCGCCGGCCTCGCCGTATGCCTCGGACGAGGCGCGGATCTCTGGGAGCATCGTCGCCGGAATGCCGATTGCGTCGAGCAACTCGGAATCCCAGTCGAGCGTGTGAAGGTTCATGAGGAGCGTCCTGCTCGCGTTGGTGACGTCGGTGACGTGGCGATCGCACAGGTTCCAGATCAACCACGAATCGATCGTGCCGAACAGCACCTCGCCCGCCTCGGCGCGCTCGCGGAGGCCGGGAATCTCGTCGAGCAGCCAGCGGATCTTCGGGCCCGAGAAGTAGGTGCTCACCGGGAGGCCGGTCTTGTCCCGGAACAGGTCCTGGCCGAACTCGAGCGCGAGTTCTCGACACAGCCGGTCGGTACGGGTGTCCTGCCAGTTGATCGCGTTGTGGACGGGTGCGCCCGTGTACCGGTCCCACAACACGGTGGTCTCTCGCTGGTTGGCGATTCCAAGCGCGCACAGGTCAGCCGGCGAGAGGTCGGCCTTGTCGAGCGCGACCCGCACCACCAGCAGGACGTTCCGCATGATCTCCTCCGGGTCGTGCTCGACCCAGCCTGGCCGGGGGAAGTGCTGGCGGTGCTCCTGCTGGGCGACCGATACGATCCGGGCGCGGTCGTCGAAGACGAAGCACCTAGACGATGCCGTCCCCTGGTCGATCGAGGCCACGTATCGCCCGGTTGTGCTCACGTCCGCGCAAGTCTATGCAGGTATTGGGGCGGCGGGACGAGTGATCAGCTGAAGCGAACGACCAGGGGAGTGCGCCAAGTTCGCGCGACACGGCGCGGGCCGCCTCCATCACGTGGTCGACGAGCTCGGCGCGAGGCGCGCCGTTGCCGCACAGCCGCTCGACCGGGCCTGAGATGCCGATCGCGCCGACCGTGACGCGGCGCCGATCCTCGATCGGCGCCGCGATCGAGGCCACCCCGGTCAGCAGTTCCCCGACGTCAGCGGCCCAGCCGCGCCTGGCGGTCTCCTCGAGCTCGAGCTGGAACGCAGACGGATTGGTGGCGGTGGCAGTGGTGTAGCTCCTGAGTGCGCCATTCGAAAGCGCCGCCCCGATGTACGCGTGGTGGGCGAGCAGGGCCTTACCGATCGCAGTTGCATGCGCCGGCAGCAAGCTGCCGACCTCGAGCGCCTGGCGGGCGTCGTCGGGGCGGAACACGTGGTGCACGATCAGCACCTGGTTCTCGTGGAGGGTGCCAATGCGTACGCTCTCGCCGCTACGTGTCGCGAGGCCGTCCGCCCAGTTGAGCGCGCGAGTCCGCAGTTCGTTGCCGTCGAGGTAGCTCGAGCCCATGTGCAGCAGCGCCGGGCCGAGCTGGTACTTGCACGAGTCCTCGTCCTGTTCGACGAAGCCAACGTCACGGAGCGTCCTCAGGATCCCGAAGACGGTGCCCTTCGGCAGGCTCAGTTCACAGGCCAGTTCGCCTACCCCCAGCCGAAGCGAAGGCCCCGAAAGCAGCCGCAGGATTGCAGCGGCACGCTCGATCGATTGGATGTGGCCGGGCATTGCCACCGGCTACTACCCGTCGCCCGGTGGGCTCGATCAGGCCGGTCCGTTCCTGGCCCAGACGTTGGCGGCGCGAGTGAGCGTCTTCTTGGGGCGCAACGCCGGCGCCAACACGTCACCGTGCTCGCGCGCGGCCGCCTTCAAGCGTCGGTGCGGCACCGCGGGCACGCCGAGCAGTTCCGCGGCCTCGATTACCGCCTGTCGCTTGCGTCCGCGCGAGAGCGGAAGTTCGAGAGCGACGACCCGCGCGTACTTGCCGCGCATACCGTAGATATGGGCCTCGATTCGCCCCCAGACCGCGACGGCCCCGCCGATCAGGTCCGGCGTCGCGGCCGACGCGGTTCTCGGGCACGGATCGTAGTAGGCGTATACACCGCAGCTGCACTCCTTGGCCGGCACCTCGCCGGCGGGATGCCCCCGGTCGCAGCACGCTGTCATGCCGCCTTCCCACCAATATGAGCCGTCGTACATCGATGCGAGCGCCCCGTCCGTTATGCGCCACTGCCGGAACCCCACGAGCGGGACGATCAGGTCGGGGGCAATAGCGGCCCCGTGTTCCGGGGAACTCATCGTGCGCCCCGGGCGCCTACGACCGCGACGGGACTGGCTTTCGCTCCGGCGCCGGTTCCGAGCGCTTGGGCTCACGCTCCGGGGCGACCGCCGGCAGCAGCGGCCGCGTCGCCGGGACGCGGAGAGGTTCGACGACGATGGTCTTCGATGGGCCGTCGAGCGAGCCGACAAGCCGACCGGATAGGTTGTGTGGGTGCACGATCATCCTCTGCACGAGGGGGAGCAGGTCGTCAAAGCGTACCCTGATGTCTAGGCTGTGAACCCGCGCTGTCAACGCGAGAACCAAACTTCTGATCACGAGGTCACGGGTGTTCCGGCGTAACGAGGAGAAGGCCGCACGGAAGGCCGCAGCGAAGGAGGAAATCGCCCGCCTGCGGGCGGTCCCGGTCGACGACCTGGCGGTCGACGTGCTGCCCGCGCTGGGACCGGATGGCCCAACCCGCGGGACCAGCATCAGGGTTCAGCAGCTATGC
>DATJYY010000034.1:0-54576 GCA_035499395.1 Solirubrobacteraceae bacterium
CGAATCGATCACCACCGAGGTATGACTCAACCGATGCCCCGCCGGAAGATCCGTCGGATCCGTCGTCCCACCCCGCGCATGCCAACTCACCACCACAACCACCACCGCAGCCACCAACACCACCGCCGTCCACACATAAAAACCCACACGCTCGCCCGCGCGGGGACGTCGGCTCTGCGGTCGGCTGGTGGGGGTAGCTGACGCCATCGAACGACCTCCAAGTGGAAACCCGACTCGAACGCTCGGCTTTGCAGCGGGCGCCAGCATAACACAGATTAGGGCTCCCTAATTAGGCTCCCCTAACGACGTCGCACTGTGGCGTCAGGTCCTCATAGCTCGTAGAGATCGCTGGTTCCAGTCGTCGATTTGGTCCTGTCCGAGCCGGTGTGGCGTTCAACGGCTCGACCCAGCCGGTCGATCAGTTCCAGCCAACCGAAGAACGCGGTCGCGCTGGTGGGCTCGAACCCGAGGTGGAAGGAGGGGCGTTAAGCCCCTTGATTTCCTCACCCAAATTCTGAGAGACTGATGTTAACGCTCACATCGTGTGTTAGCGCTAACATCGAGTGGCGCGATAGCCCGTTTAACGTTCAACAGGCTTGTGCGCCTTGTCGTACGAGCCTGGGAGAGAGGAGAGTCCATGCGATCCGCATTGCGGACCCGGCGGCCCCTGCTCACAGGCAGCGTGGTCGTCGCTCTAACCGCCGTTCTGCTCGGGATGGCAGGGTCTGCCCAAGGACGGGTTGTGTCCCACCACCGCCAGTCGTCCCACTCGCCCAGACACTCGGATCGGTTCGGAGGCCGGCCGAACATCAGCAAGCCACAGTTTTGGGGCACGGCCGACGGTCAGAACGTCTATCTGTACACGCTCACCAGCGGCAACGGAATGACGGTCAACATCACGACCTACGGCGGGGTCGTCCAGTCGATCTGGGTGCCGAACGGCCAGCGACACACCACCAATGTCGCGCTGGGATTCCCGAAACTGTCCGACTATGTGAACGACTTCACCCAGGGAGCGAACCAAACACCGTGGCCACTACCCGGTGGATCTGGTGACACGTTCTTCGGCGCGATCATCGGCCGGTACGCCAATCGGATCGCGGGCGCGTCGTTCGACCTCAACAACACGACGTACAAGCTCGACGCGAACAACGGCTCGAACACGCTCCACGGTGGATATCTGGGCTGGAACACGCAGGTCTGGACGCCGAGCACGTCGGCGGACAGGCACGGCGCTTCCCTGCAGCTGACGGATACCTTCCCGGACGGCGATGGCTGCGACATGACGCTGACCCCGGGCTGCACCGGGTTCCCCGCGACGGTTGACGCCACCGTGACGTACCTCCTCACGCGCGACAACCAGTTGAAGATCTCCTATAGCGCAGTCAACAAGTCGTCGAGCTTGCAAACGGTCATCAACCTCACCAACCACACGTACTTCAACCTGGCCGGTGAGGGCACGACGACCGTGTACCACCAGTTGCTGGCGATGAACAGCGATGACTACACCCCTGTCAACACGAACCTGATCCCGGAGTCGCCGTTCTTCGTGCCGGTCGGCGGCACCGCGTACGACTTCCGCTCGATGCACCCGATCGGGCAGAACATCCGCAACACGAACCTCCCGGACGGCGAGAGCGGCCCGTTCAAGCAGCTACAGATCGCCCATGGTTACGACAACAACTGGGTCCTCAACGGCTACCCCGGCTACCGGCTGGTGTCGGTCGCGCAGGATCCGAAGAACGGCGTGACCCTGTGGACGTACACCGACCAGCCCGGCGTGCAGATGTACAGCGGGAACTTCCTGGTCGGCGATCTGATCGGGACGAGCGGGAACGTCTACCGGCAAGGTGACGGATTCACGCTCGAGACGCAGCACTATCCCGACAGCCCGCATCACATCGGCGACTCGCAGTGGCCGACCGTGGTGCTGGATCCAGGCGCGACGTTCACCTCGACGACCGCCTACAAGTTCAGCGTGGAGGGCCGGAACCTGAAGAACGAGATCCACTTCCACTAAAAGCTCCACCCCGGATTCGTGGCCGGATCGGCGACACGGCCCGGCTACGGTCCATCTCACACCGGTGCCGGTCGGTCATCTCGCGCGTGGGACGACCGGCCGGCGCTCCGGTCTCGTGGCCAGCCGACGCGACGAGCGCGCCAGCAAACCCGAGCCGCAGTAGCCGTCCGGCGGCCGCAGCGTGGTCGCCCGCCGCGGTCCGCAGACCCCCTGCGCCACCCTGCCGGTGAGTCGAGCCGAGGCGTTTCAGCTGTTGATCGAGCGCTCCATCTCGTCGGCGAGCGCCGGGTGGTGGTAGGGACCCGGGGCGCGTAACGCGGCCATCACCCGGTGTTGATTCTCGAGGCTCTTGTCGTGGCTGAGCTTGATCTTGCACTCGAAACGCGAGATCGGGATACGCAGGCCGACCGTTCCCCTGGCCAGCTTCGCACCCGCCTCCTGGTCTAGGAACTGCGGCGTCTCGACGTGGCGCTCGAAATGCGCTACGAGCCGCGTCAACACGCGGAGGTTCTCGTCCGCGGCGAGAATCTCGGGTACGCCATAACAGTGCGCGACGCTGAAGTTCCAGGTCGGGGCGGGAGTCGTGCCGGGCACGTACCAACTCGGGCTGATGTACCCGTGCCGGCCCTGGACGATCAGCATCACCTCGTGGTCGCCGAACCCGTGGACCTTCTCGTCCGGACGGCCGACGTGGGTCAGCACCGCCAGATCGGCCGATTCCTCATCCAGCAGCACCGGATAGTGCGAGGCGACGAGTTCGCCCGCGTTGCTACTCACGAGCGTGCACCAAGGGTTCTCGCGGATCAGCTTCCGCACGACTTCCGGGTCGTCGGTGGCATGGATCGGGTTCGGTCGCATGGAGACAGTATCGCGGCGCCCGTCGCGGGCGCCAACGCGGTCTAGGCGGCACCGTAGCGCCCGGGCCGCCCTTCGAGGATCACGGTCTTGGTCTCCAGGTACGGATAGAGCCCCTCGGTTCCGCCTTCGCGGCCGATGCCCGACTGCTTGAAGCCGCCGAAGGCGATCCCGAAGTCGGTCCGGAAGGCGTTATGCCCGACCGTGCCCGAGCGCAGTTCGCCCGCGACCACCCGGGCGCGTTCTACGTCGTCAGTGAACACCGACGCGTTCAGGCCGTAGATCGTGTCGTTGGCGACGCGCACCGCATCGTTCTCGTTCTCGGCTGGGATCACGCTCAGGACCGGTCCGAAGATCTCTTCGCGCGCGATCGTGGAGCTGTTGTCCACGTTCCCGAACACCGTCGGCTCGATGAACCAGCCCCGCTCGAGGTGCGCCGGCCGCCCGCCGCCGGTCGCGAGCGTCGCGCCTTCGCGGAGGCCCTTGTCGACGTATCCCAGCACCCGGTCGCGCTGGCGCTCCGAGGCCAGGGGTCCCATCTGAGTGTCGGGATCGAACGGATCTCCCACCCGCACGGCCGAGAAGGTCGATGACAGCGCGTCGAGCAGCTCGTCGTGGCGGTGACGCGGAACGATGATCCGCGTCAGCGATGAGCACACCTGCCCCGAGAGGAAGCACTCCGCGCCCGAGATCGTGCGGGCGACAGTCTCGAGATCGATGTCGTCGAGGACCACGGCCGCCGACTTGCCGCCGAGCTCGAGCGTGCAGCGAGCGATCCGCTCACCGCAGATCGCGGCGATCCGTCGACCGGCCGCGGTTGAGCCCGTGAACGCGATCTTGTCGACGCGCGGATCGCGCACGAGCAGCTCGGACACCTCGCGATCGGCGGTCACGACGTTCAGCACACCGGGCGGCAGCCCGACCTCCTCGGCGATCTCAGCGAGGACATAGCCTTCACCCGGCGCCTCCGGCGACAATTTCAAGACCTCGGTGCAGCCGGCCAGCAGCGCGGTAGCCACCTTGTTGGTGATCAACGTCATCGGCACGTTCCACGGGACGATGGCACCGACGACACCCACCGGCTCACGGACGATCAACCCGAACTCGCCACCCGCCGTCGGCCGCGCCTCCTCCTCGAACAGGAACGTGTCCGCGAGCGATGCGTAGTACTCGAACTTTCGGGCCGCACCCTCGGCCGCCTTCCTGGCGATGCCGTGCAACACGCCGGACTCCCGCGGCCAGATGTCGCCGACTTCGTCGCCGCGCTCACGGAGCCCGGCGGCTATCGCGCGAAGGTATTCCGCGCGCTCGGCATGACTCATCCGGGGCCAGGGGCCTGCGTCGAACGCGCGGCGCGCGGCCTCGACGGCGCGAGCCATGTCGGCGGCCTGGGCCTCGGCGACCGTGAAGAAACTGTCTCCGGTCGCCGAGTCGGTCACCGTAATCGTCGCTTCGCTCGAGGGTGCGACCCACTCGCCATCGATGAAGAACCGATCGAGGTGGCGTAGCTGCATGGCCGGCTGTTCGGTCAAGCTCATAGATCAACTCCTGTGATCGCTGTATCGGCCCCGTTACGGGGCAGCTCAGTCGGGGATGGTGGCGACGTCCGGGACGACGATCGCGAACAGGTCCGCGATGCTCGCGAGAGTGGCCGACTGCAGAACGTCTGAGGACACCACGCCCGTCGGACCCGGAAGCGCGCGCGTGGCCGTCGCGCTGGCGATGACTGTTGAGGCATACCCCAAGTTAAACGCGCCTCTGGCCGTCGAGTTCACGCACATATGCGTCATGAACCCAGCGAGCAGCAGATTGTGCGCGGACAGGCTCTTCAGCCGATTGTCCAACTCGGTCTGCACGAACGAGTTCGGAAAGTTCTTGACGATCACGGTCTCATCACCCACGGGTGCGACCTGCTCGACGATCTGGCCGATTTCGGCTCGTATGTCGTAGAGGGAGCCCTCGCCATCATCGTGCTGGATGTGAACGATGGGAATACCGGCCGAACGGGCCCGCTCAAGGAGCGCTGCGGCTTCGTCGAGGGCAGCCGCGACCCCATCGAGCGCCATGACGCCCTGGACGTACGTGTTCTGACAATCGATCATGATCAGCGTCGAATCGGCCAAACTGGCCGGGGTCGACGGAAGGCCGCTCATGGCTCGCAAGGTCGTGGGTTCAGGCATCTTGGTCCTCTCGACTAGGGCATCGCGGTCATCGAGTGCATCGCACCGCCGCCTCCGCCTCCGCCCGGAACCACCAGCCCCGGGACGTGGGTCGGTATCGCGACGATGGCGATTGCGAGCGCGATGAGCACGGTCGCGGAGCCCCATGTCGCAACCCGGCGCCACGGGACCGTCTTCTCGAGCGTGATCAGCGCCGCGATGAACGCCATCCAGGTGATGCTCATGACTCCGAGCGCGAACAATCCGGCCATCAGCGCCCAGCAGCAGCCCAAGCACCACGCGGCGTGTTTGGAGCCCATCTCGAAGGCGCCGCGGTTACCGTCGCGCCAGGCTCCGAGCAGAAAGCCGAGTGGGCTGCGGCATTTCCCGAGGCAGATGTCCTTGAGAGGTGTCAGTTCGTAGACCGCAGCGAGGGCCAGCACGCCGCCGGCGAACCACCGCCCGCCGCTCCGCCAAGCCAGATCGCTTCCGAGCGTGCTCCGGCCGAGGCGAAACAGCCCGTAGGCGACGAGCCCCGCCGCGCCCCACACCAGTAGATACGCCGCGCTGAACAGCAGGGGACGGGCCCAGCCGCGTTGGCGCGTCATTCGCGCGTACAACGCGGTCGTCGGCGCCAACGCCGGGAACATCATCGCCGCCATCATCACGACCCACACGCCCAGGAACCAGCCAAGCGTCCCCAGATCGGTACCGGGTCCGCCATCCATCCCGGCCATCCGGTCCACGGTCGACCACCACGCCGCCGCGGCCAGCGCGAGCAACAAGAGGACGAGCCCGACGCGGGCGCGGACCGCGGCGACCGCCGCGGTCAGCTGGCCACGCTCATCCTCGCGGTCGACGACCGCCGCAGCGCTCAGGCTGCCCACGAGAACTGGGACGTCGAGAAGCCGCTTTTCCCGTCGTACTGGATCCCGAATGCGTCGATCTTCGAGCGCGTCGCGTGGGCGATCGTCAGCTCCGATCCGGCGGGGTGGAAGATTCCCGTCAGACGGGCGGGCTCACCGGTCTCGACGCCAAACGGGACGACGTCCTCGATCTCGAAGTCGACCGCGTCGCCGATCCGCACCGAGTGCCGCAGGCCTTCCTCGCGGACTTCGATCGTGGCGCGCTCCACGCCGAGGTTCTCCCCGACGAGCGGACCCAGGGCCTGCATCGGCCCACCGAGGGCACCGGAGAAGACGCCGCCGAGCTTCGCCGCCTGCTCATCGGACGCCGCCGCGTCGATGAACACGCCGAGGCGCCAGCCGCCCTCGGTCATCACCTTGGGGGTATCGGCAACCGCCGCGACGGTCAAGCCGCTCACGTCGGTGCCCTCGATATCGCCGTTCTTGACGTTGAAGACGAGCGTGACCCGACAGCGGTCGAGGGTTGCGCCGAACGCGAGCGATGCGGTGCAAGGGCAAACCACGTCGCACGAGCACGTCTCGAAGGAGGACCCCTCTAGCTTCCACGACATGCGCGGCCTCCTACGGATAGATGATCAGTCGATTGTCTCCGCGGCCGATGGTCGCGTCAACCGGAGGCCCTGATGCGGGTTATGCTGAACTCGCCGACGCCGAACGGCCCGGCAGCGCCCCGCGGCGCTCCACTCCATCCGGGGGTCGAGCATGGCCGATACCCAAGAGATCCTGGAGACCGTGCCGACCGGCGTGCCGGTCAACACAACCGATCTCGCCGCAGCCATCGACGCCTGCCTGAGGTGTGTCCAGTCGTGTACCACCTGCGCGAATGCCGACCTGTTCGAGGACGACGTCGCCGATCTGCGCGTGTGCGCAACCCTGTGCATGAACTGCGCGGACGTGTGCGACGTGACGGCACGAACGCTTTCGCGGCCGGGGCAGTGGGACCAGTACGTCGTCCATCGTTTGCTCCAGGCGTGCGTCCGCTCATGTGAGAACAGCGCGCAGGAGTGTCACCGGCACGCTCACCATCACCGTCACTGCGCGATCTGCGAGAAGGTCTGCAGAGCCTGCATCCAAGCGTGCGTCAGTCTGCTGGACGCCGAGACGTTCGCGCAGCTCCAGAACCTGGCAGGCGCCTGAGCGATACGCCGGGCGGGAGCGTCATTTCGCGGACCGCCGGCGATGCCGGTTGGGCCTAACCTAGTCGGGATATGTCCGCGGAGATGAGATCGACAACCGACGGTGAAGGGGAGATCGCCGTGCGGGAAGCGAGCGGCCAGTCGCGCACCGCGCTGGTCTCGATCGCCGCGGCGTCGCTCTTGGTCATCCTCAAGCTGGGAACCGGGATCGCTTCCGGGAGCCTCGGTCTGGTGTCGGCGGGCATCGAGTCTTCGGGGGATGTCATTGCCGCGGTCTTGACGTTCTTCGCGATCCGGCTCGGGGTGCGACCAGCCGACATCGAGCATCCGTACGGCCACCGGCGGGCGGAGAATCTGGCCTCGCTCGGCGAGGCCGCGATTCTCTACGCCGGCGGGATCTTCATCGTGATCGAGGGAATCGTGCGGCTGACCACGGGCGGCTCGGACCTGGCCGCTCATTGGTACATCTTCGCGGTGATCGGGATCGCGCTGCTGGTCGACGTGACTCGGTTTGCGGTCTCGATCCGAACCGCCCGCGCGTATCACTCAGCGGCGCTGCGATCCAACGCCTTTCACTTCGCGGGGGACATGCTCGGATCGGTGGCCGTGCTTTGCGGCATGGTCGCCGTCGCCGCGGGGTTCGAGGATGGCGATCCGATTGCCGCGCTGGTCGTGGCGGTGATCATCTTCGTGGCGGCGACGCGGCTGGTGTACGAGAACGCCCGGGTGCTGATGGACACCACCCCGGCTGAGGCCCGGGCCCGCGCCGAGGCGGCGATCAGCGGCCTGGGCGACGCGGTCGAGCTGCGCCGGTTGCGAGTGCGCGAGTCGGGTGGTCGGTTCTTTGCCGACGCCGTTGTCGGCGTGCCGCCGGGCCAGGCAGTGGTCGAGAGTCACGGCACGGCCGACGCTGTCGAGGCGGCCGTTCGCGACGCGCTCCCCGAAACCGATGTGGTGGTACATCTGGAGCCGCGTCGCCGCGGACTGGACCTCCGCGACCGCGTGCTCGCCGCCGCTCTGGCGGAGCCGCTGGTTCGCGAAGCACACGACATCACGATCTACGAGCACGACGGCCGGGTGAGCGTGTCGCTGCACCTGAAGCTGGCGCCCGAAATCCCGATCGAGCAGGCGCATGAAGTCGCCGAGCGGGTGGAGTCGGCGGTCCGTGATGAGCAGGGGGTCGAGGATGTGCGCACACATCTGGAGCCTCTGGAGCAGCCGGTCGCGGCGCGGCCCGACGAGCACCGTGACCGTCGCGACCAGGCAGAGCGAGACCGGATCTGCCGGCTCGTCCGCGATCGGACCGGGAATGAACCGCGTGAGCTACGGCTGCTGCATGCTGCCGGCGGCCTCGTCGTGTTCGTCAGCGTGGTCGTTCGGCCTGACATGCCGCTTCCCGAGGCCCATGACCTCGCCAGCCGGCTGGAGGACGACATCCGCGCCGGGCAGCCGCACGTACAGGACGTCGTCGTGCACACCGAGCCCTAGCCTGGGCCGACTGGGTGGCGGGAGGCGACGTTCTCACCACCACTAAAGCCGCCTCCGCACCTGCCGATGAACGGGCTGACCCTCGATGAGCGATTCGATCCCCACCCCTCAGTACCCGGCCGTCCGGGTCGTCCAAGCGGGTGTCGTCCGCAGCGGCAGCATGTGGTCGTTCAACATCGTGCGCCGGCTGCTGGAGCTCGCGCCGCCTGAAAGGCACGTTTCGTGGCAGTGGGCGGAAGGCCCAGAGCTCGACTCGGTCGTCTGGACCACGCTCGGGAGCGATCACCACGTGATCAAGTGCCACGAGGAGAGCGGCGGATTCATCCCCGCGCTGGATGCCCACTTCGTCAACGGCATCGTCTTCTCGCTCCGGGATCCGATGGCGTCGCTCGCCTCGTGCATGGAGCAGTTCGTTACCCGCGAGCCCTTCTGCCACCACTGGAACTTCGAGGTCGCGCTCGGCCACATCGAGGGCGGGCTCCAGCTCGCTCGCCGCGTCGCCGGTCGCCCGGAGGTCGTGTTCGTGGACCTGCATCGCGACGGTGAGGCTGCGAGCCTCCAGCGGATCGTCGAATTCATGGATCTGACCCTGGCACCCGAGGTCGTCGATTCGGTGCGTGAGCAGTTCACCTTCTCGGAGATGCGCGAGCGCTCCGCGCGGATCGCCGAGCAGCCGCCCGAGGCGCTGATGAATGGGATCAACGATCCCGTCACGTTCATGCACGCCAACCACGTCGACAAGGGCACGGGCCGCGATTGGCGCAGCGAGCTTACCGCCGAGCAGATCGACGTTGCCACCGAGCGCTTCGCGCCCTACGCCGACCTCATGTCCTCGGGCGCCGAAGCGCCCAAGCTGAGCTGGGGCGGCAAGCCCGGCTTCTCCGCCGCGGCCTGATCCCAGCCGAGACACGTCGTAGGACCAACGTCCAATTGAGACGTTGTCCCGGACGGCATAACGTGGCCCCGGCGATATGGCCGCGGCCCAGATCACCGTCCTCGTGGTCGATGACCATCCTCGCTTCCGGAGCGCGATTGAAAGGGCGCTGCGGCGCGCGCCCGGATTGCAGTTGTTGGGGTCGGCGTGCAGCGGCGAGGAAGGAGTACCGATGATCGCGCGTCTTCATCCTGACGTGGTGGTAATGGACCTCGCGATGGCGGGCATGTCGGGGGTGGAAGCGACACGCCGCGTGATGACGCAACGGCGCCCCCCGGCAGTCGTGGCATTGTCGGGATCCCGGGAGCTGATGCGAGACGCCATCGCCGCAGGCGCCGGTCAGGCCCTGTTGAAAGAGGCGGATCTGACTGAGTTGCTGGCAGCAATACGACTCGTCGCGGCACGGTGGTGACGGATCAGCGGAACGGCCGGACGTCGACCCGGCGTGTTCCGATTCCGAGCGGCCGCGAGACCTCCATCGCGGGGGCCGTCGCGCGTTTTGCCATAACCGGGCTGGCCGGGCTCGGCCTGCTTACCTTCCTTGCGGTCCAGCTGCTGAGCAGCCGAGGCACGACGGAAGCGATCCGCGATGCGAAGGCACTGACCCAGGTCGCAGGCCGAGGCATAGCAGCCCCGTATCTGACTCCGCAGCTGCTGGCCGGACAGCCAGAGGCGATTCGAGCGATCGACGGCGCTGTCCGTACGCGCCTGTTGGCGGCCCCGGTTGTGCGCGTGAAGATCTGGAACGGCACCGGGCGCATCGTCTATTCGGATGAGCCACGGCTGATCGGAGCAAGGTATCCGCTCGGGGCCAGCGAACTCCACGCGCTGCGCACCGGCGGGGTCGACGCCGAAGTCTCGGACCTCTCCCGCCCGGAGAATCGCTTCGAGCGGCAATATCACAAGCTGCTCGAGGTCTATTACGGCATGAGGGCGGAGGACGGAACGCCCGCGCTGTTCGAGCTCTACCAGCGCTTCAGCTCGATCACCGCCAGCGGTAATCGCGTGTTTCGAACGTTCTTCGTCCCCATGATCGCCACGATGGTGCTGCTCGAACTCGCGCAGATCCCGCTCGCTGTGTCTCTCGCCCGCAAGGTTCGGCGCGGCCAACGAGACCGCGAGGAGTTGCTCCAACGCGCCATCGACGCCTCCGAGTTCGAACGACGGCGAATCGCCCGAGACCTCCACGACGGGCCGGTGCAGGACCTCGCCGGGGTCTCCTACACGCTCAGCTCCGCGGCGGGCGAGGCACGAGCGGTGGATCCGGAGCTGGCAGCCGCGCTTGAGCAGACCTCGCGACAGGCCCGGGAGAGCATCCGGGCGCTGCGCACGCTACTGGTCGATATCTATCCGCCGCGCCTGCATAGCGAGGGATTGATTGCCGCGCTGTCGGACCTCCTCTCCGCATTCACGGCGGCGGGCGTCGAGACAATGCTGGATGCCGACCCTCAACTTCGTCTCCCGCCCGGCGTCGAGGCGGTTCTATTCCGCGTCGCCCAGGAGTCGCTTCGCAACGTGCTCGAGCACGCCCACGCCAAGACCGTCAACGTGGAGGTACGTACCCCCGAGCATCACGCCTTGCTCGAGGTCCGCGACGACGGGTGCGGAATGGACCTGTCCGCGATCGACGAAGAAGAGCATTTCGGGCTGCGGATGCTCGAGGGCCTCGCCCGCGACAGCGGCGGGCGGCTCGAACTGGAGTCGGTACCCGGCAACGGAACCGCCGTTCGCCTGGCAATGCCACTCGACTGATCGTCCGGACGAGATCGGGTGCGAGTGAGTCACCGTCCCGTTCCCAGATGCGCCCGGACCACGAGCACATCGTGGTCGGAATGAGCGGCCGGCGGCACGTCCACCGAGGGCGCGTGGAACGCCCCGGTGCCGTACACCTGCTGAACTCCCGGAGTCTGGTCGGCGTACCTGTCGGTGCGAGTCCAGAACCCGTCGGGGGCGCACGATCGACGGCGGTTCACATCGCCACCGAAAATGACGGTGCGGAAGGCCGCACGACGTTCCAACAGCGTCGCGAGCTCGGTGCATTGGCCGTCGTTCGCGGCCACCTCCAGGGGGGTCCGCTCGCTCACATGCGCGGTGCACACATCGATGTCGGTTCGGGTTGCGACGCACAGCCACCGGCGCCGCTCGATGTCGGTTTGTGCCTTGAACGCCTGGCTTTCGCTGCTCTCGCCGGTCGCCTTGGTGAGCACCGCGTCACCGAAGACCCCGCGACCCTCCGGACGTATACACCGCAGCGGGCCTACGCCGTAGATCACGATCGAGAAGCGCACCGCTCCGCCCCGAGGATCGGCCGCAGCCCATAAGCGCGAGCATGCATCCAGCCGCTCCAAGGAGCAGGACCACGGGGCAGCGCAAGCGGTAGGCCAGGGCACGATCCTACGCCGCCGTGCGTGCTGACCGGCGATGGGTCACGCAGCGCGGGCAGTCGACGCCGGTGGCGGCTGTAGTACGGCCGGAGCTACGTTTGACTCCTCGGCGAGTGTGGCGGCGACGCGCTGCCGCGCTCGGTGAAGGCGCGAGGTAATGGTTGCCTCACCGACGCGCAGCTCACGTGAGGCCTCAGCGTAGGTGAAGCCAATCACGTCGACGGCGATCAATGCATCCCGGAATGGCGGCGGCAACGCCGCGACGGCCTGGAACAGCGCGGCGCGATCCAGCCTCGCCTCGGGCTGACCGGCGGATGCGTTGTCGATCCACTTCAGCTCATCGAATGCCTCGGACCGAGGACGGCGGCTCGCCTTGCGGTAGCCGCTGACGAAGGTATTCCTCAGTACCCGCAGCAGGTATCCGATGTCGTCTTCGGAGTGCAGAAATCGAGGCTTCTGTAGGACGCGCGCGAACGTATCCTGCACGAGGTCTTCGGCTTCCTCGCGCGTGAAGCACATCGCGCGGGCAGCGCGGTACAGCCGGTCGACGTGGTTCCCGAGGGTTGCAGGATCCAGCTGCCGGGCATCGTGTGGTGGCCGGGCACGCACCGCCCAAACATGACAGCCACTTGGTCGAATTCGCAATTGGACGATGGTCTTATGACCTCGCCGACGAGAGGGCTACAGCCGCTCGGCCACGAACGCGATCTTGCGGACCCGTTCTGTGCGCAGCCAGTCGCTCCAGAGCCGGTGAGCGGTCACCAGCTCGTCGAGTGCGCGCCGACCGATCTCCGCCGCGATGTCCTGAGCATCGGCGGAGAACGCGTTGATCAACGCATCCGCGACGGCACGGTGTGACCGGCTCACATCCTCCCGCCAGCGCACACGGAGACCGGCCCGCTCCAGGCGCGTGAGCATCTCCTCCAGCGGGATGAGCCACACCGTTTCGGCGTCCGGCATCAGTCGTCGTTCCTCCTCCGTCAGCGGGGCGCCCTCTTCCAGGGTGAAGGCGAACCGCCCGCCGCGCGTGAGCGCGCGCGATACCGCTTCAAGCAGCGTCTCCTTTTCGGGAAACGCGAGCATGGTCTCGAGCAGCAGCACCACGTCGAACGGTCCGCGCGGGAGGGGAGGAATGCGGGATACCTCGAAGCGACACGGGAGGCCGTCGGTGCGCGCGCGTGCGATCTCGATGGCGCTCGAGCTGTAGTCGACCCCCAGGTACGTGCAACCCAGCTCCCGAGTGATGAACCGTCCTGGCCCGGCGATGCCGCAGCAGAGGTCCAGTACCGAGACACCGGGTGCGACGCCGGCCCCGTCCGCCAGAGTTCGAATTTCGCCGGCCCCCATGAATCCCTCCTGTTCGACGAACTCGCCGGGGACGTAAGCCGACACACGCGCGCGCTGGAGGGCGCGGACGAACGGCCCACGGTCGTCCTGCCTCACGGCGAATGGTCGATGAAGTTCGCGTGCACGCGGCCAGCATGCCACCTCCCACCCCGGGAAGTCTTTCGCCGAGGCGGGCGTCCTACTCGGTATGGAGCCAAAGCACGGTGCTGACGACTGCGCTTGGCGCACGGCGTGACGTCGCGGTCGCGGGGGGAACGTCCGATCAGCGTGTACGCCTGACCCCTCCTGAAAGGGACGCAAGATGCGAATGGTCCAAACAGCCCCAATCAACGCGCTGATCGCGCAGGTGCTGCTGATCTCCGTGTTGGCAGTGGCCGTCGGACTCAGCGGCTTCGGCCTCAGCCCCGTCGCCTGGGGCGTCGGAGGCGCTTGCGGGCTGATCACGAACGCGGGGCTGGCGCGCGGGCTCTCGTATTACCGCGCCGACCGCCTTGGGCCCGCCGACTGGGTGACGCTCGTGCGGGCCACGCTCGCGGCCGTCGTCGCGGCGCTGGTCGCGGACTCGTTCGGGGAGCCGGTCCCGGTCGCGCTGCTGGTGTCACTCGCGGCGGTCGCGCTCGCGCTCGACGTGGTCGACGGTTGGGTGGCAAGGCGCACGCGGACGACGGCGACGCTGGGCGCGCGCTTCGACGGCGAGGTCGACGCGTTCCTGATCCTCGTCCTCAGCGTGTATGTGACCCACTCGGAGGGCGCGTGGTGGGTGCTGGCGATCGGCGCGGCGCGCTATGTGTTCCTCGTCGGCGAGTGGACCGTGCCCTGGATGCGCGGGCAGTTGCCACCCCGCTTCTGGCGCAAGACCGTTGCGGCGGTGCAGGGAGTGGCGCTGACGATCGCTGCCGCGGACGTCCTACCCAGGGCCGCGACGCAGACGCTCCTCCTCGTCGCCCTCGCTCTCCTGGCCGAGTCGTTTGGCCGCGACGTCTGCTGGCTGTGGAGCAGCCGGCACGCCATGGAGGATCGATTGGCGGCGGCGATCGCCGATCGGGCCAGCGATCCCGTGGAGATCACCCCGCCCGACGGCGACCACGGATCGGTCGAGCCTCCGGTGCGCCGGGGACGCCCGCGTGCGCGCACCGGTCTTGCCCTAGCGCTCACGATCCTCGCCGCTCTTGCCGTGTGGGTAGCCCTCGTCGCTCCCTACGAGCCGAACGATCTCATGTTGAACGCGTTCTTCAGGATCCCGCTCGAGGGCGTGATTCTGATCGCGGTGGCCGCCATATTGCCCCGCACCCCGCGACGCATCCTGGCTGTGAGCTGCGGAGTGGTCCTCACGCTGGTGGTTGTCCTGAAGGTCATCAATTACCAGATGTTCACGCTCTACGACCGGCCGTACGACCCGCTCGGAGACACCAGTCAGCTCGGGAACGGGATCGAGACGTTGCGCTCGTTGGTCGGTGGTACGGAGACGAAGTTGATCGAGGTCGGCGCGGTAGTCGGCACGGTCGGACTGGCCGTGCTGCTGACGCTGGCGATGCTGCGGCTGACCCGGGTTGCGGCCGATAATCGCCACTGGGCGCTCCGGGTAGTCACAGGGCTCGGCGCCGTCTGGGCACTCTGCTGGGCGTTCGGCGCGCAGTTCCTGTCCCACACGCCGGTCGCCTCCACCCTTTCCGCCAGTCTGGTCGTCAACGAGGTCAACGCGCTTCGGGCGGACATCCACGACCGGAGCGTGTTCGCGGCCCAGATCAAGCACGACACCTTCCGCATCCCGCCTACCAACCAGCTATTGACTTCGCTGCGTGGCAAGGATGTGCTGCTCGTATTCGTAGAGGCGTATGGCCAGCAGGCGGTCGAGGGCAGATCGTTCTCACCGGAGGTCGACGCCGCCCTGGCCGAGGGGAACAAGCGGCTGGGGAGCGCCGGCTTCTCGTCTCGCAGCGGGTTCCTCACCTCCGCGACATACGGCGGGATCAGCTGGCTGGCGCACTCGAGCCTGCAGGCGGGGCTCTGGGTCGACAACCAGGACCGCTACAACCAGTTGATCTCAGCCAAGCGCTTCACGCTCGCCCAGGCGTTCAAGGAGGCCGGGTGGCGGACCGTCGACGACGATCCATCGAACGACCGCCCGTGGCCGCAAGGGAAGACGTTCTACCACTGGGATCAGATCTACAACCGCTATCAGGTCGGCTATCACGGCCCGACCTTCACCTACGCGTCGATGCCCGACCAATACATCTTCTCGGCGCTCGGACGGCTCGAGTTGGGTAAGCCTCACAGGAAGCCACTGTTCGCGGAGGTGGACACGGTCTCGAGTCACATGCCGTGGAACCGGATCCCGCAGGAGATCGGCTGGAATCGGGTCGGTAATGGGTCGATCTACAACCGCATCGCGATGGACCATGAGACCGGTGCGTTCTGGAGTACTCCAAGTCGCGTACAGGCGGCGTACGGGCGGTCGATCGTGTACTCGCTGAACACCCTGACCTCGTTCGTGCAGCACTACGGCAACAAGAACCTCGTGATGATCGTCCTCGGCGACCATCAGCCGCTGCCGATCGTCAGCGGCCAGAACTCGAACCACGTCGTGCCGATCTCGATCATCGCCCACGATCCGAATGTGCTCAAGCAGATCGGGAGCTGGGGCTGGAATCCGGGCCTGAAGCCCAACCCGAATGCGCCGGTGTGGCCGATGAACGCGTTCCGCAACAAGTTCCTGACCGCGTTCGACTCGCACCCCACGAACCAGTAACCCAGTGGCCGCCCGTGCCGACAAGCGGCTGGCTGGCCTTGACGGCATCCGGGGCCTGGCCGCGCTGTACGTGGTGATCGACCACGTCTTCCTGCGCGCTTTCCCCGGCTACCCGGCGGACCACGCCCCGTTCTGGGCCGGCTGGTTCATCTACGGGCGCTTCGCGGTCGTCGTGTTCATTGTGCTGTCGGGCTTCTCCCTCGCCCTGTCGCCCGCCCGGCGCGGATGGCGGCTGGACGGAGCCGCGCGGTTCGCGGAGCGGCGCGCCAGGCGCATACTGCCGGCGTACTGGGCCGCCCTGGCGTTCAGCCTCGCGGTGGCGTGGCTGATCGTCCCGCAGCCGGGAAACGGTGTGCCCGACATCACATCCGTCCTGGTCAACGGTTTGCTCGTCCAGAACGTAGTTGGCGCCCACAGCCCCAACGCCGCGTTCTGGTCGATGGCGGTGGAGGCCCAGCTGTACATCGCGTTCCCGCTCTTGCTGCTGATGGTGCGCCGCTGGAACGGGTTGGTTATGGTCGCCATCGTCGCGATCGTGGTGGCGGCGGTGGGGATCGCCGCCCCGAACCTGCCGCCTGTGGACACGTTCGTGATCCAGTCTGCGCCCGACCTCGCTGCGCTGTTCGCGGTCGGCATGCTCGCCGCCGGGATAGTCGGCGCGAGCTCGGCGCGACGGTCGTGGCCGTGGCCGCGGCTCGCGCTCGCCGCGGTCATCCCAGTGCTGCTGACCGGGGCCTTCAAGGGCTCGGTATGGACGCTCGACCACCTGTACTGGGTCGACCTGGCGCTCGGCCCGGCCATCGCGTGCCTGCTCGCGGGGCTTGTCACCGGCCGTCCGGCCCTGCTCCTCCGCGGGCTCGACGCCCGGCCGATGCGGCGCCTCGGGTCGTTCTCGTACAGCCTCTACCTCATCCACGCCCCGATCGTCGCGATCGTGTGCGAGCGGATCCTGGCCGATCGGGTCCCGCAAGGAGTTCCGTTCTTCCTCGCCTCGCTCGCCCTGGTACTGCCCCTGACGATCGGGTTCGCGTGGTGCTTCTCCATGGTCTTCGAGACTCGGTTCTGGCGGCCGCGCTCGCCGTCGGAGACCGCCCGGCCGCTGCCCACTCGGGCGGAAGGGGTGCTCGCATGAGCCGGGCCCTGTGGAGATGCGGCTGCGTCATCGGCCCGGCGGTATTGCTCGCGGTTCTGCTCTGGAGACTCGGCACCGGACCGTTCATCAACGGAGTCCGCACGATCGACGGCGGGGCGCTGGCCGAGGCGGCCGGGATCGCGGTGCTGACCACGCTGTGCTGCGCGTGGCGGTGGAAGACGGTTGCCCGAGGCCTCGGCGTGGATCTACCGCTGCCCGTCGCAGTGGCCGCGTACTACCGCTCGCTGTTCCTCAACGTCACGCTGCCCGGCGGAGTCGTCGGCGACGTGCACCGCGGGATCAGCCATGGCCGCGACGTGCGCGACCTCGGCCGCGCTCTGCGGGCCGTCGTATGGGAGCGCTCGGCCGGGCAGGTCGTGCAGGCGGTTCTCACCGTGGCCATTCTGGTTGCGCTCCCATCGCCCGTGCGATCGTCGGTGCCGCTGGTGGCGTTCGCGGTCGCCGTGACGGTGGGCGCCGCGGTGCTCGTGGTCAGGGTGCGATCCGACGGCCGGTCCGAGTGGTCGCGGTTCCGGCGCGCGGTGGCGCGCGACATCAACGACGGGCTCCTCGCCCGGAGGGCGTGGCTCGGTATCTCGCTCGCGTCTGCGCTGATCGTCGCCGGCCACACGATCACGTTTCTGCTTGCCGCGCGAACCGCCGGCACCACGGCTCCCTTGTCCCAGTTGCTGCCGATCGCGATGCTCGCGATGCTGGCCATGGTGCTGCCGAGCGTCGCCGGCTGGGGCCCGCGTGAGGGAGTCACCGCATGGGCGTTCGGGGCGGCCGGCCTCGGCGTGCAACAGGGGGTCGCGACTGCCGTGGTCTATGGGGTAATGGTGCTTGTCGCGAGCCTGCCTGGCGCGTTCGTCCTGGTCGTGGCATGGTTTCGGGGTACCCGGATGCCGGTGCGGAGCCCGCGCCCGCTGCGGGAGGGAGCCGCCCATGCCTGATCGCCCCTACATCCTGCTGAGCTGTGGCATGTCGATCGACGGGTATCTCGGGAGCGCGGCGCCGCGGCGGCTCGAGCTGTCCAACCGCGCCGACTTCGACCGAGTCGACGCGGTTCGCGCCTCCTGCGACGCGATTCTGGTTGGGGCGAACACCGTGCGCACCGACAACCCGCGGCTGCTCGTGCGATCCAAGGACCGCCGCGAGGCGCGGACGGCTCAAGGGCTCCCACCGTCGCCGATCAAGGTAACGATGACCGAGCAGGTGGAATTGGACCCATGCGCGGACTTCTTTACAACCGGCACAACCGAGAAGCTCGTTTACTGCGCAACCCCGCGCGTTGTCGACGCCCGCTCGCGGCTCGGAACCGTCGCGACGGTGGTCGACGGCGGCGAGCGAGTCGAGATGGGCGCCATCAGCGACGACCTCGGCGCTCGTGGCGTGCGAAGGCTGATGGTGGAAGGCGGCGGCAAGGTTCACACCCAGTTCCTGACCGAGAATCTTGCCGACGAGCTGCAGCTGGTCGTCGCGCCGTTCTTCGTCGGCGACTCCCGAGCCACGCGGTTCGTCAGCGACGGCCGCTTCCCTTGGAACGCCGGCCGGCGCGCGACGCTGGCCTCGGTCCGCCAGATCGGCGACGTGGTGCTCTTGCGGTACGCGCTCTCGCCACGGTTCCAGACCGACTGACCGGACCGACAGATGCCTCGGCCACTACCCACTGCGACGGTCCGTACCCAGGTATCGGTGCCCCTCTGGTTCGGCGACGGATACACCACCACCGCCCGCGTGTTCAGCTTCGACGGGCTGTTCGACGGCCAGGAGCATCTCGCCTTCGGGCTCGGCAACCGTGCGGCACCCGTCACATCCGCCGAAGGCACGCCGGTGCCGCTGGTGCGCCCGCACAGCGAGTGCCTGACCGGCGATGTGTTCGGGAGTCAGCGATGCGATTGCGGAGCGCAGCTTCGCGAAGCCGTCGAGCGGATCGCCGACTCCGGCGGCTTCCTGTTGTACCTGCGCCAGGAGGGGCGCGGCATCGGTCTATACGCCAAGCTCGACGCCTATGCGCTGCAGGACGTGGGCCTCGACACCTACGAGGCCAACCTCGCGCTCGGTCATCGCGAGGACGAACGCAGCTACCTCGTCGCCGCGCAGATGCTGCGGGCGCTGGGGGTGATGCGGATCGCGCTGCTCAGCAACAATCCTGACAAGGCCCGTCAGCTGCGCCGGTTCGGGGTGACGGTGACCGCGCGCGTGCCGACCGGCGTGCACCTTTCTGCGACCAACGCCCGATATCTGGCCACGAAGGCGAGACGGGGCGAGCACACGCTGGACGTCCCGCTATCCGCCGGCTGACTCACGGCACGACCAGCACATCGTCGTGGTCCACCGTGACTGCGAGCCGCCCGGCCCGTGCCTGAGCCAGACGTCGGGGTGTGTAGCCATCGGTATCGGCGCCGAGCTCGACCTCCTGCTCACACGCAGCGCCCACCCAGCCGGCGAGCCATTCCGCCGCCAGGTCGGCTTCCGATGCGCCTAGTTGCCAGGGGCTGGGGCGGACGAGGACCTTGGCGCCGAGCCCGCCGAACTCGCGGGCGGCGAACGCGACGGCATCCGAGCCGAGCAGCCGCCCGCGCCCCGTCAGGCGGCGTTGGTGATCGTTGAACGCGGCCTCCACACGACGGTCGAGCGGATCAGCCGGGATCAGCGACACTCGGCCGACGACCGAGAGCGTCAGCAGGATGGGACAGCCGGCGCCCGCACAGACGCCCGCCAGCGCCGCCAGCTCGGCGCCCGTCATCAGGTCCAGCAGTGCGGAGGCGGTGATGAGACTCGCGCCGGCGAGGTCTTGCGTACGAAGCCGGGTGATGTCGGAGCGCTTGCACTCGACGGTGACCGTGCCTCCGTCGGCGGCCGGACCCGGAAGCTCGGCGGCGGCAAGCTCGAGCAGCTCTCCGTCGCGGTCGTGCATGACCCAGTGCTGCGACCCGGGCAGCTGCGGCGCGAGCCAGCGGTTCATCGCGCCGGTGCCGCAGCCGAGATCGTGGATCACCCAGAGGCCGTTCGCCGGGGGGCGGCGCGCGAGGTGTTCGGCGAGGTCGCGGGCACGTGCCGCCGCGTCGGCAGGCTCCCGGAGCGCGAGCCATCCCGCGCTGACTCGGGTGTCGTCAGCCGTCATCACGGGCCCCATCCAGTACCCGGCCGATCACCGAAACGGTCGTCGACCACGTCACGAGCGACGCTCGGCGCTCTGCGGCGGCCCGGCGTAAGCGCCATCTCAGCGCGGCGTCGCCGAGCCAGGCGCCGAGCGCGGCGCCGAGCGCCGCGGGGTCGTCTGGCGGAACCAGCAGCCCCGGCCGCGTCCCGTCGGCAACGTGACCGAGGGCCTCGGTCACGCCACCGACGTCGGTCGCGACCACCGGCACGCCACGGGCGAGCGCCTCGGTGACGACCATGCCGTACGTCTCCGCACGCGAGGGCAACACCAACAGGTCCGCGGTCGCGTAGCTCGTGTTCAGATCGGCTCCGGTGCGCGGGCCGGTGAAGTGCATGCGATCGTCGAGCCCGTCGTTCACCGATCGGCGACGGAGGGCCTCTGCGAACGGCGGGTCGCGGTCCAGGCTGCCCACGCACGAGCACTGCCAGGACAGGTCCGAGATCGGCCGGAGCGCTTCGAGCAGCACGTCGTGGCCCTTGTCGAAGGTCACCGCCGCGACGCACAGAAGCGCGCCGCCGGTGGCGGTGCCGGTGGCGAGGTCGGCGGCGTCGACGGCGGGCTCGGCGACGTGCACCCGGTCGGCGGGCATCCGGTACAGCGCGAGCAGCCGGCGACGCGACCATTCGCTGGTGGTAACGACAGCGGTGGCAGCCGCCAGGACCGCGCGTTCCCGCGTGCGGGCGTTGTCGAGGTCATGATCCGCGGGCCGGTGGCCGAGTGGCATGTGCACGAGCACGACCAGCCGCAGCCGGCGCGCATGGGGTACGAGCACCTCAGGGGCCGTCGAGGCGATCAGCCCGTCGAGCAGCACGACGGCGCCGTCTGGGATGCGCTCGACGACACCGGCAAGCGCGGCGAACGACGCATGGCTCGGCCGCATCCAGAACCCGGGCACGGCGTGCTCGTGCACCGCCCAGCCGAGCGAGACCAGTCCGCTGCAGACGCGACGGTCATAGACGTTGCCTCCGCTGGGCCGGGCTGGGTCGTCGATGCCGTCCGGTAAGACGGCGTGCACCGTCGTCACAGCGGTCGCTCGTAGCTCGCCCAGGCGACGTGCGACTCGTGCAGCGTTACGACCAGGCCGTCGAGGTTCCTCGCCCCGTCACCCAGATCGCCGGCGTGCACCCGGTCGGCGAGCCGATCCGCGACCACCTGTGCGAGCGCTTCGGTGGAGGTGTTCATGCCCGCAAGTTCCGGGTCGTCGTCGAGGTTGCGGTACGTGAACTCGGCCAGTACCTCGTGCAGCATCTCGGTCGCTCGGCCGATGTCGACCACGATGTTGTCGGCGTCGAGCTCCGCGCGCCGGAACGTGGCGTCGACGACGTACGTCGCGCCGTGGAGGCGCTGCGCCGGCCCGAACACCTCGCCGCGGAAGCTGTGGGCGATCATCATGTGATCCCGGACGGTCACGCTGAACAAGATCTAGGTCCCGTCGTAGGTGATCGCGTGGCAGAGCGCGGGGAGGCTGCCGGCAGCCAGCCGGGTCATAACCTCGGGTAACTCGTCGAAACGGGACTGCCCCGTCAGAAGCGCGTCGAAAGCGTTGTCGCGCAACAGGTCCAGCGCGAGCGCCAACCTGTCGGCCGTGGTCCGACGGCCGCTGCGGGCCGGCGACAGCGTGCCGACCTGGCTGGCGCGGATGCCGAGGCGACCTGAATGGAACGCGCCGCCAAGCGACAGCCGAACGTCGGCGTCGCCGTACCAGCTCAGATCTATCACCGTCCCCTCGGGGGCGAGCAGGTCGAGTGAGTGCTGGAGCCCGGCGGACGTCGCGCTCGCGTGCACGACCAGGTCGCAACCGCCGGCGGCGTCCGTCGGCAGCGCGAAGTCGACGCCGAGCGCCGCCGCGATATCCGCCCGGCCGGGGTCGACATCGACGAGCGTGACCCCGACCGCCGGGAACCGGCAGAGCAGCCGGGCGACGCAGCAGCCGACCATCCCTGCGCCGACGACCGTGACCCGGTCGCCGATCAGCGGGGCCGCGTCCCACAGTGCGTTGACGGCAGTCTCGACGGTGCCCGTCAGAACGGCACGATCGGGTGGAACACCGTCGGGCACAACGATGACCGCGTTGGCCGGCACCACGTACGCGGTCTGGTGGGGGAACAGGCAGAAGACCGTGTGACCGCACAACGCCGTCGGTCCCTCCTCCACTACGCCGACATTCAGGTAGCCGTACTTGACCGGTCCGGGAAAGTCGCCCTCCTGAAACGGCGCCCGCATGGTCGCGTACTGGTCGGGCGGCACCCCACCCCGGAACACCAGGGTCTCGGTGCCTCGGCTTACAGCGGATCGCAGCGTGCGCACCAGCACGTCGTCCGGTCCCGGCTCTGGCAGGTGGGTCGGCCGGATCTCCCCGCGGCCCGGCGCTCGCAGCCAGAAAGCGTGCGCGTCGGCCTGTCCGGGCCGCTGCGGCCCGGGTTCCGGTCTCGAATGGGGTGGACTGGTCGCCGGCTCCTCCACTTGAATCAGGCAGTCACGCGTTACCGACGCGCGACTGGCCGAGATTCTTCCAGGCTCGTTCGAGGATCCGGTACAGCGGGGGCCGGCTCGAATTAGACTCGACGCCGGCTGGGGAACCACCGTGCTACTGGAAACGCCACTCGAGTGATTCGCGTACTGCTCGCAGACGACCATGGGCTCGTTCGTGATGGGCTGGCCCGGCTGCTCGGAAGCGTGTCCGACATCGAGGTGGTGGGCGCGGCATCGAACGGCGAAGAAGCGATCGTTCTCGCCGAGGAGCATCGGCCCGACGTGATCCTGATGGACCTCTGGATGCCGGACATCGATGGGTCAGAGGCCACGCGTCGCCTGCTTCAGAACGACCCCGCCACTCAGGTGGTGATCCTCACGTCGTTCTCCGAACGCGACGAGATCCTGACCGCGCTGGACGCCGGCGCGATCGGTTACCTGCTCAAGGATGCCGAGCCGGATGAGCTGATCCGAGGGATCCGCGCCGCGGCCCAGGGTGAGTCACCGCTTGCGCCAAAGGCAGCGCGCGAACTGCTCGGGTCGCGCGGACCCGCTCCGGCCAACCAGCTCAGCGATCGGGAGCGCGAGGTGCTGCAACTCGTCACTCGTGGACTCTCGAACAAACTGATCGCCCGCGAGCTCGGGATCAGCGAGAAGACGGTCAAGGCGCACCTGACGACGGTCTTTCAGCGGATCGGTGTCACCGATCGTGTACAGGCCGCGATGTGGGCACGAGATCACCACATCGCATAGGCGGATTGCGCCTAGTTCCTCTGAGCTATCGGTCGGTCGCGGGCGGCTGAGACTCGGCACCAGGGGTTCTTCGGGACGCCCTGGCATGGGTTCGGCATCGACGCGAGCTTCTTGGGTAGCGGGTGCATGACGACCCTCGTCTGGCGAGGGTACCTGTCGGTGCTCGAGCAGAACCCGGGGCCGAGTGCGTTGGTGTCGCACAGCGCCTCGAGCACGAACGGGTAGTTGGTGTCGGTCTTCTTCGCAATCCGGCCGCACCTGCCGTTCGTCTGCTCGAGGTTGGCGGGCGAGCTCATCTGCGGCCCGCCGATCCGCTTGTTCTCGGAGAAGCAGTTGATCGGATGCCCCGGCTCGAATGTGGATTCCGCGATGCCGCCGTTGGTCGGGTTGCCGAAGCCACCCACGTTCTTGAACGTGTTCCCGATCACATGGTTGCCCCAGTCGTCGTAGAGGCAATTGATCGTAAAGCCGATGAAGGAGTAGTCGACGATTCCGCCGGCGCAGTTCTTGCCGGCCGCGGTTACGTCCGCGGGCGCGGTACCCGTGTCCGGGTACGGCTGCAGCACGACGCCCCAGGCTCGGTCGTTCGTGAACGTGTTGTCCAAGATCGTGTCGTTGCGGCCCTCGATCGAGACACCGGTGCCAACCGGACCGGCTGCCGCCGCGCCCGCGTTTGGAACGTTCGGATTGTTGTTGTCGTTGATCTCGTTCCTGTACAGCACCCAGCAGGTCGGAGCGCCCTTCACCGGAGGCCTAATCCCCGAGGGGCAGGCTCCGTTTTGCGGCGACGGCCAGTCGTCGTTGTTCTGGGAGTTCGTGTCGAACCCATCCTTGTTGTGATCGAACTTGTTGTATTCGATCAGCATCGAGCCGCCCGAGTTGGTGCCGGAGTACCCGAGCGCGTTGTACTCGGACTGGCTGTACTTGATCACCTGCGTACAGAGCTGAGCGCAGCCACCGATGTAGTAGCCCGCGTCGTTGAAGTTGCTGGCGTAGTCATTGGCAAAGATGCCTCCCTCCCAGTCGCTCGAGAACAGGCCGTAGGTCGCGGCGCTCGACTCGTCCTTGAAGAACGTCGAGGTTGCCGAGAGATAGGTTGCGAGGAAGCCCCAGCCGCGGATGTGGCCGCCGCCGTCGTCGCCATCCCACCAGATCGCGTTACCGGTATCGCCGGTGCCGCCCAGGAAGTTGCACGCGGTCAGGTTCTCGACGTTGACGTCGTTGGCCTCCCACACAAGGATCCCGTTCAGGCCGGCGTTGCCGCCGTTCTGCGCAGGCCCGTAGTTCTGCGCCGCCGGGTTCCGGCTGCACTGCCCGTACCCGGGCTTGGTCCCGTCGACGACCACCGTGCTGCGGTTCATACCGCGAATGGTCAGGTCGCGCGTGGTGATCAGGATCCCGGCCGGAGAGTCTGGAGCGCCGGTCGGGGCTTCGCTCGAGCTCGTCTTGTAGTCACCGGGCGCGACCAGAATCCAGTCGCCTGGCCTTGCGTGATCGACTGCCGCCTGGATCGACTCGTACTGACCTTTGATGTGGTGGTACGTGCCTACCCGCAGCACCTTTGCGCCGGCCGGCGCCGCCACGCCAAAGACGAGCACAGAGCAGACTGCACAGAACGCACAACCGAGAACCTTTAACCGACGCACTTGCACGACCATCTCCTCTCCCAGCGCGCGGACGATCCGGCGCGAACCACAAAGCTACTTGACGAGTCGACCTTTGGCGTTGAGCGCATACCAGGCGCCACCGTACTGGACGATGCCGATGTTGATGACCGAGCCCTTACTGTTGTCAAACCGGTACGTGTGGAGCGGATGACCCTTGTAAGTGACCTCGCGCAAATTCCCTTTGTACTGGATTGTGCCCAACAGCGACTTATTGACCCCTGGGCCGGCGACCGGCTTACCCACGGTAGTAACCGCCGGCCAATCGGTCTCGCATCCATTGATCGTCCGGCACACATCCTTGCCGCGCTTGTCGCGGACGAACGTGTACACGGTGCGGCCAGCCTTGTTGCCCAACAGCGGTCCGACGAGCGTGTTCGCGATCTTCACCGTCGGCGCGGCTCCGGTGGCATGCGCCAGGTCCCGTGCCGTCGCGGAGGTAGCCGCCGTCGCGGAGGTAGCGGCGGACGCTACCGCAATCAGCAACGCCAGCGGCGCGGCCAGTAGCGCAACCGCATTACGCGGCGCCGTTCGCCAGTGAGTGACCCTCGACACGGCGCGGTAACTTATCATCGCAGCGATGAGGGAGCGGTTCGAAGCGGACCGCCGCGCACTGACGCGTCGGCGATTCATCAGGGGGGCATCCGCGCTGGCCGCCGGCGGCGTCGCCGTCGGGATCGGCGCGCGGCGCGCGTCCGCCGCTCCGCCGGTGAAGCTCGTGCCGCTCGGCACTCAACCGCACGGACTGCCTACACGGCAGCACGCGTGGGGGGCATATGTGTCAAAAGACACTTACGGTAACCCGGTCGCGCCGCAGTTCGACAGGCTTTTGTTCTTCGACGTGCGCGGAATGCCGACGCCGGCTCACGCGCGCCTCCTCGAGTCGCGACTGCGAACGCTCGAGCGTCATTTCCACTGGAGCCACCGGGGGCTGCTGTTCACGGTCAGCTGGGCACCGAGCTACTTCAGCCTGCTGGGGATCCCGTCCCCGATCCCGAAGGCGAACAAGCTGTCCGGCTTCGAGAACCCGCACATCGATAGCTACCACCTCTGCATCCATCTGGCCGGCGACGACGAGCAGCGGCTGAGAGAAATCGAGGCGGCATTGGTCCACGGCCAGAGGCTTCGTGGCGTTGCCGGCACCCTATCGGTGAAGCCCGCACTGATCTGGTGGGAGACGCGCACGGGGTTCACGGGAACCGGCATTCCGGCCGCTCGCCAGGATGTCAAGGGCATTCCCGCCGGAAATCCGGTGCCCAGCGACTCGCCACTGTTCATGGGATTCAGGTCTGGGCTTCGCAAGAATCAGGCAACCGAAGACGCCGTGACGATTGAACACGGCCCGTTTGCCGACGGCACCACGATGCACGTCAGCTACATGCGCGAACAGCTCGACAGCTGGTACCGGAAGCTGTCCGAGCAAGATCGGATCGCGCTCATGTACTCGCCGCAGACGACCGCGGATGGCGTACAGAACATCACCGAGGACAGGACCGACGCGACCGCGGACACCAGAGAGATCGTCACTGCGATCCAGCAGTACGGGATGGTCGGCCACTCACAGGCGACCGCTCAGGCACGCAAGCAGGGCCGCCCGCTGATCATCCGTCGCGATTTCAACACCACCGACGGCGGCTATGCCGGCCTGCACTTCGTGTCCGTCCAGCGCTCGATCGAGGACTTCGTCGTCACCCGCAACGCGATGAACGCAACCGGCGCCCACAACCTCAACAAGAAGATCACGGCCACCAAGAACAACGGCATCAACGCCTTCATCAAGGTCCAGCGGCGAGCGAACTACATCGTGCCGCCACGGCCGGAGCGGTCGTTCCCGCTGCTACCCGCGCGGGCGTCCGCGCTCTGGTCCGAACCATCCCTTCGGAAAACTACGTAGGCCGAGCCAGGGGCACGATCCGGCGGCCGGAGACCGTCCAGGCGCGAATTCGCATCCAGTGCGCCTTCGGCCCGGGTGTCCACGTCTCGAGCTGCAGCCGGTCCAGGCGACGAACCTCGCTCGGGCTCGTGACCTCTTCGGTCATCCCGACGATGACCACGCTCCACCCGGTGCGCGAGTCTGAGTCGATCCCGTCGATCTCGAACGCCGCGTTGCCGTTGACCAGCATCGCGTGGAACTTCGAGCCATCCGCGGTGCGGAACACCACCGACTGCGACCGGTCGTCGAACACGTAGTTGACCGGGCGGATCACCGGGGAGTCCATCGCGACGGCCAGACGTCCGAAGTTGTGGGACGCCAGCAGCGCCAGGCACTCCTCACGCGTCAGAACGAGCAGCTCACTCGTCGGCTCATCGGGAAGAGGCGAGCCTGCGCTGACGCCCCGTCGCTGACCTTCGATCGATTCTTGTGAGGCGTCGGAGAACATGCAGCCACCGTAAGGCGGTGCGGTTCACGTGACAGCCGCACAAAACCGCGGCTGGCTGCACAAAACTACTGATGCAGATCGCTCCGGGGCGGGGTGGACCCGCGGCTGTCGAAGCCGTGGCGAGTCCGTGCTTTCCCGCACCCGATCGGCAGGTTTGTCACGACGTCGGCTGTCGAGTACGGCGATAGCGTCGCCGTGATGAGGTCGCATCCTCACCTCGCCGCATTCGACGACGAGCCTGAAGGCGAGCGACTACCGATTACGGTCGTGCTGGCCGACAGGCACGCGATGCACCGGCGGACACTGCGCCGTCTGCTCGGTGTCGAGCAAGCGGTGAGCGTGATCGACGAAGCATCGGATCTGTCGTCGGCGGCGGGGCACGTAGAACGCGATCATCCGCGTGTGCTCGTGCTGGATCTCGACATGCCGAACGGATCGGCGATCGACACGATCCGGCATCTTCGGGCGCGAGCACCCTGGACTCAGATCGTCGTGCTCGCGATCGAGGAGAGCGCGCTGATCGCTCAGCAACTGCTCGCTGCAGGAGCGGCTGCGTTCGTGCTCAAGGACCGTGCAGAGACCGAACTGCTGGAAGCGGTCGCCCGGGCGGCACGCGGCGAGGAGTTCGTCAGTGCAAGTGTCGCTACCGGGTTGGAGGCCCTGCGGCGCACGGCGCATGAGGAGTTGCTCAGCCCGCGTGAGATCGAGATCGTCCGTCTGATCGCGCTCGGTCATACCAGCGTCGAGATAGCGACCATGCTCCATCTCTCCCGCCGCACGGTGGAGACCCATCGCGCCCGGATCTTCCACAAGCTCGACCTGAAGACTCGGGCCGAGCTGGTGCGGTTCGCGCTGGACCACCGTCTGATCGGTGCGTGACCGCCCGCAGCTCGACGAAGAAACGCACCCCTTCACTGTTGCTCGGATTGCTGTACCTCGGTGAACAGCTCGCCTTGGGCGGCGGCTCCGCCGGCCCGCGAGCAGGTCAAGGCCCGAGAACGATGGCAGACGCGATGAAACGCGCCGATCATCCTGGCAGCGCGGGTGCCGCTGCTCGTGACCTCGCCGAAGACGCGATGGGTTCAGGTGGTCGTCGGGCTCGGGTCCTGGCTCGTGTTCCTGGTCGACCTCATCGTGCAGCGGCGCATCGATCCCGGCTACCTGCGGCGCCGCAACGGAAGGATCGATCTGGGCATCGTGCTGTTGACGTTCCCGTACTACCTGATCTCAGGGATCAGCAGCGGCTCGGCGATCCTGCTGCTCGCCGGGTCGCTTGCGTCGCTGTTCAACCTCGACGCGGCCACCGAGACCGGGCATGGGGACGAAGCGGTGCCGACTGAGCCGGGCGCCGAACGCTCTGTGCCATCCGAATTGGCCCTGCTCCAGGCACAGCTACGAGAAGTCGAGGGTCGGCTCGGCCAGCTTGCGGAGCTGGTTTTGCGGTCGGCACGGCGAGGGCGGCTAGCGAACCGGCCGGTTCAGAAGCGCACTGTCCCGAGCGGACCGGACGTAGTACGACAACATGAGGACGAGCTCAGACGGCAGAAGCCAAGGTGCATGTCTAGAACTCACGACATGATCCAATACACGCGGGAACTGAGTGTCTGCTCAAGCAAACAAAGAGTTGGTGCGCAGGCTGGTTGAAGACGTGGTTCGCCGTCGCAACCTTGGGGTCCTTGATGAGATAGCCGCTGGACCATTCGCCGAGGTCGCGAAGCGCTGGGTCGCACCGTTCCGGGGTGCGTTCCCGGACTTCGAGATGGAGATCGTGACACTGATCTCGGAGGATCAGAAGGTCGTTGCGCATTTCAGGTGCTCCGGGACGCACCTCGGGGAGTGGCTAGGGGTGCCCCCGACCGGGCGGAGGTTCGAGCGCGTCGACGAGGTGTACATCTTCGAGGTCCGCGACGGGCGATTGGTGTCTGCGATTGGGGTTGAGGACAACCTTTCCCGGCTGCGTCAGCTGGGGATCTTTCCCGGGTCCGTGTGAAACCCGCGTCTCGGGTCCTGCTGTGCGATTCGGGATTCGGGATTAGGTCGTGCGCTCACGCGGTGAGGATCGGCTCCAGTCAGGACGCGATTGCGCTCGGGCTAACCCCGCGTGCCGGCGCGATCCGGCGGGCGTCCGACAAGCCCGGGTCGCTGAGGGGTCGTCGAGCCGTTGAGTGATGGGGAGTATCGGTGCCAGGCGACCAACCCGATATCGGAGGGGTGGACGACATGCAGGATCGTCAACCCGGCATCGAACGGGTTGGCCAGGTCCGCGGCGACTACCGTGGCTCGGCCGGTGGCGCGCGGGTCAGCGAGTAGCCTTGCTCCTGAAGTCGGGTTGAAGTCAAGCGAGGCGGGAGTCTGCACGAAGTGAGCACGCAGATGCCGATCGGCGAGGTAGCGGAACGGGCCGGGATGAGCGCATCGCGCATCCGTTTCTACGAGGTGCGTGGGCTGCTGTCCGAGCCCGATCGCGTCGGCGGCAAGCGCCGCTATAGCGAAGAGGTGTTGCGGCGGCTGGAGATCATCGACGCCGCCCAGCGGGTTGGTTTCACGCTAGAGGAAATCCGTGACCTGCTCGGATCACGCGACGAGCTGGCGCACGAGCGGTTGCGCCAGCTCGCGCTGCTGAAGCTGCCCGAGCTCGACGACCTGATTGCCCGGGCGACCTCCGTGCGGCGGGTGCTGGAGATCTGCAGCCGGTGCAACTGCGCCTCGATCGAGGCGTGCCGCATGTTCGACGATCGCCTGCTTCCGCTCCGCGACCACACCGCCACGGGCGCCGCGAGTCGCTCCAGGCGGGACGCGCGGCTCGTGCCTTGACTTCAACCTTGGTTGAAGTGCGATGCTGCTGGTCTTTATCCCGGAGCCAGGAGAGCTTGTAGATGACGTACGTGATCGCCGAGCCATGCATCGGAACGAAGGATCTCTCGTGCGTGGAGGTGTGTCCCGTCGATTGCATCCATCCGACTCAGGACGAGCCCGGGTTCGACGACGAGGCGCAGCTTTACATCGATCCCGACGAGTGCATCGACTGCGATGCGTGCGTCGAGGCCTGCCCGGTGGATGCATGCTTCGCCGAGGATCAGCTGCCCGACGAGTGGCAGAAGTACATCCAGCTCAACGCCGACTACTACAAGCGCTGACAGGTCGGTCGTTGACCGTAGCCAAGCGGACCGTGAACGCCCGCCACCGGCAGCTTCGCTATCTCGCGGGCGGTCTGATCGCGGCCAGTGCAGCCGTTGGGCTGGCCGCGGTGGGTGTGCGCGCAGGCTGGGGTGGCGCGCCGGCGCGGGCACTGGAGGGCATAACCTTATTCTTGGCCGCTGCGGCATACGTCACGCACGTGCTCGCCCACCATGAAACTACGCGTGAGCTGCTGACGCGCTCGATCCTGGTTAGTGCGTTCGCGCTCTGGGGCCTGGTCCAAATCGCCCCAGGACTTCCCGGCGTCGCTGTGCTCAACGACGTCGTCATCGTGCTATTCGTGGTCGACCTAGCGATCCTCGTTAGTCCCTGGCTCTGAGAACCGCACGCGCGCGTTCACGGTCTCGCCGCTCCGGTGGTCTGTTCGGCAGGGATCCCTCCGCCGAAGTAGAGCGCCATCAACGCGATGACCGCGATCACCGACAGGGATGAGCGCAGCGCGTCAAGGCGCGCCGTCGCGTTCTCGTCGACGATCGCGTCAGCAGCCTCCTTGGGGACTCCGGCCTTGTCGAGGGCCGTCTGAAGGTCTTCGTCCGACAGGAACGGCACACCGCTCGCAAGCTCGGTCTGAGCCTTGGACTTGATGTCGGCCGGGACAGCCGGGTTGTTCTGGATGCCGGCGATCAGCGACGTAGTGAGCGCCGCAATCAGCACCGCGCCGCTGAGTGCAGTGCCGATCGACGCGCCCAGGTTCGTGACGGTGTTCTGCAGCCCGCCCACTTCGGCGCTCTGTTCGTCAGGAACCGCCGAGACGGTCACGGCTCCGAGTTGCGAGGCGAGTGCACCGATCCCCAGACCGGCCAGCAGCATCGGCCAGGTCACGATGTCCGCCCCGGCACCCGCATCGAGTGCACCGACCATCGTCGCGATCCCGGCGAAAAGCGCGAGGAAGCCAAGCCGCACGACCCTGCGCGGCGATGCGTTTGGAAACACTTTCGGGATTCCCGCGGCGGCAAGCAGCAGCGTGACTGACAGCGGTAGGAGACGGACACCGGTCGCGATCGCCGACAGGCCGAGTGAGACCGACAGGAACAGCGGCACCGCGAAGAACAGGCCGGCCTGCAGCAGATACTGGAAGAAGAACGAGGTCAGCCCGCCGCGCAGCTGGCGGTTCAGCAGGATCGACGGGTCGATGAGTGGTTCGGCACCCACCTTGAGTTGCCGGTTCTCCCACATGAAGAACGCCAAGACCACAACCCCGCCGCCGAGCATCAACCAGATCGCCGGTGAGAGCCCGAGCCATTGCGGCGCGTCCGGCTTGGGCTGCACGAACCCCCACGCGCCAGCTTTCAGGATCCCGAAAACAACCAGGCCCAGGCCGAGCGCCGAAAGAGCCGTCCCGACCAGATCCAGCCGCGGACGCTCGTCCGGCGGAGCATCGACGATCCGTCTCCCGACGACGAGGATCGCCAACACGATCAGGACCTCTCCCACGAATACCCACCGCCACGACGCGTATGTCGTGAACAGGCCGCCGATCAGTGGCCCCGCCGCGACCGCAATCGCGCCCGCCGAGGCAACGAGCCCGTAGGCACGCGGCCGCTCGGAAGCCTCGAAGTTCGACGCTACCAGCGCGACGATCGCGGGCAGGATCAACGCGGCACCGACACCCTCCAGGAACGACCAGCCCACGATCAGCACTGCAAGGCTCTTCGAGATCGCGGTGATGAACGACCCGCAGCCGTAGATGACACATCCGATCCCGAATGCGCGCTTGCGGCCGAGGATCTGACCGAGCTTCCCGCCGGTGATCATAAGCGAGGCCATCACCAGCGTGTACAACGTGATCGCGGTCTGAATCCCCGTGACGGTGGTGCCGACGTCCTTGGCGACGGTGGCGATCGACACGTTCATCACCGAGCTGTCGAGCGTCATCAAGAACTGACCCGACGCGAGCGTCAGCAGGACGACGCCCGAGGCGCTCGCCGCGCCGAGCTTCGACTCCGTCACGCCACCACCCTAACCCCTGCGCACCGCCGGAGATCACCCGAATCGGATGATCGCGCCACCAAGCGGAACGATCTCGACAGTCGGCGGCCAAGGCGGGGGCGTAGAGCATCAAATAAGCCCAGGACCGGCGTCGGGTCAGTGTGCGAGCGCGTACGTGCTGATGTCTTGGGCGAGCGTGCCCTCGGAGTCGTACTGCCCGGTGTGAACGTAGACAACCTTGCCGGCCGGATCGATGAAGATCGTCGTGGGAAGGCCCTGGATCGTGGCCAGCCACGACAGGCGGCTGGTGCTCGTCTGGTAGCTGGGGTAGCTGACGTGGTGCTGTGAGAGGAACGTGCGCGCGTCGCCCGCGGCGTCGTCGGTGTCGGCGCCGAGGAACGCCACCTGCCGCCCGTACCGGATGGAAGCTGAGGCGAAGAGTCCGAACTCGGAACGACACGGCCCGCACCACGATGCCCATGCGTTGATCACAATCGGGTAGCCCCGCAGCACGCGGACACGGGCCGCAAGTCCGGACGAGCCACCCAGCAGCTGGTCGGCCTGCTGGTGAAGCGCGGCGAGCGGTGGCGGTGAGTCGGCGAGGTCCTGGTTCACAGCGGTGGCGCCGGCGACCTTGGGTGCACGCGCGAGCGCGGCTTTGACGTATCGGATCAGAACGTTCGTGCTCGGCCAGCCGGCGGTCGAGGCTTCCTGGTAGTAGAGGAGCTGACCGGTTCGCGACGCGAGAACGAACCAAGGCAGTCCGAGCACCTCGTACCCATCAGCGATCTTGCCGCTGCGATCTTGCGCCACTGGGTACGAGAGCGGCTGCGGGAGGCGGTGGAGAAAGCTGGTCAGCGTCGACGAGGACGGCTCGACGCTGGCCTCGTCCACGGCCGTGAGCGGCGGCAGACCCATGCGCTTCGCGGTCGCCTGATAGCGGTTGAGCGCGTCAAGCTCCCCGGCGAGGCCACTGGTCTCCTGATCCCAGGTGGCGAAGAACACGAACAGCCGCGCGGAGTTGCCAGGGCCGACGTCAACCGTTCCGCCTCCAGCCCGGGGCAATGTCGCGGCTTGGGTGGGCGCGGTTGGCTGAATGCGGGCGTACGAAAGTTCCGCATGCACCGGCGGGCGGCCCGGCAAGAGGGCCGCTGCGCTTTGGGCGAGCAGCTGACCCAGCTGGGGTACCGCGGTATAGGACATCTGGGTCATGTAGAGGCGCGAAAGCTTGCCCGCCGGGTCGATCACGAACAAAGCGGGGGTGTGGGTGATCTCTCCAGCCTCGATCGCCGCCTCGATCCCGTAGCGCTTCCAGATCTGCTTGAGCTCGGGCAGCGAGCCCGTGAGGAACCGCCAGGCGTGGAGCATCCCGTGCAGCTCGGAGTAGGACCACACGTCCTCGATCGAGATCGACGCGGGGTTCGCATCAACCCCGAGCAGCTGCACCTGAGATCCGGCCTTGCCGAGCATCGCCTTCGCATCGAGCATCGCGGTCGTTGTCAACGGGCACACGGTCGTGCACTCGGAGTCGTTGAACGCCAGGATCACAACCTTGCCGCGGTACGAGTGCAGCGAGACCGGCTGCCCGAACTGGTCGGAGAGCGAAAAATCGGGAGCAACACCGGAGACCGGCGTGCCCGGATCGAGATCCGGATTCGTGGCCAGCGCGTCCGCCTGTGACGTAGCCGGCCCATTCGACCGCACCACGATCACCGCGGCCGCGGCCACCGCGACGATCGCCAACGCGGCACCCGGGATCGCCAACGCGGCACCCGGGATCGCCAACCGCGGACCGTGCGCGGCGAGTTGCAGCCGCCATCGCACGGAGAGCCGCGGGCGGTGCCAGCCTCGCCGGCGGCCGAGCCGGTAGACCACGAACGCGACGGCGGCGATCGCGACCAGGGCCAGCGCGACGCTGCCCAGAATCTCATCGGTCCCACCTTGCCCTGAACGTCCGGTGGCACTGCCGCTCGCTCCGCTCGATGCGCCGCCGGACGGCCCGGCCAGGCCCGCGGCGGCGGGGAGCTTTACAGCGCCGGCCTGCGCCAGCTTCGCCACCGCCGCCTCGGTCGCGTTGAACAGCCCGGTCCCGCCCGGTCTGATCGGGATCCCTGCCAGTGCGCGATACGCCGCGTCCGTCGGGTGGCCGGCCCAGTTGAACCCGAGACCGTTCGGCATCACGACCAGCAGCCGCTGCTTGTAGGCCAGCGACAGCTCGACGCCGAGGAAGCGGGCGTACTGGCGCGGGTGGTGCCACAGCCCGCTCACCGCTCCGAGGTCGAACGGGCTGGCGATGATCGCGACGCGGATCGGAAAGGCCGCGCGCCCCGCCGCCTTCAGCAGCGTGCCCAGCTGGACTTGCTGCTGGACGGACAGGCCGGCGTCTGAGCCGGCGAACAGATCCTGGTAGACCAGCACATCGCTGCCCGGATCGCCGTCCGCGAGGGCAGCCGGCGTTAGCACAGCCGCGATTAGTGCAACCGCGACGACTGCCGACGCCGATGCCCGCACGCTGCGGCACGCACGCCTGATCGTGACCACGGTCGTCAGCCCGCCTCTCGGTGCCGGTGGCGGTATGTGAGCAGCGCTGCGCTGGCGAGGGCCGCGACGAACACGCGGATGCCGTATCCGTTGGGCATCACGACGAGCAGGAGCTGCGTGATCCCGAACAAGCCGATCTCCTGGTGAAGGAGGGCGGCGTACTGCTGTGGTTTGCCAAACAGGGTCGGTATCGCCCCGAGATCGGCGGGCGTGTCGATCAGCGCGACCTTGATCGGGAAGTGGGTCCAGCGCGCGGCTTCGGTCTCGGCGTTCAACGTCTCCTGTAGGCCGAGGGCGACCGGCGGGCCGTAGGGGTAGAAGACGCTTTCGCCCAGCAGCACGTCGCTGGCTGGGTCGCCATCGACCAGCGCGGGCGCGGGCACGAGGATCGTCGCGACGATCGCTGCAGCCGCCATCCTTGCGAGCGCTGGCCTCATCGTGGCATCTAGCCAAGCGCGCCTTGGACGAGCGCGATCGCGACGATCACCGCCGCGACGCCGGCGCCGAGCGCCACGACCGCGGCGAACAGCCTGAGCCGAACTCCGCCCGGTTTCATGAGGCGACTTTCAGCGTGTATGGCGCGGTCACGATCCGGCCGCCGAGCTTCATCTGCAGGAACAGCCGCCACGTTCCCGGTTCCGGAAGCAGCACGCCGATCGTGAGCTTTCCGGGCGCGCTCGATGTGCCGGAGATCCTCGATGAGGCGACGCCCGGAAGGACGCCGCAGTTCGGCGCGTTCGGCGAGCAGATGTGGGTGTGGAAGTAGTCGAGCGTTCCGTTGCGGAAGAAGATCGCGTGTGCGAGCGCGCCGAACCATGGCACGAGTGTCGGTTTGCGCCCGTGGGCATCTGTCACGTCGACGTTGAGGAACTGAGCCTGGATTGCGTGGATCTGAGCGTGCGGCTTCATGTCGAAGTGGTAGCCATCGACGACCAGGTCGGATTTGAACGGCGGAAGCGGCCGCGCGCGGTACGTGCCATTGACATCGACAGTGCGGAACAGCTGAAAGTTCGGCTGTCCCCCGGGGATATTCGGGTACACGTCGACGAGCACCTTGTACGGGCCCGGCGCGGGGAACGTGACCGTCTGGCGCAACAGGCCGTTCGCACCCACGGGCGGGTGCTGATGGATGATGTACGCAAGGTCGTCGCGCACGATGATCAGGTGAACACCAGTGTGCGGGCCGGAACCGGTCTTGTACTCAGTCAGCGGCTTGCCGTTCGGCATCACCACGGTGAACTTGACCGTCACCGGATGACCCGCATGGATCGCTCCGCTGGGTTGGAAGCCTCCGAGTGAGTAGACCTTGGCCGGCGCGATCGTCGGCACGGTGAGTCCGCTGCCCGCGCCGCCGCAGCCACTCAGGACCGCTAGCACGGCGAGCGCTGCGCCGAGGGTCGAGGTGAGACGAAGCGTACGGTCGATCACGAGCTCTCCCTTCCTGGGCGTTTCATCCATCGGCCTGGTCGACGATCAGCGCGGTGAACGGCAGGCCAAGCTTGGGGGTCACCTGAAACGTCAGCCCCCACCGTCCGACCATCACCAGCGCGGGAGCGGCACGGGAGTAGATCCCGGGCTGCGTCTCAGTTAGCTGGTACTCCTGGGTCGGCATCTGCATCTCTAGGTGGTTGAACAGGAGCGTCACGTCGGCTCCGCGCACCGGTTGCCCGCCCTTGGTGATCCGCAGCGCGAACGAGTCGGGCGCAGCCGCCTTGTTCGGCGACACGAGGACCTGGAGCACGTAGCCCGCATGCCGGACCGTCTCGGCGACCCGGCCCGGGCCGACCTTCGCGATCGCCGAGTTCTCGAGCGCAAACGCCGGCGGCGGGGGAGGGAGGCTCGACAGCACCGCCGCCGCGAACACGACGGCGACGACGATCATCAGCTCCCCGCTGACGAGCCCGCGGAGGAGCCGCGCGGCCGGTTCGCCGACCTCCGGGCGCCGCCGCGCGGCGATCAGCCGCGGACGGGAGCGAAGCAGGTTTCCCGATGCGATCACCAGCGCGGCGCCGAGCAGCCCCGCCTTGACCAGTATCGCCTGACCGTAGCTCGTCTCCCACAGGGCGTTCACGGCAGGCATGTGATTGATCGCCTCGCCCACACCCGTCGCGCCGAGTACGAGGACCGACACAGCCGCGACGTTCGAGAAGCGAGGCACGCAGACCGATAGCGCGGCCACTCGCTGGCGGGCGGACACGGTGAACCACAGCACGAGCAGGCCGACGAGGCCGCCGAGCCACACCGATCCCGAGGCCATGTGCAACCAGTCGAACAGCAGCGTGAGTCCGCGCGGCGACGTCTGGGCGGCGTGCCCGGCGGCGCCTGGCACCACAAGCACCGCGGCAGCCGCGAGCAGCGCACCGCACGAGGCGACAAGCTCCGCGATCGACCGCCGCTCCCGGTCGGGGCGATCCACCCACAGTGCGATCCCGGCGGCGAGACAAAACAGCGCGAAGCACACCTCGAGATCGACGATCGCCCTTCCGAACGCGGTGACTCGAAACAGCGGCACGAGCGCTGAGAAGTCGAACACGGAGCGAAGCGAATCGTTGGCCGTCGAGAAGTCGAGGTAGACCGGGATCGCGGCTAGCCCGACGACCGCGGCGACCGTGAACGCAATTGACAACGCGCGCAGCGTCGACCCTTCCACCTCGCGCACGAGCGGTCGTGCCGTGAGCAACCGCATCACGAACAACCCGATCGCCGCCATCACCGCCACGAACATCACCCACCGGGCGACCAGCAGCTCCGGCGTGACCGCGGTTGCCGAGATGTTCGGAACCCGGAATTGCGGGGCCGGTCCGGGATTGGGCCCGATCGCGTACGTGAAGGCCCCTTCGACAGGGTGACCGTCGACGGAGATCGCTCGCCAGAAGATCAGGTACCACCCCTCGGGCAGGTGCGTACGCAGCGGCACCACGAGGGTGTCCGGGTTGGCGGGCGACCGGTGCACGGAGCCCGTCGTCTCCTGGTGCCCGTCAGCGTCGGTCACCGAGATGATCGCCAGCCGCGGCTCGACCGCCTCGTCGTAGGTGAGCTGGATATTCGGAGGCGGAGCGTCTAGAACGACGCTTGCCGCCGGGACCGTCTTGACCAGGTACGCGTGTGCGGAGGCGCCGCTCGGGAGCACGAGCCACACCGCGAGCGCGACGACGGCGACCAGCGGCGACCTCCGCACCCGACGGCTCACGCCAGATCGCGCTCCTTCGAGCCGCCGATCAAGGCAAACCCGCCCGCGACCAGTCCCAATACACCGACGACCAACGCGACGATCGTCAGCAGTGGAACGCCGCCGCTCCCGAGCGAGTCCGCGACTTCGATGGTCGGAGCTGGGGCTTCTGAGGACTCCGCTCCGGCCCAGTTGACGATCGAGCCATCGGAATAGGTCTGCTGCACCTGGAACGTGTACGTCTTGGCCGAAGCCGGTTGCGCCAGGAACTGGAACAGCGAGTCCTCACCGGTCGGCGTGCTGCCGCCGGTCCAGGTCACCTTGGTGACCACGGCGCTGTCACCCGAACCGGTCTGCTGCAGCTTCATGTGCCATCCGGTCGGCGGCGGCACGAACGAGTCGATCCCGAACCCGGTCGGCACGGTCATCACGATCGTGCTCGTCGTCAGCCCGCTCTTCTCCGTCGGCACCGCCAGGCTGTACAGCTGGAGCTTGCCCGCCACGGAGACAGCCGGACTGATCCGGGCGTGCGCCGACGCCAGCGCCGGCAACGCCAACGTGACGCCCCCGGCGATAAGCCCGGCGACCGCGGCTCGCCCCAGCGGGGATTTGAAGCTCAAGGTTGTCCTCCTTGCTTGATGATCAGGACTGCCCGGACCCGGGCGTCGCTTCCGCCGCCCGCGGCGGCGGGCGGCTAAGAGCGACCGCCGCTCAGCAGATCCGGGAGAGCGCTTGCCGAGCTGTCTGCCCGGAGCGCGAGATCACACTGGAGGACCACGACCCGACCACCCGTCCGCGAGCGGCGCAAGCGCGGGGAGCAGCACGTCGCGCCGGACCCACACCACGGCAGGCGCGCTGCCGGCAATCGCCACGCGCCGCGCACGATGCTCCGCGACGGCGCGCAGCACACGACGCGCGCCGTGGAACGTGGCCGCGAGGACAAGCCCGACGGCCAGCGCCGCCGGGATCGACCACCAACCGCCATAGCCGTAGATCCCTACTATGCCCCCGGGGTGACCGGTCGCGAACAGACCTTCCAGGAACTCCTGGGCGGTGTAGACCACGACAAGGCACGCCGCGCACAGCAACCACATCGCGGCGAAGGACAGCGTGTAACGAGGAACTGAGCAGCGGCCGCCGAGCGTCCGCCCGAGCGCGAGCAGGAACGACCCCAAGCTGAGGCCGATCAGCAGCACGATCCAGGGCACGACCGAGTGCAGGTAAGAATGACCCTGCTCCGCCAGTTCCGCACCGGCATGGCTGCCGAACGCCAGCCAGTAGCGCAGCTGGTGGACCGCGAACGCGCCAGCGGGCATCAACGCCGCCGGGGCGAGTCGCCTGATCACAACGCCGCGCTGAAAACGCACCGGCATCCTGCCTGGAAGATACCGCCCGATCACGTGCCCGGCGGGAACGTGTAGGCCCGGTGGGGCGGGACGTGCGGCCCGACCTCGAGCACGATCTCGGAATGGGGTCGCAGCGGCAGCGCACGTGGCGAACCAGTCCACCTCCTCCCGTCGACGAACACCTCCACGGACCCGCCAGCGGAGGCCGAGAAGGACGCGAGGCGCCTCGTCGACAACGGCTGCCCCCACGCGCGGAACAGGTCTGACAGCAGCGGACGCGATCCCGCGCGCACGAGCACGAGCCCGGTCGGGTCGAGCGTGACCACCCCCCCGTAGCAGGACGCGCTCGAGATCCGGCCAGCCGTGGTCTTACGCGGCGGCCGCGTGCCGATTCCCGCCGGGACGAGCACCACGCGGTCGGCGGCGAAGAGTTCGACGTGCACGCCCTGCCGCCGACCCAGACGCTGCCGGCACGGACCGACTATCGGTCCTGTAGCCGGAGGCTGAAAGCGCACTCCCCGCCCGATCGGACGAGCCTCCGCCAGGAGCGCCGCCGGAGGCTCGTTAGCAGTCGCCGTCGACCGATGCGCGGTCGAACCGCAGCCGGTCGGCAGAATCAGCGCCGACGCGCCGGCGACACCGACCGAACCGAGCCAGCGCCTACGCCAGGCTCTCCGAGACGCCGCCATGTTCACCGCCGCGGGCATCAGCCGGCCGCTTACGACGCCGATCGAAGTCCTGGTCGGCCAACCGAAAGACGAACAGGATCAGCGCGGCACCAGTGCCTAGACAAAGCACGGTCACCAATCGCGCCAAGAACGCGGACAGCGGGAGCAGGACGAAGCCGTACAACAGCGTCGTCACCATCTCCCCACCGATCCACAGCGCGGCGATCCCGATCAAAAAGCACGTGAAGTATCCAGGCGCCCGGAGCAGCACCTGCGAAAACCCCCAGCCGACGAACGCGAGGATCGCGGCTAGTTCGACCAGCTGAAACGGGGTCACCGTCGGTCGCCCGTGAAGCTGGAGTCCAAGGCCGGCGATCGCGACCACGATCAATGCCGTGAACGCCAGCACCCTGGCGACGACCCGATCGAGCTCTGGACGACGTACCCGCCACGCTGCCAGGGCGCATGCGAACAGCACGACGATCGGCCAGAACCAGACGATCGACGGTTTGTCGGCATGCCACAGCCCGCCAGAGATCGAGCGCAGACGGCCATCGATCCGCAACGGGATCATCCAGCGACCAACGAACGAGACGCCCGGTGACAGCGCCACCGACGCCAGCGCGTGAAGCCTGCCGTCGTGCCATTCGTAGTCGTGGCCGCCGCTGACGTGGTGCCAGTTCGGCCGCGTGCTCGCGGTGAGGGAGGCCGGTGGCGTCTGAGAGATCGGCGTCTGGTTCAGGTAGTACATCGACGAGTTCCGATTCACCTCCACGCCGGCACGCGAGAACCGTAGATACGGAGCGCCGCGGTAGTCCACGACGACCAGCGTCTCGCCCGCAGGCACGCTCAACCACATTCGCAGGTCGCCGTCGACAACCTTCGCGCGCAGGCCCGGGGGGAGTCCGAGCACCTTCGCGAAATAGCTCGAGGCCGCAGGCGCGATCGGGCCGTGGGCTGCCGCGACGCCCGGGAACGTGAGCGCGACGACCAGGCAGCTCGACGCGAGCGTTGCGATCCGCAGCCGCTTGCCGACCGCGAATGGCCGCCGCGTCGCGCGCCTAGACTTCGCCTCATCGGCTCGGCTCATTGCTCGCGCGTCCTAGTTGCCATCATCGCCTTCACGGCCATGTTGGCACTTGCCTGCGGGTCGTTCGCCCCCGCGGCGCGCGCCGACGGCGATCCGGCGAGCGATGTCCTCGCGACCCAATCGCTGTTCCTGCCGCAGGACGCCGGGATTCCGGTCGGGCAGCAGAGCCAGCTCACCGGCCTGCTCCAGGCCACCGCGCGCAGCGGCTACTCGATCCGCGTGGCGATCATCGCCTCCAAAGCGGACCTCGGTTCGGTCACCGAGTTGTGGCACCAGCCGCAGACGTACGCCCGGTTCCTCGGACAGGAACTGTCGCTCATCTATCGCGGCCCGCTGCTGGTCGTGATGCCCGGCGGCTACGGCTTCAACCGACTCGAACCGCCGATACCCGCCGGGCCATCCCCGCTCGCCGGAATTCGAAACCCCGTTGGCGGCGCCGCGCTCGGCACGGCCGCACTTAACGCGATCGAGCGACTCGCGACCAGCGCCGGCCACTCGGTCCCAGTCCCACCCGCGACCACGACGGTGGCCGCCGGCGGCAGCTCGAACGCGATCCCGGTGATCGCGCTGATCGTCGGTGCGGTACTGATAGTCGTCGCATGGACCGCCAGCCTCCGGGCCCGGCCACCCGATCCACGGCGACACAAGACCTCGAGCGCGCCTTAGTCGCGGCGGACACCCTCGACCCGGCCACGGCGCGTCATTCGGCACTCGGATGGTGTGCGTACGCCGCGCCTCGACCTACCATAAATCGGTATGGCGCAGATGCGGATTCCTGGCCCGTTCGCGAAATGGCTTGAGGGCCTGACGACGTGCGCCGCGCGCGTGCGCTGCGCCCGGGTGCCCCGTGTTCTGGGCGGGGTCAGCATCAGCAGGGCGGCCGGGGGTGGGCCGCAGGGGGCTATACGCGCCACGACCTCGATCGCAGGATGATCGACAGTACGCATCTCGACCGTGGTGGCCAACCTCGATCCGCCAACGGCGCGCCCGACCAGATCGATTTGGTCCTTATCGGTGTGGCACAGGAGGAATACCTCGAGAGGGATATCGATCGCTGCTGGCTCGTCGACCGCCAGCATGACCTCGGCGTGGTGCGAGACGGCCTGGAGGCGCAAGCGTGAATCGACGATCACGAACGGCTCGTTGAAGCGCGGTTGTAAGCGGGGTGGCGCGCGAAGAACCGTCCCCATCTCGCACCGCATGCATACTCGGTGGGCCGGCGAGCGCCGGCGGCCCACCGGCGGATACCCGAAGTAGCTACAGAACGCCTGGCTCAAATCGGCGCGCGAAGTGTGCATCTCTCGCTCCTCAGGGGAGTCGCGTTGCCTGTGCAACACCTCCACCAGCCGCCGAGAAGCCGCCGCGGACGCGCGATTGCGCCTTCGTGGTCCGGACCCCACCGGCGCAACCACAAGGCACCCCCAACCGGCGTCCAGATCTGCACAATCCTAAATCCGTTTCGGGCGGGTGGCAAGCGAGATTCCTCTGTCGGTAAGATCCATCCCAGGGTTGAATGGGCGCCCTGGCCCCCGTCAGGGCCGATGGCGGCAGGTATCCGCAGCACCAGTGAGTACCGCACAGGGCGAAGCATCCGAAGGCAAGGCATGAGCGCTGGTGGCCCGGAGCAGGGGTCCCAGCCGCTTGTCGGCGGGAAGTTGCTGGCGGAGATCACGAATCGGATCGTCGCGCTCATGCGCGAGCACTACGGTCGCGGGCCGATCAAGGCCAAGACCTACGTTCTCGACAACCTGATCGTGTGCGTTCTCAGCGACGGGTTCACTGCGATCGAGCGCACGATGGTGGAGGGAGGCGAGCCAAACCGGGTGCTGGAGATGCGCCGCGATTTTCAGCGAATGATGAAAGAGCGCTATAGCGAGATGATCGAGCAGCTCACCGGCCGCAAGGTGCTGGCCTTCCTCAGCCAGGCCCACATCGAGCCCGATCTCACGATCGAGATGTTTCTGATGGACGGCCCGGTTCCGGGCTTCGGCGCACTCGAGCTTGTTGACCCTCCCGGCCCCGAGTTCGCCGGTCCGGATTCATAGGCCGGCGGCTTTCGCTGGCGACGCCCTCACCGGATCGGACTCGTCCCGACTCCCCGTGGCGGCCGCGCGGCGAGGCATCAACTAACGTAGAATCGTCCTCGAGACAAGCTGGCGGGACCCCTCCTGTTCGGCTGGGTTGCTTTCACCAATAGAGGCTTGCGCCCATGGCGGTCTGATGACGGCCTGTGGGGGTTGTGCTTTGGAACGTCAACCCCTGCCCGCAGGAGCGGAAAATTTTGCAACGATCGGATTGCCGGCTCGCTCATGATGAGCTCGCCGCCTACGCGCGTCCATGTCTCAGGCGAAGTGTGTTGGACATCTTCACCTCCGCGGTGCCTTACCTGGCTGTTTCCGTCCTGATGTACCTCGCGCTTGACGTGTCGTATCTGCTGACGCTGGCCCTCGTACTTCCGGCCGCCGGCTTTCTCGTGCGGACGTTCGTCGTCTTCCACGACTGCGCGCACGGGTCTCTCCTGCCTTCGAAGCGCGCGAATCGGGCCGTCGGGCGGGTTCTCGGCCTGTTCGTGCTGTCACCGTTCCAGCGCTGGCGCCACGATCATGCGATCCATCACGCAACATCGGGAGACCTCGAACGCCGTGGCGTCGGGGACATCGTCACACTGACCGTAACCGAGTACCGGGCGCGGCGGTGGCCCGGTCGTCTCGCTTATTGCGTGACGCGCAATCCCGTGGTGATGTTCGGGCTCGGTCCGGTTATCGCAATGGTCATCGGGCCCCGCATCGCGACGCGGTCACAGCGGCCGCGGCTTCGACACAGCGTACTCGGCACCGATGTGGCGCTGCTCGCGATCATCGGCGGGCTGTGCTGGTTGATCGGCTGGCAGAGCTTCCTGATCGTCTGGGCACCTTCGGCGATCCTCGCCGGCTCGATCGGGATCTGGCTCTTCTATGTGCAACACCAGTTCGAAGCCGCCTACTGGCAAAGGGCTGATGAATGGAGTTACTTGGACGCGGCGCTCCGCGGCAGTTCCTACCTGAAGCTTCCGAGAGTCATGCAGTTCTTCACGGGCAACATCGGGCTGCATCACGTCCACCATCTGAACGCCCGCATTCCGAACTACAACCTCCAACGCGCTCACGACGAGAACCCGGTCTTTCACCAGGTTCCGACGCTGACGTTGTGGGACGCGTTGCGCACCGTCCGGCTCAAGCTGTGGGACGAGGAGCGCGGAAAGCTGGTTACATTTGCGCAGGCAAGCCGCGGGCAGCCGACCCGCGTGGCAGGCGATGCATCGGGGCGAGCCCGAGGCGCGCCGGAGCAAGCCGGAGCGCCAAGCTAGGCTGCGATCGCGCTGACGGACGATCCGTGGTCATGGCTTTGGGGCGTCTAGGAGTTCAGTTAGCGACGCCACTGCATCAAGGCGAGAGCGCCGCGGGATCACCTGCTGCGGAATGACGTAGACGCGCGATCAGATCGTCGATCTCACCGAGCCACCTACCTTCCCTGCCGTCGACGTCCTCGCTCCACAGCTCGCGCAACTCGCTCTCCGCGCGGACGCGCTGGACTGCAAGGATGGCCTGGTCGATCTCAGAGTCGTGAGGCATATGAGGGTGACCGTCCACCCAACGGCGCACATGATCCGGCAGGCGGTTGGGGGCGTGACCGGCACAGGAGGCGGATAGCTCGGCGGCTGCGATCGCCTCGCACGCCGCGTCGAGGCGAAGGAAATCGGCGTCGCCCAGTGCGGTGTCGAGGGCTGACGCGATGACCGCGCCCGGCTCAACCGCTTCCTCCACCAGCAAGAACCAATCGCTGGCGGGATCGTTCTCGAAGCTTGCGGTTCCCCAGGCTTCCACGGCCAGCTGAACGATAGACCGCAGAACGAGTCCGGCTCGTGCTACTGCGAAGTCGTGACCCCGCTCCCGAAATCACACGGTCAGCCGATCGAGCCTTCCATCTGGAGTTCGATGAGGCGGTTCATCTCGACGGCGTACTCCATCGGGAGCTGCTTGATGATCGGCTCGACGAATCCGTTGACGATCAGCTTTGAGGCATCGTCCTCGCGGATTCCGTGTGACATCAGGTAGAAGAGCTGCTCGTCGCCGACCTTGGAGACGGTCGCTTCATGGCCGACATCGACGTCATCCTCGCTGATCCGGATCGTCGGGTAGGTGTCTGAGCGCGAATGCTCGTCCAGTAGGAGCGCGTCGCAGACGACCTTGGACCTGGAGCCGTGGGCGCCCTTGGCGATCTCGAGCAGGCCCCGATAAGAGCCGCGGCCGCCGTCCTTGCAGATCGATTTCGCGAAGATGTTCGAAGTCGTCTTCGGCGCGGCGTGGATGATCTTGGCGCCCGCGTCCTGGTGTTGGCCGGCGCCGGCGAACGCGATCGACAGGACCTCGCCGTGGGCTCGCTCGCCGAGCAGGTAGATGCTCGGGTACTTCATGGTCAGCTTGGACCCGAGATTGCAATCGACCCACTCGACCGTGGCATCGGCATACGCGATCGCTCGCTTGGTGACCAGGTTGTAGACGTTGGTCGACCAGTTCTGGACGGTGGTGTAACGGATGCGCGCGCCTGGGAGGGCGATCAGCTCGACCACTGCCGAATGAAGTGAGTCAGAGCTATATGTCGGGGCGGTGCAACCCTCGACGTAGTGAACGTACGACCCCGGCTCGGCGATGATCAACGTCCGCTCGAACTGCCCCATGTTCTCGGTGTTGATCCGGAAGTACGCCTGCAACGGCATGTCGACGTGGACACCTTCGGGTACGTACACGAACGATCCGCCGGACCACACGGCCGAGTTCAGCGCTGCAAGCTTGTTGTCGTTGGGTGGGATGACCGTCGCGAAGTACTGACGCAAGATGTCCTCGTGCTCGCGCAACGCCGTATCCATGTCTGTGAAGATCACGCCCTGCTTCTCGAGGTCCTCGTGAATCTGGTGATAAACGACCTCTGACTCGTACTGCGCGCCGACTCCGGAAAGGAACCTGCGCTCCGCCTCGGGAATGCCCAAGCGATCGAAAGTCCGCTTGACGTCCTCGGGCACGTCGTCCCAAGACCGGCTGGGCGTCTCGGACGCGCGCACGAAATATCGAATGTCGTCGTAGTCGAGCTCGGCCAGCATGGGGGAGCCCCACGTAGGCTGTTTGCGGGCGAGGAAGTGGACGAGCGCCTTCAGGCGGAAGTCGCGCATCCATCGCGGCTCGGACTTGAACTCCGAGATCTTCTCGACGATCTCCCGGTTGAGACCCTTGGGGGCCTTGTACAGGTAATGCTCAGCGTCGTGGAACCCGTAGCGCTGCTCGTAGTCGGCGTTGATGCCCGCAAGATGTTCGCTGTCTGTCATCACGGCTGTCTCGGGAGGAGCCACTACTCCACCTCCTGGCATCGTCGGGCTTCTGGCTCGGTAAGGGTGAGCGATTGAGCCACTGCATAGGGCAGCTCGTACGGGAGGTCCTCTGGTCCAACCAAACGGAAACCAAACGTGAGCTCTAGCCTGGCGATCGGCTGCGGCGTGTCGCCGCATTCGGGGCAAGCCTGGATGTATGCCGCCGCCGCGGGCGTGAACCGCAGCCGGCAATGTGCACAGCAAAGATTGGTCGAGGCTGGGGTCACCGAGGGCTCTTCCCAGGCAGGCCGTGCCCACACGCCGGACACACCCGGTTCATGACAAGGTCGTGTGACCTCCAGGCAGCGCACTCGAAGTACACCCGGTGGCGACCCAGTCCGGACACGCGCAGAACGCGCTCACACCGGGGGCAACTGTACGCGCGCGTTGGATCGGGCTTGCTTGACCTCCCCGAGGTCGCAAGCGCGCTTTGGGTCGCCGCCGGCTGTTCCGGCGCGATCACCGTGGCGCCGGTCATTCCGGGCCTACGGCACTCGCGCGGGGTTCCAAACGCGCCGATGCGGCATCGTCGCGGACCTGCTGTGCGGCTTGTTCCGCGTCGTGATATGAAGCGAAACTGCCCGAGTGCCCGAGGGTCGCACCGCGGCTCGCGAGGATCTTCCAGTGGTAGAAGCCGCCGTTGTCCTCAAAGATGGCGAACGACATCGACGATCCTGTCTGCTCCCCGAACCTACGGCGCGCGGGGCGTCTCGAAACGGGGGACGTCTTCGCTGCGGTGGCCATCGCCAACCGCCTCTCTGCCCTTCTGCGAGGAAACGCCGCCCGGAAAGCGAGAAGAGCGAGGGGCTCACTGAGCGCACCGATGATCTTACTACATTCCGACCTCCGCGCTCGGAATTGGGAGGTACGTCCGCGCGACACACGTGAGGTCTTCGCCAGCTTTCCCCGGCCGCTCACGTCGGTCCCCGTAGCCTTTCCGACGGCGTCGCGTCCCCAGGCGTGGGCCGCGGGCGCCCCGTTTCTGCTGTTGACCACGCTGCTCGGCCTCTGCCCCGGGCGCACCCGCCCAGGCTGACCTCCCGGACACGATCGGGCACGTCGCAATCCGGCGCCAGCCCGATCACTCGCCATTATCGTCCGGAACAACTACCGTGTGAGGAGTGGACGATGTCGAGATCCGGGCGCTCGTGACCAGACTGTCGCGTCCGCACTCTTCAGGGGGAGTCGTGATCGAGCGAGCTGCGATCCTCGCCGAAGGCGCCGACTTCGCCGCGGTCATGAACTGGATCACCGCACACGCCGGCACGCCTGACGCGATCGTGTCCGCGACTCGTGGCCGGGGGCTTCACGGCTCGCGGATGAACGGTGGCGACGCGACCGCCTCTCGTGCGCCGCTGCGCTTCGTGCTGCCACCCGGGGCGCTGGACTGACGACGGCCATCCGCGAGCACCTCGCAGCCGGGCGGGCATTCGTGGTCCTGGCCGATCGACGCTCGTTCGGCTTGCCTCGGCGCAATCGGTCCTCGGCGCTCTGCAGCCAGTTCGCTCATCGTCCGCACGCTTACGAACTGGCTCGTACCGCAACGCCGCCAGGCTTGGACCGGTTCGGTCGTGGCGACACCTAAAGCGTCGTGCCACCCGAGGACGGCTCTCAGATCCGGGGGGTGCACCGCTCAGTGTCAACGCGGACCGGTCGTCATGAGAGCCCGGACGCTTCCTTGGGCGTGATGGCGTCGGCAGCGGCGTTGCCGACCGCCGGCCCGTGGGCGCCTGCGTCCATGCGGAAGGGCGTTAGGTGTCGGCCATCAGCGTCGCATACGCAGCGACGCGAAACATCCAGCGGTTCATTCGATGACGAATCGAGGATGCGTGATGGCCTCATCCTGGACGCAGTGCGGCCATCCCCACAGGACCTTGCCGGGGCCAATCCGTTCAGGTCCCTCCGCTAACGGCTTTGAAGCAGCACCACGTCACACTCATCCATGAGCTGCTCGCGCGAGCGCGGGCCGCCGACCTGCGCTGCGAGCCCGTCGTCCGAGATGCCAAATCCATTCTCCATAACCGCGCTCGAGGAAGATGCGGCGCCGCAACTCGGCGTCAATCCGTCCCAGGTGCTCGGGGTGGATGGCGACCCGGTACTCGTCGCGCTTACGCGACCTGGCGACGACACCGAAGCTCAGCTGCTCCATGCCTGTTTCCGTTCGGGAGCTGACGTTCTCTCCCGTCCCCGACTACTCCGCCCGGCCGTCCGAGTCGTCAGCGGTGCGTCTGGCGGGCGCTCCAATCCGCGGGGTTTGTGTACCGCGTGGCGGATGAGGCCGTCCAGCGGACTCGACAACGAGCGCCGGTTCGTCCGAGGGTGGCGGTCTGCGTACGCTGGGAATCGAGCAGGCACGGCACCACCCTCGCAACGTCGCTGTCCTCGGCGCGTCGATCGCCGCCGGATCGGAGCTGCTGAGAGTCGACGTCGGGAGCCAGGGGATGCGTCGACGCGCGCAGCCCCGCCCGTCGACGCACCAGCCAGCCCGCCCCCGACTTCTGCCCGTGCCCCCTACCCGGGTATCGGCAATTCGTCCAGAAAGCTTTAGTAGGAATTGTCAAAGTTGGCGACCATGCCGAGCCGGAACCCCGTCTCTAGGCTGGTGTCTAGGGCGCCTTAGCGTCTCAGGTTCCGGCGGCGCGTTCCTGCGCCACACTGGCCTGTGACGAGACGCCAATGGAGCTGGTCACGCCGGTCGCGTCAAGTGTCGACGGCCTCTGGGAGGTCGATTACCTCAGCCATGCCGCCGGCGACCTTTGAGCCGAACCATCGGTCGAGGAAGAAAGCCTCGACAAGGATGTCGGGGTCGACGTGCGCCTGCGAGAGCAACGCGACGACGGTTCGTCCGGTGACCCGTTCGACTGTCTCCATGTACTGCCCCGCCATCACGCGAGCGAATTCCGCGCGCAGGGCGAGCACGCGCTCAGGTTCGCCTCCATCCACCATTGACTTCTCGAGCGGCGTGAGATGCTTCAACCGCACAACCACCACGATCATGTCCTTGATCGCATACGCGTTGACCTTGGTCGACTCCCGACCATAGTGCTCGCGCTGAAAACCGGCGATCGAGCGGGAAATCGCCGACAACTGCCGTCGGCCCGACAATCCGGACTCTGAGAAGCTCATGCCAGCCCCGTTCCCAACTCTTCTCCTCGAGAAGACCACCGCTGGGCTGAGAGAGAGGGAGAGGCCCTACGAAGGTGTGCTCTCTCCAAGCCTAGCGCCTCAACGCCAGTGCCATTACTGGCCCGGCTTGCGGCCGCCGGGCGACAGCACGAGCACCGATGCCAGGTTGAGGGTCAGCAGTCCGGCCGCAACCAGATAAACCAGCGAGGATGATGTGGCGCCCTCGTCTGCGGCGGATCGGGCGCCCCCTCCCGTCGGTGCAGGGGGGCGACCCGCCAGCCGCTGTTATCACGCGGTATCGGCTTCCGGGGCTCGGGCCCTGATCGTGCCTTCCCGGGCATCAATTCGCCTGCCGCAGGGAGCGCCGCATCGCTCAGCGCTCCGGCGCGCTCGAGCCGGAGTTGCCCGGCGCGGCGGGATCGTCGGCGCTCAACGTTGGGTAAGCGCCGACCATGTGCTTGTCGCCGCGGAGGGCGCTCATCACCTTGGCGCTGGCGATCCTGACCGGGTTTGGTCGTCCTTTGGGCTCGTCTCGCTTCTCTCTTACCACGGGCGGCGGCGCCGCACCGTCGGTGACCTGAACGGGGCCAGGGATGATCCCGGGCGCGGGCGACCGATCAGACTTGTTGTTGGCCGTCATGAGGCACCAGCTCTCCGTTCGTAGAACCTTTCGACTGGGCTGGGGTGGCTGGTCGCTCGCCGGCGGCCGTTCGTCGGATCACGGCATATTCTTTCCCGCTAGGCCGTGCCCGCATACTGGGCACATCCGGTTCATGACAGGGTCCTGTGACCGCGCGTCACTCAGCTCGAAGTACACCCGGTGGCGACCGAGCCCGGACACGCGCAGGACGTGCCCGCACTCGGGGCAGCGGTACGTCGGTCTTGGATCAGACTCACTCGAGGTCGCGAGCGGCTCTGCCGGCGCGATCAGCGTGGCGCCGGCCACTGGGCCACCGCCTCGCTGCTGAAGCTGCCGCCTTCGTCCAGCCAACGCTCGGCGTCTGAGTCGTCGTCCGAAGCAACGCGACGCGCGACGAGGTCGACTGAGCCTGTCCCATCCTCGCGGCGCTGGAAACGCGCCGAGGCGGCACCGCTGCAGATCTGTTGTGCGGCTTGTTTCGCCGCGCCGTAGGAAGCGAAATTCCCCGACTGCCCGAGGGTTGAGCCGTCGGCGGCGAGGATCCTCCAATGATAGGAGCCGGCGTTGTCCTCGAAGATGAGGAACTCCATCGGTGCTGGCCCATGCACGTGAGCCGCGGGATGCGCACGCAGTCTCGACGCGCGGGACTTCTTGTTTGCGGTGGCCATGGCCAACCGCCTCTCTGCCCTTCTGACCGGAGACGTCGCCCCGGAAGCGAGAAGAGCGAGGGCTCACTGAGCGCACCGACGACGATACCACATTCCGACCTCCGTGGTAGGAATTCGGATTCGTGCTCTTGGTCACCCCTTGCATTCGCCGGCAATGGGGAGGGCCGTAGGACATGACGGCTCCAGTGGATTCTCACCAGTCAAGACGCATGCCCAACGTCACCGCGGGCTCCTGCTTTGCCCCGTCTGCGGTGTTTTGCAGACTGCGCGGCGTGCGGCTGTTGCAAGCGGATCCGAGTGTGCTGTCGGCGGCGGGAAGGAGCAGCGTTCGCGCTGCACGGTAGGCAGGCCTGCAATCCGCGCGTGCCTGCGTCCCACGGAGTCCGGACGGAGGCGTCACGAGCTCGGGTGCTCGATTGCCGCGCTAGACCGCGTCGGCAGGCTCGAGCACGAATACCTCGATTGCGAGGTCGGGATCGACGTGGTTCTGACTCATGAATGCGATCACTTTACGATCGAGCTCCCGTTCCACGATTTCTACGAGGTCGTCACGCATGACGAGCTGGTAGTCGTGGCGGAGTTGGATGACCCGATTCGCGCGGCCGCGCTCGACGAGCATGCGCTCGCCGTTGGTGAGCGTGTCCGCGAGCAGGACGGTCACCATGTTCTCGTTGATGGTGGCCTTCGCCTTTGTCGGTCCTCGACCGGTGTACTCGTGCAGTACCTGAACGACAGCGGTGGCGATCTTCGCCGAGGGGCGTTGGCTTTCGCGCTGGTGGTCCATGGGACGCCTTTCAGCCGCGTCCTCGGGCGGGTGTTGGGCACCACAAGAGGGAGAGGAAGCGTTGGAGCCCCGCAGGCAGCTCCCAAAGCCTACTCCTGGGGAGCTGCTTGTGTGAGCGGTCGTTTTCTCGGCAAATTGCGTGGTTCAGAGTGGCGAAACCCTTCGATCTGTGATAGCCCAATCTTTCATCGAGCGGGACCATGGGCTGCACGATAAGGGCAGTCGCGCGGGACCCAGGAAGGAGGCGCGTCCATGACTGCGAGCGCGCCACTAAGCTTCGACCACAGCCGACAGCAGGTCGAGGCCATGATGGAGCAGGGCACGGCGTTCTCGGACGTTGAGGACGTGATCGACTCCAGCGAGTTCTCGACCGTGTACAAGGCCGCGCTCTGGCTGCTGGCCTGGTCGCTGCGCGACCTCGAACACCAGCGCCAGGATGCGCGGCTTACGCTGGCTGCCGTCGGTGCGGGCGAGTTGGGAGGCTACTGATGCAGGCGCGTCGGGAGCAAGACGGCGTTGGGCGTCGTCCGCGTTTGATTGTCGTAAGGAGCGAGCTGCGAGCGCGCCGATCGAGTATGAGCCGCGAGCGCGGACGCCGTCTGCCCGCGCATCCGCTCGAATTCAACGAGCGCGGTTTTCCGATCGCGCAGCCACGCCTTACCGCCGCCGAGCGCTTGGCACGGCTCCTGAACGGCTAACCGGCGAGGTGCGGAGAAACCGCGTGATAGATGGAGCGGCGCTCGCGCCAAAGGTCGGCTCGACACGGCTTCTATGAGCACGGACCGTCCCGACGGGTCCGGGTGTCAGGGTCTGCCTGCACTCGGACCGCGCCAATCACGCGCGCCTGACCCACCCGCGCCAGGCTGAACCGGCGACTACGCGCCGGTGAGGTCGCGACGGCCGACCCGATGCTGCGCAGCTCCATGCGACACCGACGCGACGACTGTCGCCGAACTACTTCTAAGCCGGCGCGCGTGGAAACTGACGCGTTCGGCGAACGTGCTTCGTTCGGTGTCGGGTCGGAGGAGACGACGCTCGGATCGCTGCCTGACGTCAAAACCCGAGACTGATCCCGTCGAAGCGTGTCTCCCATGACGGCGCTGCCCGAGCAAGACAGCCCGACTGTGCGGGGCTTTTCCAGTGCGCCCGAGAGGACTCGAACCTCCACGGACCATAAAGTCCACAAGGCCCTCAACCTTGCGCGTCTACCAATTCCGCCACAGGCGCTGGAGGCGGCCAGTATAGCCGTGCGGGCCTTACCGGAGGGCTTCTCGCCCTGCTGCCTGGAGGCGTCGTAACGCCACTTTTTTGCCCTGGTCCGGCCGGGAATCGGGGCTGTCTGGCCCGGTCGAGTTGAGTCCGTCCTAGGGGAGCGCTACAGTGCCGAACACATGTTCGACTCACTTCCTAGAAGCGAGCCAATCGAGCAAGGAGGGAACCGATGGATCTGACCAAACGGCAGCAGGAGATCTTCGACTTCATCAAGCGGTATTCGGCGAAGTACGGCTATCCCCCGACGGTTCGCGACATCGGTAAAGCGGTTGGATTGGCTTCATCGTCGACGGTGCATGCCCACCTGGCCAACCTCGAGAAGATCGGCCTGCTCCGACGCGACCCCACGAAGCCGCGAGCGATTGAGCTGCTGGATCGAGCCACCGCCGGCGTGCGGAGCCTGGTGCGACCGGGCCTTCCTCTGGTCGGACACGTCGCAGCCGGCCAGCCAATCCTGGCCGAGGAGAACATCGAGGACTACGTGACGACGCCGTCGTATGCCGGCGGGGCCGACGGCGAGTATCTGCTTCGCGTGCGCGGTGACTCGATGAAGGACGCCGGCATTCTCGAGGACGACCTGGTCGTGGTGCGTCCGCAGGAGACCGCCCAGGACGGCGACATCGTTGTGGCGCTGGTGGGTGAGGAGGCGACGGTCAAGCGCTTCTTCCAGGAAGCCGACCACGTGCGGCTGCAGCCCGAGAACGACTCGATGCAGCCGATCCGGAGCAGGGATGTACGCGTGCTCGGGAAGGTCGTGGGGCTGATGCGGAGCCTGTCGTGACCAGCGCACTTCTCGACGCTCCGTCGGTGGTCGATTGCATGGACCAGGGAGGGACGCTGGACGAACTCGTCGTGTCGGTGTGGGAGGGCCTCCGCGCCAACCGCGATGTTGCTTGCCCGGTCTGCGCGGAGAAGATAAGTCCGGAATACGGCGTGCACGCCCGAGCGATCGGCGGTCGGTGCTCGGGGTGCGGCGCCACCGTGCGCTAAGCAGGGACTATGCTTGGTCTGGAGGCCGAGCAGTCGCGGAGGTGACCAGCCTTCGAGGAAAGTCCGGACATCACAGGGCAAGGGTGGTCGGTAACGCCGACCCGGGGAAACCCGCGGGAAAGTGCCACAGAAAAGACACCGCCTAAGCCTGGAGCCGCTGCAGAGCCCCAGGCCGGTAAGGGTGAAAT
>DATJYY010000035.1:0-43335 GCA_035499395.1 Solirubrobacteraceae bacterium
GAGATTTCCATCTCCTCTTCGGTCAGCTGCTTGATGAGGTCCTTCAGCTCCTGGTCGGTGAGCGAGCCAAGGTCCGGGAACGTCGTATCCATGCGCCTGCTTCCCCCAGTCCTGCGGAGTGGTTGAGTGCCAACGCGCCAGTATAGCCGCCGTGCTCCGAGGGTCAATCTCAGCTTGAGACTTCATTGCCCCGCCATCTGGTCAGGCCTCACGGCTTCGGTCGCGAGCTCTGGGGACCATTCCGCGCACGCAGCTCGAGCGCACCGCGGCGCACGTACAGGGCCGTCGCAAGCAGCGCGAGCGCCATGCCGGCGTAGAGCAGCACCAACGCCAGCCAGTGAACGCCGGCGAGCGCGAAGAACACCGCTCCCATCGTCGGTGCCACGCCAACCCTTCCGGCCCAGTTGATCTGCAGATCCAGCCCGCGGCGCAGGCCGTAGCGGCTGAGGCCAAGCATCAGCAACTCGCGCCCGACCACGACCAGGATCGCCCACCGCGGCAGCAGCGAGAAGCGGAAGGCGACGGCCATTCCCGAGATCACCAGCAGCCGGTCGATGATCGGATCGAGCAGCGCGCCCAGCCTGCTGTACTGGCCGGTCAGCCTGGCGGTGAAGCCGTCCAGGTAGTCGCCCCAGCCGATCACCGCGAACAGCACCGCCGCCAGCGCGTCCTGGCCGTCTTGGCTGGACAGCGCGACCGCGAGAAACACCGGGATCAGACCCAGACGGACGTATCCGATCGCGTTGGGGACCGTCCACGGGTTCAGCGGCTGGCCGGCGCGCGTCGCCGTCGGCGTCGGCCCGGAGCGGTCGATCCCGAATAGCCGGCGTTTGGAGATCGGACTCAGGGCAGGTCCTGCCACAGCTGCGCGACCGCCTCCGCAGCGCCCTCGACCGGCACGGTTCGCGGCTCGCGCCCGCGCCTGACCTGGACCTCGATCTCGCCCGCGGCGAGCGTCCGTCGCCCCACCGTCACCCGGGCTGGACAGCCGAGCAGCTCGGCGTCTGCGAACTTCTCGCCCGGGCCCGCGTCGCGCTCGTCGTACAGCGTCCGCAGGCCGACCGCCTGAAGCTCGCCGTACAGCTGGTCGGCGAATGTGCGCTCGGGGCTCGCCGGCCGCCCGAGGACGACCAGCTCGACATCGAACGGAGCGATCGCCCGCGGCCACGAGATGCCGTGCTCGTCGGCGTATTGCTCGACCGCGGCCGCCGCCGTGCGCGCCGGTCCGAACCCGTAGGTGCCCATCCAGATCAGCTGCTCGGAGCCGGACTCATCGAGATACTTGGCCCCGAGCGGCTCCGAATAGCGCGTCCCGAGCTTGAAGATGTTGCCGACCTCGATCGCCGGCTCGATCCGGATCACGCTGCCGTTGATGGTGTCCCCGGCCACGACCGCGCGCACGTCGACCCGCTCGAATGGGAAGTCGCGGCCCGGTTCGACCCCGCGCAGGTGCGCATCGGGCTCGTTCGCGCCGACGACGTACCCGCCGTCGCCGACGCCGGCGTCGAGCAGGATCGGCACCTGCGCGCCCACCGGGCCGATGTAGCCGGGCGGCCCGAGCCGCGTCGTCACCTCGTCGGGGTGGGCGGGCCGGAAGTCGGTCTTCAGCGCGTTGGCCAGCTTGACCTCGTTCACGCGGTGATCGCCCCGGACGACCACGAGCTTCATCGCGTCGCCGGCGACGATCACCGGGAACGCCTTGAGCAGGGCGCCCGCCGGCACGCGGAGCTCGGTGGCGACGGCCTCGATCGTCGTCATCCCCGGGGTGGAGACGAGCTCGGGCGCGTCGAGCGCGGGTTCGAGCGTCACCGACTGAGGCTCGGCGCTTGCCACCTCGACGTTGGCGGCATAACCGGGGGCGACGGCGACATCGTTCTCTCCCGCCGGGCACGGGGCCATGTACTCGTGCGCGCCGCTCCCGCCCATCATCCCGACGTCGGCCTCCACCCGGTACCACTCAAGGCCGCAGCGGTCCATGATCCGGTCGTAGGCCACCACGTGCTTCTGGTAGGACTCCTCGAGCCCGGCTGGGTCGCGGTCGAAGCTGTAGGAGTCCTTCATGATGAACTCCCGGGTCCGGAGCACGCCGGCCCGCGGGCGCGGCTCGTCGCGCTCCTTGACCTGGAAGTGGTAGAGGATCAGCGGCAGGTCGCGGTACGACCTGACCGCGGCCGCGACGTGGGTGGTGACGACCTCCTCGTGGGTCATAGCGAGCACCAAGTCGGCCCCGCGACGGTCCTTGAGCTTGAACAGCTCCTCGATGCCGTAGCGCCCGGTGCGCCGCCAGAGCTCGGCCGGCTGGAGCACCGGCATCAGCATCTCCTGCCCCCCGATCGCGTTCATCTCCTCACGGACGATCTGCACGACCCGCTGGTGCACGCGATAGCCGGCCGGCAACCAGCTCCAGAACCCAGATCCGACCTGGCGGATCAGGCCGGCGCGCACCATCAGCTTGTGCGAAAGCGCCTCCGCGTCGGCGGGCGGCTCGCGCTCGGTCGGCAGGAAGTACGTGGATAGCCGCGTCACAACAAGCGCAGCGTACCCGGGCGTGATACAAGGAGGACGTCCCGACGACCCTTATGCAAGGAGCACGCGATGGCCTACGAAGTTCCGCCGCTGCCGTACGACTATGACGCGCTCGCGCCGACGATCGACGAGCAGACGATGCACCTGCACCACGACAAGCACCACCAGGCCTACGTGAACGCCGCCAACGGCCTGCTCGAGGGCACGGAGTGGGCGGACAAGCCGGTCGATGAGGTCCTCAGGAACCTCGGGTCGCTGCCCAGCGACAAGCAGGCCGGCGTCCGCAACCAGGCCGGCGGCCACTCCAACCACTCGATGTTCTGGGAGTGGATGTCGCCGAACGGCGGCGGTGAGCCCGACGGCGCGCTGCGCGCGGCGATCGACGCGGCGTTCGGCTCGTTCGACGACTTCAAGGCGCAGTTCAAGGACAACGGCGTCAAGCGGTTCGGATCCGGCTGGACCTGGCTGGTCCACGACGGCTCGGGGCTCGCGCTCCTCTCGACCGCCAACCAGGACAGCCCGATCTCGGACGGCAAGACGCCGCTGCTCGGCAACGACGTCTGGGAGCACGCCTACTACCTGACCTACCAGAACAGACGTCCGGACTATCTCGACGCCTGGTGGAATGTCGTCAACTGGCCGAAGGTGGCCGAGGGGTTCGCAGCGGTCAGTTAGCCCGGCCGGACGCCGGGCTGTGGACTCGGCCGAGCGAGCGGAGCGGTCTCCCGGAATTTCAGAAGCGGAGCGAGCGAGGCCGGGAGCCGGATGCGGTTTCTTGGTCTCGCTTCGCTCGACATCCGTGGGGCCATGTGCCCCGTCCTGACAGGGATCTCGACCGCCGGGCACGGACGCCCGGCGAAACGGCCGTCGCGGCGCCGGCACCCGCAGGCGAGCTACAGCCCGATCGGAACGGCTGCCAGCAACCTCGTGAACGCGCGTGGCGGCACTCGACGCGGGCCGCAGCCCCCTGCGAACGCCTGCTACGCGCGGGTGAACCGCCGGCCGGCGACCGGCGAGGCGTCTTCGTCGAGCGCCGCGGCGGCCTCCATCGCCGCCATCCGCTCGGGGGTCATCGCGGTGGCGTCCTCGTTCTCGGCCAGCCACTCCGCCGCCTCGGCGGCCCGGGTCTCGTCGCGGACGACCTTCTTGCCGGCGGCATAGTACTTGTCGATCTCGGCGAACAGCTCGTCGACGAGGTTCTCGGTCCGCACCTTCTTCAGCGGCTCGCCACGCGAGTAGATCATCCCCATGTCCTTGGCGCCGGTGATCCCGAAATCGGCGTGCCGCGCCTCGCCGATCCCGTTGACCGCGCAGCCGAGCACGGAGACCTCGATCGGGTCGTCGTATGCCTCGAGGCGCCGCTCGACCTCGGCCACGACGGTGTCCATGTCGAACTGGAGGCGTCCGCACGTCGGGCACGCGATCAGCACCGGCCCGCGCTGGCGCAGCTTCAGCGCCTTGAGGATCTCCCAGGCGACCTTGACCTCCTCCTCGGCGTGGAAGGTCGAGAGCGAGATCCGGATCGTGTCGCCGATTCCGTCGGCCAGGAGCGTCCCCAGACCGACGGCGGACTTGAGCGAGCCCGACCACTTGGTGCCGGCCTCGGTGATCCCCAGGTGCAGCGGATACGGGATCCGCTCGGACAGCAGCCGATTCGACGCGATCGTGTTCGGCACGCTGGTCGACTTCATCGACACCTTGAAGTTCGTGAACTCGAGCCGCTCCATCAGCTCGACGAACTCGACCGCGGCGGTGACCAGCGCCTCGACCGGGTTCTCATACTCGAGCTCGCGCAGGTGCGCCGGAAGCGACCCCGAGTTGACGCCGATTCGCAGCGGCGTGCCGAGCTCGTTTGCACGTTTTGTCACTAGCGCGACCTTGTCGGGTCCGCCGATGTTGCCCGGGTTGAGCCGGACGCAATGCGCCCCGGCGTCAAGAGCTTTCAGGGCGAGCGTGTAATTGAAGTGGATGTCGGCGATCACCGGGATCGGCGAGTCGCTCACGATCGCCTTGAGCGCGTCGACGTCCTTCTCACGCGGAACCGCGACGCGCACGATGTCGGCGCCGGCGTCGGCCACGGTCCTGATCTGATCCATCGTCGCCCGCAGGTCCGCCGTCTCGGTCTTGGTCATGGTCTGCACGGCGACCGGGGCCCCGCCCCCGATCGGGACGCCGCCAACCCTGATCTGGCGCTCTGAAGCCACACGGCCAGTGTAGAGACGGTGCATTTGCGGTATGTGAACACCCGGGATCGCCTGCAGTCCAGCTAGCCTGGGAGTAGCACCGGTGCGGGAATCTTGCGTCGCATGGCGCGCCGGGCAGAACGTTGCAGCCACCACCATCGCGGCGCAACTTCGGAGGACTCGATTAGTTGTCTTCTTACGTGCCAAGAATCAGATGTCATCTCCCCATAGCCGCGCTGCTCCTGAGCATCGCGGCGATCAACGCAGCTCCTGCCGCCGCCTCTACCACGCAGGTGTCGGTGTTCCAGGCCGACCCGCAAGTGCTGAGCAATCCCACTGGGACCCTGCAGACGCTCCGCGACCTCGGCGTCGGCATGGTCCGGGTCAACCTCACCTGGAACCAGATCGCGCCCGCGGCGCTCTCGACCCACAAGCCGAAGGGCTTCAACGCCACCAACCCCGCCGCCTATCCGGCGCGCGGATGGGCACCGTACGACAACTTCGTGCGAGTAGCCACGGCGGACGGCATCGCAGTCGACTTCACGATCAACGGCCCCGCCCCGCTGTGGGCGACCGGCTCCGGTGTGCCTAAGGGAACGACCGGCTACTTCCGCGAGGACTGGGAGCCATCGGCCAAGGAGTACGGACTGTTCGCCAGGGCCGTCGGCACCCGCTACAGCGGGTCCTTCAAGCCCGCGGGATCGGCCACCGCGCTGCCGCGCGTAAGTTTCTGGACGATCTGGAACGAGCCCAACTACGGCTATGACATCGCCCCGCAGGGAACCGGGCCGCACCAGTCGACTCCAAACAGCCCTCATATTTACAGAAGCCTCCTCGACGCGGCCTGGAGTTCGCTGAACGCGACCGGCCACACCACGAAGAGGGACAAGATCCTGTTCGGCGAGGTCACCCCGCACGGCAACAACATCTTTGGCGTGTTCGCCAACATGAAGCCGCTGATCTTCCTCCGCTCGCTGTACTGCGTGGATTCGAATTACCGCCAGTTGCGCGGCTCCGCGGCGCGGGCGCAGGGGTGCCCGACGTCGGCCGCCGGATCGCGGGCCTTCCGCAAGCAGAACCCGGCGCTGTTCAAGGCCAGCGCGGTGGCAGCGCATCCGTACGAGGAGGCATCGCCACCGAACAAGCCCACCCACCTGTGCGGACCGGGGCAGAGGAACCTGTGTGCGGGGTCGCCGAGCGACCCCGACTTCGCCGACCTGCCCGAAGTTCCGCGGCTCGAGCGCACGCTCGACCGGCTGAACGCGATCTACGGCTCGCACACGCATTTCCCGGTGTGGAGTACCGAGTACGGCTTCCGGACGCGGCCGCCGGACCCCCGCGAGGGCGTCAGCCAAGCGAACGCCGCGATTTACATGAACGAGGCCGAGTACCTCAGCTACAAGCAGTCACGGCTGTTCAGCTACTCGCAGTACGGGCTGATCGATCAGCCGCCGCCGGCGTCGTTCGACACCGGCCTTCTGAACCCCAACGGGAGCCAGAAGCCCGGATACGCGGCGTACCGCATGCCGCTATGGCTGCCGAGCACATCGACCCGAAAGGGCCGGAAGCTCGAGGTCTGGGGCGGCGCGCGCCCGGCGGCCTACGCCAAGCAGGACACCGGCACCGCGCAGAGCGTGCTCGTCCAGTTCGAGGCCGGCTCGAAGGGCGCGTTCACGACGATCGCGACCGTCCCGCTCAGGAACGCGCGGGGCTACTTCGACGTCCGCGTTGCCTTCCCGAGCAGCGGCTCGGTGAGGCTCGCCTGGACCTATCCGACGGGCGATCCGCTCCTCACCGGCGGCACCGTGTTCAGCCGGACGCAGAAGATCACGGTCAAGTAGGCAGATTCGATCTGCGGGTCAGGCCCCCGGGGTGGGGCTTGACCCGCCAGGATCGTCCGGTCGGTCCTCGGGGGGCACCGGGGGCGAGGCGCCGGATTCAGTCTCGCCAGGCGTCTCGGGTCCGCTCCCCGCGTCGAGCTGCCGGCGCCGGATCGCGAGCGCGCCGAACGTGAGCGCCGCAAGCGCGAGCACGACGATCACGATGATGAGCCACGTCGGGAGCACCGACCCGCCCGAGCTCGAGCCGCCGCCTGTGGATCCGCTCGCGGTCGATCCGAGCTGCGCGAACAGCTGCTTCTGGATCACGTCGTAGCAGTCGGTGTACTCGCGGACGTCCGCGGGCATGACCGCAAGCGCGTTGCGCAGTGTGTCCGACGAATAGTGACCGGTGAGTTTGCCGTGGTTGTTGCAGTCGGTGATCGCCTCGGAGGCCGTGCCGCCGCCGGACTGGGCTGCGACGACCGCCGGAGCGGCTCCCATCAGCGCGCAGACCATCAACAGCGAGGTGACCAGCCGTCGCATCATCGGCGCAAGCTTAGGCGGAATCGCCGCCATACAGCGCCATCAGCCGGTCGTAGAAGCGGTCCTCGCCGAACCGCGTGTGGGCGCGCGCGAGCGCCGCGGCGCCCCGCTCGGCGCGCAGGCCGGGGTTGTGCCACAGCGCCGCGAGCGCGTCCGACCACGCCGAAGGATCGGTCGCCGGCAGCGTCGCGTCCTCGCCCACGAGCTCCGGCAGCCCGCCCCGGTCGGCGGCCAGCACCGGCACGCCGGCGGCGAGCGCCTCGAGCACCGAGTACGGGCACGGCTCCTCCCAGCGCGAGGGAGCGAGGACGACCGCCGCGTTCCCGCGCAGCTCGGCCAGCGCGTCGGGGTCGAGGAGGCCCGTGAAGCGGACGTCGGCGCCGCTCGCAAGCTCCCGCAGCCGCCCCTCGTCCGGGCCTGTACCCGCAATCACGAGTGGAACGCCGGCGGAGCGCGCCGCGGCGATCGCGGTGTCGAACCCCTTCTCCTCGGTCAGGCGCCCAGCGGCGAGCGCGAACTCCCCCGCGCCGGCGCTCGACTCCGACGAGAACCCGTGATTTGGGATGAAGTTGGGCAACGTGGCAGTTAACGAGGCCGGTAGTCCCAAGTCGCGCAGGTGCCGCGCGGTCGACTCGCTGACGGCGACGAACTGGTCGACGTGCTCGTACAGGCGGGGCTGCTGGCGGTGGAGGGCCGCCGCGTAGACGACCGCCTCGGGCAACGATCCGCGGCAGCGTAGACGGACGCCCGGGAAAGTGCTCGTGCCGCGGCAGCGAAAGCATGGCGCACCGTCGCGATAGGCGACGCCGATCGCGCAGAACAGCCGGTAGTTGTGGACATGGAGGATCGTCCGCCCCCCCGCGGTCTGGGCGGCGGCGAGCGCCCGCCAGCCGAGCGTCGGATGGATGTTGTGCGCGTGGACGACCCTCGCTCCCAGCCGTCGGACGGCCCGGCCGACGGCGTCGGGGTCGAGCCCGCCCCCGAGCAGGCCGACCGCGGCCCGTCCGCGGCCGATCGTGCCGCTCGAGCGCTCGAGCACCTCGACCTCGTGGCCGCGGCGGCGGAGCAGCGCCGCGATCTCGGCGACCGCGCGCTCCTCGCCCCCGGCCGTCCGGTAACGGTTGTGCAGAAGCAGGATCACGCGTCAGCGCGAGGTCTGGATCAGCACCGCCGGCGACGCGGGAGCGGGGAACAGCAGACCCCGCGCGCTCGCGGCGATCGCCGACCGGCTCGGGCCCCAGGCCGGATCGACCGAAAAGCGGTCAACGACGTAACCGTTCACCCGCTTTGACCCGAGCTGCCTGACCCCGGGCGGTAGCGGGTCGCGGAGCAGCTGCCACGGGTATCCGACGACATCCACCTCGCCGACGTGGACCGGGCCGCGCGGCTCCGTCCAGGGAACTCCGTGGACGTAAGTGATCAGGGGGTCGGTCGCGAGCGTCCCGTCATAGGCGACGATCGCGCGCGGGCCCGACGCCGCTCCGAGCGCCGCTGCCACCCCGCGCCAGTCCGGACGCTGATACTGGGGGTCGCCACTGATCTTGATCTGCGCGAGCACGAAGCTCACCAGGAGCACGCCGGCGAGGATCCCGCCGGGGACCCGCAGTCGCCTCGTCGTACATGCGGCGCCGAGCACCACGGCCAGCGGAACGAACGCCGGGATCAGCGCGCGCTGGATGTAGTAGTCCTGCCCGAGCAGCGCCACGACGAGCGGCGCGAACACGACGAACGCCGCCACCGCCGCGGCGGCACCGGCGCCCCGAAGCTCATCTGCGTCGGCTCCCACCAGCAGCAACACGATGACGATGCCGGCGAGCACGGCCGCGCCGAGCAGCCCGTAGCTGACGAGGGGGCCCTCCCACAGCGTCCCGAGACCGAACGCCACCGGTACCTGCTGGATCCGCAGGCTCAGCGGGGTCGCCCTGATGAAGCCGAGCAGCGGGGCGGTTGCGTGCGTGACCAGCAGCGGGATCAGCGCGCACTCGACGACGACCAGGATCCCCGTCGCGATCGCGATCCTCCGATCGCGAACGACCCACAGCAGAAACAGCGCCTCGGGGGCGACGAGAAATCCGGCGAAGAAATGGGTCAGGAGCGCGAGCCCCGAGAACACCGTCCAGAGGACGATGTTGCGCGTCGACGAGTCGTGCCATGCACGCGCGAAGAACAGAAACGATGCCCCGCAGAGCGCGGCCAGCAGCATGTACTCCCTGGCCTCCTGCGAGTAATAGATCATGAACGGGCTGAGCGCCGTGAGCGCGGCCGCCACGAGCCCCGCGCGGCGCGAGACGAGCTCTCGTCCGCACAGAAACGCGATCGGGATGAGGACGGTTCCGGCGAGCGCAGAAAGCGACCTGAGCGCCACGGCGCCGTTGCCGAAGAGGTGTGCCCAGAGCCATCCGAGCGCGAAGTAAAGAGGCGGGTTGGTCTCGACGCTCACCATCGAGTTCCACATTGCGCCGAACCCCAGGTGCAGTTCGTGGGCGGCCTGGGCCTCATCGAACCAATAGCTCTGCGCGCCCAGCGTCGCGAACCGGAGGCACGCGCCGATCACGGTGATGCCGGCGAGGAGCCACGCTTCAACGGACCCGCTTGCTACCCTCAGCGCCCTGGAGGTCCGGGCCGCCACTGCGGCGTCCGAGCGGGCCAGGACAAGCATCCGCGCGCATTGTAGAGCGGGACTGGGCGCCGATCTTCGTCACCGAGCCGGCCTCCGGACTCGATCGCGCCATCTCTTGAGACGAATCCTCGCGCCCAGCGTCAAACGGTTGCCTCGCACGGCGTGGGCGCTCAGGCTGACCGCGGCGGCGCTCGCCGGCGTCCTCACACTGGTCGTGGCGGCCTGCGGCGGCGGCTCTTCATCTCAACCGGCGCAGGCATCCAGATCGCAGCCTCTCGAGACGATCTTCGAGGCGCAGTACCAGCTGTTCGCGGCCCCGGGGCCCACGCTCGACCTGCTCAAGCAGCTGGGCGTCGACGACGTCAAGATCTTCATGCAGTGGGGGTCCATGACCCCGTCTCCGGCCTCCCACACTCGTCCTGCCCATTTCAACGCCACCGACCCCGCGGCGTACCCGGCGGCGAACTGGGCCCCCTACGACGCGATCGTCCAGGCCGCGGCGACGCGCGGAATCGGCGTCGACCTCGCGCTCGAAGCGCCAGCGCCCCTTTGGGCCGTTGGGCCGGGCCTCCCGCCTGGTACTTCGGCCGGGTTCGTTGGTTCCTGGGAGCCCTCGGCGAAGGAGTTCGGGATGTTCGTCAAGGCCGTCGGGAAGCGGTACGACGGCCACTACAAACCGGCGGGCGCGAGCGCGCCTCTTCCGCCCGTGAGGTTCTGGTCGATCTGGAACGAGCCCAACTACGGCCAACAGCTCGCCCCGCAGGCGATCGACAACTCCGCCGTCGAGGTTTCGCCGCTGCTGTATCGGGAGCTGCTCGACGCGGCCTGGACCTCGCTCGGGCAGACGGGACACGGAGGCGACAAGATCCTGATCGGCGAAATCGCGCCGCGTGGCGAAACGACCGGAGGTCAACCGGGCAACTTCTCGGGGATGGTGCCGCTGCGCTTCATCCGCGCGCTCTATTGCGTCGACAGCTCGCTGCATCCCTTGCAGGGCACCGCCGCGACGCTGCGCGGCTGTCCGGCGAGCGCGTCGGCATCGAAGGCGTTCCCCAGTCAGCATCCGGCGCTGTTCCACGCCACCGGATTCGCGATCCACCCGTATCCGCAGGGCCAGGTGGCGCCGAACGTCGCCACCAGGAACGAACCCGACTACGCCGATCTCCCGAAGCTCCCAAGCCTTCAGGCGACGCTCGACGGTGCCGCGGCCGCATACGGGTCGAGCACCAGGTTCCCGCTCTACGACACCGAGTTCGGGTTACAAACCAATCCGCCCGAGAAGATCGCGCGCGCGATCAGCCCGGCGCTGGCCGCCTACTACATGAACTGGGCCGAGTACATCAGCTGGAGCGACCCCCGCGTCGTCTCCTGGGATCAGTACCTGTTGACCGATCCAACGCCTCCGAGCCACTTCGATACCGGGCTCGAGTTCGTGCCACCCACGCCATCTCAGCTCACCGGGACGCCCAAAGGCCCCATGTACGACGCGTTCCGGATCCCGCTCTACCTGCCTCATCCCTCCGGTAAGAAGGGCCAGGCGGTCGAGGTCTGGGGCGACGTCCGTCCGGCTCACTTCGCGAAGGGCAAGCAGGTCGCGCTCATCCAGTTCAAGCCCTCGAGCGGTGGCGCCTTCAAGACCGTTCAGCGCGCCACGATCACCGATGCCTACGGCTATTTCACGACTTCGGTGAAGTTCCCCTCCAGCGGCTCGGTACGAATCGCCTGGACCCAACCCGGCGCTGGGCAGATATACAGCCGCGTGGCCCCGGTCACGGTCGGCTAGGCGCGGCAACGCGCCCGGAGCGGCGCAACTTCCCCGCAGCATGGCTGTTGTCTTTCGCGATGCCGCACGTGAGGCGACTCGGTGTTTCGCTCTTCATCGCGGCGGCGGTCGGGGTCGCGATCGGGGTCCGTTCCGCGCCGGCCGGCGCCTCCGCGGCTCAAGTGTCCGTGATCGAGGACGACCCGCACCTACTGGCCGATCCGGCCGGAACGCTCGAGCGGACGCGCGGGCTCGGCGCCGACGTCGTCCGCGTGTCGATCGCATGGCAGACGATCGCCCCCGCTCCGAGCTCGGTGCGCGCTCCGGGCGGGTTCGATGCCTCGGACCCGGCGGCCTATCCGGCGGCGAACTGGAAGATCTGGGACGCGATCGTGACCGACGCCCACCGCGACGGGATCACCGTCGATCTCGACGTGATGGGGGGCGCACCGCGATGGGCCCTGGGACCGGGACGACCGGCCGGAAACAGCAACCCGAACTGGGAGCCGTCGCCGGCCGCCTACGGCGAGTTCGTCCAAGCGGTGGCGACGCGGTACAGCGGCGACTACGACCCGCGCCGGCAGGCACTGGCGCCCGGCGACCCGGGTGACCTTCCGCGGGTCAGCTTCTGGTCGATCTGGAACGAGCCCAACTACGGCCCGACGCTGGCCCCGCAGGGTGTACCCGGAGACCTCACCGCCGAGAACAGCCCGCGCATGTACCGGAGAATGCTCGATGCCGCCTGGGCGGGGTTGCAAGCCGCCGGCCACCCGCCCACGACCGACACGATCCTGTTCGGCGAGCTCGCGCCGCGCGGGGCGAGCCGGTGGGGCGTGTTCTCGGGCATGAAGCCGCTCGTGTTCCTGCGGGCGCTGTATTGCGTGGACTCGGGCTACCGGTGGCTTCGCGGCACCGCCGCCCGGATCAGGGGCTGCCCGACGACGGCGGCCGGCACGCGGCGATTCCGCGCCCAGCATCCGGCGCTGTTCGCTGCGAGCGGCGTCTCGGACCACCCGTACATGCGCTGGTACCCGCCGGACGCCGAGCTCGATCCCGACCCGACCAATGGGTCCTCGACCGCCGACTACGCGTCGCTCGCGACGATCGGGAACCTCGTCCAGGCTCTCGGCCGCCTGCAGGGGGTGTACGGGTCCCGGGTGCGCTTCCCTATCTATTACACCGAGTTCGGCTACATCACGAGCCCGCCCAAACGCACCCCGGACGGCAAGAGGATGTACGTCTCCCCGGCGACGGCGGCGTTCTACTCGAACTGGGCCGAGTACATCAGCTGGCGGAACCCTCGCGTCAGGTCGTTCGCGCAGTATCCGCTGTACGACCCGGTCCGCCCGCTCGCGTCGAACGGGTTCGGCGGGTTCGCGAGCGGTCTGCTGACGTGGAGCGGCACCCCGAAGGCCACCTACAACGCCTGGCGCCTGCCGCTGTACCTCCCGGTCACGAGCGCCCGCGTCGGACGCGCGCTCGAGGTCTGGGGGTGCGTAAGGCCCGCCGTATACGGGGGGCACGACACCGGGGCCGCGCAGACGGCCGAGATCCAGTTCGCACCGGCGGGTTCGTCCCGGAGGTTCACGACGACCCAGACGGTGACGCTCGGGAACACGGGCAGTTGCTACTTTGACGTGCGGGTGAAATTCCCCGGGAGCGGAAGCGTCCGGCTCAGGTTCGGCCATCCGCCGGACGATCCGCTGCTGTCGGCCGACCCGGGCCAGATCGTCAGCCGTTCGATCCAGGTGAGCCTCCGCGGATGAGAGCCAGACTTTCGATTGCCGCCGTGCTGGCGGCCGCGGTCGCTGCCGGGAGCCTCGCGCTGGCGCCCGCCGCGCTGGGCTCGTCGGGTCAGATCTCGATGATCCAGGACTCGAACTGGATGCTCTCGGACCCGGTCGGCACAATGAACACGTTCCGCGCGCTCGGGGTGCGGACGGTGCGCATCATCTTGGTCTGGTCGCAGGTCGCTCCTGCGGCACGGTCGCGGACGGCGCCGCGCGGCTTCAATGCCTCTGACCCGGACTCGTACCCGGCGGCGAACTGGGCGCCATACGACGAGATGATCGAGGTCGCGCACGCCGACGGGCTCGGGGTCGACCTTACGCTGAGCGGCGGCGCGCCCCGGTGGGCGGAGGGCAGCGGGATCCCGCCCGCGGCGCTCGACAACCAGTACTGGGCGTGGCGCCCGTCGCCGCAGGCGTTCGGCCAGTTTGCCCGCGCCGTCGGCGAGCGCTACAGCGGCTCCTACGTCCCGACCGGGCAGACGTCGCCCCTTCCGCGAGTGAGCTTCTGGGCGATCTGGAACGAGCCCAACTTCGGCGAGGATCTAGGACCGCAGGCGATCGATGGATCGACGGTCTCGGTGGCGCCGGGTATGTATCGCGCGCTCGCCGGCCAGATGTGGAACGCGCTCCGGACGACCGGTCACGGCCGCGACACCGTGCTGATCGGCGAGGTGGCCCCGCACGGGCTCTCCGGGCCCGCGCGCCCCGGCCGCCCCCAGGGATTCCCCGGAAACTTCGGTCAGACGAAGCCGCTGCAGTTCCTGCGCACGCTGTATTGCGTCGACTCGAACTACCGCGAGTTGCGCGGGCGCCCGGCGCGCGCGGCCGGTTGCCCCGCGACCGTTTCAGGCTCACGCAGCTTCCGCACGCAGAACCCGGCGCTGTTCAATGCGAGCGGCTTCGCCGACCATCCGTACCCGGAGAACTCGCCTCCGACGATCGAGACCTCGAAGGATCCCGACATCGCCCCGTTGCCGCGGATCCCCAACCTCGAGCGCGCGCTCGACCGGCTTCAGCGCATCTACGGTTCGGGCAAGCGCTTCCCGATATACGACACCGAGTACGGCTATATCACCCACCCCCCGAACCGCGGCGAGTTCGTCTCGCCGGCGACGGCCGCCTACTACATCAATTGGGCCGAGTACCTGAGCTGGAAGCAGCCCCGGGTGGCGAGCACCATGCAGTACCCGCTGTACGACCCGGTGTTCCGGTATACCTCCGCCTCGGGCGACGGCGGGTTCGCGAGCGGGCTGCTGTATTCGAACGGCAAGCCCAAGCCCGGTTATGCCGCCTACCGCTTGCCGCTTTTCCTGCCGGTGACCTCTGGGAGGCGCGGGCGCTCGCTCGAGGTGTGGGGATGCACACGGCCGGCGCGGTACGCGATCCTGGGCGCGACACCGAGCCGGTCGCAGACGGCCGAGATTCAGTTCGCTCGCCGCGGGTCCGGGACGTTCACGACACTTCGGACCGTCACGATCAGCAACCCGGACAGCTGCTACTTCGACGTCCGCATGACGTTCCCCGGGACCGGGACGGTCAGACTCGCCTACACCTACCCGACCAACCCGCTGCTGATGTTCTCGCCGGCGGTTGAGGGGTCGACGGTCTACAGCCGGTCCGTGGCGATCACGCTGCGTTAGACGTGGGGGACGCGTCCTCGCGCGCCCCGATCCGGGTCAGCAACGGCAGGCACCTGAAGGAGGGCGCCCGTCGGCGACATGCTTTACGCGTCACTCGAGCGATTGCGGCGAGACCGCGCCGAGCTACGCACGTATAGCGCGGGTTATACGTCAAGGTCTGGCCAGGTCGCATGAATTGTCGTGTTTTGCAAGTAGGCGGCCCCCGGGCGCGACACCTACGGCGCGTACATCGCGTCGATCTCGGCCTCGTACTTGGCCTCGATCGGCCGGCGCTTCAGCTTCATGGTCGGCGTCAGCTCGTCGCCCCCCGGAAGCCAGTCCCCGGGGACGATCGTGAAGTTCTTGATCTGTTCGACCCGGGCGAGCCGTTCGTTGGCCTGGTCGATCGCGCTCTGCACCGCCGCGATCACCGGCTCGGCGCGGGCAAGATCCTCGAAAGCATCGCCCGCGAACCCTTGACGCGCCGCCCACTGCGGGACAAAGTCGGCGTCCAACACGATCAGCGCGGTGTTGTAGCGCCGGCCGTCGCCGATGCAGACCGCGTGCCCGATCAGCGGGCTTGACGACTTGATGGCGGCCTCGATATTGGCCGGGGACATGTTCTTGCCGGCCGCGTTGATGATGATCTCCTTCTTGCGGTCGACGATCCGGAGGAAACCGTCGTCGTCGATCTGACCGATGTCGCCGGTGTGGAGCCAGCCATCGCCGTCGATGGCCTCGGCGGTTTTGTCGGGCGCGTTGCGGTAGCTCAGCATCACGCAGTCGCCCCGCACGAGCAGCTCGCCATCGTCGGCGATCTTGATCTCGACGCCCGGCTCGGCCGGCCCGACCGTGCCGATCCTGACCTCCCCCGGCCGGTTGCAGGTGCCGACCCCGCACGTCTCGGACATGCCCCACAGCTCCGCGAGCTCGATCCCGAGCGCGTGGAAGAACTCGAGCACCTCGACCGGCGTCGGCGCGGCACCGACGTTCACGGCGATCGCCTGGTCGAGACCGAGCATCTCCCGCAGCTTGGAGAACATCTGCTCGTCGGCTTCGGCGACCTTCGCCTCGAGCTCGGGCGGCACGGGCTCGCCGCGCTGGCGCAGCCGCACCCGCTCGATCGCGGCCTGCACCGCCTCCTGGACCGGCCGGCGCTGCTCCTCGGGCTGGGCCGCCTGCATCGCCTCGAGCTCGGCCTTCAGCTTCTCCCAGATCCGCGGAACCGCGAAGAACCACGTGGGCCGGACCTGGGGCAGGTAGGAGAGCACCTCCCGCGGGTTCGGGCAGCAGGTGATCGTGCACGCGTACACCACCGGGATGTAGTGGTGGGCCATCCGCTCGGCGATGTGCGCCGCCGGCAGCCACGAGATCACCTTCGAGCCGGCCTCGAAGCGGATGACTTCCTCAACCGCCTGCGCCCCGGACATGATGTTGTGGTGGGTGAGCTGTACGCCCTTGGGCGGCCCGGTCGTGCCCGAGGTGTAGATAAGCGTGACGAGATCGTCGGGACCGATGCCGGCTTGACTGTCCTCCATGTCGAAATCGGCGTTCGAGCCCTCGACCTCGGCGAGCGAGGTCGTGCCTTCGGGAGCGTCGCCGTCGACCACGATCACGTATTCGAGCGCGGGCGCCTGCTTGCGCGCCTCGAGCAGCGGCCCCATGTGCGCCTGCTCGACGATCGCGACCCTCGAGCCGGCGTCGCCGAGGAGGTACTCGATCTCGGAGGCCGGATAGGTCAGGTAGATCGAGAACGGCGTCGCCCCGAGCATCGCCGCCGCCAGATCGACGATGTGGAACTCCGGGCGGTTGCCGAGCATGATCGCGACCGTGTCGCCACGTCCGACGCCCAGCTTCGCCAGGCCACCCGCGACGTCCTCGACCCGCTTCAGTAGCTGCGACCACGTGAGCGAGACGCTGTCGTCGGGAGTCCGGACCGCGACGATCTCGGGATGGTTGGCCGCGGTACGCCGAAGCGCCTCGGTCAGCGTCGGCGCGTCGACCGCTCGCCCGCCCGCCGGCGAGATCGTGCTGCTGCTCTCCATGCTCGTCAGTCCTCCCGGGGTTATGCCTTGCGGTTTTGCGAGCCAACCGTACCGGGGTTCGCGACGGCCCGCTAATGGATGTTGAAGCCCTTACCCGAGAGCGTCGAGATGTCGTTGCTAAGCCCGATCACGAACAGCAGCAGGATCAGCGCGAAGCCGATGATGCCGGCCCGCTCCATGACCGCGAACGGAATCCGCTTGCCCCGGACCTTCTCGGCCACCGCCCAGAAGATGTGCCCGCCGTCCAGGGGAAGGAACGGGAACAGATTGATGATCGCCAGCGAGAGCGAGATTAGCGCGAGGACCTTGAGCGCGTCGGTGGTGCTGGTGGCGAACGATTCCTGCGTGACGGTGTAGCCGCCGACGATCCCCGACAGCTGCTTGCGCTCCCGCGGCTCGAAGATGCGTCCGACCACCCCGACCGTCTGCCTGGTCACGCCCCACAGGCCCGTGACCGAGAGCGAGGCCGCCCGGGCGGCACCGACCGACTGCTGGACCGAGCCGAACTCGAAGCCGAGGAGCGGGCGAGCCGCGTCCACGTTGTAGCGGGGGGTGATCTCGAACGTGTAGAGCTTTCCGTCGCGCCGGACCACCACCTTCGCCGGTGTCGCCGCCTTGCAGCCGTTGACCTGGGCCCCGGCGCATGTGTGTGTGCCGATCTGATTTCGGATGGCGGTCTCCGAGCCGCTGACGCCGTCGACGGAGACGATCTCGTCCGAAGGCCGCAGCACGGCCGCCGCGGGGGTGCCTTTCTGCACCACTGCCACGTTCTTGCCCGGGACCGACTGCCCCTGTGACATGAACAACGCCCACACGATCACAAACGCGATCAGTAGGTTCATCACCGGCCCGGCCAGGATCACGACGATCCGCTTCCACACGGGCTGGTTGTAATAGGCGCGCGGGAGGACCTCCTCTGGGAGCCGCTCGTTCGGGTTCATCCCGGAGATCCGCACGTAGCCGCCCAGCGGGATCGGGGCGATTCCGTATTCCGTCTCCCCCCTGCGGAACTTCACCAGCAATGGCCCGAAAAACAGGGAAAATCGCTCCACGCGCATCCCCACCGACTTGGCGGCGATGAAGTGCCCGAACTCATGGAGGATGATCAGGGCGACGAACCCGAGCGCCGCAAGGACGTAGGACACGCCTCTCAGTGTGGCAGGCCGGTCGAAGCTCGCTCTATGGAATTCCTAAGAAGCAGCGCCGCGCGCTCAGATCGCGGCGCGGTCGGCGACGAACTCGCCGGCCACCCGTCGTGCCTCGGCGTCAGCCTCCCCTAGCGCCTCGAACGAGTGGACCGGCTGGGATGGCAGCTGCTCGAGCGTCTCCTCGATCACCGCCGCGATGTCGAGGAACCTCAACCGCCCACCGAGGAACGCGTGCACGGCGACCTCGTTGGCGGCATTCATCGTGCACGTCGCCGTGCCGCCGGCGCGAGCGGCGTCGCGGGCGATCCGCACACAGCCGAACGTCTGCTCATCGACCGGCTCGAACGTCAGGCTCCCGAGCTGGACCAGGTCGAGTGCCCGGACTGGAACGTCGACGCGCTCGGGGTAATGGAGCGCGTACGAGATCGGCACGCGCATGTCGGGATACCCGAGGTGGGCGAGCGTGGCCCCGTCGCACAACTGGATCAGGCTGTGAATGATCGACTGCGGGTGGACGACGATCTCGATTCGCTCGTACGGCGTGCCGAACAGGTGATGGGCCTCGATCAGCTCGAGGCCCTTGTTCATCAGCGTCGCCGAGTCGATCGTGATCTTGCCGCCCATCTCCCACGTCGGGTGGGCGAGCGCTTGTTCGGTCGTGACCTGCTCGAGATCTTCACGCTTGAGGCCGCGGAACGGGCCGCCCGATGCGGTCAGGATCAGGCGATCGACGGTTCCGGGGCGCTCGGCGGCGAGCAGCTGGTGGAGCGCCGAATGTTCGGAGTCGACCGGAACCATCGCGGCGCCGGTCGCCTCCGCGAGCGCGGTCACGAGTTCGCCGCCGACGACGAGCGACTCCTTGTTGGCGAGGGCAAGATCGATCCCCTCGCCCAGCGTCGCGACGGTCGGCAGTAGACCCGCCGATCCGACGATCGCGTTCAAGACCAGGTCGCACTCGCACTCCGTGATCAGCCGGACGACGCCGTCCGGCCCCGACAGCACCTCACCGTCGGTCCAGGCTTCGCTGGCCAGCGCGGCGGCGTCGGGGTCGGCGACCGCGACCTTTCGGACGCCGTGCTCGAGGGCCTGCTCGACCAGCGGCTCCCACGAGTTGGCGGCGCTGAGCGCGACGACCGCGAGCTCCGGCGAACGCGACACCACGTCGAGGGCCTGGCGGCCGATCGACCCGGTCGAGCCGAGGATCGCGAGACGACGGGGCACGGACTCAGTCTAGGAGTCAGTGGACGGCGAGCCAGATGTAGTAGCCGACGACGACCGTGAACAGCGCTGCGTCGAGGCGGTCTAGCGCACCACCGTGCGGCCCGAACACGCTGCCCGAGTCCTTGACCCCGGCGTCACGCTTGAGCAGCGACTCGAACAGGTCGCCGAGCGGCCCGAGCGCGGCCACCGCCACGCCCAGCAGAAGCGCGTGGCCCTGGCTCAGCCACGTCTGGTAGAGCCCCGCTAGGAACACGGCGATGACCGCGAGCAGCATTCCGCAGAACAGGCCCTCGACCGTCTTGTTCGGCGAGACGTTGGGCGCGAGCGGGCGCCGCCCGAACAGCCGCCCGCCGAAGTAGGCCCCGGTGTCCCCCACGAACGTCCCGATGAGAACGTCGAGGAACACGCCGTTTCCGTGCGGGAGCTCACGCAGGAGCTCGGCATGTGCGAATGCGAACCCGACCCAGTAGATGCCGAGCAGCGTGCCCGCGATCGCCACCGTCGGGCGCTTTCGGTCGCTGATCATCACGCCCAGCAGCGCCACCGGGACCGCTGCCATCCCGACCTCGAGCACGTCGCCCGCCCCGCCCGTCCTCGCCACAAGCACCATCACAACGACCGCCGCGAGCCCGACCAGCGCGACGGGCCGCCAGATGGCCAGCAGCCCGTAGGCCTCGTGCATGCAGATCAGCCCGGCGGCGATGACGAACAGCGCGAACGGGAGCCCGCCGATGTTGTTGAAGATGATCGTGGCGACCGCGAGCGGCACCGCCACCAGGATCCGCGTGAAGAGATCGGAGCGCCGACGACGCTTCTTGGCCGGTTCCTCGCGCCGCGCCCGCCGCTGTGGGGGCGACGATCGCGTGCGGGAGCGGGGCTGCGGCACGGCTAGCGGCCTCCGAAGCGACGGCTGCGGGCGGCAAAATCCTCGAGGCTCTGCTCGAGCGACTCGCGGGAGAAATCCGGCCACAGCTCGTCGCGGAACACCCATTCCGAGTATGCCCCCTGCCATAGCAGGTAGTTCGAGATCCGCCGTTCGCCGCTCGTGCGGATGATCAGGTCTGGATCGTGCATGTCCGGGGCGTACAGATGCGCGCGGAAGTCCTCTTCGTTTCCTCCAGTGAAAGTTCGCGCTGCATCGACGATCTCCGCCCTGCCGCCGTAGTTGAACGCCACGAACAACGTGATCCGGTCGTTGTCTCGGGTCAACTCCTCGGCCCAGGCCATCCGCTTGACGAGATGCGGCGGCACCGGGTCTGTGCGGCGGCCGATGAACCGCATCCGCACGCCCTCCTCGTGCAGTTCGGGCGTCTCGAGCTCGATTCGGCGCGCCATCATCGCCATCAATCCCTGGACCTCCTCTTGCGGGCGGATCCAGTTCTCGGTCGAGAACGAGTAGACGGTCAGCTCGTGGATCCCGAGGTCGACGGCGTCGCGAAGCCGTGCCCTGACCGCATCGGCGCCGGCCTCGTGCCCCGCCAGCGCCGGCAGGCCACGGCTCTTGGCCCACCGTCCGTTTCCATCGGTGATGATCGCGACGTAGCGGGCCCGAACCCCTGCACCGGCGTCCTCGGCGCCGGGGTGGGCGGGTCCCCAGTCCCCGGGCGTTGCCACCGACCTAGACCTCCAGGATCTCGGCTTCCTTGTGCTTCAGTGCCTCGTCGAGCTCGCTGATGCGCACATCGGTGACCTTCTGGAGCTCGACCTCGGCGCGGTGCTCGTCGTCCGAACCCGCCTCGCCAGCCTCCTTGAGCTCGCGCAGGTCGTGCATCACGTCGCGGCGGATGTTGCGAATCGCGACCCTGCCCTCCTCGGCGATGTGCCGAACCACCTTGACCAGCTGCTTGCGCCGCTCCTCGGTGAGCTCGGGGACGCCGAGGCGGATCAGGTTGCCGTCGTTGTTGGGGGTCAGCCCGACGTCCGACTCGAGGATTGCCCGCTCGATCGCCTTGATCGAGCTCTTGTCGTACGGCTGGATCGTCAGCAGCCGCGCCTCGGGCGCGCTGATCGTCGCCAGCTGCTTGAGCGGCGTGGATGTGCCGTAGTAGTCGACCTGGATTCGGTCCAGGAGCGCCGGGCTCGCGCGGCCCGTGCGCACGGAGCCGAACTCAGTGCGGATCGACTCAACCGACTTGTGCATCCGGTCCCGCGCATCGGCCAAGAGCTCGTCGATCATGTCCGTCGTCATGTTCTCACCAACGTCCCTACGCGTTCTCCGGACACTATCTTGTCGACGTTGCGCTCGTCGGCCATGTTGAAGACGATGATCGGGAGATTGTTGTCCATACACAGGGCAAACGCCGTCGAGTCCATCACCTGGAGGCCGCGAGTGAGCGCGTCCTTGTGCGTGATCTCCGGAATGAACTCGGCGTTCGGGTCGATGCGCGGGTCGGCCGTGTAGACGCCCTCCACCCGGTTCTTCGCCATCAGGATGATGTCGGCGTGGAGCTCGGCCGCCCGGAGCGCGGCCGCGGTGTCGGTCGTGAAGAACGGGTTGCCGGTCCCGGCGGCGAAGATCACGATCCGGCCTTTCTCGAGGTGGCGCATCGCCCGTCGCCGGATATACGGCTCGGCGACCTCCGAGATCGTGATCGCCGACTGCACTCGGGTCTGCACGTCCTCCTTCTCGAGCGCATCCTGGAGCGCCAGCGCGTTCAGCACGGTCGCGAGCATCCCCATGTAGTCGCCGGTGGCGCGATCCATGCCTTTGGCAGCCTGGGCCAGGCCTCGGTAGATATTGCCTCCGCCGACGACGATCGCGACCTCAACGTTGCGCCGGTGAATAGCCGCGATCTGCTGCGCGATCTGGTGGACGCGCTCCGGGTCGGTCCCGTACTCGAGATCGCCCATCAAGGCCTCCCCGGAGAGCTTCAGCAGGATCCGCCGGTAGACGGCGGGATGGCTCGAAGGATGCGGGATGACGCTTGGCGTGCTCAACTGCCCACGGAGAAGCGGCTGAAGCGGCGGATCACGACATTCTCGCCGGTTTCGGCCGCAAGCTCGGCGCGCAGCTCTTCGATCGTCTTTCCACCGTGCTTGTCCTCGTTGACATGCTTCTGGCGAAGCAGAACCACGTCGTCGAGCCACTTGTCGACCTTGCCGCTGACGATCCTCTCGCGGACGTTCTCGGGCCGGTCCGCCGCCTGCTCGACGGCGATCCGTTCCTCGCGTTCGCGGTCCTCGGCGGGGACACCCTCGTCGGTCACAGCGATCGGAGCCGCCGCCGCGATGTGCAGCGCGAGATCTCGCGCGAACTCGACGAAGTTGTCGTTCCGGGCAACGAAGTCCGTCTCGCAGTCGACTTCGACGAGTACGCCGATCTTGTTGCCGGCGTGGATGTAGCTCTGGACCACGCCCTCGGTCGCCTCGGCGCCGGCACGCTTGGCCGCCTGAGCCTGACCGCGGGCCCTGAGGATCTCGACCGCCCGCTCGACGTCGCCGTCGGCTTCGCTGAGGGCCTCGCGGCAGGCGAGCACGCCCGCGCCCGTGCGGTCGCGGAGGGCTTTGACTTCCTTAGCGCTGATGGCACTCATGAGTTCTCCTCCGCGGCTGGCTCGGGACTCTGCTCGGGCGTGGCGGCCTCAGACTCCGCGGCTGCTTCTGCTGCCTCGGGCTGTGCCGGCTCGGGCCGTGCCGGCTCGGGCCGTGCGGCCTCCGGCTCCTCAGGCGCAGCGGCGGCCTCGGGCTCGGCCGGGGGCGCTTCGGGTGGTTGCGGCGCCTCGGCCTGCGGTCCCGGCTCGGCGGCCGTGGGCTCCGCGGCAGCCGGCGTTTCCTCGGCGGCCGGTGCCTCGCTCACTGGCGCCGGGACGGCTTCCTGGACGGGCGCGGACGCTGCTGGTGTCTCTGCAGGCGGCTCTGCGGGCGCCGGGGCGGCCTGCGCGGCCTCCGCGGGCGCCGGGGCCGCCTGCGCGGCCTCTGCGGCGGCCGACTCCTGACGCGCCCGCTCCTCGGCCTCGCGGCGCTCTCGTTCCTCGGCTTCCTGGCGCTCGCGCTCGAGCCTGGCCTGCTCCTCGGCCTCCTGACGCGCCCTCTCTTCGGCCTCCTGACGCGCTCGTTCCTCAGCCTCCTGGCGCTCGCGCTCGAGCCGGGCGCGCTCCTCCTCTTCGCGGAACACGTTGTGGCCCTGCGTGACGACGTCGCCGACCGCCTTGGTGATCAGCGCGCACGATCGAATCGCGTCGTCGTTGCCCGGGACGACATAGTCGATCCCGTCGGGATCGCAGTTGGTGTCGACGAGCCCAATGATCGGGATCCGCAGGCGCTGGGCTTCGCGGACCGCGATCGCCTCGGTCTTCAGGTCGATGACGAACACCGCGTCGGGCAGGCGCTGCATGTTCTTCACGCCGCCCAGGTTGGCGCGGAGCTTCTCGAGGTCCGCCTGGGCGGCCATCCGCTCGCGCGTCGGGAGCAGCTGTAGCTGGCCCTCAGACTCGTAGCGCTCGAGGTCGTGCAGCCGCTTGATCCGGAGCGAGATCGTCTGGAAATTCGTCAACAGGCCGCCGAGCCAGCGGTGGTTGACGTACGGCATGTCCGCCGCTTCCGCGTTCTCGCGGATCGTGTCGCGGGCCTGCTTCTTGGTTCCGACGAACAGCACGGTCCCGCCGCGACGCGACACGTCCGAGGCGAACTGGCGCGCGTCTTCAAGCAAGACCTGCGTCTGGAGGAGGTCGATGATGTAGTTCCCGTCGCGCTCGCCAAAGATGAAGCGGCGCATCTTGGGGTTCCATCGACGGGTCTGGTGGCCGAAGTGGACGCCGGCCTCCAGCAGCTCCTTGATTCCTATCTGAGCCACTAGTGCTACTCCCTTGTGTGTTTGGTTTGTACTTCAGCCGCTCGCGTGGGGTTTCGCGGACCTCGACTGACGAGGCAGGGCGCGATCCACGCAAACGGGATCGGGGACGGTCTTTCTTCTCAGTTTACGCAAGTTTTCGTTCGCCACTACGTTTTCAGGTGTAGCGGGCCATTCGCTTCCCCTACCTTCAGCGGTGGCTCGTGCGCGGGCCGAACCTCCCTTCCCCTACCTCCGGTGGCTCGGTTCGCAACGTTAGGCGGGGCGGCTGTGGACGGGCCGCCCCGCCCTTTTTTCACGATCGTGCACACGCTGAGGGCGCGGTTGGCCACGCCCGTCTGGCAGCGCGCTAATGCCTTGGTTGGCATTGCGGAACGCAGTACGCGCGAGTTCTGCCAGACGAGCATTGGCCGCCCGCGCCTTCAGATGCGCACCGGTCCCTCATTCGTAGCTCTACCCGCCCGCCTCCGCACGCTCCAGCGCCGCCACCAGGTCATCCGGCAACGAGGACACCACATCGATCGGCGCGCCCGTGACCGGGTGCTCGAAGGCGAGCCGGGCCGCGTGCAGGAACTGGCGGTCGAGGCCTAGTTGCCCGGCCACGCCGTATTGCGGGTCGCCGGCCACCGGGTGACCGATCGCGGCCAGATGGACGCGGATCTGGTGCGTGCGGCCCGTGTCCAGCACGACGCGGAGCAGCGCGGTCGCCGGGAGCAGCCGCTCGATCTCGAAGTGGGTCCGCGCCTCCCGCGCCTCGTCGCTGTCGATCGACATCAGCTTCCGGTCGCGCCGGTGGCGGCCGATCGGCGCGTCGATCGTGCCGGTGCGCGCGGGGGGATGGCCGTCGACCAGCGCCAGGTACTCGCGGCGCAACCGGCGATGCGACAGCATCGACTTCAGCCCGCGGTGGACTGCGTTGTTCTTGGCGACGACGAGCAGCCCCGATGTGTCGCGATCGAGCCGGTGGACGATTCCAGCCCGCCACGGCTCTTCACCGCCGGCGGCCCGGCCCTCGAGCGCCTGCGCGAGCGTGCCCGCCCAATGGCCGCGGGCGGGGTGCACGACCACGCCGGCCGGCTTGTCGACCACGAGCAGGTACTCGTCCTCGTAGGCGATGGCGAACTCAGCCTGGGGCTCGGCCGCCAGCGCCGAACCCGGCTCCGAGGTCACATCGTCGATCTCGATCGACTCCCCCGATTGAACGAGGTGCCGCTTGGGCCTGAGCGAACCGTCGACCCGCACGTGGCCCGAGTCGATCAGCATCTGCGCTTTCGCCCGTGAGCCGAGCGGAACCGCGAGGAACCGGTCGAGGCGCGTGCCGGTCGCCGCATCGGGCACTCGTAGCTCGATGCGGGTGCACGCGCTCACCGGTCGCGCCGCCCTTCGAGCACCCACAACAACGTCAGGACGCCGAGCGTGATCGAGATATCGGCGACGTTGAACGCCGGCCAATGCGGGAGCTTGACGAAGTCGGTGACCCCGCCGCGCCCGATCCGGTCGATCAGGTTGCCGATCGCGCCGCCGACGAGCATCCCGGTGGGCAGCCACAGCAACGGCCGCTCGGGCCGTCTCGCCAGGTACCCGATCAGTAACACCAGCGCCGCCAGCGTGAACACGAGGACGAGCGCGCCGCCGCCCGCGAACAGCGAGAACGCCACGCCCGTATTGCGGTCGTGGACGAGCGTCACGCCCGGCAGGAACTTGTCCTGATCGCCAAGCGCGATGTTCGACCTGACGAGGCTCTTGGTCACCTGGTCGAGGATCACCACGACCGCTGCGACCGCGGCGGCACGCGCGAACGCCGCAACCCGGAGCGATGCCGTCGTCTGAGTCATCTCACGCGGGCGTCAGCCCGCAACCGCGATCCTGCTCATCAGCCGTTGATCAGCTTGACCACGATGTACTGAACGATCCACAGGACGATGATCGCGACCATCGGCGTCAGATCGAACATGCCGATCGGCGGGATGAAGCGGCGGAAGATCTTCAGATATGGCTCGCAGACATCCCGCAGGAAGTTCATGACCGCGTCCATGTAGCGCGAGTACGGTGGGCGCAGGCCTAGCGAGAACATCATGTTGAGCAGGATGTACACGAAGATCAGCAGGATGTAGACGAGGAACAGCGCCTTCACGTAGTTGGCGATGTCGCCGCGCGTGATCGCCGCGATCAGCGTCATCGGGCCCACCCCACGACGGCATCGAACGCGTCCTGAAATGCCGGCCGCACGCCCCCACGCTCGAGCGCTGCCAGCCCACGCGCGGTCGTCCCACCAGGCGAGGTCACCTCGCGGCGGACCGCAAGCGTGTCGTAGTCGCGCGTCTGCAGGAGCGCGGCGGTACCGGCCATCGTCTCGGCGACGAGCCGGCTCGCGAGCCCGGCGGCCATCCCGTGGCGAACCGCGGCGTCGACCTGCGCCTCGACGAGCAGCGCCTGGTAGGCGGGCCCGACTCCCATCACCGCGCCGGCGGTGCCGATCAAGCTCTCCGGAACCTTGATCACGCTCCCTAGCCGCCCGAACAGGTCGAGCACCTCCGCTTCGAGCTCAGCGTCGACCCTCGCTTCGGGCGAGTAGCAGATCACGCCACGGCGAACCTCGACGGGCGTGTTCGGCATAAACCGGAACACCGGAACCCCATAAGCCTGCCTGAGCGCCTCGCTGCTGACACCGCCGACCACCGACGCGACCGCCGTCGCGTGTCCCTTGAGCTCCGCGGCGACCTTCTCGAACTGCGCCGGCTTGTGGCAGAGCACGACGAGGTCCGCCCGATCGGCCACCTCTACGTTCGATCCGAGCGCCTCCCCGCCGACCTCCGCGGCTAAGTCCGCAGCCCTTCCCGACCCGCTGTCGGACACGAGCACCGACTCACCCCAGCCACGCGCGAGAGCACGGGCCATGTTGCCAGCGCCGATCAATCCGACGTCCATGTGAGGAAATCTACCGGTGAAACGTCGGATCGCTCGATGCCGAGTCGGCGGGCGAGCGCACCAGGGTTCAGCTCTGGTTGAAGAAGCCCTTCTCGAGGAGTCGCGCGCGCTCCTCCGCGGACACCTCGACGTTGCGTGGCGTGAGCAGGAACACCTTGTCGGCGATCCGCTGCATCCCGCCGTCGAGGGCGTAGGTGAGCCCGCTCGAGAAGTCGATGAGGCGTTTTGACAGGTCGTGGTCGGTGCTCTGGAGGTTGAGGATCACCGGGATCGAATCCTTGAACTTGTCGGCGACGTCCTGCACCTCGTTGAAGTTCTTGGGCACGACGAAGTGGACGCGTACATCTCCGCTCCGGCCGTTGCCGCGTCCCGTGCTCACCGGCCTGAGCGAGGTCGTCCGCCGGTCGGCTTCTGGATCGTCGGCGAAGATGTCGTCGAACTCGTCCCGGTGACGACGCGAGCTGAGCCTCCGAACGTTCGCGCGATCGCGGTATGCATCCTGGGCCTCTGCCTCCGGCTCGTTGTATGGCTCGAGGTCTTCCTCATAGTCCTCATCATCCGCCAGCCCGAAGTACATCAGCGTGCGGTGCCAGGTATCTCGTAAGGCCATCTCGGAATCGAAGTTTCGGTGGGAGCGCGTAATTCCCTGCTGTGATTATGACGCGCCGGATCGGTACAAGCTCGTGCCGAGTCGCACAATCGTCGCGCCCTCCTGAACGGCGATCAGGTAGTCCTGGCTGGTCCCCATCGACAACTCGGCCAGGCCGTGCTCGGTGGCGAGCTCGCGCAGCGCCGCGAAATGCCCGCGGCTCGCCTCCGGCGTCGGCGCCAGCGGGGGCATCGTCATCAGACCGACGACCCTCACCGGGGACCGCTCGAGGTACGACCGGAGCTCCGACGGAGCGATCCCGCTCTTTCCGGCCTCACCCGCGACATTGACCTCGATCAGGACCTCTGTGGCCGGCGTTCCGTGGCGCCCGAGCTGATCCATCGCCGACTCGCTCGCGACCGTCTCGATGTACCGGACGTACGGCAGCACCTGTCGGACCTTCCGGCTCTGTAGCTGGCCGATGAAGTCCCACGTGAACAGGCCGGGGTACGCCTCAGCCTTGGCCACGAGGTCCTGCGCGCGGTTCTCGCCGACGAGCTCGATGCCGGCTTCGGCGAGCGCGTCGAGCTCCTCGACGGGCACGTACTTGACCGCGGCGAGGATCTGCACGTCGGACGGGTCGCGCCCGACGGCGGCGATCTCCTCCCGGACGCGGTCGAGGTTCGCCCTTACCTGGTCGGCCCGGAGGCCTCTGATCAGCTCAACCACACCAGCCCGGCCTGCCGACCGGTGACGCCGCGATCGCGGCGGTGGGAGAAGAACAGAGCCTCGTCCGAGCAGATCGTGCACAGGTCGACGTCGTGCACGGTCTGAACACCGGCCCGCTCGAGCTGGTCGCGCGCGATCGTCTTGAGGTCGAGGTTCTGCCCGTGGCGAGCGCGGTCGTCTTGGGCGCCGGCGAACAGCTCGTGGACCTCCTCGCCGACCTCGTAGCAACAGCCGCCTGCCCCAGGGCCGATCGCGGCCTCGAGCGGGCCGGCGGCGCCGAGCTCACGGATCGTTCGGACGCCCTCGGCGATGATCCCGCTCGCGAGCCCGCGCCAGCCCGCGTGGAGCATCGCCGCCGCGCCCTCGCCGGCGATCGCGATCGGCAGGCAATCGGCGGTGAGCACCATCGGGGCCACGCCGGGCAGACGGGTCGCCTGGCCGTCGGCATCGGGGAACTTGATGTCACCCTCAGGCAGCGGCGCCACGAACTCGTCGTCCGCGTCCCTCACCACGCGCACGACGGTCCCGTGGACCTGCCGGATGTGCGCCGGTCTGGCTCCCACCACCTGCTGCAGCCTGACCCGGTTCCGGCGCACAGCCTCGGGACGGTCGTCGGTCAGGCGGCCCAGGTTGAGGCTCGCGTACGGGCCTTCGGAGAATCCACCGCGCCGGGTCGTGAACAGCGCGTGCGCGCCGGATAGGTCAATCGCGACGTGCTCGTCACGCTCGTAGAACGGCTCGGCCAGGGTCACTGCGGAAGCGGCCTCCATCGATCGCAGGCTACCGCCGCCCGCCCGCGGCCCGCAGTGCCTCGGCGAGCTCCTGCTCCCGTCCCGACGCCCGGCGGTCGAGCTTCGCCGCGAGCGCGGCCCGCAGCCCGCGCCCGATCGCGGGGCCCTCGGGCACGCCTGCGGCCAGCAGATCGCGCCCGTCGATCTCCAGGCGAACATGCCGGAGCTGGTCGAGCCATCGCCGGGCTTGGGGCTCGGCGCCGAGCGCTCCGGCCAGCGCGACCAGCTCGGGCGGCGCCCCGCCGATCGCGGCCGCGATCTCCGAGGGCGCGCGCGCCGCGGCGAGCCCCCGCGCCGCGTCCTCGGCACCGCTCGCCGCGATCACGATCGCGTCGCGGTCCTCGGCATCGAACCCGAGCGAGTGGAGCAACGCGGTCAGCTCCGGCGCCGGCACGCCGCGGGCCGCCACCGCGAGTGCGAGCCGGTCTCCTCCCCCGTCTTCGGGCAGGAGTGCGAGCGCGCGGCGGGCCAGTTCCTCATCGCCCAAGCCGAAGCCGGGGTGGATGGCGGTATCGAGCGCGAGCTCGTGAAGCCCGCGGAGCGCCCGGACCGGATCGGGCTCGCGCGCGAGCAGCCGGAGCTCGGCCCCGACCCGCGGGCCGCTGACCGTGCCCAGCGCGCCGCCCGAGATCGCCGCGTCCGCGAGCGAGCGGGTGTGCGGCTCGATTTCGAATCCGAACCGGGTGGCGTAACGGACCAGCCTGAACAAGCGGGTCGGGTCGTCGATGAAGCTCTCGTCGTGGAGCACCCGTAACTGGCGCGCGTCGAGATCGTCGAGCGCCCCGGGGACCGCGGTCAGCTCCCCGCCGGCTAGCGCCAGGGCGATCGCGTTAACCGTGAAGTCACGGCGGAGCAGGTCCTCGGCGAGCGGCGCCGGCTCGACGTCAGGGAGCGCTCCCGGGTGTGCGTACGTCTCCCGGCGCGTTCGAGCGATGTCGTACGTGAACCCGTCGAGCCGCACCGTCGAAGTGCCGAAGCGGTCGTGAACTCGGACATCGCCCCCCAATGCAGTCGCGAGCGCCCCCGCATCGTCCTCGACCACCAGATCGAGGTCGACGGGCGCCCCTCCCAGCAGCAGATCGCGCACCGCACCCCCGACGAGCCACACGGGGGACCCGTCCTGCAGCCGAGCGATCAGCGGCCGAGCGGCTGGAAGCGCGATCGCCCGCTCGAGGAGCTCGGGAAGAAACTCGGACATAGTCATAGTTTCTTCGGAAAGCGCCACCGGGAGACTGGTGGTCGGGGTTCTTCCGGGAAGCCGGTGGCTAGCATGCTCCCCATGCCGAGTCCCGGTTCGCGACGGTGGCTGCGGTATGGGCTCGCCGCCGTCGTGGTCCTGTTGGTCGCGGTCGGAGGCGCGGTGGCGTTCGTCCTCGCCCATTCGCCGCACAACGTCTCCCATCCAAACGTCGAGTTCCAGATTCCGACGACTGCGACGACCGCGCCCGCCAAGAAGAAGGCCGTGAACGACTTCACATGGCCGTGGTACGGCTACGACGCCGGGCGTACCCGTGCATTCACGGCCGGCGATGTTCCCGAGCCACCGCTCCACATCGGCTGGCGCTTCCACGACCATGCGCTGCTCGAGTTTCCGCCGGTGATCCACGGCGACAGCCTCTACGTGATGGACGACGATGCCTCGGCGAAGGAGCTCGACGCCAAGACCGGCCGGAAGGTGTGGGAAACCAAGGTGGGCACGCTCGCGGCGGCATCGCCCGCGCTCGGCGTGAAGCAGGGCCTGCTGTATCTCCCGGTGCTGTCGGCGCACGGCCACTCCCCTGGCGGCGGGCGGTTCGTGGCGCTCTCGATGAAGACCGGCCGGATCGTGTGGTCGAAGGTCATCTCCGCGGGCACCGAGTCCTCGCCGATCGTGGCCGGCGACGCTGTGTACTTCGGGGACCAGAACGGGAACGTGTACTCGCTGAACGCAACCACGGGTCACACGAACTGGACCTACCACGCGAGCGCCTCCGTTAAGGGCGGCCCGGCAATCGCGAACGGCATCCTGTACTTCGGCGACTACTCCGGTCGCGCCTACGCGGTGAACGCGAACACCGGCCATCGGGTTTGGGCGGCGAACACCAACGGCTCCGACTTCGGGTTCGGCTCGGGCAACTTCTACTCGACGCCCGCGGTGGCGTTTGGGCGTGTGTACATGGGCAACACGGACGGCCGCGTGTACTCGTTCGCCGCCAAGAACGGGCAACTCGCGTGGGCCACCGGCACCGGCGCGTACGTGTACGCGTCGGCCGCGGTCGACGACCCCCCGGGGCTTGGTCCGACGATCTACCTCGGCTCCTACGACGGCAACTTCTACGCGTTCGACGCCAAGTCCGGCGCGGTCCGATGGAAGCACAAGGCGGGGGGCAAGATCTCCGGATCGGCCACGATCGTAGGCAACGTCGTCTACTACTCGGACCTCGGCGCGAAGAACACCGCCGGCCTCGACGTCCGCACCGGGCGGAGGGTGTTTTCGTTTTCCGACGGCGCGTTCAACCCGGTCGTGGCCGACGACGGCACGATCTACCTGAGCGGGTACACGACGCTGTACCAGATGCTTCCCGGCCCTTCCTGAGCCGATCGATCACCGAATTTCCACTGGACCCGCACGCGCGCTAACGTAATCTCCACACAGCGCTTGCAGCGCGCACACGGAAATTGCATAGAGCGGTCCGCCGCACACGAAATCCCCGCACAGGCCGTGCAATGAAGCTGGCCCGGAACGTGCGTTCGCGCGCTTCTTGCTATCCTTATTGGCCTATGCGTTGTCGTAGTGGAAGTCATTGCCAGGAGCCGACTCTTCCGGGCCGTAGGTTCTGCGAGGAGCATGCGGCGGAGCTCGATCGCATGCGCGAAGAGCTGAAGGACGCCGCAGCAGCCCGCATCGGTCGTGGTCGGCCTAAGCGGTCCTCGACTTGTTGCCGCCCTGGCTGTTATGAGCCCCGCGTTCCGCCTGCTGCGTATTGCGATGCATGCGCCGCCGCCGGATATGTGGAAGAGGCCGCCTAACCGCGGTCGCCTTCAACCGGGCAGACATAGAACATTCGTAGGTTCGCCAAGTGAGGTCGCGGGATTCCGCGCCTCGCTTTGGCGCATCTAGTCAACTGGTCGGACCGAGACCCCGTCGCGCGCGAGCGCGGCCTTGACCTCGGCAACGGTGTGCTGCCCGTAGTGGAAGATCGAGGCGCAAAGCACGGCGTCGGCGCCGGCGCCGAGCGCGTCCGCCAGGTGCTCGAGCGCTCCCGCGCCGCCCGACGCGATCACGGGCACCCCGACCGCATCCGCGACCGCCGAGGTCAGGCCGAGGTCGTAGCCCGCGTTGGTCCCGTCGCGATCCATGCTGGTCAGGAGGATCTCCCCCGCTCCGCGCTCGACCCCCTCGCGCGCCCACTGCACGGCGTCGCGGCCGGTCGGCGTCCTGCCGCCGGCGACGAACGCCTCCCAGCTCGAATCGGCGCGAGACTTCGCGTCGATCGCGAGCACGACGCACTGGGCGCCGAACGTGGCCGCCAGCTCATCGATCAGCGCGGGTCGCGCGAGCGCGGCGGAGTTGATTGAGACCTTGTCAGCGCCGGCATCGAGCACGGCCTGCGCGTCGGCCACGGAACGGATCCCGCCGCCGATCGTGAACGGGACGAACACGTCGTCCGCGGTGCGCCGCGCGAGGTCGACGACCGTCTCGCGCTTGTCGGACGTCGCGGTGATGTCGAGGAACACGAGCTCGTCGGCGCCGGCGGCGTCGTAGCGGCAGGCCAGCTCGACCGGATCGCCGGCGTCCCGCAGATCGACGAACCCGACGCCCTTGACCACACGACCGCGGTCGACGTCCAGGCACGGGATCACGCGCTTGTAATGCTGCATCAGCCGTCGAGCACGGCCTGCCCCTCGGCGACCGTGAACCGGCCCTCGTACAGAGCCTTGCCGACGATCACCGCGCGCAGGTTGACCTGACGGAGCGCGACCAGCGCGCGCAGATCCTCGAGCGAGGAGACGCCGCCCGAGTACGCGTAGATCCCGCGGACCGCCTCGGCGACGCGCCGGGCGCCCTCGAGGTCGGGACCCTGAAGCATTCCATCGCGGTCGATGCTCGAATACACAAATCGCTTCACCCCCCGGGCTCCGAGCCGCTCGATCACCGCTTCGATCGGGATGTCTGTCTGCTCGGTCCAGCCGGCGCCCGCGAGCTTGCCGGAGCGGGCGTCAATCGACACCACGACTCGGTCTCCGAGCTCGGCGACCGCCTGGTCAAGGAAGTCGACGTCGGTGTACGCGGCCGTCCCAATCACCACCCACGTCGCCCCGGCGTCAACCGCCTCCCGAACCGCCTCGATCGTTCTCAGCCCACCACCCACCTGGAATCGGACGTCGACGCCCGCGCCAATCCGTCGGATCTGATCGAGATTCACGGGGGCGCCGTTGCGCGCGCCGTCAAGGTCGACAACGTGCAGTTCGCGCGCGCCCGCCTCCACCCATCGGCGCGCGGCCTCGAGCGGATCGGTGTCGTAAACCGTGCTCTGGTCGAACTCGCCTTGGGTCAGCCGCACGGCCTGGCCGCCGAGGATGTCGACGGCCGGGAGCAGGATCATGCGCGCGCGCCGGCGAGACCCACGCACACCTCCACGAAGCTGTGGAGCATGCGCAGCCCATGCCGCGAGGATTTCTCGGGGTGGAACTGGACGCCGAACACGGAGCCGCGCTCGACGATCGTGGCGAAGCGCTCCCCGTACTCGGTCGTGCCGATCACGGTGTCGGGGTCGCTCGGCCGCGCCGCGAAGGAATGCACGTGGTAGTAGGGGCAACCCGCTTGAGGCAGCTCCGCCGTGAGGCTCGAGGGACGCTCGAAGCGCACCTCGTTCCAGCCGATGTGCGGGATCCGCAGTCCGCCGGCGTGCAAGCGCGTGACCTCGCCGGGGATCAGCCCGAGTCCGTCCGTCGGCGCCAACTCGTCTGAGTGCTCGAACAGCAGCTGCATCCCCAGGCAAATCCCGAGCAGCGGTGTCCCCTGCTCGACGCGCAACTTGATCAACTCGACCAGATCGAGCTCCCGGAGGTTGTGCATCGCCTTCGGGAACGCTCCCACGCCAGGAAGCACCAGCCCGTCGCAGCCTTCCAGCATGTGGTGATCACTGCTTAGCGACACGCGGGCGCCAACGTGCTCGATTGCCTTCTCGACCGAACGGCGATTCCCCATCCCGTAGTCGATCACGCCGATGTGACTCACGTGAGCGTCCCCTTCGTGCTCGGGACGCCTACCTCGTTCGCGTCGAGCGCCACCGCCGCTCTCAGCGCGCGCGCCATCGCCTTGAATGCGGCCTCGATCATATGGTGGGCATTCGTCCCGCGCTCGACCGTGAGGTGCAGCGTCAGCTTCGCGTTCAGCGCCAGCGCGCGGAAGAACTCCTCGACGAGCTCGTGGTCGAAGTTGCCGATCGCGCCCGGCGGGAACGTCGCCTCGAACGCGCAGAGACCGCGTCCCGAGATGTCGATCGCGCACGACGCCCGAGCCTCGTCCATCGGGATCGTGGCCTGCCCGTAGCGGGCGATTCCGGCGCGGTCGCCCAGTGCCTCGTCGAGCGCCTGGCCGATGCAGATCCCGACATCCTCGACCGTGTGATGGGCGCCGGTTTCGAGGTCGCCGCGAGCCTCAACGCCGAGGTCGAGATGGCCGTGCCGGGCCAGTAGGTCGAGCATGTGATCGAAGAACCCGACGCCCGTGTCGCGTTCGCCCGCGCCGTGCCCGTCGAACGCAAGGCTGACCTTGATCTCGGTCTCCGCGGTCTTCCGTTCGATCAACCCGACGCGTGTCATCGTCATTGGGTCCCATTCTCCCGAATGCGTGCCTCCATCGACCGCGCGTGCAGCTCGAAACCCTCGGCTCGCGCCAGCGGCGATGCGCTTCGGGCGAGCTCGTTCGCATTGCCGACGTGGACTTCGCTGAATCGGCGCAGGAAGTGGTCGGGCGACACGGCGGAGGCGAAGCGGGCCGCGCCGTTCGTCGGCAGGATGTGGTTGGAGCCCGCGATGTAGTCGCCGAACGCCGTGCCGGCGCCGGGGCCCACGAACACACATCCGGACCGGGTGACGCGATCCACCAGCGCTTCGGCCTCGGCCCCGACGAGCTGGAGGTGCTCGGGCGCGAACGCCTGGGCGAAAGCGATCTGCTCGGCTGCGTCCGGTACCGCGACGACGCACGCCACCGCGCCGGTTTCAGCTGCCTCGGCGAGGCGCCGGGCGAACCAGTCGAGTAGCTCGGTGTTATCGGATGCCGCAACCACCAGGGTGCCGGGGCCGTGCTCGGCTTGTGCGAGCAGATCGAGCGCGAGCGGTTCTGGATCCATTTCGCCGGTGGCGATCAGGAGCAGGTCGCTCGGACCGGCGAAGCCGTCGATTCCCACCTGCCCGAACACCTGACGTTTTGCCTCCTGCACGTACAGGTTGCCGGGGCCAACGATCACGTCGACGGCCGGGACGGACTCGGTTCCATATGCGAGCGCGGCGATCGCGTGCGCGCCGCCCATCCGGTAGACCGCGTTGACGCCGGCGAGCCGACATGCCGCGAGCACCACCGGATCGAGGTCGCCATCGTGCCTGGGCGGGGAACACACGGCGATGTGGTCGACCCCGGCGAGTTTCGCCGGCACCGTGCCCATCACGACCGTGCTCGGGTACGGCGCCCTCCCGCCGGGGACGTAGACGGCGGCGCGCTCGACCGGCGCGTGGCGCTGAATGACGCGGTTCTCGCCTAGGTGCGTCTGGCGGGGTGGTCCGGGCAGCCCGGCGGATGCAACCGCCTCGACGTTCTGGATCGCGCCCTCGATCCCGCGTCGGACCTGTGGGTCGAGCTGAGCGAGGGCCTGGTCGAGCTCGACGTCCGGGACGAGCAGCGCTTGCGGTTCCCGTCCTCCGGTGTCGAGGGTCCGGGAGTAGTCGCGCACGGCACGGTCACCGCCGGCGCGGACGGTCGCGATGATCAGCGCCACCCCGTCGCGGACCGACTCCGGCGGCGGCACGAGCTTGCGGATGGCGGCCGCGACGCCCGCGGCGTCAACGCCCTCCAGCGCGAGCCGGTCACACCGCATCGATCCGCTCCAGAAGCGCATCGATCGCGGGCGCCTTGAGCTTGTGCGCCACCGGGTTCGCGATAAGCCGCGCGGTGCTGACCGCGAGCTCCTCGCGGACGACGAGACCGTTCTCGCGCAGTGTCGTGCCGCTCGCGGTGAGGTCGACGATGCCCTCGGCCAGCCCCGTCAACGGCGCCAGCTCGACCGATCCCTTGACCTCGACGATCTCCGCCTGGCGACCGGTTTCGAGGAAGTACCGGTTGGCGATCCGCGGGTACTTGGTGGCGATCCGGACCACGCCGAGGCGCCGGAGGGCCTCCGCCGCCGGATCCTCGCCGCCGACGGTCGCGAGCACCATCCGGCAGTGCCCGTAGCCGAGGTCGACCAGCTCGTAAAGCTCGCGCTCGGACTGCTCCATGAGGACGTCCTTGCCGGTGATCCCCAGGTCGGCGGCACCCGCCTCGACGTACGTCGGGACGTCGGAGGGCCGCATCGTGATGATCCCGGCGTCGTCGAACAGGAGCCGTCGGTCGTTGTCGCGCACCTCGCAGGTGTCGAGCCCGAGCCGGTCGAGGAGATCGAGCGTCTCGGTGAACAGCGCCCCGCGCGGAACGGCGATTCGCAGACCGCTCATCGGCCGCGCTCTTCGCTGGTGAGCGCGATGTGCAACCGCTCGACGTTGAGCGCGAACCCGACCGCGGGCAGCGGCCGCCCGAACTGCCCGAGCAGCTCGTCGTAGCGTCCTCCGATCCCGATCGGGACTCCGTAGGCGGGGTCGTAGACCTGGAAGATCGCACCGGTGTAGTACCCGAGGCTGCGGATCAGGCCGAGGTCGAAGATGATCCGTTCTGCGACATTCGGCGCCAGCAGCGCATGGACCGCCCGCATCCCGGTGACGGCGGTGTGCAGCGGGCCTTCCAGATCCTCCAGGACCTCCGGCCCTCCCCTCGTCTGCGGCGCGCGAAGCAGCAGCGCGGCGTCGGTCGGATCGACGCCGAGTTCGCTGATCTCGCGTTCGAGACCGACGAAATCTCCGTCGACGAGTTCGGTGAGGATGTGGTCGTGGCGGGCTGGGTCGATTTGTAGCCCGCCGAGCAAGGTGGGATACAGGGATGCGTCGCCGAGGCCGATCCGGTAGGTCTCGAGGCCGGCCGCGTCGAGAGAGTTGCAGAGGACGGTCAGCACCTCGGCTGTGCCTTCTGGCGAGCCGGCGCCGATCAGCTCGATTCCGGCCTGGAGGAACTCCCGCGACTGGCCGCGCTGCGGGCGGACTCCCCGGTACGCATGCGCGAAGTAGCAGAACCGCAGCGGCGGCTCGGCCTCCCGGTAGCGGGTCGCGACCAGACGTGCGATAGGAACCGTCATGTCCGAGCGCAGCACGAGGACGTTGCCCTGCTCGTCGAACATCCGGTACGCGGGGCGGCTGGCGTTCATATTGGCGCGATCAAACGTGCCCTCGTATTCGAGCGCGGGCGTGTAGACCTCGCCGTAGCCGGCCCGCTCAAACACCCCCCGGACGCGATCGGTCATCGCGCGCAACTCGCGCATCTCGTCCGGGAGGAAGTCTCGCGTCCCGCTGGGAATGCGATCGACCATCGCCCGGGACTGTGTCAGTTACGGCTCGGCGGGGCCGTGCCCGTGGTTCCCGTCAGACCGTGACGGGAACGTCATCCTCGCGCTCGATCCTGGCGCCAAGGTCACGCAGCCGTTCGTCGATGCGCTCATACCCGCGGTCGATGTGGCGCACGTTGCCGATCTCGGTGACTCCGTCGGCGGCGAAGGCGGCGATCAGCATCGCCATGCCGGCGCGGATGTCGGGCGAGTCCACGCGCTGCCCGTGCAGGCGGCGCGGTCCCACAACCATCGCGCGGTGCGGATCACAGATCGTAATCGACGCGCCCATGAGCACGAGCTTGTCGACGAAGAACAGCCGGTTCTCGAACATCCACTCGTGGATCATCACCGAGCCCTGGGCCTGGGTGGCCAGCGCCAGTGCGACGCTTGTCAGGTCGGCCGGGAAGGCCGGCCACGGACCGTCCTGCACCTTCGGGGTGTGGTCGCCCTTGTCGTTGCGGATCACGAGCTCCTGGTTACCGGGCACGATCACGTCCGCGCCGCGCACCTCGGTGCGCAGACCGAGGCGATCGAACACGAGGCGGATCATCCGGAGATCCTCGGTCACCGTGTCCCTGACGATGAGCTCGCCCCCGGTGACGCCGGCCAGAGCCATGAACGAGCCGATCTCGATGTGGTCGGGAGCGATCGAGTGGGTGCAGCCCCTGAGGCTGCCGACGCCGTGGACAGTCATGACGTTCGAGCCGATCCCATCGATCTGGGCGCCCATCGCGACCAGCATCCGGGCCAGGTCCTGTACGTGGGGCTCTGATGCCGCGTTCCGGATCACGGTCGGCCCGCGCGTCAGCGCGGCGGCCATCAGCGCGTTCTCGGTGGCCATCACCGAAGGCTCGTCCATCAGGAAGTCGCACGGCCGAAGGCCGGTCGGGGCCTCGAGCCTGATCTCGCCTCGGTTGTCGTCGACGGAAGCACCGAGTGCGCGGAACGCGTCGAGGTGCGGGTCGAGACGCCGGCGGCCGATCACGTCGCCGCCGGGCGGCGGCATGTGGGCCCGGCCGAACCGCGCCAGCAGCGGGCCCGCGAGCAGGAACGAGGCGCGGATGCGCTCCGCCAGCTCGCGATCGACCTCCCAGTGGTCGACGCTCGAGGCGTCGATCGAGATCTCGCCGCGGCCGAGCCACTGGACTCGGGCTCCGAGCTGCTCGAGGAGCAGAGTCATCGCCTCTACGTCCCTGATCCTGGGGACATTGCGGAGGATCACTTCATCGTCTGTGAGCAGGCACGCGGCCAGGATCGGGAGCGCGCCGTTCTTGTTGCCGGCGGGAGTTACAGTCCCCGATAAGGGCCTTCCGCCTTCGATTACGAACTTTTCCATAGGGGGCCGGAGCGTACCTTCTCGCGTCGCCAGACCCGTGCTTGACCGTCGTTTTGTCTGCTGTGGGCGGGATTTGGTCTGGGTCGTCCGCGAGTCGGAGTCGCGAGCATCAAGGATCCGAATCCGCTCAGCTAGGGTACCGTCCATGCAGGTTCGGCTTTCGCGAGAAGAGGCGTGGGACCTCCTTTGCGAGTGGACTTCTTCTGACTCGCTCCGCCGTCACATGCTGGCCGTCGAGGCGGCAATGCGGGCGTACGCGCCGCGGTTCGGCGGCGACGTCGAGCTGTGGGGACTGACCGGTCTCCTGCACGATCTCGACTACGAGCGGTACCCGAATCTCGAGGACGGTCATCCGCGGTACGCGCTCCGCGAGCTCGAGGCCCATGGGTATCCCCCCGAGCTTGTGCGTGCGGTCGCTTCTCATGCGGATTTCTTGGGCGTGTCCCGCGATTCGCCCATGGAGAAGACGCTGTTCGCGGTCGACGAGCTGTCCGGGTTCGTGCTCGCGGTCGCGTACGTCAGGCCCGAGGGTCTCGTCGGGATGACCCCCAAGTCGGTCAAGAAGAAGCTGAAGCAGCCGAGCTTCGCGGCCGCGGTAAACCGCGACGAGCTGCGCCACGGAGCCGAGGAGCTCGGGATCGACTTCGACGAGCACCTGACGATCGTGATCGAGGCGCTGGCGGCGAAGCAGGATGAGCTCATGCCCGCCGGTCCGGGCGCTGGAACCGGGTCTGTTGCCGAGGACGGCTCGGCGGGTTAGGCGCTCGCGCGGCGCTGTATGTACTCGGCTAGGCTCGGGACGACTCCGAGCGGCTCGAGCAGACGGGCGAATTCGATCGCGCGATGTACCGGACCCTCACCGCATAACACCGTCAGAACCCTCCCCTGACGCGCGAGCCGCCGCTGCGTGTTGAGCAGGACGGTCAGACCGAACGAGTCGATGAACTCGGCCTGGCTGAGGTCGATCACGACATCACCCTTGTGCCGGCGGACGATGTCGTCGAGCTGTGGCATGAGCTTCCGCGCGGTGAGGACATCTAGTTCGCCGGTGACCGTGACCACCGTCGCGTCCGAGCCATGCCGTGTGCTCAGCGCAAGACGAACCGGTCCCCGTGGTCGCAATGAGCGCCCAAGGGTCGCATGGTCTGCGGGTCGTCTCATCGGCACCGCGCTCCCTGCTGGCATGATCCCGCAGCGGGCCTGTACCGAAACTCGGTGTATCGGGCTTTGCGCACGTCATAAACCCCGATCTGCGCAATGGCCTCCGGCTCCTCGTGCACGGGGAGCGTCAGCTGGCCCGGCAGGTATCGGGGAGTTGCGCCAGTATCGGCCGGGTTCGCCGGAACACCGGCAGCGATGTAGGCGGGGTCGGCGGGGGTCTCCTCGGGCTCGTGCATCTATTCCGCCACCGACGTCAGGTCTGTCTCGGATTTGGGCGTCTCGCTTGCCGGGGAGCAAGACGAGACGCTTCGAGAAATTACCCATCGCGCCCCCGCGGTCGATGCCGTTCGTCCGCACTCGTACGTCCGAACCCGGACAGCCTGGTGTGCGCGAGGACTTCGCCCAGGTGCGCGCCGAGATACCCGCGTGCGGCCCGAATCCGCCCCGTCGGCTATGGTCCGCCGCCATGGCTGAGCCGGTCAAGATCGTCGTGCTCGAGGGCGACCAGACCGGTCAGGAGTTGCTCGAGCAGTCCCTACGGCTGCTCGACCCGGGGCTGCTCGGGATCGAGCTCGAGCTCCAGCGGTTCGACCTGTCGCTGGAGCATCGGCGCGCGACCTCGAACGGGGTCGTGACCGACGCCGCTCGGGCGATGCGCGAAGCCGGCCTCGGGCTCAAGGCGGCCACGATCACACCCGAAGGCAAAGATGACGTCGGCTCGCCGAACCGCATCCTGCGAGAGGAGGTCGACGGGAAGGTGATCGTCCGGACCGGGCGTCGGCTCCCGGGCGTGACGCCGATCGCCGGCGTGCACTATCCGATCTCGGTCGTGCGGATGGCGGTCGACGATGCCTACGGCGCCGAGCAGTGGCGCGAGGGCGAGGCCGGAGATCCGTCGGAGATCGCGTACCGGACGGAGAAGATCACGCGCTCCACCTGCCGCGCCGTCGCCGAATACGCGTTTCGAACGGCGACGAAGATGAACGCCCGTGTCTACGGCGGCCCGAAGTGGACGGTGTCACCGGTCTACGAGGGAATGCTCAAGGAGGAACTCGACGGCGCCGCCGCCCGGCACCCCGGGATCGGCTATGAGCCGGTCCTGATCGACGCGACCTACGCCGGCCTGATGTCGGGGGTGGCGGACGCCCCGCTCGTGATCCCTGCGCTGAACCGCGACGGCGACTGTCTCTCCGACCTCGTCCTGCCGATGTTCGGCTCGATCGCCGGCGCCGAGTCCGTCCTGCTGGCGTTCGACAACGACACCTACGAGACGACCGTCGCGATGGCGGAGGCGCCCCACGGCACCGCGCCGGCGCTCGAGGGCAAGGATCTCGCCAATCCGCTGGCCATGATCCTCGCCTGTGGCGCGCTCCTCCGCCACGCCGCCGACCGGCACGGACCGACCGCCGAGCGAGCATCGCGCGCGATCTACGAGGCGGCGCTCGAGACGATCGGAGCGGGACGCAAGACGCCCGACCTCGGAGGCAATGCCACCACCACCGAGTTCACGACCGAGGTGGTCAACCGAGTCGGGACGAAGATCGAGGTCTGGTCATCGCTCGGATCGGCGGCGTGAGCGTGTGATCACGGGGGCTCACGCGATCATCTACAGCCGGGACGCGGACGGCGTCCGTTCGCTGTTCCGCGACGTTCTCGACTTGCCGTCGGTGGACGCGGGGGGAGGCTGGCTGATCTTTGCCCTCCCTCCCGCCGAGGTCGCAGCCCATCCGACCACCGAGGACACCGGGCATCAGGAGCTGTATCTGATGTGCGACGACATCCACGCCACGGTGGCGGAGCTCAAGGCCAAGGGCGTCGAGTTCGGCCGCCCGATCGCCGAGGAGCGCTGGGGCTCGGTCACGGCGATCGCGCTCCCCGGTGGCGGCGAGCTGGGGCTGTACGAGCCCAAGCATCCGAGCCCGCCGCACTGAGGCGCCACCCCCTGGGAGCCGGATACTCCCGCTGTCGGCTCTCGATCGCCGGCTCACCCGATATCGGCTTCGATCCCCGGCTCACCGCCCCCGGTCACCCCGTCACCGGCCGAGCCGGCCCGCCGTTCCGGCGTTATGGAGCGCTCTAACGGGTCGCCGATTCGGGGTCCCAGAGGCCGCTGCAAGCGCGCGCCCATTCCGTCCGAAGCGCCCCCTAGGGTCACGAACATATGTTCCAGTCTTCAGCCAAACGCCTGCGCGCCTGGTTCGCGCTCGTCGACGACTTGCTCGGCGACGCGCCGGATGACGCGCACCTCGATCTCGAGCCTTGGGCGATGCACCCGCATCGCCGCCCGCTACGCGCGCAGCGCCGGCGCCGCGCCGGCAGCGTGCCCGCCCCACCCGCTCACTGCATCTCCCCGGTTCGGCCCATGCCGACACTCGGCGGGCGAAGCGAGGTGATGCGGTAGCCGGTGAGCAGCAAGCCGGGATGAGAGCGAGCCGAGCCCGGCCCACGCAACTTGCAAGCCCACAGCGAGGCCGTCGCAAGCCCGCTGCGAGGCAGTAGACACCTGCCACGGGGCCGAGGAGGCCCACGCTATGCCGCGCCGTGCCTGGGAGGTCTGGCGCGCGCGCGTCGGACTCGGTGTGGGTCGCCCGGCCTCGGGTGGGTCAGTTCGCCCCTTACCTCGGGTCAATATTGCCCCTCGCGCTCGCCAACGCGCTAAGCGGCACGCGCCAGGGCAACTGCCGCCCGGAGGGCGTGCCACGCCGTCTGCGCTCCCAGAATCGCCCCGCTCGGCTCGCCGGTCGTCTGATCGCTTGGCGCGGTCACCAGCGCGATCACGACGGCTATGAACGTGCCTATTCCAAGCACGAGACAGATCACGAGCAGTAGGCCGACCTGAGGGTTAGCCCGGAGGAACCTGATGACCGCCTGCATCTACAAGTTCCTCCGAGTGCTCACTACCCACTGCTGTCACGAAAGATAAACCGGCGGCGACCTACTCTCCCAGGCCCTTGCGGGCCAAGTACCATCGGCGCTGAGGGGCTTAACTGCTCTGTTCGGAATGGGAAGAGGTGTTTCCCCCTCGCAATAGCCACCGGAAACCGATAGAGACCAGCGCCC
>DATJYY010000036.1:0-2405 GCA_035499395.1 Solirubrobacteraceae bacterium
GTCGATGGGCGGGTCGAGGCCGGCGGCGGGGGATGCCACGACCAGGTGCGCGCCGGCGTAAGGGCGTGCGTATTGCCGTCGGTCGCACCGAGATAGCGATGGAGGTCGATTTCGCCCAGCGAGAGATGCCGCACGCCGGCGCGCAAGTGGTTGCCTGGGCGGCCAGATTCCGCGGAAGCTCTCGATGGCGCGGATCAGCGGTGCGTCCGGTGCCGGTCGCGGACCATTGCATAGCTGTGGCGGACTGCACCCCGGCGAATGCGGACGCCGGCGGCGAGCCGGCGATCGCCTCGAGGCCGGCAGCGGCGAGCTCGCTGCTAACCGCGTTGATGCTGCACCGGGACCAGCGGACGCGAGGACCTCGGTGACCATTTCGCGCGCGCGTCGCACCACCGCCACCTGGGTGTGGGACCGAGCAGCGTCTACGCTGCCCGCGCGCGGGGAGACGCGATCGTGCGCAACCGGTGCAGCGCCTCGCGCTCGATCTGGCGACTGCGTTCCTCGCCGACTCCCAGGCAGCGGCCGATTTCCTCGTGAGTCTGGGCCTGATTTTGATTCAAGCCGTAGCGGCGGACTACGACCTCGCGATGGCGGGCGGGAAGAAGACGCAGCATCGAGGACACCTCGCGTTTCTCCTCATGCGCAATCGCGCGTTCGCTTGGATCCTCCGCACGCTCGTCGACCACGAGATCGCCCAGCGCCGTCAAGTCATCGCCGACCGGCTCGTCCAGCGAAGCCGTCACGCGGGCCGCGCGACGCAACGATTGGACCGTCTGGGCGCTCAGGCCGGTCCGCTCGGCGATTGCCTCCGTCCGCGCCCGGCCACGCCCTCCGCGTCCTAGCTCCGCCTCCGCCCGACGCACCGCCGAGAGTTGCTGGTTGGCCTTTGCGGGGATTCTGATGACCTGCGAGCCGGCGACTGCGTCTAGTAGCGAGCGCCGAATCCACCACACCGCGTAGGTCGAAAACTTCAGGCCCCGCCGGTAGTCGAAACGTTCCACGGCTCGCACGAGCCCAATCGTTCCTTCCTGGACGAGGTCGGCGAACGGGACACCGCGGCCCCGGTAGGACCGCGCGATCGCGAACACCAGCCGCAGATTGCTCTCGATCATCTGCTCCTTGGCCCGCAGATCGCCCGATTCGATGCGCCGGGCGAGCCGGACCTCCTCGTCCGCGGTCAGCAGACGCCTGACCCTGGCGTGACGCATGAGCATCTCGACGTTGTCGTAGCCGCCGTGCAACAGCGAATCCTCGCTCATCGGTCTCTCTCCTCTGCCCAGCCGCGCGGCGACTCCGCGCGTCCCCGCTCGCCATCAGCGCGAGCTATGCCAGACCGCGCATCTCGAGGTTGGACGGACGGCGCCTGGTGCCGAGACTCGGAGACATGCCGTATGTCACCTGTCCCCACTGTCACGTCACCAATTACGCTCCGCTGTCCTACCGACAAGTGGGCGCGCGATGCCCGAGTTGCGAAGAGCCGCTCGGCGAGCAGGTGTCGGGCCTTCGAAGCAGACCGGTCGTGCTGCCGAACCACACCTCCCAGGACCTCGCCCGCGGGGGCGAGGATGGCGCGCACTCCGCCGCTGAGCAGCGCACGCCGGCGTGACGACTCCGCGCGGACCAAGCGCTCGACTTGTGTATCGATTGTCATCGGGTCCGTCCAATCAGGCGACCGCAGCAAGCGGACGGGACATGGCTGGCCTTCGCGGGACGCTGGCCGCGGCGATTCGCACAAACTCGCTGAGCGCTGCCGACGGCGTCTCGTCTCGCCACAGGAGGTTGAACGACAGCGTGCGACGCGGATCCAATCGTCGGACCATGACGCCCGGATGGAGGTTCTGCGGGGCCGTGGTCAGAGCGATCGCTTCCCCGGCCACCACGGAGGCATGAAGTGCGGGTCCTGGCGCTCCCGGCCGCAGCTCCGCGGTGACGCTGAAAGCGTCGAGCATCTCGGTAACCGCGCGGTCATAGCCGGCACCGTCGGGGTGGCCGGTGACGGCTACCCGCTCACCATGCAATTGGCCCACGCCGAGCGGACCTATCCCGGCAAGCGGATGACTTGTCCCCACGAGCGCAACCCATCCCTCGTCACCAAGGTCGATTCGTCTGAGGTCCGGGGACGAGCAAGACGCCGGCGCCAGCAGCGCATCCAGGCGACCGCTTCGGAGGTCGCGCCACAGCGTGCCCCCGTAGCCTTCGAGCACCGTGAGCTCAACGCCGCTTCGCTCCCGCGTGAAGCGCTGGAGCAAGTCCAACGTATGGCCCCACTGTGCGCATGTGGCGACCCCAAGCTTCACCGATCCGGCGAGACCGGTCTCGAGATCACGTCCAGTCGCGCCGGCTATCTCAGCAGCCGCCAGCGCGAGGCGCGCTCGTTCAAGGAATAGTGATCCGGCGTCGGTGAG
>DATJYY010000037.1:0-57405 GCA_035499395.1 Solirubrobacteraceae bacterium
GAACGAGACCACGCGTCGATACCGGCTACGCGGGGCGGACACTCTCGCCGGTTAGCGGACCACCGGCCGTCGTGTCCGCCCACGACTTCTGCTTCGCCATGACGAACCGACCGTCTGAGGCTTGACTGCCGCCTCGGACGAACAGCAGTGGCGCCGCGGCGCGAGCCAGACCGCTGCACCCGGGCGGGCATTGCACAAGTCGATTCAGCTCGCAGCGCGCGCGGCGGCGTCCTCACAGCTGCTCTGCGATGCGAAGCAAGAGCGGCCCCTGACGGCGTCCTGCTTACTCAGCCTCGCAGCCGCGGCCGCCAGCAAGCGCCGGCGGTGACGCCCGCCCTCCGGTGGATCGGCCCAGAGCAGCAGTCAGAGCCGCCCGCCTCGCGTTGTCCCTTTGCCACGCACTCAGCAATCTCGCCGCGCCCGGCGGGACGGCTGCGAGCCTAATGAGAGTGAGGTCCCATTTCAGGGGCGAAATCGGGCCGATGTGAGGTAATGCGGCCGACTACCTGTGATTTTTCCGGACAGCCTCCCACGTTTCCGATCACGCGGGCGCTGTCGGCCGCGCGATCGCGTTCGTGTCTCGTGCCCGACCGCTCCGGCCATCGCCGCAGCCGACGGAGCGCTGGTCCGGGAGTTGCGTGCAGTCCGCTGACTCGTTTTCGGGGCAGCACGTGGATCGTATGACCGTGGCCGTTGTCGCGGCCCTCGTCCGGTCAGGGGGGAGGCGGCGCGCGGCGCGCGGGGCGCGTTCGCGCTGCCAACGTCGCCTGCCGCGGGCATACGCCCCGTCGGGGTGCGGGCATCCGAGCCCGCACCCCGACGGGGCGTCTTTGCTCGGCAGGTCGAGAGGACTCACTTGATCACGAGATTGACCTTCTGGAATACAGCGAGCTGCACGACGATCACGGCCGCACCTGGAGATAGAGTCTGTCTATCATGGCTGGCGACCGGTCGTTCACGCTGACTGAGATCGCGCGGCGACTGGAGGTCCCGCAGCATCGCCTCATCCATCTCTGCGAGAAGGGGGTGGTCGTTCCGGATGTGCACGGGGCCGCAGGCCGCGGCTCGAGCCGCGTGTTCTCACCACGAAACTTCCTCGAGCTCGCGGTCGCCCTGCGACTCCGAGACATGACGCTGCCGGTCGCAACTGTCGGCGCGGTCATCCATGTGCTGCGGGCATTCGAGGAGCGTCTCCGTGAGGATCTCCCCCACTTCGCGCTGGCCGACAGCCTCCGGGAGGATCGGGCGCCGGATCTCAGGGTCATCATCAGCGACGGCCAGACGATCTACTTCTCGCTCGGCGCGGCGGGTACGCAGCCGAAGCTGTTCGGCGGGATTCGGCTCGAGCAGTTGGAGGGAGAAGCGCCCGAGTGGGATGGTCGGATCGAGGCTTTGCGTTTCCGCGGAAACGCGCGGAACCAGGCCGGCGGGCTCGGGCCTGAGCACAGCCATTACGGCCGGCTGGAGCTGAGCCTCACTGCGATCGCCCAGGCACTTCCGATCGACTAGAAGCACCGCTTACCAGGGTCTTCCTGTCCGGCCAATGAGAGACAATGTCTATCATGTCGGTCGCGGGAGAACACGGAGTCGCTGGCGCAGAACGGATTGATCCGGACCTTCGCCCGCTGCTGGATCACATCGCGGCCGAACTTGCGCAGGAGTACATCCGGCTGGTGGAGGCAGCGGCTGACGGAGAAGCTGCGGCCAGCCTCTCAGTCGCAGACGCTTGACGGAGGACAGACACGTGGCTGCCGCGATCTATGCCCGCTACAGCTCGGAGAACCAGCGGCCCGAGAGCATCGATGACCAGATCTCGGCCTGCCGGAAGCTGGCCAAGCTCCGGTCCCTGACCATCTCGGACGAACACATCTACGCCGACCAGGCGCAGTCCGGCGCCCGCTCGGACCGGCCAGCGCTGGCGGCGCTGATGGCCGCCGCACGCGGCGGCAAATTCGAGGCCGTCTTGGTCGACGACCTCTCGCGCCTGGCCCGGGACAACCACCTGATGCTCCCGATCATCGCCGAGCTGCATTTCGAGGGGATCCGCGTCATCTCGGTCGCTGACGGCCTCGACACACTGACGAGGAGTCGACGCTGGCGATCCAGGTCCGCGCCATCTTCAACGAGCTCCAGCTCCGCGACCTGAAGAAGAAGACGCTGCGCGGACAGATCGGCCAGAAGGAGCGTGGGTTCTTCGTCGGCGAGAAGACGTTCGGGTATCGCTCCGTGCCTGTCGGCGAGCTGAAGATGGACAAGAAGGGACGGCCTCGCTGACGGATACAAGATAGAGATCGAGTCCAAGGAGGCGGCGGTGATCCCGCGGATCTTCACGTCGCACGCCGATGGCATGTCGCTGACGCAGATCGTCAAGACGTTCAACGAGGAAAACGTCCCCGGGAGCATCCGATCAGCCAAGGGATGGGCGCCCGCCACCATCAGAAGGATCCTCGACAACGAGAAGTACGCCGGCCGCTGGGTTTGGAACAAGACGGAGAGCCGACGGGATCCGAAGACCGGCCGGCGGCGGCGCTTCGATAAGCCGGAGTCCGAGTGGGTCGTCAACGAGGACGACGAGCTGCGGATCATTCCCAAGCAGCTGTGGGACTCCGTCCGGGAGCGGCGGAAGGCGATGCATCGGACGTGGCACGGCGGCAACGGCAAGCGTGGGTTCTCGAAGGAGCAAGGGAGCCGGCAGGCGCACTTCCCGACCCAGTCTGCTAGCTGGAGCCATGGTCTGTGGATCGTGCGGGGCCACCATCGCCCAGGTGAGCGGCAAGGGCGCCGCTACTACGGCTGCCTGGCCGCCACAAAGGGCGCCTGCGACGACAAGACGCTCGTCCGTCGGACTCTCGCTGAGACCGTCATCGTCGGAGCCGTTCAGGAGCAGATAGCTGATCCCGAGCACATCGCCTACGTGCTGCACCGAGTTGAAGACGAGATCGCCAAGCTGCGGTCCGACCTGCCCGACGCGCTGAAGCTCAAGGAGGCCGAGCTCACCGCCGAGCAGCGCCGGCTGGCCAACGTCGTCGACTTCATCGGCGAGGGTCGCGGGAGCCAGGCGCTCGCCAAGGCCCTGGTCGAGACCGAGCACCGGGTCGACCACCTGGCCGACGAAGTGGACTCGCTCCGCCGCAGCCGCGAGAAGATCTTCCGGCCACCGCCCATCGAGTGGATCAAGGAGCGGTTGACGAACATCCAGCAAGTCCTGGAACAGCGCACCGCACGGTCGGCGCAAGCCCTGCGCAACCTGCTCGGCCCCATCCGGCTCGAGCTCGTCACCCCCGACATCGGCCGCCCCTTCTACCGCGCCGTCACCACCCTCGATGCCCTGGCCCTCATAGAAGAACCGCCCCCCGCTGGTGCGGAGGACGGTTCGAATTCTTTGCAAAGGTGGAGACGGCGGGAATTGAACCCGCGTCCGCAGTCGCGCAAAAGGTGGCATCTACGAGCGTAGCCGGCACTCTGATCTCGCCCTCGACTCGCCATGCCGGCGGGGTCGTCGGGGGCCAGCTCCGAATGATGTCCTCGGCGGGGCTGGAGCGGGCCTCGCCGGGTGAGCCTGCTAGTGACCCGAACCGCCGCCGCAGGCTGTCGGCGGCCGGGCTAACACTCAGCTGTTAGACAGCGAGGTTAAAGGTGTGGGAATCGTGACGATTCGCACTTATTTGTTCCCGGGTGTTTTACGAGGCCTCCCGGGACCTCGACTCGCAACCACCCCCACGAACCGACCACGTCGAAGCCTGTCGTCCCCGGGGATATGTGCGATCGAGTATAGCTTCGGACAGGCTACGGCCAGGCCGAGCCGGTCAACCGAACGACGTCATAAGAATGTGGCGGGAAGGGCTCGGGGCCGTTCCTACAATCTGAAGTAATGGATTCGAACACGCAGTGGCCGTTCGCCCCCGTGGGCGCGCGCGAGGCACCCGACCTGGTGCCGGAGCCCGTGTTCGACGCGCGCCCGCAGGGTCCGGCGCCGGGGTCCGAGCGGCGAGGTCACGGTCCGATCCGACGCCGGCTGTCGGCGATCGGCGCGGCGATCGTCGCCGTGCTGGCGAAGTTCAAGGCAGTCCTGGTGCTCCTTCCCAAGTTGAAGCTGTTCGCCTCGACCGGGACGATCCTGGTGTCGCTCGCCGCCTACGCGCTGTTGTGGGGCTGGCCGTTCGCCGCCGGGTTCGTGGCGCTCCTGTTCGTCCACGAGATGGGTCACGCGATCGCACTGCGGCGCGAGGGCATCAAGGCCAGCTGGCCGATGTTCATCCCGTTCCTCGGCGCGGTGATCGCCGCTCGATCGCTCGGCGACAACGCGACAGCCGAGGCGCGTGTCGGCCTGGCAGGGCCGATCCTCGGCAGCATCGGCGCAGCCGCATGCGTCCTCGTCTGGCACGCCACCGGCAACGACCTTTGGCGCGCGCTCGCGTTCACGGGCTTCTTCCTGAACCTCTTCAACCTGCTGCCCGTGGTGCCGCTCGACGGCGGCCGTGCGATGGCGGCGATGGCACCCTGGATGTGGTTCGTCGGGTTCGCCGCGATCATCCCGCTCGCGATCATCTTCCCCAACCCAGTGATCCTGCTGATCCTGGTGTTCGCCGGCTATGAGACCTACAAGCGCTGGCAGCAGCGCCGCTCGGGCGGCCTCGCCCAGCAGGCGTACTACCGCGTCCGGCCGCTCGACCGGGCGCTGATCGCCGCGGTCTACCTGAGCCTCGTGGCGCTACTCGTGGTCGGCATGCACGCCACGCTGGTGGCGCGCACGATCAGCTGAGTCCGCACGCGCCTTCTTCCCCCCGCTTAGGCCACGGGCGGATCGCGCCGGTACACCTCGGTGTGGTTGTAGGTGTCACGCCGCGCCCACCAGAACGTGTAGACGAGCGACAGCGCAAGTCCGACGAGACCGACCACGAACAGCACGGTTCCCGCCGTCTGGATGTCGAAGCCCTTCACCTGTGCGGTGACGGCCCACTTCAGAATCGCGCCAACCGCGATCAAGAGAATGCTTGAACCAATCGTCATGGGCTGGGGCTACCCAACCGTTCCGGTGGTTACGCATGTCGCCCACGCACGGATCTAATAAGTTGCGTCCTCAACGACCAGCGGCGCTGCGCCCACCTACCGCCGAGCCTCGCGCAACTCGCGCTGGACGTCGCGGGCCATCTCGCGCTTCTTCATCGACTCGCGCTTGTCGTACAGATCCTTGCCGCGCGCCAGCGCGACCTCGACCTTCGCGCGCGAGCGTGGGCCGGCGAAGTAGATCCGCGTCGGCACGAGCGTCAACCCGCGCTCCCGGGTCCTGCTGACCAGCCGTTCGATCTCGGAACGGTGCAGGAGCAGCTTGCGAGGCCGCTCAGGGTCGTGGTTGTCCCGCGCCGCAGGCCCGTACGGCGCGATGTACAGCCCGATCAGCCACACCTCGCCGTCGCGCACGACCGCGTAGGAATCCTTGAGCTGGGCATTGCCCTCGCGCAGTGACTTGACCTCGGTGCCGGTCAGCACAAGTCCGCACTCGAACCGGTCGAGCAGGTTGTAGCGATACGACGCCTGGCGATTCGTCGCCACATCGCCCGCGCCGGCCTTTCGCTTCTTTCCTTTCGCCATGGCCTCAGTCCACCTCCCCGACGGGGAGCAGGTCGACCCGCCCGCGAGGCGCGTCGATGCTGCCCACGCGTACCTGCAACGGGTCGCCCAGCCGGATCGCGCCGCCGCCGCGGGTCCCGACGAGCATCGTTGCCTGCTCGTTGAGCTCCCACCAGTCGCCGCGCAACATCCGCACCGGAAGCAACCCCTCGAACTCGCCGCGAGGGCCAAACGCCACGAACGCGCCGGCACCGGCAAGACCGACCACTTCACCTTCGAGCGGCTCGTCCGGATCGGTGCCGCGCAACCACCGCTCGAGCAGGAAACAGCTCGCGACGTCGTCGGCGTTGCGCTCGATCGCCATCGCCTCGCGCTCGCGTGCCGAGCACCACGGTCCCGCCTCCCCCACCCACGACGACGCGGGCGCCGGCTCGTCGCCGGTCACCGCCGACAGCAGGGCCCGGTGGCAGATCAGATCCGGGTAGCGGCGGATCGGAGAGGTGAAGTGGCAGTAGCTCGCGAGCTGGAGGCCGGCGTGACCGCGGTTGCGCTGGTCGTAGTAGGCCTGCTTCAAAGACCGCAGCACGAGGCTCGTCAAGGCACGCCGCCCGCGCCCGCCACGCGACGCCGTCCATTGCTCGACCAGCTGCGAGGCCTCTCCGATCAACTCGGACGCCTGCTGTGGGGTGATGTGCCCCTTCGGCACCGGCGGCGTCGGCACCCCGAGCGACTCGAGCTGGTCGATCAGCCGCTCGGCGGCGATCCCGTCCGGACGCTCGTGCACCCGGTAGAGCGTCGGCACGCGCCGCGAAGCGAGCAGCCGCGCCACCTGCTCGTTCGCGGCGATCATCAGGTGCTCGATCAGCCGGTGCGATTCGGTCTGCACGACCGGCTCGGCGGAGATCACGTTGCCGCGGTCGTCGAACTCGAACTCGGGCTCGGACGATTCGAGCGAGAGCGCCGCCTGCGACGCCCGTCGCTCCTCGAGCGCGGCGGCTGCCGCCCGCGCCACTTCGAGCGACCGACCCCAGTTCCCGGACGCCCGCGCACGTCCGTCGAAGATCCGGTCGACTCGCCCGTAGTCGAGACGCTCGTCGGAACGGATGACCGAGCGGTAGAACGCGCTGCTGCGAACCTTGGCGCCTTCGAGCACGATCTCGGTCGTGACCGCGAGCCGGTCCTGCCCCGGGACGAGCGAGCATGCGCGATTCGAGAGCGCCTCCGGAAGCATCGGCTCGACGGCGCCGGGAACGTACACGCTGGTTCCCCGCCTGTACGCCTCGTGGTCGAGCATCGACCCGGGGCGTACGTAAGCGGACACGTCGGCGATGTGGATCCAAACCCGCCGTGTGCCGTCATCCTCGGCGGAGGCCGAGATAGCGTCGTCGAAGTCACGCGCGGTGGCGGGGTCGACGGTGAACGTCGGGAGCGACCGCAGGTCGCGCCTGTCACTCGACCACCCCGTGGCATCACCGTCGGACAGCGACGCCGCTGACACCTCACGGGCTTCGTGGTCGACGGCGGGATCGAACCTGCGTCGCAGGCCCCGGTCGACCATCAACGCCTCGATCACATCGCGCGCGACGTCCGAGCGGCCGATTCGGCGAACGACCGTCGCCCGTCCCCCGCCACGCCCGTTCCGCCCCGAACCGGCGCGGACGACGATCAGGTCCCCAACGGCGACCCGGCGGTCGCGGCTCACCACCGGCCGCGGCCCCGCGCCGAAGAACGGCTCGGCGACGAAGAACTTACCCCGCCGGGCCAGCACCGCCACACGCGAGCCGCTGCCCGCGTCCGTGACCGCGCTCACCGGGCGCTCGCGTCCGCGACCGTGCTCACCGCGCCTCGGCGGCTACGGTGCGCTCGGCCACCGTGAACGCCGTGTCGGTCTTGGCACCGGGCTTGGTGTCGGCGTAGATGTCGGGCTTGATGCCGGTGCCCTCCTTGACTCCGCCACCGCCAAGATTGGTCCCGTTCGGCGTGAAGTATTCGCCGACGGTGAAGTCGAGTGCGCCTCCGTTCGGAAGCGGTTCGATCTCCTGGAACACGCCCTTCCCGTAGGTCCTCGTGCCAACGACCTTCGCTCGGCCGCGGTCATGCAGGGCACCGGTGACGATCTCGGCGGCCGACGCGGTGCCGCGGTTGACGAGCACGACCATCGGGATGCTCGTGGCGATCGCGCCGCCCTTCGCGACGTAGACCTGACGGGGTTGCGCGCGGCCGTCGGTCGAGACGATCGTGCCGTCGGGGATGAAGATGCTGGCGACGTTCACGGCTTCGTTGAGGAGGCCCCCGGGGTTGTCGCGCAGGTCCAGGATCAGCCCGCGCGCGCCTTGCTTAAGCACCTTTTGGACCTGCGCCTTCAACTCGGGGCCCGCTCCATCCACGAACTGCGTCAGCGTGAGCGCCCCTAGTTTGACCCCGTGGTAGTTGACGATCTGCCCCGCCGCCACAGGAACCACGATGTCGGCGCGCGAGAGCGTCACCGTGCGCCGCTTCTTGCCGCGCAGGACCGACAGTGTGACCCGCGTTCCGGCCCGCCCCTTGATCAGCGCCGAGCCGAAGCTCGCCGGGCGGCTGGCCAGCGACGTCGAGCCGACCGCGACGATCACGTCGCCCCGCTGGAGCCCGGCCTTGGCGGCCGGCGATCCCGGGAACACGTCGTCGACGAGCAGGCCCCGCGACTCGGCCTGCACATCGACCCCGATCCCGCTCAGGTGCGGGTTGTCCTCGTTGAGGAAGCCCTGGTAGTCGGTTGGGTCGTAGTAGTGCGAGTACGGGTCGTCGAGGCTCGCGACCATGCCCGCCAGCCCCTTGTTGACTAGCTGGCTGCGGTTGAGCGGCCGGTAGTAATCCTTCTGAAGCATGTCGAGGACCTGGTTCACGAGCGGATCGCTCTTGTTGTCCACGAACGCGCTTCGCAGCGGCGAGGGCAGCCAGCCGGGATGGCCGCCGATCCAGACCCCGATCACGAGCACGATCAGGCCGGCGAGAACGCGTATGGCGATCCGAGAATTGCGGGAACGGCGCGGATACACGAGTAATGAGGTTACGACGCCGCGGACGCCGGCGGCCCGAAATGCAGTAGGCGTCAGGCGTCCGCACGCGGGTCGCGGGCTCGACCCGGCGGCCCTAAGGACGGCCGCCCCTTCGCCGGGAGGGCCATCCCGGCCGGCCGGACCACCCGCATGGTCCGGCCAGCCGAGGTGACGGACCTAGAAGTTGTGCCGGAACGCGGGTCCGGCGGTCGTGAACTTGTATGTCGTCTTGGAGCTGAACACCTGCCCCGGGTTCAAGACCACGCTCGGCCAACTCGCGTCGCCGATGTGGTGCGGGGTGTCCGGGTAGTGCTGGGTCTCGAGCGTGAACGCGTCGCCCTGACGGTACGCGTGACCGCTCGTCCCGACCAGATCGCCCACCAGGAAGTTCCCGGTGTAGAGCTGCACGCCGGGTTGGTCGGTGTAGGTCCACAGCGCGATCCCGTCGCCGGGGTCCTGGGCAACGGCGGCCAGCCGGTAGCCGTTCCCGCGGAGCACCCAGTTGTGGTCGTACCCGTGGGCCACGACCAGCTGGTTGCCCTGCGGCGCGCTCGCGTCACCGATGTTCCGGCCGATCGGTTTCATCGCCCGGAAGTCGAACGGCGTGCCCGACACAGACGCGAACCCGGTCGGGATCTGGTTGTCGTCGGTCGGCTGGAACGTGCTCGAGTTGATCGCGAGCTTCTGGTCGTAGATGGTCCCGGAGCCCTCTCCGGCGAGGTTGAAGTACGTGTGGTTGGTGTAGTTGATTACGGTCGGCGCGTCCGTGGTCGCCCGATAGGCGATCCCGAGCGCGTTGCCGTTCGTCAGCGTGTACGTCACCTCGGTCGTGACCGTCCCCGGGAAACCGTTCTTGCCGTTCGGGTCGGTGTACGTCAGCTTCAGCGCGACGCCGTGTGCGAGCTTCTCCGGCGTTGCCGCCCACACTTGCGCGTTATAGGCGTCCGGCCCGCCGTGGAGCGTGTTGACGTTATTCGTGCCGTTGTTGCCCGTCAGCTGGTAGGTCGTGCCGTTCAGCGTGAACGAGTGGTTGGCGATCCGGTTCGCGTAGCGGCCGATGATCGCGCCGAAGTACGTGTCGCCGGATCCGCCGGCCGCCGGCCAGGGCTGGTTCTCGAAGTCGTTCACGTAGTCGCTCAGCTTCGGGAATCCGAGCGCAACGTTCTTGAGCTGACCCGTGCGGTCGGGCACCCAGATCGACTGGACGACGCCGCCGTAGTTGGTGATCTTGACGATCATCCCGTCGCTGTTGCGCAGCGTGTACAGGTCGACGGCCTGGCCGTGGGCCGAGCCCCAGCTCTGCTTCGAGATACTCAATGTCCCGCCGTGGTGGTGCTTGGGCTTGTGGCCGTGGCCGTGGCCGGCTGCGAGAGCGATGCTCCCCGTGCCGAGCAACACTACGACGGTTGCGGCCGCGACGCGCGTCCAAGCGAGAGTGCGCAGCCTACGAAGGCTGCGTAGGGCAGTCTGCATGGATCCTCCCATCCAGTTCGTGCGCTTGCCCGGCCGACCACTCGTGCAAGCGTCAGTTGTAACCGGGTTGTTGTTACCCACGGATGTGAGCGCTCACACAGGAAGGGGTGAGCGCTGACGCGCGCCGCGCCGCCGCGCCGCCGCGCCGGGCGCCCCCGCCGCCGCGCCGGGCGCCCCCGGGCGCCGGCGGGTGGCACAGGGCGCACAGGATCCGCGGAGGCGCGTGGCGGGGCGCACAGGCCGCACGGGATCAGCGGAGGCGCGGGCGGGTGGCACAGGGCGCACAGGATCCGCGGAGGCGCGGGGCGGGCACGCGGGGCGGGTGGGCGAGGCCGGGCCGGCCGCCAGCCGAGTCGCGCCGCCAACCCCGATAACCGCGCACTCGGCAAGGCACCGCTGCCGAGATGCCCGAAAGGCGGGCTATACCCACGCTTTCGGCACACTCGAGCGCAGCCGAGCGGCGAGTGCGACCTTATCGGCCCTAATTTCCGGTGCATCGGGGACGGAGGGCGCGCCCAACCGGGCAGCGACCGGCACAGGCGGCCGCGGCCGAATCCTCACGCCCGCGACCTTTACGAACCGAACCCCGAGACCTTTACGAACCGAACCCCGCGACCTTTACGAACCGAACCCCGCGACCCTCACGAACCGAACGTCAGACGCGCAGGAAGCGGCGCAGCGACAGGCCGGAGCCGACCGCCGACACGAGCGTGCCGGCCGCCAGCAGCACCACGACCAGGAACGTGAACCCGATCGTCCGCGGCGCCGCGATCAGCGTCCAGTTGCTCGCCAGCGGGTCGAGCAGGGCGATCTTGGTCGCGCCGAGGATCACGATCGCCAGCAACGCTCCGGCCGACCCCACGATCACGCCCTCGATCATGAATGGAACGCGGATGAACCAGTCGGTGGCGCCGACCAGCTTCATCACCTCGACCTCGCGCCGGCGAGCGTACAGCGACAGCCGGATCGTGTTCGCGATCAGCAGGATCGACGCCAGCACCAGCAGCACGGTCAGGACCGCGGCGGTGATCGTCACCAGGTTGGTGACCTCGAGGATCTTCTGGGTGTCGGACTGCTTGTTGGAGACCTTCGCGATCGAGGTGTCGATCGGCTGACCGCTGCCGCCCGAGCCGGTCCCTGCGATCTCGCTGTGAACCGCGAGCACGTTGCTCGGGTTATCCGGATACACGTGATAGGTGTCCGGCAGCGGGTTCGAACCGAGCAGCGCGTAGGCCTGCGGATCCGTCTGGGCCTGCTGCTTGTAGGCCTGCTCCTTGGAGACGAACTGGACCGACTTCACGTGCGACAACCCCAGCAGTTCGTTCCGCACGCGCGCGTCGTCGCCGGCGTTCGCGTTCGTGTTCATGTACACGTCGACCTCGACGCGGCCGCGGACGCTGTTAGCCGCCCCGTTCGTGGCCTGCACGATCGGGATGAACACGCCCAGCACGAGCATCGTCACGAGCACGGTGGCGAGCGCGGCGAAGCTCGGCGCGGCACTGCGGCGCATCGAGCGGATGGCCTCTTTGAGGAAGAAGCCCAGCTTCATCGGCTCACCCCCTCTGCAACGACCGTCATCCGACTACACCCCGTCCGGACGCGTCGGGGGCTGGCGCATCCGTCGGGCGAACTCCCGCGTGGTCTCGTCGCGCGTGTAGAGGCCCGTGGCCTCGTCGCGGATGATGCGTCCCTGGGACAGCTCGAGCACGCGGCGGCGCATCTTGTCGACCATCGCCTGATCGTGGGTGGCCACGAGCACGGTCGTGCCGGTCCGGTTGATCCGGTAAAGCAGCCGCATGATGTCGACGCTCGTCTCCGGATCGAGGTTTCCGGTCGGCTCGTCGGCGAGCAGCAGCGGCGGGTGGTTGACGAACGCGCGCGCGATCGAGACGCGCTGCTGCTCCCCGCCCGACAGCTGGTCGGGAGTGTTGTGGAGCTTCAGCGACAGTCCGGTGAGGCGCAGGATGTCGGGCACCTTGTCGCGGATCTCGCGACGGGTGCCGCCGGTGACCTGAAGCGCGTAGGCGACGTTGTCGTACACGGTCCGGGCCGGGAGCAGCTTGAAGTCCTGGAACACGACGCCGATGTTGCGGCGGTAGTACGCGATCCGGTTGCGCTTGATCATGCTGAGGTCGTGGCCGGCCACCCGGATCGTCCCGCTGCTCGGCTCGAGCTCTTTGATCAGCAGTCGCATCACGGTCGACTTGCCCGATCCGGTCGAGCCGACGAGGAATACGAACTCGCCGCGGCCGATCGAGAACGTGGCCTGGTCCAGGCCGATGTCGCCGCTCGGATACCGCTTGGTTACGCCGCGGAACTCGAGTACCGGGGCGCCACCGAGGCGCGGTGCGACGGGCCGGACTTCGCTGACGTCGGGAATGTCCGGGGCCTCGCTCTCGCGCCGCCGCCGGGTTCGATGCTGTGATTCAGATATAGCCATAGGTTGCGGGCAGCCTATCGAGGCCCATCCGGAAACGCGGCCTCATCCCTCCCCGTGCAAGCGGATTTGCAGGAACAGCTATTTTCTGTCCCGATGCCTTCGATAACGCAGACGCCTTTACGCAACGGGCTCCCGCTGTACCGCATCTCGGTCGAGGGTACGCGCTCGACGACGATCCTGGTCGCGTTCGACGCAGGCGCTCGGACCGAGCGCCCCGACGAGAACGGGATGGCCCATTTCCTGGAGCATCTCGTGTTCAAGGGCGGCGAGAAGTACCCGACCTACCGGGACGTCAACGAGGCGGCGGAGCGGATCGGCGCCGTGCTCAACGCCTACACGAGCCACGACCTGGTGGCGTTCCACATCACCGCGCGGTCCACGGTCGCGCTCGAGGCGGCCGATCTGCTGACGGACTTTGTCGGCCGGCCCCAGATCGACGGTGACGAGCTCAACCGTGAGCGCGGCGTGGTCGTCCAGGAGATCGCGCGCGCCAACGATCAGCCGGCGGTGATGGCCGAGCATCTGATCGACGAGGCGGCGTTCGGCGATCACCCGCTGGGCCGCCCGGTGCTCGGCCCGGCCGAGCACATCCGGGACACGTTCACGCGCGAGGGCATCGTGGAGTTCCGCAACCGCCGCTGGGCGCCCGAGTGCGGCGGCGCGTACCTGGTCGGCAACCTCGAGGGTCTGCCCGGGAACGGCGCCGTCGAGGAGCTGTTCACGCGCTTTCCGGGGCGTCCTGAGCCTGGACCGTATGAGCCCGCGCCTCCGCAGCATCCGCGAATCCTCGTCAAGGAGCGCGACTCGAACCAGTCACATCTGCGGATGTCCTACCGCCCCACGATCGAGATCAAGGACCCCAAGGAGCGCGCCGCGCTCTCGATCTACTCGACGCTGCTGGGCGGCTCGATGGGCTCGCGCCTGTTCGACGAGATCCGCGAGCAGCGAGGCCTCGCCTATTCGGTTCATTCGATCGCGCACTCCTACTCCGATGTGCCGGTCCTCCAGCTGTCCGCCGGACTCGATTCGACCAAGATGCTCGAGGCGTACCGGCGGATGCGCGACATCGTCAGCGAGTTGCGCGACGACGGCCCGACCGAGGCCGAGGTCGAGCGCGCCCGGGCCTACGCCGCCGGCACCCGTGCGATCGCATTCGAGAACACCGGCGCGATCGCTCGCCATGCCGCGCAGCAGACGATCGTCTACGGCGAGGACGTTGACCCCGACCGGACGATCGCACTGATCGACGAGGTAACGTTCGACGAGGTGAGAGAGGTGGCCGCGCGCGTGGCCGACGAGCTGTCGGTGGCCTGCGTCGGCCCGCACACAGTGGAGGAGCTCGAGTCCGCCTGACACGCAGGATTCTGGGGCCCATCGCCGTAACCGCGATGATCGGTGGGTGTGGCGGCGGGGGCCATGCCCCGAAGCCGAGCTCAGATGCGTCGGTCGGAGCTCCGATCGCGCGTACCCAGGCCACGAGCACGCAGACGCGGACGCAGACGGCCACAGTGCCAACGACGGAGACGGCACCGGCCTCGCCCGAGCTGGCCGCGCTGACGTCCGCGCTCGCGACCGCCTTCAACAAGGCCGGCCCAGAAACCGGCGCGCTCGTTTACGACCTGACCGACAAGCAGACACTGTTCTCGGTGCGGGCCAATGTGGGGCGGCCGCCGGCGTCGGTGGAGAAGCTCTACACGACCGTGGCCACGCTCAACAAGCTCGGCCCGAACGCCCGGCTCACGACGACCGTGGTCGGCAGCGGCCACCTCGGGCCCGGCGGGGTGTGGCACGGCAACCTATATCTGGTCGGCGGCGGCGACCCCACGTTTGGCGACGGCGCGTTCAACCGCAACTGGGAGGACGGGTACGGCCCCACCGCCAATCAGCTGGTGGACCAGCTCGCCCACCACGGGATCAAGCGGGTCACGGGATGGGTGATCGGCGACGCCGCCCTGTTCGACGAGCTCCGCGGGGGTCCTGCCACCGGCTACCACCCGGACGTCCCCGACTTCGGCGGTCAGCTCTCCGCGCTGGCCTACGACCACGGCTCCACGTTCAAGAAGCTCAATCCTGGCGCGTTCGCCGCCAAGGAGCTGGCGCTGACGATGCACGGCGCCAAGATCGGCGCTCGTCCGCTGAACCGGACGCTGCCGGCCCCGGGGGACGCGCAGCAACTGGCCTCGGTGCAGTCGCCGCCCCTGTCGGTGATGCTGAAGCTGATGGACGTGCCCTCCGATGACTTCTTCGCGGAGATGTTGACCAAGCAACTCGGGGTGCAATTCGGCGCCGGCGGGAGCATCGCGGCCGGCGCGCAGGTGATCTCGAACGTGATCGACTCGCTCGGCCTGCACCCGCGGATCGTCGACGGATCGGGCCTGTCTCGGTCGGATCGATCGTCCCCGGGGGAGGTCGTCGACCTGCTCAAGACGATGTGGAACACGCCGACGGGGCGGATCCTGTCGGCGTCGCTGCCGGTCGTCGGCGTCAGCGGCACCGTGCAGGGGATCGCCGCCAAGACCGCCGCTCAGGGCCGCTGCATCGCCAAGACCGGCACGCTCAACTACGTCACGAACCTCGCCGGGTACTGCACGGCGCGCGACGGCCACGTGCTCGCGTTCGCGCTGATGATCGACGGTCCGGGCAATTGGACCGCGGAACAGCTGTTCGATCAGATCGTCCCGGCGATCGCCAAATACTGACTGTTGCACCCGCCGCCCGAGACCGGGACAATCGCGGCGTGGAGGTGACGACCGCCGTCAATCGGCGCGAGCTGCAGCGGTACCTGGCGCGCGTCGGCGATCGCTGGCAGATCGACGTCGCGATGCTCGGAGGCGCGCGGGTCGCCGACGAACAGGGAGCTCCGCCGCAGCGCGAGCGCGGCCCCGAGTTCATCGTGGTCCTGGTCTCGCACGCGTTCGAGGGCATGCCATGGCTCGAGCGCGTGTATTACGCCGGGTCGCTGTGGGACGGGCTGGAGATGGGCGACCCCGCCGACGTCCACTGTTACACGCCCGACGAGTTCAAACGCAAGCGCGTCACGCTGCCGCGCGTGCGGAACACGGTCGAGCACGGGATCGACCTCATGGCCCCGGGGAATTCGGCGCCAGACCCAAGCGCTCCGTCAAGTGACGGAACCGAATTCCCTTAGGGAATCCGCCGCACTCACGCCCACGAACACGGAGCGCGCCGAGGCGGATTCCCCAGTTAGCTGATCGCGACCATCCGCTCGATCGGCAGCCGCGCGCGGCCGGCGACCTCGGACGGGACCTTCACCTCGAAAACCCCGTCCCGCAGAGCGTCGCGCAGCTTCGGGAGCGTGATCATCTTCATGAAACGGCAGTGGGCGGCCTCGTTGGCGGCGATGAACTCGGTGTCCGCGGACGCCTGGCGCAGCGGGTGGAGCATCCCGGTCTCAGTGGCGACGATCGCGGTGCCGCCGTGATGCTCACGGGCGTACCCGAGCATCCCGCCGGTCGACAGCATGTACACGCCGTCGCTGTCGACATCGCCGGCGGCGACGTACTCCATCACGCTGGTCGAGCAGCCGCACTCGGGGTGGATGAGGAAGTCGGCCCCCGGATGCGCCGCACGCACGGACGCGATGTCGGAAGGCTTGATCCCGGCGTGCACGTGGCATTCGCCGTCCCACACGTGCATCGCTCGCCCGAGCGACTTCTCGACGTACGCGCCGAGGAACATGTCCGGGCCGAACAGGATCTCGGTGTCGTCGCCGTGCTCTGAGTAGATGTGCTGGACGACCTTGACGGCATTCGCCGACGTGCAGCAATAGTCGGTCTGCGCCTTGACCTCGGCGGTCGTGTTGACGTACATGACGACGATCGCGCCTGGGTGCTTGGCCTTCCAGTCGTGTAGCTGTGAGGCGGTGATCGAGTCCGCGAGCGAACAGCCAGCGTCGACGTCGGGGATCAACACGCGCTTGTCGGGACACAGGATCGAGGCGGTCTCGGCCATGAAGTGGACGCCGCAGAACACGATCGTGTCCGCGTCGGCGGCCGCCGCCTGCTGGGAGAGCCCGAGCGAGTCGCCGACGTAATCGGCCACGTCCTGGATCTCGGGCAGCTGGTAGTTGTGGGCGAGGACCACCGCGCCGCGTTCGCGCGCGAGCGCGCGTACTTCTTCTTGCAGCGCGGGGATGTTCTCGAGGAGCAAGGGCGCGTCAGACGCACCCAACATAGGCAGGTTCATGGAATCGGTTCGAGGAGGAGGGACAGGTCCAGCGCCGGGGCGCTGTGGGTGATCGCACCCACTGAGATGAAGTCTACGCCGGTGCTCGCCACCGCCCTGAGCGTGTCGAGCGTGACCCCGCCGCTCGCCTCGAGCTTCGCGCGCCCGTCGACGTGCCGCACGGCATCGCGCAGCTGGTCGACCGACATGTTGTCGAGCAGCACCATCGGCGCGCCGGCCGCGAGCGCCTCGTCGACCTCGGCGATCGTCCGGCACTCGACCTCGAGCGGGAGCCCGGGCGCGAGCGCCTTCGCTTGACGCACGGCCTCCCCCACCCCGCCCGCGAGAAACGAGTGGTTCTCTTTGATCAGGATCGCGTCGTACAGGCCGGCGCGGTGGTTGGTGGCGCCACCGGCCGCGACCGCTGCCTTCTCGAGCGTTCGGAGGCCGGGCGTCGTCTTGCGCGTGTCGAGGATCGTCGCGCCGGTCCCCTCGACCGCCTGCACGCACCTCGCCGCCATCGTGGCGACCCCGGAAAGGCGCTGGAGGAAGTTCAGGGCGGTGCGCTCGCCGGTCAGGATCCCGCGCGCTCTGCCCTCTAGCGCCATGACGGGGCCATGCTCGCGCCACTCGCCCTCGTTGGTGAGCGGCTGGATCACGAGCTCAGGGTCGACCGCGTGAAACGTCTCCGCCGCAAGGTCGAGCCCGAAGATCACGCCCGGCGCCTTCTGGGTGATCGCCGCCCGCGCCTGCGCGTCTTCCGGAACGGTCGCGGCGGTCGTCACGTCGCCGTCGCCGACGTCCTCGGCTAGCGCACGGGCGACCACGTCTACGTGGGTCACCTGGCGGACTTCAGGAGGTAGGCGCGGGCGAACCCGTCGAGATCGCCGTCGAGCACCCGCGCGGTGTCGCCCATCTCGTGGTCGGTGCGGTGGTCCTTGACCATCGAGTACGGGTGCAGGACATAGGAGCGGATCTGCGACCCGAAGTTGACGTCCTGGGCCTCGCCCTTCTCCTTGGCGATCTCCTCGCGGCGCTTTCGCTCCTCGAGCTCCAGCAGCTTGGAGCGGAGCATCGTCATCGCCTCGGCCTTGTTGGACGATTGCGAGCGTTCGTTCTGGCACTGGACGACGATCCCGCTCGGCTTGTGCGTGATCCGCACTGCGGAGTCCGTCTTGTTGACGTGCTGGCCGCCCGCGCCGCTGGCGCGGTAGGTGTCGATCTGAAGATCGTCGTCGTCGATGTCGACCTCGTCGATCTCCTGCACGACCGGCGAGACCTCGACGCCGGCGAAGCTCGTCTGCCGGCGATGCGCAGCGTCAAAGGGCGACAGCCGCACCAGGCGGTGGACGCCCTTCTCGCTCCCGTACAGGCCGTAGGCGTTCTCGCCGTTGACCAGGAACGTGGCCGACTTGATCCCGGCCTCCTCCCCCGGCGAGGCCTCGAGCAGCTCGACGTCGAAGCCGCGCTTCTCCGCCCATCGCATCTCCATCCGGAGCAGCATCTCGGCCCAGTCCTGGGCGTCGGTGCCGCCGGCGCCCGCGTTGATGGTCACGAGCGCGTCGCCGGTGTCGTACGGGCCGGAGAACAGGCGCTGCTCCTCGAGCTGCTCGAGCTGCTCCTGCACGGCCCGGATCTGGTCCTCGAGCTCCTGCGCGAGCGTCGGATCCTCCTCGGCGAGCTCAGCGAGCGGTTCGAGGTCCTCGACGTCGCCCTCGAGTTGCTTGTACGTGGACAGCCTCCGGCTCGCGCGTGCGTGCTCGGCGCTTACCTTCGCCGCCCGCTCCTGATCCTCCCAGAAGCCCGGCGCGCCCATCTCCGTCTCGAGCGCCTCGACGCGCTCGCTCAGCTCAGCGGGGTCAAAGGTAGTCCGCAAGCAGCTTGAGCTGCTCGCGAATCGCCGCCAGGCGCTGGGAAAGGGGCTCTGAGGAGGCGGTCGTCATCTATTTCCACAGTAGCAGCGATACGCTGCCCAGCCATGGCTAACCTCACCGATCCACCCGTTCGCGAGCTGCTCGAGCAGCCCAATCACGCAGTCATCTCGACGTACAACCAGGACGGCTCGATCCACAACACGGTCGTCTGGATCAGCGCCGAGGACGGCACCGTCGCAGTCAACAGCGCGCTCGGCCGCAGGTGGCCGACGAACCTCGAGCGCGACCCGCGCGTCAACGTCCTCGTGTACGAGCAGGCCAACCCGTACAACTACGTGGAGATCCGAGGCAGCGCAACATCCACCCTCGAGGGCGCCGACGAGCACATCAACGCCCTGACGAAGAAGTACATCGGGCAGGACGAGTATCCGTTCCGCCAGCCGGGCGAACAGCGGATCAAGTTCGTGATCGCGCCGGACCACGTCCGGCACCAGAAGCAGGGATAGCGCCGGTGGACCCGTCCGCTAGGAGCTTCCGCCGCCGTGCCGGTCCGTGGACCGGCCGGCGCGGCTGCGGGCTTCGTTGCGCAGGTGGCCGCGGAGCTCGTTCTTTTGCCGGCGCGCCTCGAGCTCACGCTCGATCTCGTCGAACTCGGGGGCCGGTCCGTATAGCCGCCAGCCGTTCCGGACTAGTGGGATGAGCACGGCGAGGGCGATGAAGATCGGCCAGAAGAACCCGCTCGCGCCGGATGCCAGCCAGATCACCGTGCAGATCAGGAAGGCGCCCGACCCTCCGCCGGCCTCCTGGAGCAACCTGCGCTGAAGGTCGCGCCGGCGCTGCGCGATCTCCGCCTTCTGCTCGGCCCGGGTCGCCGGCAGCTTCGGCAGATCGGCCGTCAGGCCCTTGAGTTCCCCCTCGGTGCGCGCGCTGTAGACGGCCTGCACCCGGTCGCTCAGCTCGTCGTCGGTCAGCCGGCCGGCGGCGTAGTGCTCGCGAATCTCCTGCGCGGCACGGTCGCGCTGCTCATCGGAAACGCGGAGGTCGTCGGGGCCGGCCACCGGGCGGCCACTACGCCCCGTGGCACTTCTTGTACTTCTTGCCCGACCCGCACCAGCACGGGTCGTTGCGGCCGATCTGCTCGCCCGGGTCGACCCGCCGCTGCTCGACCGGCGCCATCGCCGGCCCCTCGAGCGCCGCTACGTCCTCGACCGCGCCACCGGCCGCGGCGGCGATCGCCATCGCGCCCTGCGCGGCTCCGCCACCGCCCGAGTACGTCACGCGCCCGCCGCCGCCGGTGGACGAGCTCGCCGCCCGGCTCGGGCGCCGCGTCGGTGGCGGCACGGGCGGCCCGCCGTTCCCCGGCTCGACCGGGGTCACCTCGACGTGGAAGATCAGCCGCGCATAGTCCTCCCAGACGCTGTTCATCAGGTCGCGGAACAACTCGAACGCCTCGTTCTTGTACGCGACCAGCGGCTCGATCTGGGCGAACCCGCGGAGGTGGATGCCCTCGCGCAGGTAGTCCATGTCGTACAGGTGCTCGCGCCAGCGCTGGTCGATGATCTGGAGCAGGAGGAACCGCTCGATGTCGCGCATCAGCTCGGGGCCGAACTCCTCCTCGCGGCGGTCGTACTCGTCCTCCGCCTGCTCCTTGAGCGCCTGGAGCAGCTCCTCGCGATCGACCCGGTGAGGATCGACGTCGAGGATGTCGGCGTCGGGTGGGAACATCTCGTCCATCCGACGCAGGAGTCCTGGGACGTCCCACTCCTCGACGAAGTCGCCGGCGGTGTAGTCCGCCACCTGCCGATCGATCAAGTTTCCGATCTCGGTGCGCGCGGCCTCGCTCATGTCGCGGCCCTCGAGGATCTCGTCGCGGTAGGTGTAGACCACCTCGCGCTGCTGGTTGAGGACGTCGTCGTACTCGAGCGTGTGCTTGCGCTGGAGGAAGTGCTGCTCCTCGACCTTCCGCTGAGCCTTCTCGATCTGCTTGGACAGCATCCCGTGCTCGATCGGCTCCTCGTTGCCCTCGTCGTCGACGCTGCCGAGGCGGTCGAGGATCTTGTAGATGCGCTCGCCGGCGAACAGTCGCACGAGGTCGTCCTGGGCAGACAGGAAGAACCGCGATTCGCCCGGGTCGCCCTGGCGGCCCGAGCGGCCGCGCAGCTGGTTGTCGATCCGGCGGGACTCGTGGCGCTCGGTGCCGAGGATGTAGAGGCCGCCGAGCTCGAGTACCTGGTCGCGGGCCTCCTCGACGCGCGCCTCGATCGCCGGGAATACCTTCCGGTAGTGCTCGTCGTAGTCGGGGTCCCCGGGCTGGAGCCCGAGCTTGGCCATCTCGAGGCCCGTCAGGTGCTCAGCGTTGCCGCCGAGCTTGATATCGACGCCGCGGCCAGCCATGTTGGTGGCGATCGTCACCGCGCCGGGGGCGCCGGCCTCGGCGATCGTCTCGCCCTCGCGCTCGGCGTACTCAGGCTTTGCGTTCAGCACCGAGTGCTGGATGCCCTTGCGCTTGAGCTCGGCCGACAGCTGCTCTGAGACCTCGACCGAGATTGTCCCGACCAGCACCGGCTGGCCGGTGTTATGGCGTTTCTCGATCTCACGAACGATCGCACTGGCCTTGCCTTCCTTGGTCTTGTAGACCTGATCGTTGTTGTCCTCACGGACCATCGGGCGGTTCGTGGGGATCTCGACGACCGGCAGTTCGTAGATCTTCATGAACTCGGTCGCCTCGGTGATGGCGGTGCCGGTCATGCCCGCGAGCTTGTCGTACATGCGGAAGTAGTTCTGGAGCGTGATCGTCGCGAGCGTCTGGTTCTCCTCCTGGACCCGCACGCCCTCCTTGGCCTCGACCGCCTGGTGCAGGCCTTCGGACCAGCGCCGGCCCTCGAGGATGCGACCGGTGAACTCGTCGATGATCTTGACCTCGCCGTCGATCACGGCGTAGTCGACGTCGCGCTTGTACAGCGACTCCGCCTTGAGCGATTGGATCAGGTGGTTGACCAGATGGCCGTTCTCGGCCCGGTACAGGTGGTCGATCCCGAGGAACCGCTCGGCCTTGGCGACCCCCCGTTCGGTCACCGAGACGGTCTTGTGCTTCTCCTCGAACTCGTAGTCGAAGTCGGCGACGAACTCCTTCTTCATCCGCGGGTCCATCCCCTCGGGCGTCTTGCCTGAGGTCATCTGCGGTGCGAGCTTCGCGAACCGGACGTACAGCTCCGCGGCCTGCTCGGGGGCGCCCGAGATGATCAGCGGTGTCCGGGCCTCGTCGATCAGGATGTTGTCGACCTCGTCGACGATCGCGAAGGTGTGGTAGTGAGACTTGCCCTCCTCGGGCTTCGGCCGCCCCCCGTGCTGGACCTTCTCGTCCAGGGTCGTGGCCATGTTGTCGCGCAGGTAGTCGAACCCGAACTCCGAGTTGGTCCCGTACGTCACGTCGGCGGCGTAGGCGTCGCGCTTTTCCTCGTACGGCTGCATGTTCTGGAGCACGCCGACGGTGACGCCGAGCGCGTCGTAGATCGGCTTCATCCACATCGCGTCGCGCCGGGCCAGGTAGTCGTTGACGGTGACGACGTGGACGCCGCGACCGGCGAGCGAATTGAGCACGACCGCCAGCGTCGCGGTCAGCGTCTTGCCTTCGCCGGTCCGCATCTCGGCGATCGAGCCGTCGTGGAGCACCATGCCGCCGATCAGCTGAACGTCGAAGTGGCGCATCCCCATCGTGCGCCGGCCCGCCTCGCGAACGAGCGCGAAGCATTCGTACGCCAGGTCGTCGAGGCTCTCGCCGTTCGCCGCGCGTTCGCGCAGCTCGTCGGCGGCCTCTCTCAGCTCGGCGTCGGTGTAATGCTCGAGCTCGGGCTCGAAAGCATTGATCCGTCCAACCCGCTGTTCGTAGACCTTGAACTTCTTCGCTTCGCCCATGCGAAGCGCGCGGTCCAGAATGGACATAGGGCTAGCGTAGCAACGGCCCGGTGGCCGTTCTACGCTCCGAGACGCGTTTTATGCGGCCGACGAGACGCCGGGAGGACCGGTTTCGCCCACCCCCGCGATGAACGTCTCGTCCTCCTCCGGGGTCGCCTCGCCGCCGGCAGCCTGGGCCGCGGCCGCACGCGCCTCGCGTCGCTTGCGCCGCTTGTCGCGGTGGCGCTTGACCTGGATGTGAAGTTCGTCAGCGCAGAGATTGATCGAGTGCAGGATGTCCGGAGAGGCATCCCGGGCTCGTAGCGTCACCCCCTTTAAGTGCAGCGTTGCCTCGGCCACCTGGTTGTCGGCGATGGCCGGATTGCGCTCTTCAAACACCTCCACCTCGAGCTCGGCGAGCTCCGACACCTGCCGGTCGACCTTGCGAAAGCGCTTGGCGACGTGCTCCCTCAGGTCCTCGGAAACGGGCAGGTTGCGGCCCTTGACCTCGATGCGCATCGACCTACCTCCTTGCTGGGAAGGATGGATGTGCGTGAACCTATTAGCGTAGTCCTCGACCGGACGTTTGTCGATTGAGCATCTCGTTCTGTGGAGGCTCATAATCACGTTTTGTGAGCCCGGAGACGTCTTGGACGTTTGACTGGACCGCACTGGTCTCCGTCGTCGTCCTGGTGGCGCTGTACGCGATCGGCTGGCGCCGCGCGCGGCGGGCCGGACGCCACCCGCCGCCCCTGTGGCGGCTGCTCCTGTTCGCCGCCGGAATCGTGACGATCCTGGTCGCGCTGGTGTCGCCCTTGGACTCACTCGGCGACCAGATGATGGTCATGCACATGGTCCAGCACATGCTGCTGCTGGACATCGCGCCGATCCTGCTGATCCTCGGGCTGACCAAGGTGCTGCTGCGCCCGGTGACCCGGCGACTGCAGGCGGTCGAGCGCCGCGCCGGCTTCATCGCGCACCCGGCGTTCGCGGTGATCTTCTACGCCGGGGTGCTGTGGCTATGGCACATACCCGCGATGTACGACAAGGCCCAGGGCGACGGGTTGATCCACGCGACCGAGCACATGACGTTCTTCCTCGCCGGCTCGATCTACTGGTGGCACGTGCTGTCGCCGATCCGCAACCGCCAGCGCCTCGCCGGCCTTGGCCCGGTCGCGTACATGGCCGGGGGAAAGCTGCTCGTCGGCCTGCTCGGGGTGGCGCTCGCGTTCGCACCGGCCGTGATCTATCCGTTCTACGCCCACCAGCCTTCGTACTGGGGGATCACGCCGCTCGAGGACCAGATGATGGCCGGCCTGGTCATGGCGCTCGAGCAGTCGATTGTGATGGGGATCGCGCTCGTCGTGCTGTTCTTCCAAATGCTCACCGAGTCCGAGCGGACCGCCCAGCGCGCGGAACGGTTCGAAGTCGCCTAGGGGCCCCCGGCGACCGGCCGAAGCGCCGACGCCCCCGCGGGCTGCGGGGGCGCCGGCCGACGGCTCAGCGGGTAGTGCTCAGCTGCACTTCTGCGTGCCGGTGACGGTGCCCGACGACGGCGTCCCGCCCTCGCTGGTTTCCGCGGTGAACTGCTCGCTGTAGGGGCGCTTGCCGCCCTTGCAGGCGACCGAAGTGGCGTAATGCACGGTCTTGCCGTTCTTGAGCTTCGTGCTCAGGTTCTTCCAATGAAGGGTCAGACTCGTGAGCGATCCCTCGACACCCGTGATCGGGAACGAGACGTAGTTCGGGATCGGAGTGTTCTGCACGAGGTTCTTACCGACGGTCTTGATCGTGCCCGGGTAGGGCGGAACGCCGCCGGTCTGGATCGGGCCGCAGGTATGAGTGGCCGTCTCGACGAAGAAGAACACGATCTTGCCCTGGCCGGCGTTCCAGACGTCGAGCAGCGGATCACACGGAACGATCTGGGGGTTCGACGCGCTCTGGTCGGTCGCCGGGCCGAGGAGCGCGGTGATCGAGCCGCTCGCGACGAGCGCGCCCTTCGGGCACACCTTGTCGTTTCCGGCGTTGATGATCTTGCCCGCGCTGCAAGTCGGGAAGTCCTTCCCGTCCGAGACCAGACCGTAGATCGTGGTCTTGATGTTGGTCAGCGGCGCGGTGCGGTTGCCGCCCGTCCCGTTCGCGGCGTACTTCTGCAAGAAGCCCGTCGCCGACGGCGACTTATGGGACCCCGCCTTGTTCGGCGAGACCTTGAGCGTCGCGGTGTACGTGTTGATGCCGCCGGTGGCGGCAAAGGCCGACGCTGCGGCGATAAGCACGGCGAGTGCCGTGGCAACTACGACGATTCGTCGCAATTGACTCCTCCTTTGATGTGTGTGTCTGTAAGCAGAGCCGGCCATGCTCATGGGATTGGTTGTAGTTGAGGAAATGCTTGGGACTGTCCTGTGGTCGCCTCTCCCAGCGGCTGCTGGGGCTTGCAGGGCGGCCCGCTCGGGTCCGTGGTGTAGTAGACGGTGCTCAGGACCGCGGCGATAGACGCCGAGATAGTAGGGCCAATCGTCGGTTGAGTGTTGCTCGTGCACAAATTGCTCGCGAAAACGGGCAGCCCCGGGACGAGGCTCGAGTAGCCGCCGGGCACCAGATACGGGTTACCGCGGTTGCTCTCGAGGCGAGTCGAATAGGCCGTGAGCGTCTCGGGATTGAGTGGGCTCGACACCCGAACGTAGTGCTGCTTCGCGGTGTTCACGGCCCCAGGCAGCGTCGCCTGCGTGCTCGCCGTCCCGTTGGCGAAGAACGCTGCGATCTCGCGCCGATAGTCGTTGATGTAGTCGACCACGGGGATCACGCCGCCGAGGTACGGCGTCAGGCGGGTCAGGAGCGGGACGCTCTCGCCTAAGAACTGCTGGATCGCGGGCACGCCCGCCTTCGACGCGCTCGTCAGTGGGCCGACGTTCACGAGCAGCCTGTTCAACTCCGGAGCGAGCACGGCCACCTTCTGCAGCGCCGGGCTCAGCTCGACCGCGGCCGGGCGAAGCTCGTCGACCAGCGGCTTGGTGGTGTTGGCGAACCGCGTCACGCGCTCGATCGTCGTTTTCGTCGCGGTCAGGAACGGCGGGAAGGCCTTGATCGTGGCCGCCAGCGCCGCCTCCTGTGCCGCGGTGGCGGAGAACGTCGTGTTGGCGTTGTTCACCAGTTGCTGGAGCGTGGACGGCGAGCGGGTGACGGCCGCCAGCACCTGTCCTCCGTCGTTCAGGAGCGTGCTTGTGGCCGCGCTGTCGCGGTTGAGGACGGCCAGGACCGAGTCGACGTTGGTCGCGAACGGATACAGCTCGGCCAGCGCGGCGTTGAGGTCCTGGCCTCGGCCGGTGAGCGCGGTCCCCTGCTGCTGCATCCAGGTCTCGAACGCCTGCCGAGTGGCGGGGTCGAATGTGGACAGGATCTGATCGAGCTGGACGGTGGGGGCGATCTGACCGCGCGGCAGCCTGCCCCCGTCCGCGAGCTTCGGCGCGGTCGGAGAACCCGGCGAGAGCTCGACGTACGTCTCTCCGAGCAGCGTCTTCTGGCGGAGAATCGCGCGCGTGTCGGCCGGGCGCGGGGCGAACTGCGGATCGATTTCGATGACCGCGCGCGTGAGGCCGGTCCGCCGGTCGAGCCCCACGCTGATCACCTTGCCGACGTTGACGCCCGAGATCCGGACGTCGGCCTGGCTGCCCAGGTTCTCGGCCTGGTTGAACTCCGCGCTGATCTCGTACCCCTTGGGGCTCAGCGACGTCGTTCCGCCGAACGAGATCCACAGGAACAGGAGCAGGCCGATGCAAGACGTCGCGAACGCGACCATCGTCAGGATGCGGGCGGGGCTTGGCGCCTGGCGGTTCATCGCGCGACCCCCCCACCGGTCGAGTTATCGCTCGCGAGCGCCGTCGGGCAGTGCGACGAGTTGATCTGGGTGTAGTCGGGGGCGTTCAGCAGGTCCAGCAGCGGCGCGATCGAGGGGCTGCCGGCCTGGATCGTCGTCTCGAGCAGCTGCAGCGCCGGACAGGTCGCCATGAAGATGCCGCGCACGGTCGGCCCCTGGGCGTCCTGGAGATTGGTCAGACTGGCGGCGTTGTGGGCCAGCCACGAGCCCCAGAACAGGTAGCCCTGCTCGCCTCCGTGAGGCTGGTAGGCGAGCGTATTGAACAGCGTATTGATCACGCCGAGCGAGCTCGTCAACGGCGGCACCGTCTTGGACAGCTTCGTGGCAGCGGGCTTCAGCGCCGTCGCGAGCGGCTGCACCGCGGTCGAGAACGGGCGCAGCTGATCCTGGATCACGGGCGTCGTGTCGTGGAACAGCGGGCGCGATGCCTTGAGCGCCGGCGCGAGCGCGCGGGCGAACGGCTGAAGTCCCGTCAGCGCCGGGCCGAGCTCGGCCGCGAAGCCCTGCACCTTCCCGAGCGTCTGGTTGGTCTGGGCGAGCGTCCCGGGCAGCAATGACAGGCCCGCCTCGAGGTTCGCGGACTGAGACGAGATCGCCGCGAAGTTCGTGTTCGACGACTGGATCAGCGACGCGAGCTGGCCATCGACGCCGCCGAGCGCGGTGGCCACGCGCTGGAGGTTGTGGATGGCGAGGCTGAGGCTGTGGCTGCGCGCGGCCAGCAGCGTGGCGAACCTACGGGTGTCGCGGTCGAGCGGTGCGAACCGCTTGAACGTGCCCTGCAGCGCTGGGACGGTCGAGGCCGGGTCGTGGAACGCGCCGGCGCCCCCGGAAAGCAGCAACAGCAGGTAGCTCCGAGTGTCCGAGTCGAGCGAGGCCAGGATCTGGTCGAGGTCGACGTCGGGGGTGGTGCTCCCCGCGCCCAGTGTCCCTCCGGGCGGGACCGCGCCGGCCTTCCTGGTTCCGGGATCGAGCGCCAGGTACATGTCCTTGAGCGGGGTCCGCGGGCGGAGCAGCACGGTCGCGTCCCGGTAGATCGGCTCGTACTTCTTGAAGATGTCCATGGTCACGACCGCCCGCCCGTTCTCGAGCGAGACCCCCCCGACCAGGCCGACCTGGACACCGGCGATCGTGACCGCCTGGCCCTGCCCGGGCGTGACGGCGGCGCTGTCGGCGAACTCGGCGTTCACGGTGTAGTAGCTCTGCCCGAGCGTGAACGAGGGCTGGTGGTAGAGCACGTAGGCGGCGACCGCGAGCGCGCCGACGACGAGCACGAGGATCGCGACGAAGTCCTTGCGATGCGTCATCAGCGCGCGCCTCACGGCCCGGCTCCTGTGCTGACGCGGTTGAGGTCCGGCGCTGCGCTCTGGAAGCACGGCGTGCTGCTCTTGACCGGTGGGGCCTTTCCGGGCCAAGCGGGCCGGGTACCGAGCGGCGGGAGCACGGCGTTCCCGAACAGCGGTCCCTGGGTGCCGAGGTTGCCGGTCTGGACCGCGTCAGCGCCGCCCGCCGGCGAGGAGCGCAGGTAGCGCCCGTTGCCGTCGAAGTTCTGGCCCGCGCCGGCAATCCCCACGGCCGACTCGAGTAGCTCCTGATACACCGGCACCCCGGTGGTCACCGGCGGGTCCTGGATCACCGTGTTGCCGGTCGGGACCAGGTTGTGAGTGACGCACCGAGCGAGCGTGTTGCTCTGCGCGACGAGCGCGATGCTCGAATGGATCGTGCTCCCGGTGGCCTGCACCGCCGGCGTCAGGTCGGCCACGAGTGCGCCGAGCTCGCCCGGCCCGAGCAGCGTCGTTGCCTGTGCGAGCCACGGCAGCGCCTGGCCGATCGTCGGATCGACCTGCTCGATCCCCGGGAGGATCTCCCTGGCAAACGTCTTCGTCGGCCCGAACGAGGCGTCGAGCGCTGTCAGCGCGCTGTTGGTCGTCCGAAGGAGCGGTGGCAGCGCCGCGATCGAGGCGCTGAGGTCGTTCTGGCGAGCCGCCAACGCGGCCAGCGTCCGGTCGAACGTGGTGACGAGGCTGGCGAGCTCGTTCTGGCGCGAGGCGAGCGCCCGGAAAACCTGCTCGTTGCCCTGTACCGCCTTCGAGAGATCGTGTGGCTGGGTGCCGAGGAGCGCCTGGTTGACGATCGCGGACGCCTTGAACGCGCCGGCAGAGTACTTCAGCGACTGGTTCAGCGCCTGCGCCGCGGTGAGGCCGCGGACGCTCGGGTCCTGGTTCTGAGCGGCGTCCTGGGCGGCACTCGGCTGACCGTTCAGCGATGCGCCCAGGCCCTTGACCAGCGTGTCAAGGTTCCCGCGGGCGTCCGAGGTCAGCGAGGCGAGAACGCGGTCGAGCTGCACCGGCCCGGATGTGTTGGCGGCAGGCAGCGTGCCACCGGACTTCAGGATAGGCGCGTTGGGTGTGCCCGGATGGAGGTCGACGTAGAAGTTGCCCTCCAGGAAGATCCGGGTCAGGATCCCCGCGGTCGCGTCGGCGTGGATCGGTAGCCCGTTGTTGTTGATGTCCATCGTGATCACCGCGGCGCGCGAGTTGCCCTCGAGCGGCTTGACCGAGGTCACCTCGCCGACGTCGACGCCGGCGATCCGGACCGGCGAGGGAATGTGCAGCTCGGTCTCGGAGGTGAACACCGCTTTGAGCACGAACGGCGACGCGCTGAACGGCGTCGGGCCGCCGAATGTGAGGTAGACGGCCGCGATGATCACGACCGCGGCGACGATCCCGGCCACCAGATTCGAGACGCGGGGGCGGTGGCGCCTCATTTGGAGCCTCCGGTCTGCTCGGTCTTCAGGCCCTGGTTGCCGGGGACGTTTCCGATGTCCGCCGCCGCGCCCGAGTACGGCTCGTTCCCGGCCTCGCACTCGGCGGTCTCACCTGGCGCGTCGGTGTTCGGGTACGGGATGACGTGGAGCGGTCCGTGCTCGATCAGCGGACTGATCTGTGGCGTTGTGTAAGGCTGGTGCGAAGGAACCGATTCGCCGCCGAGGACGTCGTCGATCGCGACCAGCGAGAACCGGAGCGCGGTGCCCGAACTCGTAGCCTCGGCCAGTACGCCCCCGATGTTGCGCAGGAACAGCGTGACGTAGTTGCACGTGGCCTGGGCGGGCGTCAGGAAATCGAGCGGCGGGCGCAGGCTCGAGGCGAGTAGCGTCAGGCGGTCGAGCCCCTGCTGAACGGCCGGGGTTTGCCCGTACGTCTCGAGCGTGTTCGACAAGCTCACGAGCCGCTGGTCGAGCGCCACGGTCCCTGGAAGGTTGTGCACGCCGGCCGTGAACGCGTCGGCGAGCACCGGCGCGGTCGTAGGCAACGTCGCGATGCCCGGGCGCAGCTCGCTGAACAGCGCCGCGCTGTCGGTCAGGAACGGCCGGATCGTCGGGGCGTTCGCGATCACCGCGTTGAACGCCGGCGGCGTGTCGCTGATGGCGTCCTGGAGATAGGGAACGGAGACGCTCGCCAGCGCGCGGAAGGTGGTGTCGAGGTTGACGAACAGGCTCGCCTGCGTGTCCGCAACCGGCGCGAGCGTTCCCGCGAACGCCTCGAGCCCCCGCAGGAAGCCACCGAGGTCGGTGTGCGGCGAAGCCAGGTTGCGCGCCACCGGCCTCAGGTTCGAGAGCAGCGGCACGAACGCTCCGATCGCGTCGTTGATCCCGATGCCGCGCCCTGTCAAGCCGTCGCTGAAGCCCACGGTCGAGGCGACCACGCCCCGCCGCGTCGGCGGGCTGAACATCGACAGCACCTGATCGAGGTCGACGGCCGCCCCCGTCTGGCGGAGAAGGACCGTTGCTCCGTCCTGGAAAGTGCGCTTCGAGCTACCGAGGTTGATCGCGAGGTACTTCTGTCCGATTGCGCCCTTCAGCCTGATCGCGAACGTCGAGTTGACCGGCAGCCGCCCGATGGTCTTGTTGAGGTTCAGCCCGAGCACCGCGATCGGCTTTCCGGACGGCAGGCGTTCGGGCTTCACGCTGTCGACGAACCCGACGAGCGCGCCGCCCATGTGAACCTCGGCTCCGTGAGTGAGCTCGCTCGCGTCGGTCACCTGCACGTTCAGCCGGTAACTGGGGACGAACGGGAGGCCATTGTTCGCGTTGTAGGCGAGGAACACCGCGACGATTACGACGAGCACGGTGAGCGCGCCGATCAGCACCGGATTGGCGAAGCCGCTGGGGTTGCGCCGGCGATTCATCCACCCGGTCCGATCAGGTAGTCGAGCAAGCTCGTCAGCGGCGCCTCCGACGCGTGCCCCACCGACGCGCCCGCGTTCGCTACCGCGTTGCTGAGGACCGCTCGGGTCGCGGGCGACGCGTCAGCGGCCGATGCGGTCGCGGCGGCCGCGGTCCCTTTCGCGAACCGCGCCGAGCATCCCGGGACGGGGCTGATCGCGTAGCCGGTGCAGTCGCTGACGAGCAGCTCGTCGCGGACATAGTGCCCGAGGCTGTCGAAGCCGTTGGCCGCGTTCGCGCCGTTGAACAGCACGGCCATCAGCTGGGTGATCGCGCCGGTCTTATTGAGGCTCGCGGTCAGCGTGTTCAGCTCGGTTGCCGCCGGGACCGCCTGCGTGCCGAGCTGGTTCAGTTGCTTGGCCAGCGGGATCGTCGCGACGAGGGGCGCCTGGGATGCTTGTGCGCCGGCGCCGAGGTTGATCAGCGCGGTCCGGGCGACGCTCGCGAACGGCGTCAGCTCCTGGAACTCGCGGCCGAGCGCGGCGGCGCTCTGGCCGAGATCGCGCGCCAGCGGCGTTCCCTGATCGGCGAGCGTGCCGAGGTCGGCCATCAGGGGCTTCAGCTGGCTGAGGAAGCCTGGCAGCAACTGGAACGACCTCGAGATGTCCGCGGCGCGCGCGGCGCTCGCCTGTGAGGTTGTGTTGGCCTGCGTGATGAAGTCCGCGAGCGCGTGCCGTTGCCGCGCCAGCGGGCCGAGCACCGTGGCCGAGTCCGTCGCCAGCTTGGCGAGCTCCCGGTTCTGGCCGGCCAGGATCTTCAAGACCTGCTCGGTGTTGCCGAGCGCCGGATCGGCTCGGTGGATGACAGCGTTGAGATCGGATCCGCGAGCGGCCAGGCCGGTGCCGAGCTCGTTGAGGATGATCGCGAGCCGCTGTGCCACCGGCTCCTGGTAGATGTCCTGGACGATGTCGAAGTCGACCGGCGAGCTCGTGCGAGTGACCGGCAGGTAGTAGTTGCCCTTCCCCGGGCCGGATTTGATCTCGGGCAGCGCGGGCGCCGCCCCGGTGCCCGGATCGCAGTCGACGTACATCTCGCCGATCAGCGACTGGGGGCGGATCGCACAGGTGGCGTTGGCGTGGAAGGGCGCAAATCTCGAGTCGTCGATCTCGAGCGTGACCGCGGCCTTCTTGCCGGCCGTCACGCCGAGCCCGGCGATCGACCCCACGGGGGCGCCGGCGACCCGAACCTGCTCGCCCTTCACCGCGAACGAGGCATCGTCGAAGATCGCGCGCACCAGGTAGGGGTCGCCGCCGGTTCCTCCACTGGCGCTCGCCACCGCGGCGATCGCCGCCGCCGCCACCAGCACGAGTGCGAGAAGCGCTATCCGCCTCATGGCCCCGGCGGGGTCGATCCCGATTGGCACCCGGCGACGGCGGCGGGCGATGAGCCGTCGGGGGCGGGCTGGACGGCGCCACCGGGGCAGCGGGAGGTGGCCTTCTGCAGGCCCCGGTAGCGGTCGGCCGGCGACTGCGCGACGAGCTGATTCGAGCTGTTGGTCCCGAACGCGAAGAACGTCGGCTGGACCCGGACGTAGTGCCCGTTGGCGTCGTAGTAGCCGCTGGCTTGGCCGACGTTGGTGAGCGCGGCGATGACGTCGGGGGTGTACTCGCGCAGATTGTCGAGCTGGGTCTGCGAGGCGTTCATCGCCTGGATGAGGTTCGGGAACGCCGTGGCAGCGAGCCGGGCGAGCTGCGGGGTCTCCTGGAACAGCGTGGTCAGATCGCCGGTGCCGGCTGGGTTGTGGATGAGGTCGCTGAGCGCGCCGACGGTGGGAATCGCGACGTTCGCGAGGTTGTTGAGGCTGACCGCGAACGGCTCGAGCCGGCGCGCGGCTATCTTGGATTTGGCCACGAGCGGATCGAGCGCGTCGAGCGTGCTGTCCAGCCCGGCGAACGTGTTCGTCGACCGGCTAAGTGTGGTCGGGAGCAGCCGGAGCGCCTGCTGGAGCGCGACGCTTTGCCGCGCCACCGCGCCGGTCGTCGTGTTCGCCTGCGCGATCAGGTCGCTCAGCTGTTGCGCCCGCGACGCGAGCGCCTGCATCGTCTGGGCCCCCTGGACGAGGAGCCCATCGAACGCCGGCTCGTTGCGGTCGAGCTCGGCGGTCAGGTTGCTGGTGCTAGCGAGCCCGGGGGCCAGGTACTTGAGCGTCTTGTTGGCCTGCGAGGAGCGGCCGTGGATGCTCGCCGCCTCGCCCTTGATGACGCCGCGCAGCCCCAACAGGGTTTTCGGATCGAGCGAGTCGAAAACCTGGTCGAGGCTGACGAAGCTGTACGTGTGGTCCTCGCCGATCGTCCCGCCGTTCGGGATCTCGGGGGCGTCGCTCGAGGACGGCTCGAGCACGACGTACCGGGTGGCGACGCCCGAGAGCGAGTTCTCGTAGATCCGCGCCACCGTGCCCTCGTGCAGCGGCGTGGCACTCGAGTCGATCGACATCGTGATCTGCGCCTGGCCGTTCGACGTCAGCGAGATCGATTTGACCGTGCCGACCTTGCCCGGCCCCATGAGCACGTCGTTGCCGGTGACGAGGCCGCCGGCGTCCTGGAAGTCGGCATGGAGCGTGTACGTCGTGCTCCCGCCCAGCAGCACCAGCGCCACCACCACGATCGCGATCGCCAGCGAGGCGACCGCGGCGACCCGCGCGATCATGAATCCTTCATGGGCATTCGTGCCGTTCTCGCGGAAGCCATGGTTGCAACGCTCTCTCCCCTACGGCCACAGGTTTCCTCCCCGGCGGCCCGGCCCATCCTGTCAGAGCGTGCGGTCAACCGCCATAGCGCGGATGTTTAGGAGGCGTTAACGGAAACGTCAGGCGCTCGTGGCGGTGCGCGTCCGGCGCGCCGCCGGTCGCCGCGCCGGCTTGACCAGCAGCGCCGCCCCGAGCGCGCCACCGGCGTCTCCGAGCGCGGCCGGCAGGACATCAGGCGGGTTCGCGTCGTTGAACAGATGCGGCTGCATCGCCTTGCGGATCCGCTTCACGTAGGGCTCGCCGAGGCGCACGCCCAGCCCGCCGCCGATGATCACCGCCGGCACGTCAAGCAGGTTGATCGCCGAGGCGATGCCCGCGCCGAGGGCCTCGACGGCTTCGTTGATTAGCTCGGTGGCGAGCTTGTCCCTGCGCTCGAGCGCGCGCGCCCACACCGAGCTCGTGAGCTTCGTCCGGCCGCGCTCCTTCATGATCTTGAAAAGGTCCGTGCGCATTTCCTTCTGCCGCTTGCGCGCCCGGGCCTCCATCGCCGCCCGGCCGGCGTAGGCCTCCATGCAGCCCCGCCGGCCGCAGGGGCAGCGCGCGCCACCCATCTCCACGACCATGTGCCCGATCTCGCCGGCGCCACCGCGCCCGACCCAAGGCTTGCCGTCGAGGATGATGCCACCGCCGACGCCAGTCCCCCACATCACCCCAAGCAACGACTTGTACGGTCTCCCGGCGCCCAGCGCGAACTCGGCGTCTGTGGCTACCTGCACATCGTTGCCGATCGCGACCTTGGTTCTGAGTTCGGCCTCGAGCTCGGGTCCGAGAGCGAACGATCCGTCCCAGCCCGGAAGGTTCCGCGCGGTGGACACCGCGCCGGTTGCCTCGTCGATCACCCCCGGCGAGCCAACGCCGACGCCGACGAGCGCCGCCGGCTCGACCCCGGCTGCCTGACACGCGCCGGTCATCGCCTTGACCATCTCCGCCGCCACGTCGGCGGGTCCGCCGCTCGACGGGGTCTGGTGGCGCGAGGACCCGAGCACGGTGTTCAGGTCATCGACGACGATCGCCTCGATCTTGGTTCCGCCGAGATCGATCCCGCCGCGGAGCTGTCTGCGGGCAGCTGGCATCAGCGGCATCTTCCCAGAAGAGCCGCGCTGACCCTGGTTACGCCCAGGACTCCTTGTATTGCTGTTGCTCGGGCGTTGGCTCGTCGATCGACACGCCGAGCGCCGCGAGCTTGAGCGTCGCCACCTCTTGGTCGATCGCTCCGGGCACGGGCTGAACGCCGGCCACGAGCTCGTCCCGCCGGCTCACGAGGTCTTCGACGCACAGCGCCTGGATCGCAAACGACACGTCCATCACCGCCGCGGGATGCCCCTCACCGGCCGCCAGGTTGACGACCCGTCCACGCGCGAGCAGGTTCAACCGGCGTCCGTCCTCGAGCTCGTACTGCTCGATCAGCGGCCGGACCTCCCGAACGTTGACCGCGAGCGCGGTCAGCTCGGCCAGATCCAGCTCGACGTCGAAATGACCGGCGTTGGCGAGCAGTGCTCCGTCCTTCATTCGGGCGAAGTGCTCGCGGCGCAGAACTCGCCGCGAGCCGGTGACGGTCACGAACACGTCCCCGCGCTCCGCTGCCTCGAGCGCCGGCATCACCTCGTACCCGGCCATCCGGGCCTCGAGCGCCCGCAGCGGGTCGACCTCGCAGATGATCACCGCGGCGCCGGCGCCGCGAGCCCGCTCTGCGATCCCCTGACCGGCCCACCCGTACCCGACGATGACCAGCGTGTGGCCCGCGATCAGGACGTTGCTTGCACGGATGATCCCGTCGAGCGCGGATTGCCCGGTTCCGTGGCGGTCGTTCAACGCGCGCTCCGTACGAGCCTCGTTGACGGCGACGACCGCGCACGCGAGTTTCCGCTCAGCCTCGAGCCGACGCAGCCGCACGAGCCCGGTGGTGGTCTCCTCGGTGCCCCCGATCAGCTCGGCGAGCGCGTCCGGGCCGATCGCGTGGGCGGTGATCAGAAGGTCGGCGCCGTCGTCGACCGTCACCTGCGGGTTGCCCTCGAGCAGCGTTCGGACATGACGCGCGTACGTTTCCGTGTCCTCGCCGCGCAGCGCCTGCACCTCGATCCCGTGCTCGTAGACGAGCGCCGCCGCCACGTCATCCTGGGTGGACAGCGGGTTGGCCGAGCACAGCGCCGGCCGCGCGCCGCCGGCGGCGAGCGTGAGCATCAGGTTTGCCGTCTCAGCGGTCACGTGCAGGCACGCGGCGATCGGGACCCCCTCGAGCGGACGCTCCTTTTCAAAGCGCGCCCGTACGCGGGCCAGGACGGGCATCTGCCCGCCCGCCCACGCAATCCGCGACACGCCCGCCGGCGCCAGCCCGAGGTCCGCGACCTCGTGCGGGGGCAGCCGGGTACGCGCCATCGCGCCCCGCCTAGTAGCGGTAGTGGTCCGGCTTGTACGGGCCGTCGGCCGGGACGCCCAGGTACGCCGCCTGACCGGCGGTCAGCTCCGTGAGCTTGACCCCGAGCGCCGCCAGATGGAGCCGCGCGACCTTCTCGTCGAGGTGCTTGGCGAGCGTGTAGACCCGCTTGTCGTAGCTGTCGCTGCTGCGGAACAACTCGATCTGCGCGATCACCTGATTCGTGAACGAGTTCGACATCACGAAGCTCGGATGCCCGGTGGCGTTCCCGAGATTCAGCAGCCGGCCCTCGGACAGCACGATCACCGAATGCCCGTCGGGGAACACCCACTCATCAACTTGCGGCTTGATGCCGATCCTGTTGATGCCCGGTGTCCTCGACAGCCCGGCCATGTCGATCTCGTTGTCGAAGTGGCCGATGTTTCCGACGATCGCTTGATGCTTCATCCGCGACATGTGCTCGGCCGTGATCACGTCCTTATTGCCCGTCGCCGTGATGAAGATGTCAGCGGTCCCGACCACGTCGTCGAGCGTGAGCACCTGGTAGCCGTCCATCGCGGCCTGAAGCGCGCAGATCGGGTCGATCTCGGTGACCACCACGCGTGCCCGCTGGCCTCGAAGCGACTCCGCGCAGCCCTTGCCGACGTCGCCGTAGCCGCACACGACCGCGAGCTTGCCGCCGATCATCACGTCGGTGGCGCGGTTGATGCCGTCGATCAGCGAATGGCGGCAGCCGTACTTGTTGTCGAACTTGCTCTTGGTGACGGAGTCGTTGACGTTGATCGCCGGGAACAGCAGCTGTCCCTGCTCGGCGAACTGGTACAGGCGATGTACGCCCGTGGTCGTCTCCTCGGTGACGCCGCGAATATCAGCCGCGACGCGGGTGAACCGCTGCGGGTCCTCCTCGAGCGAGCGCTGGAGGAGTCCGAGCACGATCGCGAACTCCTCGGACTCCGAGGTCGACGGATCGGGCACCGCGCCGGCACGCTCGAACTCGACGCCCTTGTGGACGAGCAGCGTGGCGTCGCCGCCGTCGTCGAGGATCATGTTCGGGCCCGCGCCCTCGGGCCACGACAGCGCCTGCTGGGTGCACCACCAGTACTCCTCGAGCGTCTCGCCCTTCCAGGCATAGACCGGCATGCCGGACGGGTCCTCGGGCGTCCCCTCCGGGCCGACCACGACCGCCGCGGCGGCGTGATCCTGGGTCGAGAAGATGTTGCACGACGCCCACCGGACCTCAGCCCCGAGCGCGACGAGCGTCTCGATCAGGACCGCGGTCTGGATCGTCATGTGGAGGGATCCAGTGATCCGCGCGCCGCTGAGCGGCTGCGCGTCCGAATACTCACGCCGAATCGCCATCAGCCCAGGCATCTCATGCTCTGCCAGGCGAATCTCGTTCCGCCCGAACTCGGCCAACCCCAGGTCGGCCACCTTGAAATCCGCCTTGGCAGCGGTCGTGCTCATCTTTCCTCCACGGTCGGGGTGAGCGGGCGATCGCCCTCAGGCGACGGCCAGCAGCTTCTCGTGCTTCTGTTGCTCGAATCGGAGCCAGTCCTCGGGCCCGACGTCGTCGGGCCGGCGCGCCTCGGCCTCGAGCCACGCCTGCACCGAATCGCGCAGGTCGGGGCTGTCGGCCATCTGCGCCGCGAACGCGACATCGGACAGGCCCAGGTCGAACCGGGCGAGCAACTCCTTGAGCGTGCGCAACCGCTGGAGCTGGGCCGGCCCGTAAAGGCGGTAGCCGGACGCCGAGCGGGCCGGCGAAACCAGGCCCGTCTGCTCGACGTATCTGAGCATACGCGGCGACCAACCGGTCGTCCGCGCCGCCTCGTTGATGGTCAATCCTTCCATCGGCTCACAACCTTACCACGATGTTGTCAAGGTTAGGGGCCCGCCGTTCAAAGATTTCTCACGAGGGCCTCAAGTTGTCTCGGACATTTGTCGAAATACGTCCGGAGAAGTGAAGTGCCGCCTAGCATGCACACCAACCTCGAACCAGGACGCCGGAGGCCAGGCATGGAGCGGTCCCGAAAGAGGACGCCGATGATTCAGCGTAGGAAGGGAATCTTCGCCACGATCGCGCTGGCTGTTGGATTTGGATGCGCGGTCTTCGGTGTCGGCGGCGCGACCGCCGGAAACGGCGCCTACTTCCGTCACGTCCGCGCTGAGCGGCTGGCGAACAAGCTCGCCGGCCTCGCGCTGGCGCACCGCTCGCCCGAGCAGCTCGTGCTCGCGATCAAGCCCAAGGTCAAGGCCCACGACGCGACCACGCCGGTCGCTACGACCGAGGCACTCGCCGCGACCACGACCACCACCACGACTTCAACCGCGCCGGCCACGACGACGACGTCCACGACCACGGACACGACGCCGACCGACACCACCACCACGACGACGCCCACGACCACGGACACGACGCCGACCGACACCACCACGACAACGACGCCCACAACCACCACCGACACAACCACGACCGACACGACCACGACCGGCACGACGACCACCGGCACGACGACCACCGGCACGACGACCAGTGTGAACGCGGACAGCACCCCCACCGGGCACGGCCGGCAGCCGGGCAGCACGGGCTCGGGGTCGACCACGTCCGACTGCCACGGCCGCTGCGACGGGGTCACCGGCACCACCGGCGTCGTCCCGGCCTCGCTCCCCTCGTCCACGTCGAGCACCTCCAGCAACTTCGGAGTGAGCACGGGCAGCGTCGCTACCCCGACCTTCGTGACCCCGACGACAGCGGTGAACAACGTCTCGTCGTCGACGCTCCCGATCGCGACGACAACGCCAGCTTCGACCCCGGCCCCGACCTCCGGCACGACGACGACGCCGACGATCACCCAGCTGAGCGACATCCCCACCTTCGGCGCGACGTCGGCGATCGACGACCTGGCCCGCGGCAACGGCACGCATCATTCGGCGGCCACGCTGCCGACCGCGAACGGCGGCACCGGCACCACCGCGGGCGGCGGCGTCACCGGCGCCGGCCCCGCGGGCACCGCCGCTGCCGGAGCTGCCGCTGCCGGTACCGGCGCCCGGGCGGTCGTTACGCACACGCGGACTCACCGGACCACGAGGACCTCGCCGTCTGACGGCTCGGCCTTCACCGCGCCCTTCAGCAGCGGCGTGCGGGTGATCGACAACGTCGTGAAGGTAATCCCGACCGCGGTGTGGATCGCGCTCGGCGCCGCGTTCGCCCTCATGCTCGCCTTCGCCGCCATCGCCTTCCGATCCAGCCGCCGGGCCCGTCGCCGCGAGAAGGAATTTGCGGCCATCTCCGCCGCAGCCCTGACCGACGCTCTCACCGGCATCCTGAACCGTCGCGGGTTCACCGAGGCCGCCGAGCGCGAGCTCGCTCGCGCCAGCCGGTACCACCGCCCGTTCGTCCTCGCCTACGTGGACGTGCGCGGGCTGAAGACGGTCAACGACACCGAGGGCCACCTGATGGGCGACGAGCTGATCAAGACCGTCGCCGGCCTGATGAAGGAATCGGCCCGCGCCGACGACGTGGTCGGCCGCATCGGCGGAGACGAGTTCGCGCTCCTGCTCGCCGAGCAGACCGCCGAGAGCGCGGCGCCGGTGATTCGCCGGATCCAGGCGCGTGTCGCGGAAGCTCGCGCCGAGATGGAGATTTCTGCCCCCTGGGAGCTGACGATCGGGATGGCCTCATTCCCGGACGACGGCGAGACCCTGGAGGAACTGCTCAACACCGCCGACCGGCGGCTATACGAGCAGCGCGGTATTGCCTTGAGGTAGTGGGCTGGGGCAGCAGGGACTTGGGGGTTGGGCGCCGTTCGGGCCTCTCACACGGTGGTGAGAGCGCCCGAACGGCGGCCACGTCTCCCGCGGCCGCCCGCCCATGACGATCGGTCCCGAGCGCCCTCAGCCGCGGGCGAGCGCGCTCTTCAGCCGATCGATCGCCGCCACCGGCGTCGGATCGACCTCGCGCAGCACGGCGAGGTAAAGCGATACGAGGTCGCCCAAGATCACGAGCGAGATCAGCCGTTCGGTTCGGTTCTGGCCGATGCTCTCGACCCGGTACGTGCCGGCCGCCTCGGCCTCGATCAGGCCACGGGTCAGCTCGATTCGCTGACGGATCCGCGGATGCAGGTCGGAGTCGTCCAGGAACACCGCACTGAACCGTCCGAGCTGGCTTGCTCCCTGCCACCCGACGATCTCGTTGTGGTCGAGCTCGGGAAGCTCGTGCGAGAAGCACGGGATCTTGGCGTTCTCGTTGATCTGCGTCTTCCACCGGTACGCGATCGGCGACGTGAGCCCTGAGCCGGCGATCTGCGGAATCGTGCCGTGGAGTCCCCGCGCCAGCTGCTTGGCCAGGGAGTCGTCGGACGCGTCGGGTCCCCACATCGACACGATCTGCTCGAGGTGGGCGGCGGCGACGTCGATCTCGGCATGCAGCCGCTCGCCGGCGCCACACAGCCAGGCGACCTCGAGCGCGACCACGAGCGAGTACGCGACCGCAGCGCGCGGCTGAAAGCCTCCGGGAAGCGGGATCACCGGAACTCCCTCGGCCCGCGCGGCTTCGGCGAGCTTGCCCCCCGTGGTCGCGACGATCCGCCGAGCGCCGAGCGCGCCCGCGGCTTCGTACACGGCCAGCGTCTCTTCGGTATTGCCGGAGTAGCTGGCGCACAGCACCGCTGTGTCGGGCGTGGTCCACGCGGGCAGCGCGTAGCTGCGGGCGATCACGATCGACCGCGACGCACGGTCCCCCAGGGCCGCCCTGGCCAGCGTCCCGCCGATCGCCGAGCCGCCCATCCCCGCGACGATCAGCCCGCCGGGGGCGTCGTCGGGCTCGAGGTTCGCCGACTCGACCCGCCACAGAGCGTCCCGCAGCTGATCGGGCATCGCCAGGATGTCGTCGATCTGCCGCTCGGCGTCGATCGATTCGATCGTCTCGCGGCTCAGATTCGCGGTCGTGCTCAAAACCTGATCGCTCCGTCCGGCAACTCCACGCCCGGGAAGATACGCGCGCCGGCCGCAAGCGTGTTCCGCGACCCGATCTTGACCCGCGCTCCGAGCACGACGCCACCCTCGATCTGGCAGTGATCGCCGATCTGCACGTCGGGGCCGATGATCGAGCCGCGGATCGTCGTCGAGGCGCCCACGCTCACCCCCCCGAGCAGCACCGACGACTCAACGCGAGCTCCTTCGCCGATCGTCACGTCCTCGCCGAGCGCGCTCCGATCGCCGACCAGCGCCCGGGCCCCGACCGTGCAGCCCGACGACACCAGCGCGGGGGCGACGACCCGCCCCTCGACCGTCGCGCCGTCGGTGAGCATCAGTCCCGACTCACGGAGGTGGCGACCGACCTCGGTGGTCACGGTGCCCTCGAGGATGTCGTACGTCCCCTGGAGGTAGCGATCGGGCGTGCCGATGTCGAGCCAGTAGCCGTTGGCCTCGTACCCGTACAGGCCGCGGCCGACGAGCGTCGGGAACACGTCGCGCTCGATCGAGACATTCGTGCCCGCCGGGGGCATCCCGTCGAGCACGCTCCGGTCGAGGATGTAGGCGCCGGCATTGATCAGGTTCGTGTCGGTCTGCTCAGGGCCGGGCTTCTCCACGAACGCGTTCACGGCACCGTCGGCGTCAAGCCGGACCAGTCCGTACGCCGAGGGATCGTCGACCGGCACGAGCGCGAGCGTGGCACGGGCGCCGGTGCGTTCGTGCGCCTCGAGCTGGGCGGTCAGGTCGATATCGGTGAGGACATCGCCGTTGAGCATGAAGAACCGGTCCTCGAGCAGGTCTTCGGCGAACTTCAGCGCCCCGCCCGTGCCGAGCGGCCGCGGCTCCTCCAGGTAGCGGAGCGAGATCCCGAGGCCAGAGCCGTCACCAAGCACGTCCCGGACGCGATCGGCCATGAACCCGCAACCCAGGATCACGTCCTCGACGCCGTGCCCGCGGAGCCACTCGAGCATGTACGAGATGAACGGGCGACCCACGAGCGGCACGACCGGCTTCGGGATCGTCGAGGTCAGCGGTCGCAGGCGGGTTCCCTCCCCGCCGGCAAGGATCAACGCCTGCACCGAAGGCCCTACCGCCCGATGCCCTCGTACACGAACCCCGCCGCCCTGACCACCTCAGGGTCGACGAAGTTCCGCCCGTCGATGACGAGCCTCCCTCGCATCCGCTCCGCGGCCGCCGTCCAGTCGAGCTCGGCGAACTCGGGCCATTCGGTCACGATCACGCATGCGTCGGCGTCGGTCAGGGCGCCGAGCGCGGAATCCGCGAACTGGACGCCGACCATCATCTTGCGCGCCTCGGCCTCGGCAATCGGGTCGTACGCGTGAACGGTGGCGCCGTCGGCCTGGAGCCGGGCGGCGAGAACGAGCGACGAGGCCTCGCGCATGTCGTCGGTGTTGGCCTTGAAGGCGAGTCCGAGCAGCGCCACGCTCTTGCCGACCAGCGAGCCGAGATGCTTCTGGAGCTTGCCGATCACGCGCCGCTTCTGCAGCTCGTTTACCTCGATCACCGCGGTCAGAAGCTGGAAGTGGTAGCCGGAGTTGCCGGCGAGCTGCTTGAGCGCCGAAACATCCTTCGGGAAGCAGGACCCCCCGAATCCAATACCTGGCTTGAGGAAGTGCGTCCCGATCCGCTGGTCGAGGCCCATCCCCCGCGCCACCTCGAGCACGTCGGCGCCGGTCTCCTCGCAGACGTTCGCGATCTCGTTGATGAACGAGATCTTGGTGGCGAGGAAGGCGTTCGCGGCGAGCTTGATCATCTCGGCGCTCGCGATGTCGGTGCGCACCAGCGGCGCCTCGAGCGGCGCGTACAGCTCGGTCACCGCGTCCCCGGCCCAATCGCCGTCGTCGCCGACGACCACCCGGTCCGGATGGCGAAAGTCCTCGAGCGCTGAGCCCTCCTTGAGGAATTCCGGGCACGAGACGTACGCAAACCCCGCTTTGCCGCGCTCGGCGAGGCTCCGCCTGATCGCCGCGCCCGTGCCCACCGGGACGGTCGACTTCATCACGATCGCGTGATTTTCCGACCGTGGCATGGCGTCGACCACGGCGTTGACCGCGGACAGATCGGCGTCGCCGGAATAGGTGGGCGGCGTGCCCACCGCGACAAACAGCAGACGGGCGTGCTCGAGCGCGGGCGCGAGCTCGGTCGAGAAGTGCAGCCGTTCGCGATTGGCGGCCACCGACTCCGCCAGGCCGGGCTCGTAGATCGGGATCTCGCCGCGCTCGAGCCGGGCGATCTTGTTCGCGTCGATATCGACGCACCAAACCTTGTTTCCGAGCTCGGCAAACCCCGCGGCCGTGACCAGACCGACGTAGCCGGTCCCGATCACCGCGATCGGTTCACGCGCTGAGGACATCGGTGCGGAGGGTAGCGGTCTACCGGCCGCCGGCCCGCGTCAGCGAGGCGGCGATCGCCACCAGCTGGCGGTTTGGAATGTTCTCGGTCAGCGTGTTCGAAATCCAGTACACGGCATTTGCCGTGCGCCAGGCAACGAGGCTGAGCTTGCCCCCGTCGGCGAACAGGAGCAGCTGCTTGCCGTTGACGGTCTTCGTCTGCGTCGGCTTGCTCAGGATCGGCGGGTTCAGCCAGGTCGTGCCCTGCACGCCGTAGTACTCGCCGAGGATTGGGTTGATCTCGAGCGTCATCCGGTACGCGTAGTGGGCGACGCCATGCTGGTCGTGCAGCAGGTAGGCGCGCGGATACGACCCCGGGCTCGCGGTCTGGACCGGGCACAGGCTGGTCTGGCTCGAGCAGTACTGCGAGCCTGAGAAGATCACCTTCGGGTAGTAGACCGGGATCCCGGTCGGCCCGAGCGCCTTGGCCTGAGCCTGGCCGTCGGTGACGTCAGCGGTCAGGCCGGGAACGGGACCGCCGCCTCCGCCTCCGTGCGAGCCCTTCCCCGCCTTTGCGGGCTGGGCCGGCGCACTGGCTACTGGCAGCGGCGAGCCCGTGGTCGGCGTCATGAAAGCGCGGAACGCGCTCTGCTCTGCGCTGTTCTCGGCGGTCACGTAGCAGGCCGCCGTCTGGGCGTTCGCCCCGTTCGTGGGTCCCGAGTAACAAGGCAGGATGATCGCTGGGAACGGAATCTGCTTGATCGTGTTCCCGGCCGAGAACGCGACCAGGTCGAACAGGTTGATCAGCCCGTCGGTCGTGTGCAGGTTGTGATCGGTCGTTGCGTTCTTGCCGAAGATCTTCAGCAGCTTGTTGCGCTCGGTGATGATCTGGTCCTGGCTGAACTGGCTCTTCGCCCAGCGGATGAAGTCCTGCTGGCGCGCGTTCCGGACGATGTCGCTGTCGGTGTGGCGGAAGCGGACGAACGACAGCGCGTCGGCGCCGCACAGGTTCTGGTAACCGGGCTGGATGTCGATGCTCGAGTAGTCGGTCACCGCGGTGTTGTTGTAATAGCGGTGATCGACGTCGGTATAGACGCATCCGAGCGCGTTGATCATCCTCTCGAAGCCGCCGAACCCGACGTCGACGACGTGATTGATCTTCAGGCCCGGGAACACCTGCTGCTGCAGGATCTTGATCAGCAGATTCGGGCCCCCGTAGAAGTACGCCGCGTTCAGCTTCGCGGTCGCGACCCCTCCGCCCTCGGGGATCTGGACCTTGAGGTCGCGCGGGACCGACAGGAGGTTGATCGTCGAGGAGCTCGGATTGAGACGCACGAGCATCATCGTGTCGGTGTTGACGTCCCGGAACGGCGTTCCGGCGCGATGGTCGGAACCGACGAGCAGGATCGTCTGGGGGCTGCCGGGATTGGGAACCGTCACCCTGGACGGCGCCGACGCGAACGAGGGGCTGGCGTTGAAGTAGTCGGTGATCTGCTTGACCTGCAGGAGCCCGGCGACCGCGGTCGCTGTCGCGGCGAACCCGATCACGAGCACGCCTGCGATGACGAACCGCACGAACGTCCCGGTCCTCGATTTGGGCACGAGGCGTCTCATACGAGCCCGCCGTCGATCGCGGTCAGACCTGTTCGCGAGGCATCCGTGTCCAAGCCGTGGTCCTGTCCCGTCCGATCCACCACGACGGAGTCGCGCCCTTCGTCGGAAAGCGTCCGCTCGAGCCACATCGGCAATGTCCGCACAAAGCCCACGAGCGAGCGGTGGTAGCGCACGATCGAGGACACCGACACCCATTCCTCGGGCCCATGGTGGCCGGCACCGTCCGGGCCGAACTCGACCGCGGGGATGCCCGCCGCCATGAACGCGACCGCGTCGGAGGCTCCGTCGCGGCCGACGCTCAGCACCTGCTTGTCGGGGATCGAACGGGTCACCGCGTCCCGGAGCGCTTGCACGTAGGGGTTGCCACGGGCGACGCTCACCGGCGGGAAGATGAACGTCCGGGTGACGTCAATTGACGGGATCTGGGCGATCTGAGCGAGGATCGCCTCCGGGTCCTGCCCGGGTAGGAAGCGGATGTCGACCGACATCGTGCACTCGTCGGGCACCTTGTTGATCGCGTCGCCGCCCGCGATCCGCCCGAGGTTGATCGACGGCCGGTCGAATATCTCCGATGACTCGCGCGAGAACGGGAGCGATTCGATCGCCCGGAACACGTCCACGGCCTTCAGCACCGCGTTGTCGCCGAGCCACGGCGTGGAGCTGTGCGCCGCGCGCCCGTGGACCTCGATAATCATCGCCAGCACGCCCTTGGCCTCCACCCCGATGTGCAGGTTCGTGGGCTCGCCGGTGATCGCGAAGTCGCCACCTAGCCCGCGGGCGACGACGGCGTCGGTTGAGCGGTCCTCGATCTCCTCCGATTCCTCGTCCGGGACGCAGATCAGCCTGACCCGCACGCGTCCCTGCGGCTCGAGGTCCTTGAGCGCGCACATCATCGCCGCCAGACCGCCCTTCATGTCGTAGGCCCCGCGGCCGATCAACCGGTCGTCTTCGACTCGCGGCGCGAACTGCTCGGGCCGGCCGGGCACGACGTCGAGATGGCCGTGGAACACGACGCATGGGTGCTCGAGCCCGTCATCGGTGGGCCCGACTTCCGCCACCAGCACGGGCAGCCCGTTGTGATCGTGGTGACGCACCTCGATGTCGCGGGATTCGAGCCATCCCTTCACGAATCCTGCCGCGGCGACGATCTCCTCGGGCCGGGACGTGTCGTAGGAGATCAGCCGCTCGGCGAGTACCAACTCGTCAAGCATGAACAAAGGAGGATAAGCGGAGAGGCGACGGGTGGCCGCATTCCGGCCCCTGAGGCTCAACCGTCGGCAATCTTCAAGAACTGCTCCAACCGAGCCTTATCCCGTTCGGCGACTCGCCGTTTTTCGGTGTCGTCGCCGGCAGATTCGAGCTCGCGTTCGGCCTGCTGCAGGCGTTCGCGAAGGCTGCCGGCGTCGAGGTCACCGGGCGCCACGGCCTCCTCGACGAGGATCAGCAAGTGGTTGTCGGCCATCTGCAGGTAGCCCTCAGCCTGAGCAAACCGAACGACCTCCGATTCGGTCTTGTACAGCCGTAGCTCGGTCGGATCGAGCATCGCCAGCACCGGCTCGTGGTGGGCGAGGATGCCGATCGATCCCACCGCCGTCTTCGTCGAGACGAGCTCGACCTCGTCGTTGAACACCTCGCCCTCGGGCGTCAGGACCTCGGCGCGGAATTTGGCGTGCGCCACCGGGCGCTACTCCTCGTCGTCTTTGGCCTCGTCGGTCTCGGCCTGGGCCTCGTCCGCATCGAGCTTCGCCTCGGCCTTCTCGTCCTCGCCCTCGTTCGACTCCTCGTTGGACTCAGACTCGGCCTCCTCGCCACCGCCCGCGTCGCGCACGACGTCGTCGATCGTGCCCTTCAGGAAGAACGCACGCTCGGGGAGATCGTCGTGCTTGCCCTCGAGGATCTCCTTGAACCCGCGGATCGACTCGGCGATCGGCACGTACACGCCCGGCGTGCCCGTGAACTGCTCGGCGACATGGAACGGCTGCGACAGGAATCGCTCGATCTTCCGAGCCCGGTTGACCGTGAGCCTGTCCTCGTCGGAGAGCTCGTCGATCCCCAGGATCGCGATGATGTCCTGGAGCTCGCGGTATCGCTGGAGCACCTGCTTGACCTCGTTGGCGACGTCGAAGTGCTCCTCGCCGACGATCTCGGCCTTCAGGATCGTCGATGTCGAGTCGAGCGGGTCGACCGCCGGGTAAATGCCCTTCTCCGCGATCGACCGCGACAGCGTCGTGGTTGCGTTCAGATGCGCGAACACCGACGCCGGCGCCGGGTCGGTGAGGTCGTCGGCGGGGACGTAGATCGCTTGGATCGAGGTGACCGACCCCTCCTTGGTCGAGGTGATGCGCTCCTGGAGCTCGCCCATCTCGGACTCGAGCGTGGGCTGGTAGCCGACCTGGGACGGCATGCGGCCGAGGAGAGCGGACACCTCGGAGCCGGCCTGGACGAACCGGAAGATGTTGTCGATGAACAGCAGCACGTCCTGGTGCTCTTCGTCGCGGAAGTACTCAGCCATCGTCAGGCCGGACAGCGCGACCCGCATGCGGGCTCCGGGCGGCTCGTTCATCTGGCCGAACACGAGCATGGTCTTCTCGAGCACGCCCGATTCCTTCATCTCGAGCCACAGGTCGTTGCCCTCGCGCGAGCGCTCGCCGACGCCACAGAACGCCGAGAGGCCCTTGTGCTCCTCGGCGAGGTTGCGGATCAGCTCCTGGATGATCACGGTCTTGCCCACGCCGGCGCCGCCGAACAGACCGACCTTGCCGCCCTTGGCGTAGGGGGCGAGCAGGTCGATGACCTTGATGCCGGTCTCGAACATCTCCGCGGTCGGGGTCAGGTCTTCGACGGTCGGCGCCTCGCGGTGGATCGGCCAGCGCTTGACGCCGTCGGGAAGCGGCGCGCCGAGGTCGATGGGGTCGCCGAGCAGGTTGAAGATCCGCCCGAGCGTGATGTCTCCGACCGGCACGGTGATTGGCGCCCCGCTATCGATGACCTCAACGCCGCGGGCCAGTCCGTCGGTCGTGTCCATCGCGACCGCGCGTACGCGATCGTCGCCGAGGTGCTGCTGCACCTCACACACGAGCCACGGGTCCTCTTCGGCGGCGAGGTCGAGCGCCTCCTCCTCGCGCGCGACCCCGGGACGGCGCACGAGGATCGCGTGGTTGATCTCCGGCAGCTTGTCGGGGAACACGGCCTCGATCACGACGCCCTGGACTTCCTCGATACGCCCGGTGTTCTTCTTGTCGGGCTCGCCCTCTGAGGCTTCGCTGCGCTGTTCTTCTGCTACTGACATAGCTTCTCCAGTGTAGGTCTACCCGGACAGCCCTTCTGCTCCCGCCACGACCTCCAGAATCTCCTGGGTGATCTCGGCCTGGCGGGCCCGGTTCATCTCGAGCGTCAAGTTCTTGATCAGATCGCTTGCGTTGTCGGATGCGTTGCGCATCGCGGTCATCCGGGCGCCGTGCTCCGATGCGGTCGACTCGAGCAAGGCCCGGTAGATCGAGATCTCCACGTAATCCGGCACGAGGCGCTTGAGAATCTCCTCCGGATCGGGCTCGTAGTCGACGAGCGCGTGCGGCGCGGACTGCTCGTCCGAGGAATCGCTCTCCTCCGAGTCGGACTCCTCGTCGAGCAACGTCGCCTGCTGGAGCGGCAGCAGCGTCTCGCGCCGGACCACCTGAGATACGGGCGAGATATATCCGTTGTAGATGATCTCGACCTGGTCGACCTCGTCGTCGATGTACGCGGCCATCAGCCGATCGGCGATTCGTCGGGCATCGGCGTAGGCGGGACGGTCGGTGAAGCCCGTGAAGCTCTCGGCCGGCTCCAACCCGCGGAACGTCAGCGACGTCGCGGGACGTCGCCCGGACGCGAAAAAGACCGGCGTGTGCCCCTCCCCTTCGTGCTCGCGTCCCGCCGCCACGCCGGCGCGGACGATGTTCGAGTTGAAGGCACCGGCAAGGCCGCGGTCGCCCGCGATCAGGAGCAGCCCCACCTTCGACACCTGCTCGTGCTCCTCGAGGATCGGCAGGCTCGGCACGTGTCCCGCGGCCTCGGCGGCTTGGCGGGTCATCCGGCGGATCGCGTTCGCGTACGGCCGCAGCGCCTCGATCCGCTGCTCGGCGCGCCGCAGACGGGCGGCGGCGACGAGCTCGAGCGCACGAGCGATCTTCTGGATGTTCTTGACCGCACCGATGCGGTTGCGAACGTCACGCTGCGACTGTGGCATTGGTCCAGCTCAGGCCGCCTGGGCCTGCTCCTCTTGGCCGTTCTCGCTCTCGCGCCGCGCACTGCGCGACAACTCCGGGGCTTCCTCATCGATCGGGTGGCCCTCCTCGTCGAGGTCGAAGCCGAAGTCCTCGGCGAACTTCGACACCGCCGTTTCGACCGCCTTCTGGGTCTCATCACTCCAGTCCCCTGCGGCGATCTTCTCGAGCAGATCGGGCTGATTGGCGCGCGTCGACTCGGTGAGCTCGGCCAGGAAGCGGTCGACCTTCTCGACCACGATCCGGTCCAGGTAGCCGTTGGTGGCCGCGTACACCTGGATCACCTGGTCTTCGACCGGCATCGGATGGCGCTCGGGCTGGTTGAGCGTCTTCACCAGCCGCTCGCCGCGGGCGAGCGTCCGCTGCGTCGCGGGGTCGAGCTCGGATCCGAACTGAGAAAACGCTTCGAGCTCGCGGTACTGCGAGAGCTCGAGCTTCAGGCGGCCGGCCACCTTGCGCATCGGGTTGATCTGGGCGTTGCCGCCGACCCGCGAGACCGAGATCCCAACGTTGATCGCCGGCCGGACGCCGGAGTTGAACAGGCCCGGCTCGAGATAGATCTGACCGTCGGTGATCGAGATCACGTTCGTCGGGACGTAGGCGGACACGTCGCCCGCCTGGGTCTCGATCACCGGCAGCGCGGTCAGCGAGCCGGCGCCGAGGTCGTCGTTGAGCTTGACCGCTCGCTCGAGCAACCGCGAATGCAGATAGAACACGTCGCCGGGGTACGCCTCGCGTCCCGGCGGCCGGCGCAGTAGCAGGGACATCTGGCGGTAGGCGACCGCGTGCTTGGTCAGGTCGTCGTAGACGACGAGAGCCGCCTTCCCGTTGTAGAGGAAGTGCTCGCCCATCGCGCAGCCGGCGTACGGGGCCAGGAACTTGATCGGCGCGGCCTCGTCAGCGGAGGCCATCACGATGATCGTGTTGTCGAGGGCGCCGGCGTCTTCGAGCGTCTTGGCCAGGGCGACGACCGTCGACTTCCGCTGGCCGATGGCCACGTACACGCACATGAGGTCGCGATCTTTGTTGTTGATGATCGCGTCGACCGCGATCGCGGTCTTGCCCGTCTGGCGGTCGCCGATGATCAGCTCGCGCTGGCCGCGGCTGATCGGGATCATCGAGTCGACCGCTTTGAGCCCGGTGAGCATCGGCTCCTTCACGGGCTGGCGCTGGACCACGCCCGGGGCCTTGAACTCCGACGGCCGGGTCTCAGTGGTCTCGACATGGCCCTTGCCGTCGAGCGGGTTGCCGAGCGGGTCGACGATCCGCCCGAGCAGCCCCTCGCCGACGGGAATCTCGAGCAGGCGGCCCGTGCGCTTGACCGTGTCCCCCTCGACGATCTTCACCCACTCGCCGAACAGCACCGCGCCGACATTGTCGGACTCGAGGTTGAGGGCCAGCCCGGTGACGTCGTGCGGCAGCTCGAGCATCTCGAACGACATGCAGTTCTCGAGCCCGTGGATCCTGCAGATGCCGTCCGCCACCGACAGCACCGTTCCAACCTCTGTCAGCTCGGCGCTGGAGGTGTCGAGTCCTTCGATCCGATCCTTGAGGATTGAGGTGATCTCGTCAGGCTTGATCTGCATTCATGACTCCTTGGCGGACGAGCGCATCTACGCCCGCGCGACTTGCTTTCGAAGTTGTTCCAGCCGGTTCCGGATCGACGCGTCGAGGATGACATTGCCCACGCGCAACACGATCCCGCCGAGGATGTCGGGATCGACCTTGCTCGAGAGCTCGACCGTCCGTTTTGTCTGCTCCCCGATCCGGTCCCCGATGCTCCTGACGGTGGACTGGTCGAGCGCGATCGCGCTGGTCAGCTGCACCGGCAACAGCTCGCGCTCGGCCTCCCACATCACCTGGTAGCGGTCTCTGATCCGGAAGATCGCGGGCATGCGGTGGCGCTCGATCAGCGCCTCGAGGAAGTTCATGAACACCGGCGCGGCGCCGGTCACGGCGCGCTTCAGGCCGTCCTTCTTCTCCTCGGTGGAGAAGTACGGCGAGAAGAAGAACACCGCGAACTCGCGATTCTCGTTGAGCGCCTGTGCGAACTCGGTCAGGTCATCGTGCACTTCGTCGAGCAGGCCGTGCTCCTTGGCCACCTCGAACAGCGCCCTGGCGTAGACCTCCGCAATCTCTTCCACTACGTGTTACCCCCTTGGCGCGTCACGTTAGTGGTGGTCCTCTGGAGCGAGCATGCTGAAATCGAGCTCTGAGAGGGCGTCTTCCACGAGCCGGCGCTGGTCCTCTTCGTCGAGCACCTTGCGGGTCACCTTCTCGGTCGCCATCACGGTGAGGTCGGCGACCTCGCTGCGGATCTGCTGGATCGCGCGGCGTGTCTCGGCCTCGATCTCGCGGCGGGTCTGCTCCATGAGCTGCTGGCGCCGCTGCTCGGCCTGTTCCTGGGCGTTGCGCTCGGTCACCTCGCCGGTCTTGCGCGCGCGGTCGAGGATCGCCTCGGCCTGCGTCCGGGCCTCGCTGAGCCGCTCGCGGTACTCCTCGAGCAAGTCGTCGGCCTGACGGCGAACCTTCTCGGCGTGATCGATCGACTCCTCGATCGCGTGCTGGCGCTTGTCGAGCGCCTCGGAGATCCGCGGGAAAGCGAGCTTCCACAGGATGTACATCGAGATGCCGAACAGCAGCAGCGTCCAGATCATCAGCCCGACGTTCGGGGTGATCAGGAACGAGCCGCTCGAGGAGGCGACGGGGAGATGTGAGACGACGGCCATCTACTTGAGCACGTATGAGAGCAGGCCGGCGACGAGGCCGTAGAAGAACACGGCTTCGGTGAGCGCGAATCCCAGCCACTGGATGCTGGTGATCTCGTCGCGCATCTCGGGCTGGCGCGTGACCGCCTCGATCACCTTGCCGAAGATGATTCCGATGCCCACGCCGGCGCCGACCGCGCCCAGACCGCCGCCGACGGCGATCCCGAAGCCGGCGGTAATCCCGGAGGCCGCGATAGGAATGAGGTGGAAAACAGCAAGCATCAGAGGGCTCCTTGTCGTATTAGTGGTGAGTGGCAGCGCCGGCGATGTAAATCGCCGCCAGGGTCGCAAAGATGAACGCCTGGAGTGTGGCCACCAGGCCCAGCTCGAACAGGTAGATGAGGATTCCGGCGGGGAGCGCGAACCACCCGAGCGCCTGGAGCCCGAGAATCACCGCGAGCCCGCCGGCCAAGAACAGGAGGATGATGTGACCAGCGAAGATGTTGGCCCAGAGTCGGATGGTCAGCGACAGCAGCCGCATCAAGGTCGAGATCACCTCGATCGGGAAGATCAGGATCAACATCGGCCCGTGAACCCCCGCCGGGATCAGGCTCTTCAGGTATCCGACGAAGCCCTGCGTCCTGATTCCCACCACGATGAAGGCGATGAACACCACGAGTGCAAGTACCAGCGGCACGGAGATGTTCGCGGTCGCGGCATAGAGCGCAAACGACGGGATGTGGGCGCCGAACAGATTGAACTTTTCCTCGGTGTTCGTCGGCAACGGCAGATAGCCGACGAGGTTGCAAAACCAGATGAACAGGAACAGCGTGCCGATGAACGGGAACCACCTGGCCGCCATCGAGTCGGGCATGTTTCCGCGAGTGATGTTGTTCCGCATCAGCGAGAACAGCACCTCAACCGCGGTCTGAACCTTGTTCGGCCGCTGTTGCATGCGGCCGGCGATCCACACCATCGTGAATATCGTCAGCAGCGCGGAAATGAATAGGTAGAGCACCGCGCGGTTGATGCTGAAAACCCCAAGGCTCACCCAGTTGACGAGCTTGAACTCGTTCTGGATCTGGAACTCGTTGTTCTTGTGCTGGCTAAAGCCATAGATCAGCACCAGCAGAACGAAAATGCCGATGTAGGCGCCGAAGCACCAGAGCAGGACTTTCTGGGTCTTGCTCATCGTCCGGACCTCGGGCGGGTCAAGAAAGAGAGCACGAGTTGCATCGTGAACGCGAACACGATCACGAGGAGCGCGGTGAGCCCATCGTCGCGGCCCGCGCTGTTCCGGACGACGATCACGGCGATCGCCAGGAGAAACAGCCGGCCGAGCAGGTACCCGAGCCGGAGCGACACCTCGCCTCGCGGATCACGGAGCGACGAAACCGCGCGATCGATCAGCACTCCAACCGCGCGCAGCGCGATCCACGCGCCGGCGCCGACCAGGTAGCCGACCGCGGGAACGCCGATCAGCAGCATGATCGGTGCCGCCACGACGAGCACGACCACGTCGAGGTACGCGAGCAACGTCGCGTGACCGTCGGAGGTGGCTGGAGCGCTCAGTGACACCCGTTATCACCGTTTTCGTCGTCGTCGAGATGGAAGCGGTTGGAGCCGAGCATGGTGGTCAGAGGGCCGGAAGGGTAGCGGCACGCAAACGGGACCGTCGCGCTGAAAACTGGTCGCGTGCGTACGCGGACGGGCCCACCGTGAAGGTAATCCGGTGGGGACAACGTTAGCGGTAGATTAACGGCGCCGCGTTCCCGTCGCCAACTTGTTCGGTCTTCGCTGAACGTCAGCGTGCGCCCGGCGCCCGGCCAATGCGCGGCTTGGGCAACTGGCCTTCGGCCCACATCGCCGCGATCCCGGCGCGAGGCAGCCCGAAGGTCCCCTGGTACACGAGAAAGCGGGGTTCCCAGCGCGGGAAGAACTTGGCGTTGAAGCGGTACAGGCTCTCGATCTGGAAGAACGGATTGCCGAGCGCGATCAGCTTGCCCAGCAGCCGCTCGTGCCGCTTCTCGGGGCTGTGCATCCACTTCGCGAACGCCGCGAAGTTCAGCGACAGCTCCTCCAGACCGCGCTCGCGCAGCAATTCGATCGCCCGAACCACGAGGAACTCGGTCAGCCCGTTGGGCGTCGCCGGATCACGCCGCATGAACGACAGCGACACCGCCGGACGGCCGTAGCAGGGAACGAAATGCAGGACGCCACGGATCGCGCCGGTTTCGTCGCGCGCAAGCACCACGAGCGTGTCGTGATCATGTTTCCCCTGGAGCGATTCCATCGCCATCGAAAAGCCGCGCTCAGGAGCACCCTGGCGCCCCAGCTCGACTACCTCTTCGGCCCGCTCGATCGTGTCCCGGTCGAGCGTGCGCAGCTCGTGGAGCTCGGCCTCGTAGCCCGCCTTGCTCAAACGGGTCACCGACTGTCGCACCTTGCGGATCGGGCGGCCTTCGAGCGAGAACCGGCCGAGCTCGACGACCGCCTCGTCGCCGAGATAGATCGTGTGGAGCCCGATGGCCTCGTACAGCGGGCAGATGCCTTCGCTGGCTCCGAGCGCGCCCAGCTTCAGACCGCGGCCGTCGGCGAACTCGCGAACGGTTTTGAGCAGCGCCGGGAGGGCATCCCGTGGCCCCACCGGATCGCCGGAAAGCAGCAGCACGCCGTTCTCGATTGCGTACGACACGAACGCCTGCCCGTCTTCGCTGAAGATGTAGTGGCCGTCGCCGCGCAGCTTGAAGAACGCGAGCGTGTCGGCGCCGTGGGCACGTACGAGATCGGACGCGACCTGGCGCGCCGCCGGGCTCGGCGGCGTTCGCGGCACGGTCAGCGGGCGGAAGATCACGTAGGCGATCACCAGCAGCGTGCCCAGCTCGAGCATGTGAACACCGATCGGGATGTGGTGGTGGAAGTGGATCGGGCCGGGCTGGTAGCGGATGAGGTCAAACGTCTCGGTCGCGACGGTTCGGAATGACGCATGGCTGCCGGTCCAGACCGCGAACATCGCGATCGCGAGTCCGAGCAGAGCCAGCAACGGCGCCCGCCAGACCGCCGAGCGCAGCGTGTTCGCGTCGTGTCGGACGGTGAACGCCCTTCGGCTCACGATCAACACGACCGCGACCCCCCACGTGAGGATCGTCTCCTCGAAGTCGAGGCCTTTCAGAAGGTCGAACAGTCCCAGCGCGATCATCAGCGCGACCGCGGTCTGCAGCGCGCGCCGGCGGCGCTTGGCCAGGTACGGAGCCACGAGCAGCAGCGCAGCCCCGGCCGGTAGTGACAGCGCGTGGAACAGCCGGATCGCCTCGACCGGCTCGAACTCGAGCAGCAGGTGGCCGCGCCACCGGATGTTCGGCGTCAGCGTCGAGGCGATGTTGACGAGACCGACCAGTGCCGCCGCGACTGCCGCGAACGCGGGAACACGCTTCGTGAAGGCTTGTGTCGAAAGACTCATGCGAGATAGAAACGCCGGAACGCGCATACCCCTGCTGAGGGTTAGAAAACGCTCACCGGCGATTGGCGCGCCGCAGGGGCGCCTCCCGCTGAGAGTTACCGCGACGGCGCCTGTTGGTTACTGCGTCGCCGGCGACAATCCTGCCGCCTTCTCGCGCGGCGTCTGTCGTGGGAGCGCCAGCGTCAGCGCCAGCGCCACGAACGGGAGGACCGCGACCGTCTCGAACACGGCCGTCAGGCCCTGCGCGTCGGCGAGCAGCCCGAGCAGCGGGGCTCCGACCCCGCCGAGCCCGATCGAGAGCCCGATCGTCACGCCCGCGGATACGCCGAGCCGGCCCGGCAGGTACTCCTGACCCATCACGATCGTCACCGCAAACGTCGCGATCGTCGCCGCGCCGGCGAGCGCTGCGAACCCGATCGCCACGACGGGTCCCGACAACAGGAAACCGACGACGAGCGGCGGGATCACGAGCATCGAGCCGACCAGCACGGCGCGCCGGCCGAACCGGTCGGCGAGCGGCCCGCCGGTGAGGGTCCCGACGGCCCCGCCCAGCAGCATCGCGCTGAGCGCCACGCTGCCGAGCGCTTTGCTCGTGTGCAGGACGTTCACGTAGTAGAGCGGGATGAACGTGACCAGGCCGAAGTACACGAACGACCGCACCGCAATCACTGAGGCCAGCAGCGCGAACGGTCCCCAGGCCTCGTGGTGCTCACCGCTTTGGACCCGTCCGCCGACGATGTCCTTGCGGAACGTTTTCAGCCGCGGCAGCTCGTGGACAAGGACCGCGGCCATCAGCCACGTCGGGATCAGGATGAAGGCGGTGCCGTGGAGACCGAATGCGATCAACAGCGGCGTCACCACGACCGGGCCGAGCGCGAAGCCGACGTTGCCGCCCACGCTGAACCGGCTCATGCCGCTCGCACGCCGCGCGCCCGAGACATAGTTGGCAAAGCGCGAGCCCTCGGGGTGGAACGCGGCCACGCCGAGCCCGCTGAGGAGGACGGCGGCGAAGGTAAGGGGGTAGGTCGGCGCGAAGCCGACGAGCGCGACCCCCAGACCACCGAGCGCCGGCCCGAGCGGCATGAGCCAGGGCAGCGAGACGCGGTCGGACATGTACCCGAACGCCGGCTGCACCACCGAGGAGGAGATCGTGGCCGCGAGTACGAGCGCGGATGCAGCCGCGATGCTGATGTGATCTTTCGCGATCAGGAACGGGAGCAGCGCCGGAATGGATCCCTGCGCGATGTCGGTGAACATGTGGCCGAGCGAGAGGACGGTCATCGCACGGCGGTCGACGCCCGTCGCGGGCGTCGCGGTCGCCGACCGGATGGGCGCCGCAGCCGGCGCCGCGGCTGGAGCGCTGGCCGCGCTCATTCCTCGGGCAGATCAGACAGCCGCTTGTGGATCCGGCGCCGCTTGGCTACCAGCTCCTCCTCGAGCTGCCCGAGCGCTTGCCGGCGCATGCGTACCAGCTCGAGCTGGGTGCCGATGTGTCCGAGCGCCTGCTCGAGGAGCGTCTTGATCTTGCCCGGATCCTCGGTCTGCTCGAGCTCCCGTCTAAGCGACGCCCGCGCGGTCTCGGCGTCGAGTAGGACCGCGAGCTGATCGAGCGACAGGCCGAGCAGGTCCCGGAGCCGGATGATCTCGCGGACGCGCTCGACGTCGGCGTCGCTGTAGGAGCGGTGCTGCCCCTGGGCGCGGTCCTCGGCGCCGGGGAGCAGGCCGATCTCCTCGTAGTAGCGGATCGTTCGCGGCGTCACGCCGGTGAGCTCGGCCACCTCGCCGATCCGGAGAGGCTTGCTTGCAGTGGTCGTCATGCCGCCACCTTCTCAGGTCGTGGTCTCGGGGACGACTGGGCCGCGAGCTCCTGCTCGGCCTGCATGTGCGACGGGCGCGCCGCGGAGATCGCGGCGCCGAGCAGCGAGATCCCGGACAGGCACCACAGCGCGGTGTGCATGTTCGACATGAACGGCACGAGCTGCGCGTTCGTGATGTGGTCGGCCAGGCCGCTGAAGACCGCGAACAGGACGCTCTTGGGCACGCTCGAGGTGACCACCGCCAGCACGAACGCGATCGAGATCACCGCGCCGGTGTTCTGGACGAGCACCCGGGCGCCGGCCGCGATGCCGCGGCGGTGCGGCGGGACCGTGCCCATCATCGCTGCCGTGTTGGGGGAGTTGAACATGCCCGAGCCGACGCCGACGATGAACATGTAGACGCCGCTCGCGAGGTACGTGGTGTCGCGCTCCAGCGTAGTCATCAACGCGAGTCCGGCGGCCTGGACGAGCATCCCCGCCACCGCCATCCCGCGCGACCCGCGCCGGTCGGCCCAGATCCCCGCGAGCGGG
>DATJYY010000038.1:0-2352 GCA_035499395.1 Solirubrobacteraceae bacterium
CGGGCAGAGAGAGCACTGCCATCCACGCCGTCGGCAGCGCGAAGCGAAGGACGATGGCGGGGGCGGCGCTGAGCAGGATTGCGCCGAACGCGACGCCCACGACCATCCCGGTCGTCAGGTAGACGGCCGACTGGCCGATCAGCGGCGCGGCGTTGGACCAGGTCCCTTCGACGCCGGGCGAGGAGACGAGCACCCCAGCGGCGACGACGGCGAGAGACATCGCCAGCATCGCGACGGCCCACAGGAGGCTCGCGATGAGTTTGGCGCCGAGGACGCGCGAGCGCACCGGGACCAGCGCGAAGGTGATCAGCCCGGTGCGCTGGGACCACTCGGAGGTGACGAGCAGGATGCCGAGGACCGGCAGCAGGATGGCCGCGGGCTGCAGCCCGGCGTCGAGGACGGACTGGAAGGTGTGGTCCGCCGCGTCGCCGACGAGCAAGCGGACGACCACGACGACCACGGTGAGCGCGACCATGGCGACCTGCAGCCAGAAGCCGGCCCGGGTGTCGACCATCTTGCGCAGCTCGACGGCCACGAGGCGGCCGAGGCTGGGGCGCGCGTGGACGCCGGCGGTGTTCACGCGGATCGGTGCGGTGAGGGTGGTGGTGCTCATGCGGTTGCTCCTGCCAGCTCGCGATGGATCGAATCGGGTTGTGTTGACGGGGTGCTTGCGTCGGGCGTGGTCAGCTTGAAGAAGAGGCGTTCGAGGCCGGCGTCCTCGGCTGGGGCGAGCCGGCGCAGTACGACGCCGTCGGCCATCGCCGCGCGGGCGACGACCTCGGGCTCGGCCTCGACCAGCCGCCGATCGCCGTCGGCCGGGTGGGTCGCCAGGCCAGCGCGGTGCATCGCGGCATCGAGGCCGGCCAGGTCGTCTGCCTCGACGATGGTCCTGGACTCGGTCAGCAGCTCGGAGCGGGTGCCTTGGGCCTGGATCCGTCCGCCGTCGATGATCATCATCCGGTCGGCGACGGCCTCGACCTCGGCCAGCAGGTGCGAGGAGAGCAGCACGGTGCCTCCGCGGTCGGCGAAGTTGCGCAGCAGGCCCCGCATCCAGCGCATGCCTTGCGGATCGAGGCCGTTGGCGGGCTCGTCGAGGATCAGGACCTCGGGGTCGCCGAGCAGTGCGTGGGCGAAGCCCAGGCGCTGGCGCATGCCGAGCGAGTATTTGCCGACACGCCGCCGGGCCGCCGTCTCGTCGAGGCCGACCAGCTCCAGTAGCGCGTCGACGCGCTGCGCCGGCACGCCGATGGTGTGGGCGGATACGGCGAGCGCCTCGCGGCCGCGGCGCCCGGCGTGCTGGGCGGACGCGTCGAGCAGGATGCCGACGCGCCGGCCCGGGTTCGGCAGGTCGCGGTAGCGCCCGCCGAGGATCCGTGCCGTGCCGCTGTCGGGCTCGGAGAGGCCGACGAGCATCCGCATGGTGGTGGTTTTGCCGGCGCCGTTGGGGCCGAGAAAGCCCGTGACGGTGCCCGGCTCGCAGCGGAATGTGACGTCCGAGACGACGGTGCGCCCGCCGAGTTGCTTGGTGAGTCCGTTGGTTTGGATCATGCCGGCAGACTCGCGGCCCGCCGGGTTTGCAGCTACGGTCCGCGGGCTACGCTCGCCGAGCCCTGCGACGGTGGCGGCCAACGACTTTGGTAGGGGGTGGATACCGCGTAGCTCGCCTACCCTTGACCTTCAAGCGATGGCACGCCAGGCGACAGCACGCTTTACCGATGGCCTGTCCGGCTGGTTGCGTTCCGCGCTGCCCGGCGTCGTGACCGACGCCCCCGACGAGGAGCGTGGCCGCCGCGACCGCGTCGTCGACGCGACGATCTACCTGGTTGCGTTCGCGATCAGCGCCGCGACCCTCGCGGACGCTTGGCCGACGCAACCGCCCTGGCTGCGCGTCGCGGACATCGTCGTCGGGATCGCGGCGCTCGTCTCGCTGTGCTGGCGGCGCACCCATCCAGCCGCCGTCGGGATCGGCGTCGGGGCGGTGTCGCTCGTGATCCTCACGGGCTCGGGGGCGAACCTCGCCGCCACCTTCAACGCCGCGATCCGGGCTCGCGGCCGTGATCTGGCCGTCATCACCGGACTCCTGATCGCCTGGGTGTTCGCGAGCCCGCTCCTGTACCCGCCGACCGGCGGCTACTGGGTGAACGCGGGGGCCTGCCTGCTGCTGACGGGCGTAGTCCTCGGATGGGGGCTCTTCGTACGCGCGCGGCGAGAGCTCGTGCGATCGCTGCGCGCGCAGGGCGATCGCGCCGCGGACGAGGCCCGAGCGGCCGAGCGGCGGCGGATCGCCCGCGAGATGCACGACGTGCTCGCCCACCGCCTCTCGCTGCTCTCCGTCCACGCCGGCGCGCTCGA
>DATJYY010000039.1:0-2087 GCA_035499395.1 Solirubrobacteraceae bacterium
TGATCACCGACGGCCAGGACAGCTACCGGCTCGCGCAAGCCACCGCCGGCAAGGGGGTCCAACCACTCACCTAAACACCACAAACCAGCCAATCTGTTGGTGGGGAGATTCGTGGCCACCAGCGGGGAGAAAACATGGCCACCAGTGGGGAAATTCGTGGCCGCCGTTGGGGAGAACTCGATGGCCATTGACAATAAGTCGCGTCGCCGAGCTACCACACCAATGAGCTGCACCGATAGCCGCGGGTCGTGAGGAGCGGATCACGCCGTCGTGCGTGAGACGGTGTGCAGGACACGAGTCTTCGCGCGTGCGCGAACACCGGCACGGCCTCGATCGTCACCTGCCTGCGTTTGTATAGCCCGCCCCATAGTCGGTAGGCAGGACTCGCCGCATGGTGCGTAGAAGGCGCCGTTCCAGCGGTGCCGGTGCCGTCGAGCTCTTAGCTGCTTCGCGCCCATTTTTTGTTGGCATATACGCGGGTGCTTATACGCTCGGGTCCGACGGGCAGCTCATCGCCGTCCGAGGCGTTGCTCGGTAGCGGACGGTGAGCTCGGCGAAGTAGTCGCGGGGCGAGTGCGGGGCCGGCAGTGCGCCCGTCTGGCTAAGGGAAACGGGCGGTGCCGACCCGACGACCGGCTCGCGACGGGAGCGAGCGGCCAGTTCGGCGCGTCCGACGCCGTCGAGATGGAACGATCTCGCGCATGTCGCCCCTGGCGTCGATCCCTAGGTCGAAGTGGTCTTCGCCGCCCGGAGACCGTCCGAGCGCACTCATGCCTTTACTCGTGGCGATGCACGATCAGCACGGACCGTCGCGAGTGCGCGGCGACCGCTTCGGCGACGCTGCCGATCAGCACGCTCGCGAGGCCGGTGCGCCCGTGGGAGCCGAGCACGATGACGCTCGCGTCGTGATCGTCGGCCGCCTCGACGATTCCCTTCCAGCTCGGCGCAGCCTCGACCGCGATGCTTCGGGCCTTGAAGCCTGCCTCCTCTGCCAGCGTGGCTCCCTGCGCGGCGGTTTGTGCAGCTGCGGCTTTGACCTCGTTGGCCGCTGCGGCGTCGATCCGCAGCTCATGGGGTGGCAGGAACCCGACGTTGAAGGGCTGCCACACGGTGACGACGAGCGCCTGGCGTCCGTGGTTCAGCTGGCCTGCGGCCTCCGCGATCGCTGTCTTGGCCAACTCGGATCCGTCGTAGGCGAACATGACCGGTCCGGTCGCCGCGGCAGTCATCTCCGCTCCGTTTGTTGGGCCAAGCGATCGGGTCGGAAGCACGAGCCCAGGCGATCGGCGGCCGAGGCGTCGTCACCATCAGCGTTCCGCAAGGCAGCGACCGCGGGCACCGCGCCCGTCTGGCGCCGGATGCGGGCAAGCAGTGGTGGCGAGTACCAGCCCGGCTCCCGTCCGCCAAACCACCGCTCCAGCGAGGGAGCCGGTGGGCGGACGCCGCCCAGCGCGTACAGGCAGACGCCGGCGATCGCACCGCCGGTGGAGATCCCGAAGCAGATCCACAGCGCGATCGTCGTCCCGGAGCTCAGGCTGTGCCCGACCGTGAAGGCGAGGTGGAGCATGAGCGGTGCGATCATGAACGCCGCCACCGCCCGCAGCAGCTCGATGATCGCGAACACGCGCTGTAGGTTGGAGTTGGGCAGCGAGAAGCCGGCGATGAACAGCGCCGGGACGACCGAGGACCCGACGCCGAGGCCGATCAGCCCCGAGCCGGTGAGCGCGAGCGCGTCGGTCGGTGGCAGGACGCGGCCGATCACGACGATGCCGGCGCTGAGGAAGATCATCCCTGCCAGGACTTGGTAGTGCAGCCCACGCGTGCGGAACACGAAGCCGAACACGATCGCGCTGAACGCCGCGCCGGCGAACTCGGGCAGGTAGAGCAGCCCTGCGTGTAGGGGCGCGACGCGGTGCGCCAGCAACACACCGCTCAGAGTGATCGCGGACACCGAGGCCGCGGCCGCGCAGATCGCGACGAGGATCCCCGTCGCCGGGAGCGTGCTGACCAGCGGACGCACGTTCAACAGAGAACACCTGCCGCGATACTCGGCGATCAGGAGGGTGATGATCAGCGCCAGCCCGACG
>DATJYY010000040.1:0-5521 GCA_035499395.1 Solirubrobacteraceae bacterium
ATCCGGGGCGCCAGCGATCCCGTGGTGGTACAGGGTCGCGCGGATCCGCTGGGTCCAGCTGGTCCGCTCAGCGACCAGCGTGTTCCGCAGCCGCGCGCGCGAGCGCCACTGGCGCACATGCTCGGGCGGCGCCCACGACTCTGGCAACCGATCCTCGTACAAGAGCTGGCGCAGCCATTTCGCGTCGGCACGGTCGGTCTTGGCGCGACGCTTGCGACCACGCAGCGCGCTCGTCTCCACCGGCTCGGCCAGGTGCACGAACGCGCCCGAGCGCTCGAGCGCGCCCTCCGAGCTCAGCCAAGCCGCCGTCGATTGCCGCCGCGACCGCCGTCGCGTCGCGAACGTCCGTCTGGGTAGCGGCGACGCGGCGGCCGAGCTGCTCGATCTGCGCGACGGTCTCGTCGAGATCCTCGGGTCTTGCGAGCGGATAGTGGACCGTGTCGATATCGGCGCAGATGTCCATCGCGATGATGTCGGCGCCCTCTCGCGCGAGGCGCACCGCGTGGGCGCGACCCTGACCTCGAGCGGCGCCGCTGACAACCGCGACTTTGCCGTCCAGCGGTCCCATCAGGGCTTCTCGCCAACGGCGCGCCACCACCGCGGGTAGCGGCCGTCGCGCTCGAAGGTGAGCTCGGCGAGCTGGTGCATGAGCTCGCGCAGACGGCACGGCACCGCGGGATTGGCCACGGTGCCGTGCCGGTCGGTGACGTACGCGACCGCGTGGGCGCTGACGAGTGCGTCGAGCAACTCGATCTGCTTGGAGAACACGGATCTCGGTTTGGCTTCGTCGACGTCGGAGGCGTCAGCGAATGGTGATCGCCTCGCCGCCCCAAGGGGTGGCGATCTGCCCCTCGTGGAAGCGCTTCGGGAGCTCCTCGATCATGTTCCAGGTCGCTCCCAACCTGCCGAAGCCGACGCAGAACGCGCAGTAGGTGCCGAGCTCCACGATCTCCTCCTCGGTGAAATGCTTGCCGAGGGTGTTGTAGACGGTCTCGTCGATCGCGAGGTGATCGGTCGCCAGTAGCTCGCCGTAGCGGATGGCGGCCTGCTCGGCGGCGCTCAGCTCCGGTGCCTCGTAGGGCTTCTCGAGTGAGCAGACGAGCGCCTCGGTGAGCCCGTCGGCGACCGCGCCGGGATAGCGGATCGCCATGCACGTCCGACACTGGTTGAAGAACGCAATCCGCAGGCGGACGAGCTCGAGCAGGCGGTCGGGGAGCAACCGGTCGGTCCACAGCGCCGCGTGCAGCCCGACGATCGCCCTGGCATGAGATGGCCGCTGGGCGTGTACGCGCAGCAGACCGAGCTCGAGCGGCGTCCGATCATCGGCGGCGACCAGCTCGCGCAGCTCGGGGTCGAACTCCTCAACAGGCACCATCCTCAAGCGGGTTCCCCCGCCGGGGATCTGGATTTCCTCTTCTGACAGCATCGCGTTCCTCCGGGGTTAGACGAGCTTTCGAATGTGCAGCGAGACTGAAGTGATTTTCAGTCAAGCGACGAGGGGGCGGAGGGTGGCGCACGACGATGTGATCTGTCATCACATGATTGATGTGATCCAGCGCCCGCCTCGGACGGCACGTCGATCGCCGATTCGTTGTCGACGCGTGTCGCCCAGTCAACCGGAACGTGACGAAGGGGCGAGCAGACCGAACGCGCGCGCGCGGTCAACCGCCTCGGCGCGCGTGTGTACTCCGAGCTTGGAATAGAGGTGCCGCATGTGGGTCCGGATCGTGTTCAACGAGAGATAGAGCTCACCCGCGATCTCGGGCGCCGACAGGTTGGTAGGCAGGTAGCGCAGCACCCGTGTCTCGCTCTCCGTAAGCGGCCCGCTCAGCACATGCGTTGCGTCCCGTCGCCGCGCCGGTGTCCTTCCGGCCAGCAGGTCGAGGATTTCTGAGATCAGCGCCGCGTGCGAGGTGCGACGCCGCCGATGCTGCTCGAGAAGTTCGGTGGCTGGGTAGAGGAGGAACGGGATAAGCAGCCCCTCGGGCTCGGCGAGGTCGAGCGCGCGCTCGAGTGCACGCTGGGCGCGATCGCGATCGCCGAGCCCATCGCGGGCAATCGCTTCCAGGAGAAGGGCCTGAACCGGCCAGACCCGGGGACGCATCGTCAGGGCGCGCTCCTGTACCAGAGGCGCGAGCACGCTTGTGGCCCCCTCGGGGTCGTCGCGGGCGAGCCGCAGCGTCGCGGTGGCGATCCGCATCTCGGGGAGCGCGCGCTCCGCGTCGTTGATCTCGGCGAGGACCTCTTCGGCGCGCTCGAGCTCGGCCAGCCGCACCAGCGTTCGGACTAGGTGGCCGGGGATCCGTGCCGCGAGCAGGTGGGGTTCGACGAGAAGCTCACCTAGGCGCTCGGCGGAGCGAAACGCCTTCAGGGCCTCCGCATCACCGCCGTTCGCCGACTCAAGCAGTCCGCGCATGACGTAGAGCATCAGCCCGCCAGCTGGTGACACCCAGGGCAGGCGCGTACCCTCGGCGTGCTGGAGCCAGGATTCCGCCTCTTCCAGCCGTCCCTGAACGACGAGCGCAATACCGTGGATTGCGTACGCGACCCCGGTGACAGGATCGTCCGCCCAGCCGTGGCGCTGCGCGAGTTCGATCGCCTCCTTACTACGCTGGGCGCCCCGCGGCACGGACTTGAAGATCGCGATCTGTGCCAGATGGGCGACAGCGCCGAGCTCGAGAAACGGCCTCGCGATGCGCTGCGCCATCTCGAGCGCTTGCTCGAGATGTTGCTCTGCCGCTTCAAAGCGACCTGTCCACACCTCGGCGACGCCGAACTCCAGCAGCGCTAGAGCACGCAGCTCATCGCCAAGTCCTAGCTGCGCCACGCCCGGCCCCTCCGCGGGAGCGAGCAGCCGATGCGCCTGCTCCACCACGGCCTGAAGATCACCGCGGTTACGAGCGATCGAGAGCCGCACGATCGCGAGCACGAGCTGCAGGTGGCCGCGGCGGTCCAACGCCTCCGATTCCGCGGCCCGCGTCGCGATCGCCAGATGACGCTCCGCCTGATCCGGCGACCCCCGGTCGAGCTCGTACGCCGCCCTAAGCGCGCTCAACTCAGCATCGGCAGCTACAGCGCTCAGCGAGAAGCCGGCAAGGAGCTGATGGGCCGTGGCCCTGTGACCGCTCAGGATGAGCCCGAACCAGTTGTCACACAGCAGCCGACAAGCGAGGGACCACTCCTCCGCTGCCTGTAAGTGCCGGATCGCCTCAACCGCGTGGCCGCGTCCCGAAAACCACTTGGCGGCCACGCGGTGTAACGCGGGCAATTCGTCCGCTGCGGTCCGCCGAAGCTCGAGCTGCAGCAAATCGGCGAACAGGGGGTGATACCGAAACCAGGATCGGCGCGGGTCCAGCGAGACCACAAACGCGCCCGCCTCCTCTAACTCCTGCAGGAGCCGCTGCCCGTCGGAGCCTGCCGTCAACACATCTGCCAGCGGCCCGCTGACCATCTCGAGCACCGAGGTGCGTAGGAGTAGCCGTCTGACCTGCTCGGGCTGTCGATCCAGCACCTCGGCAACCAGATATTCGGCCACAGTTCGCTCGGTCCCGGCGAACGTAGCGGCGAATCGCTCCGGATCGTGATGTCCGGTCAACGAAAGCGCCGCCAGCCGCAGCCCCGCCGCCCAACCCTCGGTCCGCTCTGCTAACAAGGCGATCCCCGACTCTGAGAGCTGCACGCCGGCCGACTCAAACAGCGCCTTCGATTCATCTAGCGAAAAGCGGAGCTCCGCCGCACGGATGTCGGTGAGCTCTCCATCAAGACGCAAGCGGTGCAGGCCCAAGTGCAGCTCGCCCCGGCTCAAAAGTACGAAGCGGAGTACAGCCGGCGCGCGCATCACCACCAGCTCCAGCTGACGGAACGCATCCTCTGAGCACAACTCGTGCAGATCGTCGATCACCAGCCAAATCGGTTCATCGAGCGGGCTGAGATCCGCCAACAGCCGCTCTGCGATCGCACCACCGTCGAGATCAGGCGCCGGCGTCAGCTCACCAACCAGCGATGACGCAGCCTTCGTCGCCCGGACTGCGTCGAGGATTGAGAGCCAGAACCGCTGAGGATCGCCCTCTCTAGCCGCGACCGAAACCCACGCAACGCTGTCCCTAAGCTCCGCCTCAGCGATCCAAGATCGCAGCAGCGACGTCTTCCCACTTCCAGCAGGCGCCGACACCTGGACCACTCGACAGGCGCGTCCCAGCACATCGAACAGCTCACGCCGAGGAACTAACGCGCCCACCCCATGGGGAGGGGCCTGAATAGCGGCCCTTCCGACAGTATTGTCGGCCGGTGACATCGTCGCCCGGCAGTCTATGGCGACGCCGACCGACGCCTTGCGCGAAAGCAAGCACGAGCGGGAGCGACACCCGTGGGCATTCTGCGGGTGTGAATGGCTGCAGGAACGGAGGAGCGCCGACGGGCAAGGGACCGCCAGCAGTGAAAGCGACACGCTCCATCCGCAGGCGGAGGTCCGCTCTCCGCCGATGTGAGCAGCGGACAGGAGCCTGGCCCGACCGTAGGTGCGTTCCCGGCGCCGCCCGGGCGGCCGCGTCCTGCGGACCGCCAGCAGTGGCCCGGACATCCAGCGCGCCCCGGCTCGCAGACGAAGGGACAGGGCTCTCGGGGCAAGTCAGCACCCCGCGCGCTGCCGGCGAGGACGTGATTCAGGACGCCGCCGAAGGCCCAGCCGCTTGAATGCTGCTCGCGTAGGGCTCGCAGAGGCAGGCGCGTCGACGTCACTGCTGCCAAGGACGAGGAGGAGCGCTGATCGCCTCGCTTCCGAAACCGGCCGGGTACGCAGCTGCGGGCGAGCCCGCCAGCGGCGATGATCTCCGGACCGGCGTTCGTCGGCCGCCTCGGCTAGCGCACGGCGAGCCTGGCGCCGGCGGTCGGCACGGCGCTGTTGACAAGCGCTGCGCGAGTCGTTGCATCCAGGTACGAGGCCCAGCTGCTAGACGTCAAGCGGCAGTCGCGACCAAGAGCAGCGTTGGCCGCAGCTCTCGTTCACGCCTGAGCTCACCTGCCCGGACCGCGCACCCCACGACATGCTGCTGCCACGGCACGTATAGCGGCCGGGAGTGGCTTTCGCACACCGGACACCTGACCGCGGAATGGGGAGTCGTCGGTTGGATCGTCGCCTTCATCTCGCTCTCGGTCTTTCGAGCTCGTCATTGACTGAACTGAAGTCAGATCATATCGTACTTGGGCAGAGCGTCAAGCTCTGAAGTGACGAGTTCACCGAAGTGTGGTTTCTGGAGCATCTGCGGGCCTCGGCTTACGTTCTAAACTGAGGTCAATTCTGATCCGAGGCGCCGATGACCAACAAGCTCACCGCCGCTCGCCTGGTGCCACGAGCGATCGCAGGCGCGACCGTCAGCGCATACGAAGCTGCACTTCGGTCAATGACCGACCTCGAACGGATCGCGGCTAGGACGACGACGCCCGAGCCGCTCGGCGTCCTTGCGGCCGCGCTGGCGGACCTCACCCGTGACGTCCACCACGACCCAACCAGGGGCGGAGTCCT
>DATJYY010000041.1:0-2274 GCA_035499395.1 Solirubrobacteraceae bacterium
CCGCGGCGGCCGGGAGAACCGATCAGCTGGGACGCGGTCTAACTCGCTGCCGGTGGAGGGTCGCGGGTGGCCGATCGGCTCAAGCACGGGTTCGCTTCGCCGGCCGTGGGCCGGGGGACACGCTCGGCAGGCCCGAGCAACCGGAGTGAACTACTCTTCCATTTAGGCGATGAGGCTCGCTTCGTTCGCGGCGGACTGCCGCTGATGGCCTCTACGGTCGGTTCAACCGGTTGAGAGGAGACTCCTCAGTGAGCACGCAATCAGCGCCCGCTTTCCTACCCGATGCGCTTGACGCGTTTTCTGGCAAAGCTGGCGCAGCCTAAGGCATCGCTAGGAGGCGAGGGTGGGGCGAGAGCTCACCGAAATTCCCGGGGCCGATGAGGCTCTTGCGTTCATCGGGGACGCGTACCGAACGCGTGTGCAGCGCCGGGGCAGAACGGTCGAGCATCCGGTGGCGGTCGCCAGCGTGCTGGCCGACGACGCGCAGCCGCCGCGGGTCGTGGTGGCGGGGATCCTGCACGACGTGCTCGAGGACACCGACGCAACGGCTGACGAGCTCCAGGCGCTGTTCGGCACGGACACCGCCCGGCTGGTCGGCGCGCTGACTCAGGACGCGTCGATCCGGAAGTACCAAGAGCGCAAAGCCGCGCTGCGCCGGCAGATCGTGGATGCCGGCGCGGATGCCGCCGCGGTCTCGCTCGCCGACAAGGCCGCGAAGCTCCGCAGCGTTGAGTCGCGGCCCGCGAAGCGAAAGCTCCACCACTACCGCGAGACCCTCCGCGGCATCGAGCAGCGCTACGGACCAAGCCGACTGAGCGCAATCCTGCGCGAGGAGCTGGACCGCTGGCCAGACGATTGATCCGGTTCATCTTCCGATCGGCGCGCGCCCCGCGAACCTGGCTCGCCTCCTCGTCGACGGGGATTCTTCACGGAGAGACCATCCGCGGCGCGAGCCGCAATCCGGGGGCGCCTCCTCGCTCAGCGGCAGAGGCTCCACCCGGCTTCGATCGTGCGCATGTCCGAACCTCCGGCTGGCAGGCCGCGACGTACGGGAGATTCGATGTCGGGCATTGACCAACGGGTGCTTGATGCCGCCGCGGATGCGTATGCCGGGGCTCGTCGGGAATACGAGCGCGCCACGTTGGCCGCTGGCCAAACTTACGAGCGCCTGCAGGCGAGCCCCGAGACGATCGAATACCAGATTGACTGGAACGTCGCTCGGCGGGAGGAGGCGGCCGCAGCCTGGAGGGTGAAGGAGGCCGAGGAGCGCTATTGCAAGGCAGGCGGCTACGTTCGCGAGAGCAACGAGTAGCCGTGCTCCGCGTACCCAGCCCGTGCCGCCGCCGGGTTCTCCTGCTCGGGCCTGTCAGTCAAGCTCCCTCCCGACGCGCGGCGTGGCTCCCTGCCGCGGCTCACCGGATTGCCAAATGACCGACGACGAGCCCGACCCACACACGGCGAGGGCGATAACGTCGCCCTTACCTGGGTCACCATTACCGGCGCCGTGCACAGAGGACGGCCGTGCGACGGGGTGACGCGACAGCGCGGTTACGCGCGGTACAGGCGTCGCGGTCGCCGCAGGAGCTGACCGACGCGCTCGACGATCCGAGCCCAGAGGTGGTTCACGCAGCGATCGGCCGGCTCGCCGAGCTCGAGGGACCGCGCGCAGCGGACCCGTTGCAGGTCCGGATGCTCGACGCCGACCTGTCGCTGGTGGCCGACTTCGCCAAGGCGCTGAAGCGGATCGGGGCCGGCGGTGTGGTGGAGGCCGCGATCGCCGCGCTCGGGGACGAGCGGTACTCTCGGCGTCTCGCGGCGGTCCGGGCGCTCGGGGCCCTCGGCGACAGACGGGCTGTGGCGCACGTGCGCACGAAGCTCAACGACGACGTCGCGGGCGTGCGCGCTGCGGCACTCGACGCGCTGGCGCAGCTCGGGGACGGCAGCGTTGGCGCGGACTGCGCGCGGCTGCTGACAGATCCGATGCCGCACGTGCGAATCGCAGCCGTGCGCGCGGTGGCGCGGCTGGTGACGCATGCGGGCGGGCTGCTGGTCGCCGCGGAGGACGACGAAGACAGGCTCGTGCGCCTGGAGGTTGCCAAGCACCTGGCGGGACTTCCTGAGCCCTCGGCGCGCGCGTTGCTCGCCGATCCGAACCTCCGCGTGCGAGAGGCCGCGGCCGCGTCGGCCGGCATCCGCCAGCTCGGCGCGCTCTCGGTGCTGCTGATCGAGGATCCGTCGCCCGACGTGCGCCGGGCTTGCGCACACACGCTCGGC
>DATJYY010000042.1:0-40548 GCA_035499395.1 Solirubrobacteraceae bacterium
GCGCCATGGCTCTCGTCAGCTGTCCAGGTCGGGGGTCACCCACCCGGTTCCTCTCTGATCACCACTCACGACGCAAGCGGGAAAGCAACGCAGGGGTAGCCGGCAGGACCCGTTGGCCCTGCCGGCCGATGAGATGGTGGAGCTAACCGACCGTCTGGGGGGTCTGCACGAGGGCCTGGTGGGCGGCGTGCTTGATCAGCTCCGTCGTCGCCCGCGGCTGCGAGACGTAGATCGAGTGGCTACCGGCCGCTTCGACGATGGTCGCGCCCATTCGCGCGGACATCGTGCGCTGGGCGGCGGGCGGGATCATCCGGTCATCGGTGGCGATCAGGTACCAGCTCGGCTTGCTCCGCCAGGCGGGTTCGGTGATCTCGCCGCCCAGCGCCTCGACGCCCCACGGGACTTGGGAGTCGGCCATGAACGCTGCGTCATCCGCGGGCAGGTCGGCGGCGAACGACTCGGCGAACTTCTCCCGGTCGAGGAACAGGAACCCGTCGACGGGCGGCAGGATCGGCGGCTGGGGCCCGTCCTGCGGGAACGTCCCGAGGAGGGTGCTGACGGACTCACCCTGGTCGGGTGCGAACGCGGTGATGTAGACGAGGCCGGCGACGCGCTCGTGATTGCCCGCTTCCGTGATCACCGCTCCGCCGTAGGAGTGGCCGACGAGGAGCGCCGGGCCGTCCTGGAGGTCGAGCACGTTGTGGGTGGTTTCGACGTCGCTTTCGAGCGACAGCGTCTGGTTCTGCACGACGCTCACGTTGAAACCGTCCGCCGTCAACAGGTCGTACACGCCCCGCCACCCGGATCCGTCGACGAACCCTCCGTGCACGAGGACGACGTTCTTGACATCGGTCATGGATGATCTCCTTTGGTTTGCCGCCCTCGGGTGAGGCCGACATAGTCAGCAGCCACGCTAAGCGGCTGCCGAGGCGGGCGCGTACGTCATGTGACGACACTTTCGGACGGGGCGCTACGTAACCGGTTCGGGCGTGTCGTACGTCGGACCGGATCTAGGGGCGCCGCGCTCGGGCGCCGATCAACCTCGTCGGTCGGAGGCGGCCGCTGAGCCGCGGCCGAGCGCCGCGCTCAGCTCGCCGCGCGAGGTGATCCCGAGCTTGGGGAACGCCCGGTACAAGTGGGTGCTGATGGTGCGGTGTGAGAGGTACAGGCGCTGGCCGATTTCGCGGTTTGATAGGCCGTCTGCCGCGAGCTGCGCGATCTGCAGCTCCTGCGCGGTCAGCTGGTCTCGCGCCTCTGGGATGCGACGGCGGCTGCGCTCGCCCGACGCTCGGAGCTCGCGCCGTGCTGCCTCGCTCCACGGCACGCCGCCGAGCACGTCGAAGGTGTCACGCGCTGCACGCAGGACCGCGCGTGACTCGGCGACGCGTCGGCGCCGTCTGAGCCACTGGCCGTAGGCGAGCTGAATCCTGGCGCGCTGGAAGGGCCACCGTGTGAGGTCGGTTGCCAGAACCTCGTCGAAGCGTTCGCCCGCCTCCGCTGACTCCGCGACCAGCGCTCGTGCATGTCCGAGCACCAGGGCGATCCACGTTCCCGGCCGCTGTCCAACCGCCGCCTCGACCTGTCCCACCCGTGCCCGCGTGGCGTCGACCCGGTCCACGGCTCGTGCCGCCTCGGCGAGATCGGCGATGATCCAGGACGAGATCACGGGGTGGTACGCCGAGTCAGCCGGGTCAAACAGCCGCTCGGCGGATGCGAATGCGTCGGCATGGCGTCCGCTGGCAAGGGCGGCCAGGACCCTGCCGAACTGCGCGAAGGCCATCGTGATGTTCGCGCCCGCCGGCTCCGCGACCGTTTCAGCCCGGGCGGCGAGGAGCTCAGCCTTGTGTTCGTCGCCACGCATGGCGGCCACCAGCGAGGTAACCGTGTCGGCCGCCGCTCCCCACTGCGGTTCGGCGAGCTCCTCGGCGAGGCGCCGGGCTTCTTCGGCCGAAGGAATCGCCACGTCCCAGGCGCCGAGGCGAGCGGCCATGCTCGAGTACAGGGTCAACAGCCGCGGCAGGTGCCCGAGCCGCCCCTCCGTCCGCAGCCCATCCACTGCCGCGGCAAGGAAGTCGCTGCCGATGTCAAAGGCGCCGACCACAAGTGCCGCAGGACCGAAGAACCGCGCGGCGTCCGTGTCGAGAGGCTGATGTTCTGCCGCGTGCCGTAGCCGCGCCAGAACCCCGGGCGCGTGACCCAGCGGATCTGCGTACGCGTGGATGGCGAACACGCGCGGGTCCTCGGCATTTGCACCTCCGAGCCGGCGAGAGGCGTCGATGAGAAGGCGTCTGGCTCGGGGGCCGGGATCGACCCACCAGGCGCGTGAGGCAACCAGCCAGAGCAGGTCGACGTGCAGCTCGTGGTCGCCCGCTGCTCCTGCTCGTTCCGCGGCCGCGATCAGCGACGTGAACCGCTCGAGCGCGCCGAGCGGTCGTGTCAGCGCCGTTTCCTCGACCCAGGTGACCCGTGCCCGATCCAACTCTCCGAGCTCCAGCTCGTTGACCTCCCGAAGCAGCGGCACGACGACGTCGCGCCGTCCGAGTTCGACGGCGAGCCCGGCAGCGCCGAGCAGGCGCCTGCTCCGGCTTGGCGGCTCGCTGAGTTCCGCGGCGCGTCGCAGGGCGGTCACTGCGACCGCGATCGCGCCCCGTCGCCGCGCCCGCGCTCCCGCCTGCTCGAGTTCGAGCGCGATGTCCTCGTGCTCGCCGGAGAGCAGAGCCGCACGGTGCCATGCGCGGCGGTCCGGCTGATCCGCCAGCACATTTGCCAATGCCTCATGAACGCGCCGACGCTCCCCGATGGTCGCGCTCTGCGCGACCGCCGAGCGAATGAGCGGATGCCGGAAGCGGAGCACCCGCAGATCGACGTCGATGATGCCAGCCTCGGCGGCGGGCTCAGCCGCGTCGAGATCCAGGCATCTTCCGGCGACGACGCCGGCCGCCTGGAGGATCTCGCCGACCGCGTCTTCGTCGTCCAGCGCGGCAACCAGAAGGACAGCTCGCGCCGCCTCGGGCAGATCGGATGCGCGGGCCGCAAAAGCGCGCTCGAGTTTCTCACTCAACGGCAAACTGCCCGGAAGCCACCGGTCGTCCTCGAGCCTACCCAGCGCAGCCGGCAACTCCAGGAGCGCGAGTGGGTTTCCGGCCGCCTCGCGCAGGACGCGCGTGCGCGCCTCGAGCGAGAGCCGGGGTGCTGACGCGTCGAGCAACGCCCCGGCTGTTGCGTCGTCGAGGCCCGTCAGCCTCAGCTCCGGTAGGCCGGCATCCTCGAGCACCGACGTATAGCCGTCACGAATCGCGGCCAGCAGGATGATCGGGTCCGACTCGATTCGCCGCGCAACGAAGGCGAGCACGTCCGAGGTTGGCCGGTCTAGCCACTGCGCGTCTTCGACGACCAGCAGAAGCGGCGCATCTGTCGCCAACTCGGACACAAGCTCGAGTGCCGCCATCGCGATTCGATAGGGCTCTGGCGCCACCTCGCGCGTCAGGCCAAACGCTGCATCCAGCGCGGCACGCATGACGTCGGGCAGATCGGCCGCGCGCCCGCGCACCGGTCGGAGCAACTGGTGCAGCCCGGCGAACGGCAGATGGGCCTCGGACTGCACGCCGGTGGCGGTGAGCACCGACATGCCACGCTCCCGCGCGGCCAGGGCGGTGTCAGACAGGAGCCGAGACTTGCCGACACCTGGCTCGCCGCGAAGCAGAAGCGACTGGCCCCGCGCCGAGACCTCGTCCAACAGTGATCGCAGGAGGCCCAGCTCTCGGTCGCGACCCACTAACGGGGCAGTTTCGTCGCGAGTGGCGGCAACCATGGACGCTTCATCCTGCCACGCTGCATCGCTTCCGGGATGCCAACGGACCCGGCCGCCGCGCCGCCGGGTCCGCTGGGGTTCAACGTCGGGTCAGACCGCGGCGGTGCTGGCCTTGGAGAGGTTCGCCAGCACCTCGCGGAGGGCGGCGATGTCCCGGCGGCCATACCCGAGCTCGTCCGCCGCGCTGAGGATCTCATCGGCTACGGCGGCTGCCGGGAGCGCTGTCGCGAGCTCTTCGCCGGCCTGGCGAGCGAGTCGGATGTCCTTGTGCATCAGCTCTACGTCGAACCACGTCTCGTCAGGCTTGTCCAGCACGAGCGGGAGGCGGGCCTTGAGCATTGGCGAGCCGATCGGGCTCTCGGTCATGATCTCCGCGGCGCGGCGGGGATCGATCCCGTCGCGTTCGGCGAGCAGCAGGCCTTCGGAGAAGGCCAGCATCTGAACGGCGAGGCTGATGTTGATCGCGAGCTTGAGCACCAGTCCCTGGCCGTTCTCCCCGACGTACTCGGGCGTTCCCAGTACGCGCAGAATCGACTCGACGCGACGGAAGGCGTCTTCATCGCCGCCGACCATGATCGTGAGCGTCCCAGTCTGTACCTGCGGGACGCTCCCAGATACGGGCGTGTCGAGCATCTGCGCCCCACGCCCCTCGTCCCGCACGCGTGCCGCGAGCTTGCGGCTGACCCGCGGGCTGATCGTGCTCAGATCGACCCAGATCTTTCCTGTGCTCAGGCCGGCGAGAAGGCCGTCGGGGCCCGCTGCGACGGACTCGACGATGTCGTCGGTCGGGAGCGACGTCATCACGATATCCGCTGCCTGGGCGACCGCGCGCGGGGTGTCGGCCCAACGCAGGCCCTGCTCGACCAGCCACTGGGCGGCGCTCCGGTCGCTGGCTTCGCCGTAGACGGTGTAACCCGCGGCGAGGTACCGGGCGGCCATGTTTCCGCCCATCTTTCCGAGGCCTATGAATCCGATGCTTTCCATGGTGTTGTCTCCTGTGTCATGAGAAGTGAATTTATGCATTGCCGATTGCCACCCCGATTGCGAGGACGATCGCCCCACCGAGGGTCACCACGATCAGGGAGGAGCGCATGGTGACCTGGAGGAACTTGTGTCGCACCCAGGCGATCACGACCAACTCGACGGCGACGACTACGCCGGCCACGACGAGCGCCCGGTTCACGTCGCTGATGATGAACGGAAGCGAGTGGAACACTCCGCCGAGCGCGGTGGCGGCGCCGGTGATCGTTCCGCGTACGACGCCCGAACCTCGACCGGTCTGCTCGCCGGTGTCCGAGAGCGCCTCGGAGAAGCCCATGCTGACCCCGGCGCCGAGCGCGGTGGCCAGGCCGACGAGAAGGGCGGTTCGCGAGTTGCTCGACACGGCCGCGGCGAAGATCGGCGCGAGGGTCGAGACCGTGCCGTCGATCATCCCGACCAGCGACGGTTGCACGATCTGAAGCACGAAGTCGTGCTCCTCGCAACCGCAGAGGCGCGCCATCGCCCGCTTCAGAAGCGGCCTTCGGCGGGCCGCCACAGGCGCGGCCTCGTTTATTGCGCTCATCGCGTCTTTCCTTCGATCTCGTCGATCTCCTCGCCGGTCAACTCGAGCCCGGCGGCGGCGAGGATCGGATCGACCTGCTCCGGTGAGCGGAAGCCGACGATCGCGCCGGCCACGGCCGGGTTGTGAAGGGTCCAGGCCGCCGCGACCGCCCCGGGAGTGGTGTCATGGCGCTCGGCGATCGCACTCAGCCGGTCGACGAGCTCCAGGTTCCTTGAGAGCTGTGGCTCGTTGAATCGCAGGTCGTGCTTTCGCCAATCGCTCTCGGGGAGCGTCGCAACGCGCTCGCGGGTCATCGCGCCGGTGAGCATTCCGGAGCCCATCGGGGAGTAGGCGATCACCCCGATCCCGTGCTCGTGGGTGTAGGGGAGGATTGCCGCCTCGATGTCCCGTTCGATCAGCGAGTACTGCGGCTGGAGCGTCTCGACGGGTGCGATCTGCTGGATCCGCCGCAGCTGCTCGACGTCGAAGTTCGAGACACCGATGTGGTGAACGAGCCCCTGCTCCTTGAGCTCCGCAAACGTCGCCCAGCCCTCCTCGATGTCCTCGTCGGGGATCGGCCAGTGGATCTGGTAGAGATCGATCGCGTCGACGCCCAGCCGCTCGAGGCTGGCATGCGCTTCCCGCAGGATCGAGTCGCGCCCCAGGCTGTGCACGACCCGCCGGCCCGGGCCCTCTAGCAGCGATGCCTTCGTGAACACGTACGGACGCTGCGCGAGGCCCTCCAGCGCGCGCCCGACGATCCGCTCGGAGTGACCGAACCCGTAGCCCGCGGCCGTGTCGATCCAGTTGATCCCCAGCTCCAGCGCATGGTGGATCGCGGCGAGAGACTGATCGTCGTCCTGCGGGCCCCAGCCGTGTTCCCAGTCGCCGCCGCCGAGCGCCCAGGCGCCGAATCCGACGCGCGTGATCTCCATGCCCGTACGGCCGAGCTGGGTGGTTTTCAGTGTCGTTGTCTGCATCGTATCTCCTTGGTTTGCTTGGTTAGGTGAGCGCTGTTGCGCCTACGTCGAAAGTGGTGCTCACGCGGCGCGCGCCGAAGGCAGGACGGGAGTGCTCGCGCGCCGGGAGCGGTGGCGACTGGTGCTGGCGAGCAGCGTCATCGCGACCGCGGCGAGCGTGGCCACGGCGGCGGCAAACGCGAGTCCGGCCGAGCGCAGCCCGATTGCCTGGGCCAGGGCGCCCTCGCCGATCACCGGCAGCGAAATGCCGACGTAGGCAACGACGAAGAAGCTGGACGCCACCTCGGCGCGCTGCACGGCCGGCGACCCCGCGTTCAGCGCCGCCAGCCCGGCGCGGAAGCTCAAGCCGTGGCCAACGCCGGCCGTCACGCTCGCGGCCACCAGCAGCGCCAGCGACGACATCGCCAGGCTCAGCACTAGCAGCGCCATGCCGGCGATCAGGCCGGCACAGCCCACGGGGAGCGCCATCTCGTCTGGTAGAAGCGCGACCATCGCCTGCCCTGCGGTCGAGGCGGCAAACACCGAGAACACGACAAGCCCGACGGCGGCCCGGTTCGTGACGCCGAGGTCCTGCCCGAGGAACGCGGGCGCGACCGCGGTGAACAACCCGAGCACCGCGAACCCGGCAAAGGCGGCGAGCGCTGCCCGCACGAAGACGTGCCGCAGGCCGGACGGAACGCGCGGGAGCCTGGCCCGCAGGCGTGGACGGCTCGTGCTCCTCACCGGTTCGGGCATCGCCCAGATCCCGATCACCGCGGGTACCAGCAGCGCCAGATAGACCCAGAAGACGAGGCGTAGCGGCGATCCGGCCCATTGCGAGACGATGCCGGCCAGCAGCACCCCAAACCCCAGGCCGCCCATATTCGACACCGCGGCAACCAGGGTGGCCCGGCCGCGGTGCTCAGCCGGCGCCAGATCGACCAGGGTCGCGGTTGCCGTACCGGTGAAGATGCCCGCGGAGAGCCCGGAGATGATCCTGCCCGTGAAGAGCAGCGGCAGACCATCGGCGAGCAGGAAGACGGCCGCGCTGGCGGCGGAGAGGCCGAGCGCGGGCAGCAGCATGCGACGGCGCCCGATCTGGTCGGAGAGCCGACCGACGAGCAGCAGCGCGGCGATTACGCCCGCGGCGTACACGGCGAACACCACCGTGATCATCAGCTCTGAGAAGCCGAATCGCTGGCGATAGAGCGCGTACAGCGGCGTTGGCAGCGTGGTCCCCATCATCCCCACGGCAAGCGCCAGCGCCGTGGCGGCGAACCCGCCCTTGCTTCCGAAGTGAATCGATGTTCTCGTCCTCTGGGTCATCTCAGTCATGGTTGAAGCCTCTCTTCGGTCGGGGTGACTCCGCGTCACCCGAGTCGGGTAATCCGCTCGCGCTTGCCGGTAGGCGCCGAAGTTCGATCAGCTCGAGGCCGAATGCCTCCACCTGCGCCAGGACGCCGTGTAGCGCGGCCCGGTCCTGGATCGGTCCCCGGAGAACCGTGTCCGAGCTGCAGATCTCGGCCGACAACGAGGGAAACGCGGTCAACATGAGCGCCCCAAGGTGGCCCTGAATGCGAATCTCGTAGCGCGCCATGGCGATGCCCATGTTCCGCCCGCGCGGGGTAATCGGACGACACCCGATGTGGGTAATCCGCGGCTCGCTGCCCAGAGGAGACGCCGGTCCTTTCCACGAGATCGACTCCGACGAGCGGCGTGGTGCGAAGATTCAGAGCGCCGTGGCGCCCTCGGATACCGCCGTCGCGTCTGCCGCCGCCCGCGACGGCGTCGTCCCGCGCCGCGAGCTGTTCGAGCGTCTCGCGGGTGCCGCCTGCGTGACCGAGGTCTCGGCGCCGGCCGGGAGCGGCAAGACGTTCCTTCTGCGCGCCTGGATCGGCGCGGCCGGGCTGGCGGACGCCACCGCGTGGGTGGCGATCCCACGAGGAGGGGTCGACCCGCAGGGTTTCTGGCTGAGAGTGCTGGACGCGCTCCGGGGCACCGCGATCGGAGCGCCGCTCGTTCGGGAGCTGACCGGAGCGCCGGACCTCGACGGCTGGTCCATCCTCGAGCGACTGCTCGACGATCTGCGCTCGCTCGAGCAGCCGGTGTGGCTCGTGATCGACGACCTGCACGAGCTGCGCTCCGAGGACGTCCTGCGCCAGCTCGAGCTGCTCCTGATGCGCGCCCCTCACGAGCTGCGGTTCGTACTCGCGACTCGCCACGACCTGCGACTGGGGCTGCACCGCCTGCGCCTCGAAGGAGGACTCACCGAGATCCGCGCGAGCGATCTTCGCTTCACAGCCGAGGAGGCGCGTGCGCTATTCCAAACGGCCGGAGTCGAGCTGTCCGATCCGGCCATTGAGTTACTGGAGGCCCGGACCGAGGGGTGGGCGGCCGGGCTGCGGCTGGCGGCGCTCTCGCTCGCCGGACACTCCGATCCCGAGCGGTTCGCCGCGGAGTTCTCAGGCAGCGAGCGCACCGTCGCCGAGTATCTGCTGGCCGAGGTGCTGGAGCGCCAGCCGGAGGACGTCAAGCGGCTCCTGCTTCGTACCTCGATCCTCGATCAGGTCAACGGTGAGCTCGCTGACCGGCTGAGTGGATCCTCGGGCGGGGAGCGGCTACTGCACGCGCTGGAGGAGAACAACGCGTTCGTGTCATCGATCGACCCGAGCCGGTCGTGGTTTCGCTACCACCACATGTTCGCCGACCTCCTCGCGCTGGAACTGCGGCGGACGGCCGCGGACGAGATCCCCTCGCTGCATCGGGCCGCTGCCGAATGGTTCGACCAGCGCGGGCATCACGTCGAGGCGGTGCGCCACGCCCAAGCGTCCGAGGACTGGGAGCTCGCCGCACAGATCCTTTCCGATTGCTGGTTTCGCCTCGTGCTCAGCGGTCACGCGGCGACCGCTCATGAGCTTGTGGCCGGATTCCCCACCGACGTCGCCGCCGGCAATCCCGAACTCACCGCGCTGCATGCGGCCGTCGCCCTGAGCCGGGGATCCTTCGATGAGGCCGAGCGAGAGCTGGCGGTGGCCCGGGGCGGTCTGGCGTCGGTGCCGGAGGACAGACGCGCCCGCTTTGAGGTGGTGCTCGGGATCCAGCGGCTCGACCTCGCGCGGCAACGCGCGGATCTGCCCGCCGCCGCGGTCGAAGCCGAGCGGCTGCTTGCGCCCATCGAAGGCGACGCCCTGGAGCATCTCGGCATCAGCGAGGAACGCCACGCGCAGGCGTTGATCAGCCTCGGCACCGCGGAGGTCTGGACCGGCCGGCTCGAAGACGCCGAGCGGCACCTGGACGATGGAATCGCTCTGGCGCGCCGGATCGAGCAACCGTATCTTGAGCTCAGCGGCCTCGCGCACTCGGCAATGCTCGCCAACTTCAGGACGTTCTCCCTGGCCGCGGAGCGAAGCACCGAGGCGATTCAGCTCGCGCAGCGGCATGGCTGGGGCGAGGAGCCGATCACCGGCGTGGCCTACACGGTGCTGGCCGGCGCGATGGTCGCGCACGCTGGGCTCGACGAGGCAGACGGATGGTTCGCCCGCGCGCAGGCCACACTTCGACCGGACGCGCGGCCCGCCGTCGGGCTGTTGCTCCACTATGCGCGCGGGCATCTCGAGCTGGTGCGCGGTCGCCACGCCGAGGCGCTGGCCGATTACCGCACGGCCGAACGGCTTGCCCAGCAGCTGACGAGCCCACACGCGCTCGTCACCCGGGTGCGAGGACAGCTCCTCCACGCCCTCGTGCGGTTGGGCGAGACCAAGCAAATCGAGCAGGCCATCACCGCCATGCACGCGCACGAACGGGAAAACGGAGCCGTCCGCACCGCACTCGCCGAGCTGCGGCTCGCCCAGCACGACCCGGAGGCAGCGACGACCGCCCTCGCGCCCGTACTCGACAGCGCCACCGGCGCGGCGAACCCGACCTGGGTGGTGGCGCAGGCCTGCCTGCTCGAGGCGCGCGCCCGCGACGCGCTCGGCGATGCCGGAGCAACCGAGCGCGCCCTCGAACACGCGCTCGAACTCGCCGAGCCCGACGGCCTGCTCCTACCGTTCCTGTTCCAGCCCACTCCAGAGCTGCTCGAACGTCACGCCCGGTTTCGCACCACCCATGCCTCCCTCATCTCCGAGATCCTCAGTCTGCTCGCCGGCCAGCAGCCCGGGGCGGCGCGCGGCGAGCCGGCGCGCCTGGCCGAACCCCTCAGCGAGAGCGAGCTCCGCGTCCTGCGCTACCTGCCGACCAACCTCTCCAACCAGGAGATCGCCAGCGAGCTGTACGTGTCGGTCAACACCGTGAAGGCCCACACCCGGCATCTCTACGCCAAGCTCGACGCCCACCGCCGCGGCGACGCCGTGGAGCGGGCTCGCGCACTCGGCCTGCTCGCCCCATCCTCGCGCAGATCCTGACGCTGAGATAGACGCGACCTCCGGCTGGATGGCGGTCCGACTTCGTTGCCGACGGCACCGCCGGAGGGTCTCCCCAAAAGGCTCCCCAAACTCAGGAGTTCTCAGAGCACTGAGCAGAACTCAGAGCACCTTGCAGAACTGAGAACCCCTGCAAATAACTCAGATGATCTGAAATCGACGCGCTGCAAAGCCGTCTACACCGGTTCGATTCCGGTCGTCGCCTTGGTTTTGCCTGCAAATAGCCAGGAGGGAACTCGGCCGTCACGCTCGAGATCCTCGCCGGACTCGTAGAGCAGGTCTCGGTTGACGTCGGTGTTTCGCCGTACATCCCGACTGATCGGACGCAGTCGCTTCACGCCTATACGGGTCCGCCGTGAGCCACGCTGAAGAAATTGGCCCGTTTGGTGGTCGTCGACTGAGTCCCTGGTGCGTCCCGCTCGATGGCCAGCACGGGTTAACACAGTCTTTCAGCGCCCACGCCGCCGGTCGCGAATACGCTGCATTTCGCAGCTTTCCGTGGCCTTCATTGGCGTGTGTTCACCAGCCGGTTCCGTCTCGACAAGGCGGAGGTCGCTGGTTCGAGCCCAGCATCGCCCATCAGTTCGGTTGCAGGGGTTCGTCGGTCAGGGGGGTTTGGCGAGCGTTGCGACGCTGTGTGCGGCCTCGTCGTCGCGCGGCCGCTGCGCCCGGCCCGCGGCGGAACTCGATCGCGCCGCGCTCGTAGGCTTTGCCGCATCGGTCGCAGCGGAGGTCCGCGCCGATGTTTCCGCCGCAGCCGACATGAACCGTGAGGCGGGGTGGGCCGCCGGGGTCGGGGTAGTAGCGGTCACCCCACTTCATGAGGACGAGTAGGGCGGGCGCGAGGTCGCGGCCCTTGTCGGTCAGCAGGTACTTGGGCCGGCCGGGGCGCTCCGGATCTGGAACGCGCTCCAGCACCTGCTCGTCGCAGAGCAGCTTCAGGCGGTTGGTGAGCACGTTTGAGGCGATCCCGAGACTCTCCTGGAATTCCTCGAAGCGCTCCATCCCTGCGACCGCGTCGCGCAGGATCAGCAGCGTCCAGCGCTCCCCGACCACCTCAAGCGACCGAGCGATCGAGCAAACCTGATCTGGATAGTCACGGTGAAGCACGGAAGTGATCATAGCTGACTTGCTTGAAAAAAGCCAGAGTCTCGAGTACGCTGTCTTTTATGACGCAAGCTAGCCTTCGATGTCAGGCACCGCGCGAGTGCCATCGCGGCACTCCTCCCCGCGTTCACCGCACATCGCGTGGTGCGGATACGAAGGGTGCGGACGGCCGAGACCCCACCACGAACGTGCCCGGGGCATACACGGGCGCGACGCGGGCGCGCGTCACGCAGACTTAGACACGACACCTCTGAAGGAGGCAGTACCAATGGAACGCAAGTGGTGGACCCTGCTCGCAAGCTGTATCGCGATCTTCATGCTGCTGCTCGACGTGACGATCGTCAACGTCGCGCTGCCGTCGATCGAGCGCAGCCTCGGCGCCAACTTCAGCGACCTGCAGTGGGTGATCGACGCCTACGCACTGACCCTCGCGGGCGTTCTGCTGGCGGCGGGATCGCTGGCCGACAAGGTCGGCCGCCGGCTCGTGTTCATGCTCGGGCTCGCGGTCTTCACCGCATCGTCGCTGGCCTGCGGGCTGGCTCCCGACCCGCTGTTTCTGGAAATCTCGCGCGCGGCGCAAGGGATCGGTGGGGCGATGATGTTCGGCACGTCGCTGGCACTGATCGCGCAGGAATTCCAGGGTCGCGAACGCGGGACCGCACTCGGCATCTGGGGCGGGACCACAGCCCTGGCGGTCTCGACCGGGCCGCTCGTGGGCGGCGCGCTCGTGGACGCGCTGTCGTGGCGCTGGATCTTCTTCGTAAACGTGCCGATCGGCCTGGCCGCGCTCCTGGTCGCGCGCCTACGGTTGCGCGAGTCGCGCAACCCTGCCGCCTCCGGCGTCGACATCCGCGGTGTCGTGCTGCTATGCCCCGCGCTCTTTCTGCTCGTCTACGCACTGATCCGCGGGAACGACGAGAGCTGGGGCAGCGCACTCATCATCAGCTGCTTCGCGGCCTCCGCACTGCTGCTCATCCTGTTCGTCGTGGTCGAGCGCCACGCCGCCGACCCGCTGCTCGACCTCTCGCTATTCCGCAAGCCGGCCTTCACCGGCGTCACGACCGTCGGCTTCGCGCTGTCGGCATCGATTTTCTCGATGTTCCTCTACATCACACTCTTCTTCCAGAACGTATTGGGCTACTCGCCGTTCGAAGCCGGGCTCCGATCACTGCCGGTCACCGCGCCCATCCTGTTCGTCTCGCCGATGAGCGGCCGACTAACCGCCCGGGTGCCGGTGCGACTGCTGCTCGGGACCGGGCTCGCGTTCGTGACCGTCGGGCTGCTGCTGATGGCGAACCTGTCCGACACGTCCGGATGGACCGCGCTGCTGCCCGGCCAGATCCTGGCCGGCATCGGAATAGGCCTCGCCACCCCGGCGCTGGCCTCAACCGCCGTCGGCGTCGTACCGCCGCAGCTGAGCGGCATGGCATCGGGCGCAAGCAACACAGCCCGCCAGCTCGGGCTCGCCACCGGAATAGCCGCTCTCGGCTCAATCTTCCAATCAAAGATCGAATCGACGCTCACGCCGCTCATCGCGGGCACGCCCGCGTCGCCGCACCTCCACGAGCTCGCGCGGGCCGTCGCGTCGGGCGGGACGGGCCGCGCGTTGCAGGCCGTGCCGGCCGCCGACCAGGCCAAGCTGGCGCACGCCGCGCACCACGCGTTCGTGACGGGCTTCGACACGATCGCGCTGGTGGGCGTCGCCGTCGCAGCCGCCGGATCCGTCGCGGGGTATGCCCTGGTGCGGTCGCGAGACTTCGTGGCCGCCGGACGCCCGGCGGGAGCTCCACAGGAGCCGGAGCCGGAGCCGCAGCCGGAGCCGGCGCGAACCTGATCGGCGCCGCTGTCCGTGTCACTCCCACGATTCGCCCTCTCGGACCACACGAACCCAGCACTGGGGCGCAGCCGGATTCTCTACGGCACGAAGCGGGACAGCGGCGACGGTGACTCTCGGAACCCTCCGAACAACAGAACTACGCCTCCTTGTCCCCGGGCGCGGGCGCTCAAGCTGATCAAGTGTCGCGGGTGAACGCGTCCGCCAGTACGAGCGCGAGCGCGGCGGCGACGAACGCGGCGATGCTGATGATGCCGTCGCGGAACGCCGAGGCGAAGTCGCCGTGGGATGACGCGAGCTGGTCATAGAAGACCATGCCGGTGATCGCGATCCCGGCGGCTGAGCCGATCCGCTGACCGGTCTGCAGCACGCCGCCGGCGCTGCCGGCGCGCTCGACCGGCACCCCGGACAGCGTGAGGGTCAGGTTGGGCGAGATCACGAGCCCGCTGCCGATGCCGGCGATCAGCAGCGGCAGCGCGATCCACAGCGCGACGTCGTAGCCGGGGTGGGCGCGCACCGCCAGCCAGACGCCGGCCAGCCCGACGAGCACCATCGCGAGCCCGAAGGCCACGAGCTTGGGGCCGCGGCGCAGCGCCTGCCGGCTGCCGGCCGACGCCACCAGCGCGCTGCCGATGGCGAACGGCGTGACGGCGAGGCCGGACTTCCAGGCGGGGTAGCCCAGCCCGAGCTGCAGGTACTGGGTCTGGATGAAGAACAGCGCGATGAACCCCGCGAAGAAGATGAGACCCACCGGGGCGCCGAGCGCATAGGGGCGGATCCGGAACAGGTCGAGCGACACGAGCGGCTCGTGGGTGCGGCCGTAGCGGCGCTCATGCAGCACCCACACGACCAACAGCAGCCCGCCCAGCGGGAACAACGCCACCCGTAGCGAGCTGTGCCACGTGCGCTGCTCGATGAACGGCACGAGGATGCACAGGATCGCCGCCCCCAACAGGATGACGCCAAGCGGATCCATCGCCTGGGCCCGGCGCTCGGCCGCGGTCGGCGCCGGTAGGTATCGGCGGGCGAGCAGCAGGATGCCCGCGCCGATCGGCAGGTTGACGAAGAACACCGCCCGCCAGCCGTTGTGGGCGCCGAACAACGCGATCAGCGCCCCGCCGGCGAGAGGGCCAATCGCGCTCGACACGCCGATGGTCGCGCCGAACAGGCCGAACGCCTTGCCGCGCTCCTCGCCTCTGAACAGGCTTTGGATCAGGCCCGAGATCTGCGGGGTTATGAGACCGCCGGCGAACCCCTGGACGACTCGCGTCAGCACGAGGGCGAGCGCCGTCGGCGCCAGGGCGCAGGCCGCGCTCGCGACCACGAACAGCGCCACCCCGACCATGAACACCGGCCGCCGGCCGTGCGCGTCTCCGAACCGTCCCGCCGGCACGAGCAGCAGCCCCAACGCCAATGCGTAGCCCGCGACGATCCACTGCAGCTCGTTCTGCTGCGCGTGCAGCCCCCGTTCGATGCTCGGCAGCGCGACGTTGACGATCGAGACATCGAGCAAGGTCATGAACCCGGCGGCAAGGACGACGGCGAGCGCCATCCACCGGTCCGGGTCGGGGCGATATTCGCCCTGAGCCGGCGGCGCCGGAGGAGTGGCGGCTGCGGAGGCCACGGTCCGTGGCTCGTCGGTACCGGGACCGCTGATCTCCGGCGCAGGCTCGTGGCGTACGACCTGGGATGGCGCAGCTGATTCAGTTGACATGCCGACACCGTGCCATCGCGCGCGGGCGTTCGCGCCCGTGCGCACACCGGTCACATGCGGGATGGGCTCGCCCGTGGCCCGGGCTCCCGGTGTCCCCGCAGCCGCCCCACGAGCTGGCGCGGCACGAGCGACTCCGAGACTCGATCGTCGAGGGGCTGCGTCACGTCCGCAGCAACCAGGGATCGTTCGCGATCGACCCGGTGGCGATGATGTTCGGGATCGCGCGCCGGCTCGGACGCGTCGTGATCTGGGCCATCGTCGTCTGGGGCACGACGATCGCGTTCGCCGGCCTCGCGCGGACTCTGTGGCTCGCCGCCGCGCTGTTCGCGCTGGCCGGCGAGCTCGACATGACGCGACTCGTGCCGTCTCACCCCCGGACCGATTCGTTTTCGACGCGCCGTGTGCCCCGGTTCGGGGCGAGCGCTAAGCCGCGCCCCCGTCGTGCGCCACCCGTGCGCGCGAAGCGGCGATCTCGGGGGAGGGAACGACGACCACCGCACGATCCGCGTGCTGGACGACCTCGTGTGAGACGCTGCCGAGCAGCAGCGACTTGACGCCGGTCAGCCCGCGCGATCCCATCACGATCGCGGCGGCATCGATCGCGTCGGCCTCGGACAGGATCGTGCGGGAAGTGGTGTTCGACTCCGAGACGGACTTGGGCTGGGCGGTCATCCCGAGCCCCCGCGCGAGCTCGGCTCCTTCGGCGGCGGTCTCCTCCGCCGCCTTCGCGCTGGCCTCGTCGATCTCTTCAGGGTCCGGGGTGAACGGCACGAGGCCGATGCCCAGGGAGGTTCGGGCGGCCATCTGGACGAACGGCTCCCACACGGTGAGCACCGTCGCCGGCTCCTCGCCGAACAACTCGGCCGCGCGCTCCACCGCCGCGCGGGAATCGGGGGAGCCGTCGTAGCAGATCAAGATCATTCGCGTTCTCCGTGTTACACCTGGATCGGAGTCCCAGATTAACTGGTAGTCCGTTCTCAGACCCGTTGGTGCCAGGCTGCAACAGGGTCAGAAGCTCTTCACAGTTGACGGTCATCCCATTCGGGTGATGCCCCGCCGGGGCGGCGCAGGATCGTTCCGGGAGGTGAGCCAGACATCGATCGACGACTCGGGGGCGACGGCGAGCTGGGTCGGATCTCCGCGCGCGTTCATCGCGCCGCTCGCGCTCGCTCAGTTCATCTGCAGCTTCGCGGGCTCGAACATGAACGTGATGATCAACGACATCAGCCACGACCTCAACACGGACGTGAAGGGCGTCCAGACCTGCATCACGCTGTTCCTCGTGATCATGGCCGTGCTGATGATTCCGTGCAGCAAGCTGACCGACCGCTATGGCCGTAAGCGATGCTTCCTCGGCGGCCTCGTGCTCTACGGGATCGGCACCGTGTTGAGCGCGATCGCCCCCGGTCTCGGAATTCTGATCCTCGGTAACTCGGTGTTCCAGGGCGTCGGCACCGCGTTCCTGATTCCTCCCGTGTACATCCTCACGACGATGGCGTTCACGTCGATCGAGTCGCGGGCGAAGGCGTTCGGCGTGATCAGCGGCTTGGGAGGCATCGGCGCGGCTGCGGGGCCGCTGATCGGCGGTCTGATCACCTCTGGGATCAGCTGGCGGGCTGCGTTCGTGTTCCAGGCGCTGGTGGTCGGAACGATCATCGTCCTTGGACGGCGAGTCGTCGATCCGGTGCCGCCCGATCCGAAGCGGCCTTTCGACACGGTCGGGGCGATCCTGTCGGCGGTCGGGATGTTCTGCCTGGTGTTCGGGATCCTCCAGGCTGGGGTCAACAACACGCTGCTGGTCGTGTTCCTCCTGCTCGGCGCTGCGTTCCTGGCCGGCTTCTTTGTCTTCATCCGCTCGCGCGAGCGAGCCGGCAAGGAGGCGCTGCTGTCGCTGGACCTGTTCAAAAACCGGACGTCGAACCTTGGCCTGATCACGCAGAACTTCCAGTGGCTGCTGCTGATGGGCGTGTCGTTCGTCGTGTCGGTGTTTCTCCAGACCGAACGCCACTACAGCGCGATCAAGACCGGAGTGATCTTCACCGCGGCGACCCTCGGCGTCCTTGTCTCCTCGCTCGCCGCCGAGCGGCTGGCCAAGAAGTACCCCCAGAAGACGCTGATCGCGGCGGGCTTCGTGATGACGGCGGTGGGTATCGGCCTTCTGCTCGGACTCGTCCATGCCGCCTCGTCCAGCCCGTGGGCGTTCGCGCCCGGACTGCTGCTGATCGGCCTCGGGCTCGGCGTGATGCTGACCCCGTCGGTCAACATCGTCCAGGGAGCGTTCCCCGAGCAGAAGCAGGGCGAGATATCCGGGCTGTCGCGCAGCATCTCGAACCTCGGCTCGTCGTTCGGCACCGCCATTGCCGGGACGATTCTGGTCTCCAACCTCGCCTCCGGGAACGGCACCTATGTCGCGGCGATGATTGTCCTGGGCGCGGTGGCGCTCGCCGGGCTTGGCGTCTCGATTCTCCTGCCCGCCAATCCTCTAAGGACCACGGGAACCAAGACCGCGCCCTCCAGCGCGCCTCGAGACGTGCTCGATCCCGCCGTCTGACTCCGCCCCACGCGCGGCTGACACTCACTTACCGTCAGCGAATTCATCGCCTGACTGTCGGCTCCCACGGTCCGTCGACGGCGATCGCCTCCCCGTCTCCAGGCCAGCGCGGCATTGTGACTCCCACGGCCGCAAGGGGCTCAGGGCTCAGGGACCGAAACTGGAACCGCGTGCCGAGTGGAATCGTCACGCAGACGTCAGCCGACACCTCGACAACCTCCTCCTGCTCGGCGGACTTCCGCCACATCTCCCCTCTCCCCCGCAGGAAGTACCAGATCTCCTCAACGGTCCTGTGCTCGACCGCCATCGAAGTCTCCCCCGATCCGAGCTCGAAGTGCGCAAGTCCCCCGGCGGCGACGGCGAGCAGCACGCGCACGTCGGACCCATCCGGCGCGACCACGTCCGGGCGCCCGGGCAGCCTCAGCGTCTCGAACCTTTGCTCGCCTTCGGTCGCCACCCGGGCGGGTTTAGCAGTTCATCGCCGTCGTCGCCCCGTTGGGCACCTCGCACGGCACCGCCGAAAGTGCATGTCAGGTCGTCGTTCGGCGACCAGGCGCCGGGCTCCCATGTGATCGAAGAACCGCTCGCTGTCGGCGTTGTTGCCTCCCTCGTCGAGGTGCAACATCACCAGCAACTTGTGCCGGCGAGGGTGGACGGCTGAAACACACATCGGGCCGCCGCAACCGACGGCCTGGCGTTGCAGCTCGCCAGGGCTCACCGAAGCGGGCGTAGACTCGCGCAAAACTCGAGCCAGGAGGGTCCTCGAATGATCCGCAGCCCGTTTCCGGACATCGAGATTCCAGATATGCCGTTCACCGATTTCGTCCTCGCGCGCGCGGGCGAGCGAGGGGACAAGGCGGCGCTGATCGACGGGTCGAGCGGGCGGACTATCACCTACCCGGAGTTGACCGAGTCGATACGCGGGCTGGCCGCGGGGCTGGCCGAGCGTGGCTTTCGCAAGGGGGACGTGTTCGCCCACCTCGCGCCCAACCGGCCCGAGTACGCGGTCGCGTTTCACGGCATCGCCACGGCCGGTGGCGTGAACACGACGGCGAACCCGATGCTGACCGAGGACGAGCTCGCCAAGCAGCTCGTGGACTCGGGCGCGCGCCTGATGGTTACGGCGCCCGAGCTGCTCGAGAAGGCGGCCGCGGCGGCACGGCACTCGGCCGTCGAGGAGATCTTCGTGTACGGCGAGGCCGCCGGCGCGACTCCGTTCGCGTCGCTCGTGCAGCCGGGGGGCGAGCCACCCCATGTGCAGATCGATCCCGCCAACGACCTGATCGCGCTCCCGTATTCGAGCGGCACCACCGGCCTACAAAAGGGCGTGATGCTCACTCACCGGAACCTGGCCGCGAATATCGCACAGTGCACGCACCCGGATGTCTCGCCCAAGAGCGACGACGAGCTCGCGGCCGAGCGTGCGATCGCGGTGCTCCCGTTCTTTCACATCTACGGCCTCGTCGTCCTCATGAACATCCCGCTGTTCCGCGGTGCGACCGTGGTGACGATGCCGCGGTTCGACCTCGCCGAGTTCCTGCGGGTGATCCAGGACTACAGAATCACGCGCGCGTGGGTCGTCCCGCCGATCGTGCTCGCGCTGGCCAAGCACCCGCTCGTCGACGAGTACGACCTGTCGAGCCTCGAGTACATGAACTCGGGGGCCGCGCCGCTGTCGGCCGAGCTCGAGGTAGCGTGCGGAGAGCGGCTCGGCTGTCACATGCAGCAGGGCTACGGGCTCACCGAGACGAGCCCGGTCACGCACTCCGTCTCGGACAAGCTCGCCGGGACGATGCCGGGCTCGATCGGACCCGCCGTGCCGAACACCGAATGCCGGATCGTCGACGTCGCAAGCCAGGAGGATGTCCCCGATGGTGAGGCGGGGGAGCTCTGCATCCGCGGCCCCCAGGTGATGAAGGGCTACCTCAACAACCCCGATGCGACCGCCCACGCGATCGACGACGACGGTTGGTTCCACTCCGGGGATGTCGCGCGACTCGACGAAAACGGCGCGCTCTGGATCGTCGACAGGATCAAGGAGCTGATCAAGTACAAGGGCTACCAGATCGCGCCGGCCGAGCTCGAGGCGCTGCTGCTCGAGCATCCCGCGATCGACGACGCCGCCGTCATCCCTCTCCCCGACGAGGAGGCAGGCGAGATCCCCAAGGCGTTCGTGGTCGCGAACGCGGCGCTCACCCCCGACGAGGTGACCCGGTTCGTCGCCGAGCGCGTGGCGCCGTACAAGAAGGTACGCGCGGTCGAGATCGTCGAGGAGATTCCGAAGTCGCCGTCGGGCAAGATCCTGCGCCGCGTGCTGATCGACCGTGAGCTTGAGCGGACAGCCGCGCTTTCGGACTAGCGTCACATGAAGGCAATCCAGTACCGCCAGTTCGGCGGCCCCGAGGTGCTCGAGGTCGTCGAGCTCCCCGACCCGCATCCGGCCGCCGGTCAGATCCGGGTTGCGGTTCGCGCCGTCGGAGTGAACCCGATCGACTGGAAGCTGCGCAGCGGCATCAGGGGCGGCGACCTTCCACGGAGGACCGGGGGTGAGGTCGCGGGCGTGGTCGACGAGGTCGGCGACGGGGTCACGGACGTGGCGATCGGCGACAGGGTGTTCGGGTTCGCGGCCGGCTTCGACGGCGCGGCCGAGTTCGCGCTGTCGGCGGAGTACGCGCCGATCCTGCCGTCGCTCGACTTCGCAGGTGCCGCCGGCCTCCCGGTCGCGGTCGAGACGGCCGTGCGCACGCTCGACCTCGTGGGTGTCGGCGCCGGCAGCACGGTGGTCATCAACGGCGCCGCCGGCGCGGTCGGCAGCGCGGCCGTACAGATCGCGGCGGCGCGCGGCGCCCGCGTGATCGGCACGGCCAGCCCCGGGAACCACGAGTACCTCCGATCGGTGGGCGCGGAGCCGACCACGTACGGCAAGGGCCTGGCCGCGCGACTACGTGAGCTGGCGCCGGATGGCATCGACGCCGCGGTGGACGCGGCCGGTGGCGGCGCCCTCCCCGCGCTCGTCGAGCTCGCCGGCGGCCCTGAGTACGTAGTGACGGTCGCCGATCCCGCAGGCGCCGAAGCGACTGGCGTGCGCTACAGCGCCGGGGTGGACCCGAGCACTGTGCGTGCCGTGCATGCGCTCACGGACATCGGCGAGCTGATCGAGGCCGGCCGGTTCTGTATGACCGTGGCGCGGACGTTTCCGCTCGACCAGATCGCCGCGGCCCACCGGCTGAGCGAGACCGGCCACGTTCGCGGCAAGCTGGTCCTGCTCGTCGGCTGAAGCGACTGCCTGGCGGCCTACGTCTGGGGGATCGCTTGACGTCTCCGGGTCTCGAGCCAGATCGCGACCGCGACCGCGATCACCGCGGACGCCAGAAACACAACGCGGAAGCTCGTGTGCCCGATCGTGAGCGCGCCCAGCGCCTGCATCGGCGCCTGCGGGCCGAATAGCGCGAGCGTGATCGCCGCCGACACGCGCCCCTGGAGCCCGTTCGGCGTCAGCCGTTGAGCGAGGTTGAGGGTTGCCAGGAACACCCAGGGGAGCATTCGCGCCCAGCGTAACGTATCTCAGACTAAAGCCTCATCAAATATGAGTCTTCATCACTGAGATGTGAGTGGATTCCGTGGCTCACATGACTACGCGGCGCCTTCGACGAACGCGCGGAGCGCGTCCCGCGCACCTCCGACGATCGGGTCGCCGTGCGCGAGCAGCAGCAGTTCGAAGTCGAGGTCGAGCAGCCCGCGATAGGCATCGCGCAGACCCCGCGTGGTCTCATCCGGGTCGTCCATAAGGAACTCGGGAACGAACTGCAGCTCGTCCCCGCCCTCCCAGCGCACGACCCCGTCGGCACATGCCAGCGCCCGATGGCGCGGGATGTGCAGCGCGGTCTCGTCGGGGCAGATCGCGTCGACCTCGTGGACGATGATCTCGCCCGGCAGCTGATCGCCGAACTCGAACGGTTCCACCGGACCGCGCCCCTCGATCTCGTAAACACCGTTGCTGATGCAGTGGACGGTGCATCCGAACGCGTCGCGTATCCGCCAGGCGTCGCGATCGTGGTGGCGATTGGTGAGGATCGCGTGCTCGGGCGGGCCGTGCTGCTCGAGCCACTCGAGGCCCTCGGGCGGGATCATCGCGTCGATCAGCACGCGCTCGGCCTGGAGGTAGTAGGAGCTCACCTCGGTGCCGATCGAATCGCGCCGCGCGGTCCAATGCCACAGGCCGGTGGCGATCTCGATCATTGGGCGCTAGCGTAGCCACACGTGTGCCGGGGCGCCGGCGACCGCCCGGATCCGTTGACCGGTCAACTACAATCGACGCTATGGACACAACTACCGCGATCGAGGTTCCTGCGGGGGCGTGTGCCCCACGGACCGAGGACGGTGCTTCGAGCCTCGAGGGCGTCGCGCTCGAAGCCTGGCGGAGTTATCTCCAGAGTCACGCGACGATCGTCCGGCTGCTCGACGCGGAACTGATCTCCGAGCACGGCATCACCACGCGCGACTACGAGGTGCTGCTGTACCTGGCCCAGGCGCCGGATCGCAAGCTCCCGATGTCGGCCCTCGCCGAGAGCACGATGCTCACCCGGTCCGGCATAACCCGGCTCGTGGACGGCCTCGTCGCCGCGGGATTCATTGAGCGCGTCTCGTGCCCGAGCGACGCCCGCGTCTCCTATGCGCAGCTGACCGACGGCGGTTTCGAGAAGCTCCGTGACGCGGGCTGCACCCACGTGGGCAGCATCCGCCGGCTCTTCCTTGAGCATTTCGACGCCGACGAGACCGGCCAACTTGCCACACTGCTCGCCCGCCTCCCGGGCGCCCAGCGCGGCGGCTCATGCACGGTCGAATAGCCGCTCCCGGTCGGACGCGCGTGGTCGCCGCCGACGCGGATGCTTGATGCCGCAACTAATTATGCTAGGATAGTTGCAGACTCAATCAACCCCCGTCAAACGGAGCCCAATGTCTGCCACCAGCATTTCCCTAGACACCATTCCCGCCGGTACCTACAACGTCGATCCTGCGCATTCGAGCGTTGGCTTCGAGGTCCGCCACATGGGAATCGCCACCGTCCGCGGCGCCTTCAAGAAGTTCGAGGGCAATGTCGACGCCACCGGTGAGGCGCCCGTCCTCCAGGGCACCGTCGAGGTCGCGACCGTCGACACGAACGACCCCAATCGCGACGGCCACCTCGCCTCGGCTGAGTTCTTCGACGCCGAGACCCATCCGCAGATCAGCTTCCACTCCACCGCCGGCGAAGCGATCGATGGCGGCAAGATCCGCCTGAATGGCGAGATCACGATCAAGGGCATCACGAAGCCGATCGAGCTGACCGGAGTCGTCGCCGAGGGCGGCGCCGACCCGTGGGGCAATGAGCGCATCGGCCTCGAGCTCGAGGGCATCATCGACCGCCGCGAGTTCGATCTGAAGTGGAACCAGACGCTCCCGAACGGCAACCTGCTCGTCTCGAACGAGGTCAAGCTGCTGCTGAGCGTTTCCGCAGTGAAGGCTGCGTAACCGCGAATGCGGATCCTGGCGATTTCCGGAAGCCTGCGCAGGGCGTCGCACAACACGGGGCTGCTGCGTGCCGCCGCGGAGGTTGCGCCTGACGGCGTCGAGGTCCAGATGTTCGAGGGCCTCGACCGCCTTCCCCACTACAACGAGGACGACGACACCGAAGATCCTCACGGTGAGGTGACGCGCCTTCGTGACGAAATCGCAGGCGCCGACTTGGTGCTGATCTCGACCCCCGAGTACAACGGCAGCATGCCGGGGCATCTCAAGAACGCCGTCGACTGGGCCTCGCGCCCGTTCGGTCCGGGATCGTCGCTGTGGGGGAAGCCGGTCGCGGTGATCGGCGCGAGCGTCACCGACTACGGCGCCGTGTGGGCGCAGGACCACCTGCGCAAGTCGCTCGGTCTCGCCGGCGCCCGCGTGCTCGACCTCGAGCTGGCGATTCCCAAGGCCGCGGACCGGTTCGGCCCGGACGGCGAGCTCACGGATCCCGGGACCCGCGAGCAGCTGGCCGAGGTTATGAATGGCCTAGTGGCCAATTTCCAGCCCTCCGCCCCGGTGAGTGCGTAACCATGGCCGCCACACCGACACCTGTCGAGGGCAACGTCACGGCGCGGATCGACCCCGCGAGCGCGATCGGGACGGTGGCGCTAACCGTCACCGACCTCGATCGCTCGCGGGCCTTCTACGAGCGCGCGATCGGGCTGCGGGCGAGCGAGCTCGACAACGGGACACTCGCGCTCGGCGCGACCGGGGAGCCGGCGCTGATCGAGCTGCGCGGCGACAGCTCGGCCGCGCGCCTGAACCGCCGCGCTCCCGGCCTGTACCACCTGGCGATCCTGGTGCCGACGCGGCTCGACCTCGCGTTCGCGCTCGCCCGCCTCGCCGAGGCCCGCTGGCCGCTTGACGGCGCCTCTGACCATCTGGTCAGCGAGGCTCTGTATCTGTCCGATCCCGACGGCAACGGGATCGAGATCTATCGCGATCGCCCGCGCGCCGAATGGCCGTATGCCGGCGATCAGCTCCAGATGTCGACGCTGGCGCTGGACCTCAACGACGTGCTCGGCGAGCTACGTGGCGCGTCGGAGCTACAGACGACCGTCCCCTCCGGGACGACGATCGGGCACGTCCATCTTCAGGTCGCGGACCTGGCCGAGGCGGAGGCGTTCTACCACGGCGTGCTCGGCTTCGACGTGATGGTTCGGGGTTATCCGGGCGCGCTGTTCGTGTCGGCGGGCGGCTACCACCACCACATCGGGCTCAACACCTGGCATAGCGCCGGCGCCACCGCGGCGCCGAGCGGCTCCGTTGGGCTGCGGTCATTCGCGGTCGAGCTACCGGACGAGCGCGAGCTGGCGGCAGTACTCGCACGTGTGCAGGCGGCGTCGATCCCCGGCAGCCCAGCGCCGGACGGCATGCTCGTGCGCGACCCCTTCGGCAGCGGCGTGGTCCTGAGAACACGAGCCGCGCGCGGCTAACGCCAGCCGAACATCACTCCGCGCGCACCCGTCCGGACCACCCGCGCCGCTACCCTACGTTCCCGCGGCGACGTGGCGGAGTGGCTACGCAGCGGCCTGCAAAGCCGTCTACACCGGTTCGATTCCGGTCGTCGCCTCCTCGTATGCCTGAGGACCAGGAGCGGGCGCATCGGCTCCGACCCGGTCAGGTCGGCTCGTGGGGATCGCGACCGAGATCTCGAGCCCACCGCCGGGGCGGGGCCGAGCGGTGATTGTGGTGCTGTGCGCGCGGGCGATCGCGCTCGCGATCGAGAGCCCGAGCCCGACGCCATCGTTCGAGTTCAGACGCTGCTCGGCCCGGGCGAACGGCTCGAACAGGGTTGGGATCTCCTCGGCGGGGACGGTGGGCCCCGTGTTGGCGATCTCGAACACGGCGCTGTCGACTTGCTGCCTGGTGCGGACTCCAATCCAGCCGGCGGGGTTGTTGTGGCGCACGGCGTTCTCTACGAGATTGGCGATCATGCGCTCGACCAGCACTCGGTCGCCGCGGGCGGGCGCCGGCTCCAGCACGGCGTCGACCTTGATACCTCGCTGGTCGATGGCCGGTTGCGCGCCGTCGAGCGCGTCCTCAGCCGCGGTTGCCAGATCGATCGCTTCGTTGGCGCCCGGGCCGACTTCGCTCGTGGCGAGCGTCAAGAGAGCCTCGATGGTGGCCTCGGCCCGCTCGACCGATCGCTTGACCCGAGTCGCCATCGCCTCCAGCTGCTCGGGCGTCCTCGTCGGTTTGGAGAGCGTGACCTCGATCGCCGTTCGCATCGCGGTGAGCGGGGTGCGCAACTCGTGCGCCGCGTTGGCGACGAACCGCTTCTGACTGGTAAACGCCGCATCGAGCCGCTCGAGCATCACGTCGAACGTGTCGGCCAGCTGCTTGAACTCGTCGTCGGGGCCGGTGAACGCGAGTCGCTGACCGAGCCGTAGCTCCGAAGCGCGCCTGGCGGCCTCGGTGATCGACCGGACCGGTCGCAGCGCTCGCCCCGACGCGAGCCAGCCGAGGCCGGCCGCGGCGATTACCAGGATCCCGAGGCCAATCACCGACGCGAACCGCAGCGCGGCAAGCTCGTCCCCGTGCGCCTTGGGGCCGGCGCCGACGATGTCGATCAAGTGGTTGCATTTCGCGAGCAGCGACGGGGATGTGGGCAGCGGTTTGCAGAGCGCCATCAGCGCCCGCTCCTGCGGCGGAAGCAGCTTGGGCGCCGGCGCCGCGGCCGGCAGCAGCACCGCCGCCGCCAGGGTGTAGGTCAGCGCGAGGAGGACCACCCCGGCCAGCAGGAACAGGACGGTGTAGAAGACGGCGAGCCGGGAGCGCATCCGCCGGGGCCAGAGGCGCCGCACGGCGCTCGAGAAAGATGTGGGCGTCATCGCACGCGGTAGCCGGCGCCGACTACCGTCTCGATCACCTCCGGAGCGCCGAGCTTGCGGCGCAAGCGCCCGAGGGTCACCGCCACCGTGCGCGTGAACGGATCGGCGTTCTCATCCCACACCCGCTCGAGCAGCTCCTCGGCGCTGACGACTGCGCCGTCGGCCGCGAGCAGCACTTCGAGTACACCCAGCTCCTTGCGCGTCAACGAAAGCTCCCGTCCCGCCCGGGTCGCCTGCCGCCGGGCCCTATCGAGCAACAGATCGCCCTTCACCAACAGCGGCGGCCCGGCCGGCGCGCGCCGGGCCAGGGCATGCAGCCGCGCGACCAATTCCTCGAACGCGAACGGCTTCGGAAGATAGTCATCCGCACCCAGGTTCAGACCTTCGACGCGATCGCCGATCGTCGCCGACGCGGTCAACATCAGGATCCGCGCCTCCGACCCGCCATCGCGGAGCGCCACGCAAACGGTGTCGCCGTGCACAGCCGGCAGGTCGCGGTCGAGCACGATCACGTCGTATCGGTACACCCCACCCTTGTGCAGCGCCGTCGCACCGTCGTACGCGAGGTCGGTCGCGATGCCGCGATCCCGCAGCCCTTCGGCGATGTCGCGGGCGAGCTCCACATGATCTTCGACCACCAGCACGCGCACCCCGACATCGTGCACCACGACACATAACAGCGCCATCACACAGGCGCGTCATCGTTGGGCACCACCGGGTCGGCGCAGCCGTGTTGCACTCGTGTGACAGGGCGCGGGCTATCACCTGCGTCATGTTCAGAACCACAGCAAGTCTTCGGACGGCCGCGACCGGGATCGCCGCCGTCGTGGCGATCGCCGGTTGCGGCTCGACCTCGTCGGGCTCGTCCACCTCGGGTGGCCAGCCCAGTCAGGCTCAAGTCCAGCAACAGGTCCAGGGTGCGGTCAGGTTCGCCGACTGCATGCGCTCGCACGGGGTGCCGAGCTTCCCCGACCCTGCGACGTCCCCCCACGCGTTCAAGTCGGCGCTCGACCCGACCACCGAGCAGTCGCCCGCGTTTCACTCGGCGTTGACGGCTTGCGAGCACCTGCTGCCGCGCGGCGGCACGCACAGCCAGAGCGCGCCGCCGAGTCAGGCGCAGATCACGGCCGAGCTCGCCTTCGCCCGCTGTCTACGCAGTCACGGGTTCCCTAGGTTCCCCGACCCGAGCAGCGGACAGTTGACCCACGAGATGCTCGCCAGTGCGGGGATTGACATCCATCAGCCGGCCGTGGTGCAGGCCGCCGACGTGTGCGTGGGAGTCACTCACGGTTTTCTCACCAGAGCCGACGTGGCGCGGTTCGTAGCGGGGCACTAGCTCGTCGATCCGGGATCGTGTGCTGGACTGACGGGGTGAGCTTTGGCGGGCTGCCGTTCCGATCGCGCTGGCCGTCCTCGGCGGGTGTGGGAGCAGCGACGCGGGACCGGGGCCAAGTTCCTCTTCCGGCGCCGCGAGGGCGGGTGTGGCTACGGACGGGCGTTACGCGGACGTCGTCGTACGGGTTCCGCCCGCAAACCGCGCGTACGGACGAGCGCACACGATGACGCTCCCCCTTGGCTGGACCGCTGAAGTGTGGGCGCTCGTGCCCGGTGCGGGTCGCGGCGACGTGGTGGCGGGACCGGCTGACCCGCCAAGCGTCAGTTGCTGTTCGCGATCAAAGGCCGCCCGGGCCATGCACACGCTGTGGCGTCAGCGCGAGGACGGCACTGACGGCACGGACCCCCACCCCGCCGCCCGCCGCGCGCCGGCGGCCAAGCCGAGCGCCTAAGCTGAGCTCCGATGCCCCCGGTTCTGTCGCTCCTCGAATTCCCGGCCGACGACCCCCGGCGCGCCCGCCGATTCTGGTCTGAGCTGCTCGGCGCCTCGTTCGAGGACCGCGCCGACGGCGAGGGCGAGGGCTGGCAGACGCACGAGCCGCGGCCGGCGATCGGAGTTCACGCCCGCGGCCGCGGTCCAGGAGATTCCTTCTCGCTGCCATATTTCGCGGTCGAGGATCTCGCCGGCGCGCTCGCGCGGGTCGCGGCGCTCGGTGGGACGGTGATTCACCCCGGCGAGCGCTGGGCGATCTGCAAGGACTCCGAGGGAACCCCGTTCGGACTGGCTCTCGCCGGCGGTGCCTCTCCGGACTGAGCGTCACGCTTCTCCGTACAGCCCCTGGGCTCGGCTTGATCGGGGCGAGCACCGGTGGAAGGATCGGTCTGACAGAAACCGCCGACGTGAGGAGCCGTGGATCAGATGCTCGAGAGCAGCACCAGGACAACCGAGCCGTTCACCGGAGACGAGTATCTGGAGAGCATCCGTGACGGACGGGAGGTCTATGTGTATGGGGAGCGGGTCGACGACGTCACGACCCATCCCGCCTTCCGCAACACCGCCCGATCGATCGCGCGGCTCTACGACGCACTGCACGCGGATGGTTCGCGCGAGATCCTGACCACGCCGACCGACACCGGCTCGACCGGCGTGACCCACAAGTTCTTCCGGTATCCACGGACGGTCGAGGACTGCGTCGGCGACCTGGAGGCGATCGCCGAGTGGGCCAGGCTCAGCTACGGATGGCTCGGGCGGAGTCCCGACTACAAGGCGGCGTTCCTGGCCACGCTCGGCGCCAACGCGGACTTCTACGACCCCTACCAGGAGAACGCCAAGCGGTGGTACCGCGAAGCCCAGGAGCGGGTGCTCTACTGGAACCACGCGATCATCCATCCGCCCGTCGATCGCAACCGCCCCGTCCACGAGGTTGACGATGTGTTCATGCATGTCGAGGAGGAGCGCGACGACGGGCTCATCGTGAGCGGCGCGAAGGTCGTCGCCACCGGCTCCGCGCTCACGCACTTCAACTTCATCGCCCACCACGGACCGGTACCGGTGCAGAAGAAGGAGTTCGCGCTCATCTGCGCTGTCTCGATGGACACGCCCGGGGTGAAGCTGATCTGCCGCCCGTCGTATGAGATGACCGCGGCCGTGATGGGTAGCCCGTTCGACTACCCGCTCTCCAGCCGGCTCGACGAGAACGACGCCATCTTCGTCTTCGACAAGGTGCTCGTGCCCTGGGACAACGTGTTCGTTTACGGCGACGTCGAGAAGGCCAACAACTTCTTCCCCCAGACCGGATTCATCCCTCGCTTCTGCTTCCACGGGTGCGTGCGCCTCGCGGTCAAGCTCGACTTCATCGGCGGTCTCCTGCTGAAGGCGGTTGAGGCGACGGGCACGAAGGACTTCCGCGGCGTGCAGGCCAAGGTGGGCGAGGTGCTCGCCTGGCGCAACATGCTGTGGGGCCTGGCGAGCGCGATGGCCCGCGAGCCCGACACATGGAAGGGGTCGGCGCTGCTCCCGAACATGGATTACGCGATGGCCTACCGGCTGTTCTCCACGATCGGCTACGGCCGCGTCAAGGAGATCATCGAGCACACCGTGGCGAGCGGCCTGATCTACATCAACTCGAACGCTCGCGACTTCAACAACCCCGACATCGCGCGCTACCTCGACCAATACGTCCGCGGCTCGAACGGCATCGACGCCGTCGAGCGCGTGAAGCTGATGAAGCTGCTGTGGGACGCGCTCGGGTCCGAGTTCGGCGGCCGCCACGAGCTGTACGAGCGCAACTACAGCGGCTCCGACGAGAACATCCGGATGGAGGTGCTGTTCGCGGCCATGGGCACCGGCCGCACCGAGGCCTACAAGGGCTTCGCCGAGCGTTGCATGAACGAGTACGACCTCGACGGCTGGACCGTGCCGGATCTGATCGACCCCGACGACGTCAGCTTCCACGCCAAGCGCGGTTAGCCGAGCCGCCGCCCCGGGGCCGGTTGGCCGCTTTATAATTGGTCGTTCGCGCGGCTGTAGCTCAGTTGGCTAGAGCGTCTGCTTGCCATGCAGAAGGTCGAGGGTTCGAGTCCCTTCAGCCGCTCCTCAAAAAGCCCCGCTCAGGCGGGGTTTTCTTGTGCCTGATGGCTGGCTCTTCGCGGCCTGACGAGGCATTTTGATCGCCTGGTTCCGGATTCGTTCCGGAAACCCGCCGTCGCGCCCGCCCGTTCTTCGGCGCCCGCCCTTTCGATCGGCCCGGCGAGACCCTTCCCGCGGCGGTTCCGAGCTTCGCCCCGAGAACCTCGCCGGCCGTCGCCTCCCCGTTATAAATGGTGCGAGCCTCGGGCAGTGTGCATCCGAGCGTCTGCTCGAGCAACCCGACCGAGCCCTTGCCCATGTCCAGCACCTGCTGATACACGGCGAGCGTGAGTGTCGGATCGGTGTGGCCCATTAGATACATCGCCCGCCGCGGCGGCACATCACACACAGCGAGGATCGACGCGAAGGTGCGACGCAGCGTGTGCGGCGTCATGTGCCCGATCCGAGGCCGACCCTCGGACTCGAGCTGCTCGTTCGCTCGCCCACGGATCGGGCCGAGGATCCGCGAGCGGATGTTGTCCGGCTGCTGTCGCGTGCCGTTGCGCGTCGGGAAGGCCGGCTGTCCGTGGCCAGTCGGGTATTGCTGGCGGTGCGCGGTCAATCGGCTCTGGAGGGCTGGCACGATCGGAACGACGCGCTCGCCGGCGTCGGACTTCGTGGCCGACCTGGGGACACGCAGGCGACCGCCCGGGAGGTCCAGATGCGGTCCGTCAAGGCCACAGAGCTCCGAGACACGCAAACCACCAAGGATCAGCGTCTCGATGATCACCCGGCGGGGCACGTCATTGCGGTTGCGCGGCTCCGGCCCCCCGCTCCACAGCTCGCCGCGGCGAACCTTGCGGATCAGCGTGTCAGAGACCCTGAGCTCGCGCGCCAGCGAGACCGCGGAGCGGTTGGAGGCGCGGATCAGCGCCACCGTCTCCCAGGTCAGTCCACGATGCTCGGCCTCGATCAGGTCGGCCGCACGGATCACCGCAACGACCTGCTCGGCCTCGAGGAACGAGCGTCGCGGTCGGTCGCTCTTCGGCGCCGCCGACTTGAGCGCGGGGACCTCGCCTGTCAGGGCTCCACGCTTGCGCGCGTCGCGCAGCACGCGCTCGGCGGCATCAAGCGCCTTGCGGATCGAGCCATTGCTCACCGCTCGCCGCCGCGCCTCATAGCGACGGCCCGTGCGAGGGTCGCGCATCGTGCGCGTGAGCGGCACCCCCTCCGCCGCGGCGCGCTCAATCGCCGCTCGCTCCTCGCAGAGCTCGACGACGAGCTCGTCGGCGAGCGCGAAGTCCACGCGATCGATTGGCTCAGAGCCGAACTTGTCCATCACCACCGAGAGCCGCCACTCCAGGTCGCGGATCGTCTTGGAGCGCCCGTCCAGGTCGCCGGTGATGAGCTTCCGACGGTGAAGCCATTGCGACGCCTCGACCTGAAAGCTCGGCACAATCGCCTGAGCGGACGTCGAAGCAGACTGCGCTGGCGCCGGCGTCCATTCGCCACGGTTGACCTTCTCCATGAGGAAGCGCTGCTCCTCCTCCGCGCGCTCCTCGTCCCATCCCTCCCACTCCCCGCCGAAGTGCACGTAGAACTCCTCGCCACGATACGTGAACGAGACGCCGTAGCTCGTGCCCTGCTTCGTCGGCCGACGCTTCAGCGTCCCGCGCCGCGGGCGCGCCATCAGCCGCGAGTCGTGGTCGGGTCCGCGTGCACGGTCGTGTGCGCCATGTGCCGTGGAGTATCCAGGAGCGTCAGCGATTCACGGAGCAATGCCGCGGACCGCAGCATCGCCTGTCTCCCGTCCGTGCTCACCGGCTTGACCTTCCTTGAATCAGCGGCACGGCGGCCGCAGTCTTACGCCGGGGCCGCCCGCGGCGGCGCCGGGACGCCGCACCATTCGTCGGCTGGCCGCCGCCGGCGTTCCCTGTCAATGCCTCCCGGGCTCGCTCAGCATCGAAGCGCAATCGGGCCCGGGGGCCATCACCGAGACGCACCCCACCAAGCCGCGTGGCGTTCGCGTAGACCCAATCGCGGGCAACACCGAGCTGCTCCGCAAGTTCCTGCGCATCGACCAAGCCGACGTTCGCTGGCGCTGGCGACACCACGTCAGCGAGGTGTTCTGCGACTGCGTCGATGTCGTCGATATCGAAGATCAGGAGACGTCCACGGCGTGTGGCGAGCAGCACGATCTCGCTCGCGATCCGAGGCGCGAGACGTGACGAGGCGCGAACGCTGATGGATCTTGATCGCTCTGCCCGAATCACCGGCTCTCGGTGATCAGGTAGCGGGTCGAGAGCCCAATGGCCCCGTCGCTCCGGGTGCTCTATGTCCGGCTGTGTAGAGGCACTTCGGAACCGCGCCGTGCCGAGGGACGACCGAGGTTACCCGCGGGGCGTGTCCGAAGCAACTGCGAGTTTGTGCCGGTGCTTCTCTCGAGCTTCCCCCGCCTCCAGCAGGCCCGGCGCCTGCGCGCGCTGCCGCGAGTGGCGCGGTACCGATCGCGGTCGGCGCGCTGTCGGCAACGGCCGACGGCGACGGCGCTCAGAGCCAGCGCTAGGACCTCACGCCGCCCCCCGTTCCTGGCGAGGTAGACATCGCCCAGCGGGGTTAGGTCCTGCCCGACGGCTGATCTTCGCCGCGACTGGCCGAGCCGAGGTGCGTGCAGGCGGCGGCGAGCACGCACGTGAACAGGCCGGTGTGCGAGAGAGTCGGTGATCGCCTCGGGGACGGTGGGACTCGAGCTGGGGACACCACGATCTTCAGTCGTGCGGCCCTGCACCTGAATCAGCTTGATTTCCAGGGCTTTCTTCCCGTTCTGCGACTAATCGTGCGTCCGGATTTTCCCGGACTTTGCGGCCGTTTCCCCAGCGAAAAGGCATACGGCGCGGGTCGTCTGCCTTTTCGCCGCGCGTGGTGGCATGCGCCATCGTGGCGCAACCCGGACAACCCCTGTCCCTGCACGGGTCGTCGTAGGTCTACGGAAACCGAAGGGTCGGAAGTTCGAATCCTCCGGGCGCTCTGGAAACGTTCGGCCTCGCCACTCGCGAGAGTCCACGCCCGGTCCCCTCAGATGCAGTGGTGGGCATCGAGCTGACTGCAACGGGTGCAAACCGCCTCGCGGGTGCTTTGACGATGAGCAGGCCGGACGCGGCGGCACACGGACGGTGAACGCGCGACCGCTCATCTTTTCCCGCGGTGCTCTGAGCTCACGCTTCGATGCCCGGACCATTGGACGCGAACACATGTTCGGCTCAGTGCGTCAGAATGCGTCGATGCAACCGAGCGGACGCACGGCCAGCAGATGACGTCTCAGGGCCATGCCGTGTCCAGGTTCGCGAGGGCAGTGAAGACGGGCAATCCCAACATCGTCGTGGCCGCGGCGGCTGAGCTTCCGAGGCTGTCGCTCGCCGACGCGCTGCTCGTGTTGCTCGTCTTCGCGCGGGCTCGAGCCCCGCAGACCGAAACCGCTGCGGTCAGGTGGGCGGCGCGGTACGTGGCCGAGGTTCGGCCGGCGCCCGATGCGCGTGAGGCGCATCTCGTCCTGAGCGCCGCCTCGGCGCTCGCCGGACCCTGCCCTGCGGCCGGACAGGAGGCGCTTCACGCGCTGGCCACCCGCCGGCACCTGAACGACCTCTGCCGGGCGCTTGACGAGTGGGAGCCGCCCGAGCTGTAGTGAGTCGTCGCCAGACGAGAGCCGGCTGCCTCAGGCGACTCCTCCTGAACCGACCCAGTCGTCCGCGGTGAAGCGTTGGCGTTGGCGCACTCGTCCGTTGGCCTCGACCCAGACGCCCTCTCTCCGGAGGCCCGTGCGACCCGGTTTCCTGCCGCGATCTCCTACGCGACTGTTACCGGCTGCGATCGCGACATCCTTGTAGGCAGTCCAACATCCTTCGGGCACGGCGGCGATGAACCGACGCGCTCTGTCGAGATCCATGGCCACGGCACGTCAGCCCACGCTCGTTGCTGCCGGGAATGTGCGGTCGGAATCACGTGGTCGAAGCTGCCGTGCCGCGACTGCACCTGCACAGGCTCGTCGCTGAGTCGGCCGGCCGCTGTGTGGCGATCTATGGCCGTCGAAGCCATGGTTACTGCTGGTTTGACTGTCGATCGCTGCTCAACCCAAGAACATCGCCGAACCAGCTGAGCGCTGCCTCACCATCCTTCACGACGACGTTGGTGATCGATCGGCTGTGGCGAATTGCATTTCGCAGCTCCGCAAGTTGCGCGAACCGCATGACGAGGACTTCCTTCGTCCCGAACACGTCGGCGAACTGTGGCCAGAGCTTGCTCGTGATCGTGTCTTGCAGCTCACGAAGGTCGAGGTACTCAAGCTGCGCCTCGAGATCGTCGCGCGGTTCCCGGGCGAGTGCCGGCTGCTTACGCGTCGCTGCCGTCACTCGCTCGCGAACCTTCTGTTGGATGTGCGGCGGGAGCGAGAATCCGCTGTCCGCCGAGAGGCGGTCCCAGATCAGACGGCGGAGCGCGAGTTCAATCGCCTCGACACGGCGGTCGAGGCGGATCAAATGTGGTGCAGGAGCGCCGGTGCGGCGTTCTACCCGGCCGGTCCTCTCTGCCAGAAGTTCGGCGAGGTGCTCGACGCGCCAGCTGAGGAAGGAATCGAAGTCGTCGCGCGTTAGCGGTGTGGCTTCGCCCGTGGGCAGGGATTGGCTCTTGAGGACCGTGTCGAGATCGTCGGGAATGGCCCCGCGGATCTCGGCGAGGTACTCCGAAGGCGCGCGCTTGCCGATCCGGATGTTGGTGGTCCGGTCGATCAGCGCATGGTTCAACACTGAGTCCACCTCGCCTGTCCGGCCGAGCCCGGTGAGGAAGGCGCGGGGGAAGACATGGTGATCGTCGACCTTCTCGGCCTCGATCAGTTCCTGGGTCAGGGGAGCGGCGGTGTGGAAGTCTCGCGGGTGCTGGCTGAGCATGAGCGCGATCGTCGCGCGGTAGAGACCCTGCTGGCGGACTGTGACGGACCGCCAACGCTCGAGATCCCAGCCGAAATCACGAACGACCGGTGGTTCATCGCCGTCGTTGAGCCAGGACCGTAGAGCCGGGCTGTCGCGTTCGGCCAGGGTCGCGGACGAACTCTCGTACTCGCCGGTGAAGCAGGCGCACCAGAACCATCGCTTGAGCTTGGCTCTCATGGCAGCCTGCCCTGGCCCGGTCGCGGTGACGATCTCCCGCCAGGCGACGGCGAGCGGGATGAGCATCGGTCGATAGGGCAGCCACTTCGCCACCAGCACGCCACATTCATCGCGAAGCAACGACACCGCCGCCGCCATGTCCCGAACCACGGCAGCCCAGTGACGCTCGATGTCCTCCGCCGGGAGCGAGAGCACCGTGCTCCGTTTTGCCGAGGGTCCGAGTCGTAGCGCGATCACCTGCAGCAGGTAGTACGGCTCGATCTGGAAGTCGTCCAGGACCGGGTACTCGGTACGCGCGTTGGACCAGAGCTCGTAAAGGCTCAGGCCGCCAGCGAAAGCCCGCGCGCTGATCAGCTCGAACGGCGTCAGCGGCCTGCCCGTCCGGTTGAGCGTCTCAAAGATCGTGCAGACAGCTTCTAGCCCAGTCGACTCCGGGAGGACCGTCACGGGGAAGGCGTACTGGACGAGTGGCTCCACGTATGCCTGCTCGACATCGCGCAGCAGCGACTGGACGTGCAGCGGGTCCTCGTCCGCTCTGAGTGCGATGACGCGGTCGGTCCAGCGAACGGCCCCGCCGTTGCGCACCGCTGACAACGGCATCATGAGCGCGTCGGCCTGGGACTGATCGGATGCGAATGCCGGTGCACGGTCGGCGCTGAACACGCGTACAGCGTCGTTTACCTCACCACCACCAATGAGGGCGCCGATGTCCAGGAAGAACCTTGATTGCCCGACGCCGAAGAGCGCCTGGTAAAGGGAAGTCAGGCGTTGCTGCCCATCGAGGACGAGGAACGACGGCTGTCCCTGCAGTTCGGGTGCCTCCTCCGCGCTCCTGGCCTTGAACTTCGCGCCGCCGCCTTGGAGGAACAGCAGGTTGCCCGCGGGGAACGACCTGATCAGGGACACGACAAGCTCGCGGGTTGCATCAGGGGCCCACACGAAGCTTCGCTGGAAATCTGGCAAGGCGATGTCGCCGGCATGAAGCTGCTCCAACATCAGCATCAGTCGCCTCGGGTTGGTCTGGAACTCCGTGAAGGAGGACCGACGAGGGATCGATGCGTTCGGTGGGATCGTCACCGGTTGCGCGACCGGCTCAGGCTCGGACCGAGTGCGTCGTGCCTGCTCGACCGGAGCCGGCGGTGGATCGCCCGCGTGAGATTCTGCGAGTCTCAGGAGCTCGGCCTCATGCCCGGGCCTACTTAACGTGAGGAGCGTCCCGGTGCTGTTCCGCGCGCCATAGGAGAGCTCATCACGTGACACGCGCGCGAACCAACGTACCTCGCGACATTGCCGATACGTAGGCGCACTAGCAGCGATTGGCTCCTCCAGGTACCGGTAAGGGCCGGCGACGCGGCCGAGCAGAATCGTGCGTGTGGCCGGCTCGGGGGTCACCACCAGATCGCCGTCCTTCATCGTTTGGGCGAGGTGATAGAGGGCGTTGGTCGCTTGTCCTCGCTGACGAGCGGTGTCCTGCGGGAATGCCTCGGTTACACGGTCGGCGATCTCCTCCCTCGATAGGCCGGATATGTTGCCAACCGGACCCCAGCCAATGATCGCGGCCGACCCCTCGATGAATTGCGGCGCATAGATACCGCCTCGCCCAGCCCGGACCATCCAGGCAGTCGTTCCAACCCCGGGTTCGCTGGCCGAATCCGGAGCTTCCTGGCCCATGTCGGCGATCCAGGCCGCGAAGCTCGGGCGCGTGCGAATCAAAAAGTCACGGTCGATCGGCCCCTCGGTCGTTTCGAGAAGCATCCGTCCGTCGGATGTGATTCCGAGCGTGGACGGTCCGACCCACTCGGCTAGCTGTGCCTTGGTGAGAATGGTCCCGGCCCAGCGGATCCTGTTCTCGAATAGCAGCCGGCCCGAGCGCAGCTTGAGGTTGCGGGCCTCCTCGTCGAGGCCGACACGATCAGCGACCGCCGCCGAGAGATCGGACACGACGCAGTCGCCTCGATCAGCGAGCGTCTGCAGCACATCTCCGACGATCCGGTGGACGGTGGGGATCCTTGCCACCACCTGCTCGCCACCGGCCCCGTTCTCCAGTTCCTCAGGGGTGCCTAGTGCGTCTCCCTCATCCCGATCGGACACGAGCGAATTATCTCGCTGCAGGTCAGGACTTGCCGTCTTGCCTCTCACGCCTGCCGTCGGAAACGCTTCGGGACCCGGGGCGACCGGGCGCACGGTCAGCTACGCGGTGGTGGACCGCCGGGGGGGACTACTTCCAGAGCCAGCGCCAGAACCCACCGCGGCCGAGGGCCCGGCCGACGGCTACGTTCTTCGCGCGGCGTGCGACCCGGCGCGGGTTGCCCGATGCGACCGCGCTGATGTCGTTGGAGATCCTGGCGGCCCGGTAGAGCTGTGAGGTGAGACTGCGGCGTCGTGCCATGACGCGCGGAGCCTACGCCGTGCACCAGCGGGCTGCCAGCGAGTGTCCGATCTCAGACGTCAATGACCTGGCGCAAGATCGCATCGCGCACCGGCCCGTCGTGCAATCCGTGTACCGACGCGACCACGGACACCTCGGCCGGATACCACGCGACCACCCCTCGCCGACGCGCCGGCACCTCGGCGAGGCGGACCTCGAGGCGGTCGACAAGCTCACGGCGCAGGCCGAGTTCGATGGCGCCGGCACCCGTGAATGAGCCGTCGGTCTGGTGGCGGGCGACAAAGATCGCGTCGACGTGCCCGTCTCGGTTTCGGCGGACGCCGGTGACAGCGAGCCGCTCCTCACGGCGGAGCTTTCGCTTGACCCACGCCGTGCATCGGCGCCCGGGGAGGTAGGTCGAAACTGAGGCGCTTGGCGACGACGCCCTCCAGTCCGAGTTCCTCGACCCGAGCGACGAAATCCTCGCTCCGTTCAACCTCCACGCTCGCCGGCGTGCGCCAGGCCGGGCCGTCGAGGGCGAGTTCCTCGAGCAGGGATCGCCGCTCCGCGTACGGGAGGACGCGCGTCGAGTTGCCGTCGAGATGGAGGAGGTCGAACGCTCGGAGCATCGCGGGACGCCTGCGCGTGGGCGAACCGGTGAGACGGTGACGCAACCGGCCGAAGTCCGGTCGGCCATCCGATCTGAGGCACACCAGCTCGCCGTCGAGCGTGACCCGACGTTTGCCGAGCGCGTGGGCGATCTCCGCCAGTTCGGGGAAGTCCGCCGCGCACTCGCGGCCGTTGCGCGTGCGCAGCGTCACCGAGCGCCCGTCGTAGCGCAGCTGCGCCCTGCAACCGTCCCACTTCACTTCAAACGTCCACGCGCCGCCGCTGGGCAGCGCGCCCGAGCTGAGCAGCATCGGCGGAATGAACGTCGGCTGCTGCTCCCGGTAGTGCACGGCCAGGCAGCCTACTCTGCGCGGACCGATGACTCGCCTAGCGCGGCGGGCCGGGGTTCCTCCGCCACTTTTCGCGGTTTGGCATGCAGCAAGGCGGCGTGAGTCCGGGCCCGCCTGGCGCGTTCGTCTTCACGCCGAGGGCACTCAGCGCTGAGCGAACCCAATGGCTCACGGACGCCAAGGCTCCGACGCCCCGCTATCCATTCTCGGATGGTATGTGGGCGTCGTTGCTGCGCGGCGCCCCTTCGCGCTAGTCGCAACCGAGACATAGGGTGACCCCCCGCCGAGGAGCTCGCAGCTCTTGAGCGGTCCGCGGCTCGCAGTCGTGTCGCCATGGCTAGACAGAAACACGGCCGCCCCGCACCAACGGGACGGCGGCCAAATCGTGGCTGCACGCGCCTGCGATGAGATTCGCCATGAGCAGGTGCTAACTGACGCAGGAGGCAGCTGGCGGTGCGTCCGAGGCGGCTGCGAGCTTGTTTGGGGTGTTCTGGTCGAGCTTTCCTCGCCGTCAGCAGGCCCGGCGACTGCGCCGGGCCGCCGCGAGCAGTTCGGCAGCGATTGTCGCCGGCGCGTTCGCGGCGTCCGCCGCGGGGATCGGCGCGACCGCTTTGGCCGGGCTGCTGGCGCTGGTGATGGCCGCGCTGCTGCTCGACGTTCGTCGCTGGGTGCGCCTGGCCGCCCGCAGCCGCGTCGGGGCGCGGTCTGAAGACGCGGTGCGTCACGCGCTCAGCGGGCTTGAGTCGGAAGGGTGGCGGCTGCGGCACTCGCTCCAATGTCGCGGGCGCGGGGATATCGACAGCGTCGCGATTGCCCCGACCGGAGTCGGGTTCGCGATCGTTTTCTGCCCCCATCTTGCTCGTCGCTAGTGCCCTCGGTTGTGCGATTTTGCTCCGGCGAGTAGGCGTTCTCTGCCCGGGTGTCCGTCCGCCTGGCTTGCTGCAGTTGCGGGGTGGCGTTCAGTCGTCAGCGGGTGGTGTTGCCGGGCGGTCAGGGGTATTGGACGGTGCTCGACGAGTGTTTCGAGGTCGCCGAGTTGTTCGATGGGTTCTTGCGGTGGCTGCGCCTGGTGAACGGGCGTGCGGAGAGCACGACGCGGCAGTACGCGTCGGCGCTCGCGGAGTGGGCTAACTGGCTTGGATCGGTCGGCGAGCGCAACGACCTGGTCCGATGGGCTGAGCGGCTCGGGGCGTTCCGCTTTCATCTGATGACGAGTCCGGTGTCGAGGCCGGGCAGTGGCTGTGGTCGGGTCCGCTCGCCGGAGCGGGTCGACGCCGTGTTGGCGGCGATCCGCAGCTTTTATCGTTACGCGGTCGCCCGGCGCTTGGTCGCGGGGTCGGTCAACGATCTTCTGTACGAGGTTGTCGAGGCTGGTGGGCCGCGGGTGGCGTGGATGGAGGACCCGCCCGCGCGGATCGCACGTCCGCTGCATAGGAGACGCGGGGCGGCGCAGAGCGAGGTCTCGTATGTCTCGTTGAGTGAGTTCGAGGCGATGCTCGCCGCGCCCGGGTCGTTGCGGGACAAGTTGCTGATCTGTCTGCTGGGTCTTGGGGGCATCCGGGTGGAGGAGGCGGTGACGCTGCGGCGTGGCCAGATGCACCTGATGGAGAGTTCACGCGAGCTTGGGTGTCCGGTGCCTGGACCGCATCTGCATGTTCGTGGGAAGGGCGATCGGATGCGCTGGGTGCCGGCCAACCCGTATCTGGTGGCTGTCTACGGCGCTTACATGGTGGAGCGCTCGGCGATCGCGGCGGCTGACCGGTCCGACTTCGTGCTTGTCAACTTGTGGGGTGGCGAGATCGGCGCGGCGATGACGACTGGTCGTGCTCGCCGG
>DATJYY010000043.1:0-2685 GCA_035499395.1 Solirubrobacteraceae bacterium
CGGTCCGACGTGGACCCGGTGCCCGCAGCGCACGCGCTCGCGCACGGTCGGTGTCTGGTAGGTGTGGGTGGTGGCGAGCCTCATGGGATCGCTCCTCCTGTGGTGGCTGGGGGCCTGCTCCTCAACCTGGCCGGTCCTCCCGGCTGGCTGGGGACCAGGCCCCGGGCGCGTCGGCCCGGGGCTGGGTCTGGGCTGGCTACTTGAGGGCGAGGCCGCGTTTGGCGGCTGCCTTCAGCAGGGCCTGGATCGCGCGGCGGGCCGCGGGCTCCGTGTGGGGTATGGCCTCTCGCCGTCGCCGGCCTCTGGCCGCCATTGACCTGCCCGCTGCCCTTACGCCGGGCCGACCTCGTCGCGGTTGGCGACGAGGTCGGCCGCGACGCCCTACCTTCCCGCTTTCCCGAGCACCAGCCCCAGCAGGAGGACCAGGAAAAACACCGTCTGCGCGCTGTGGACGACGATCGCCAGCAGGGCGCTCCGGCGCCGTTTAGCGGGGAGGGCGAGGACGAAGCTGTCGCACAGGGCGCTCGGGATGACCCAGGGCTCGTGCAGGTGATAGGCGGCGAATATCACGCCGTTGGCAAGCCAGTCGAACCGGCCGAACGTGCGGTTCATGCGCGGGAGCAGATAGCCGCGGAACAGCAGCTCCTCGCCCAGCACGGTGTTGAACACCAGCATCACCGCGGTCAGAGCGAACCAGCCCCACGCGCCGGAGAAGAACGCATGACCGGCGTGCGAGCCGAGGAACAGGCCGAGGTCGCGGCCGTCCGGGTGCGGGAGCGTCGGCACGAGCAGGTTCGTCACGGCGGAGGCGACGATTAGGCCCGGCAGGATCAGCCAGCCGCGGCCGCCGCGCCGTCCGCTGCGCGGGTCGAGCGGCGCCTGCAGCCAGAGCACCTCGCGGACCACCGACCAGCGCAGGGTGCGCTGCTCGCGGTAGACAAGGCCGACGACGAGGGCGAACTGCCAGATGAGGCCGATGGTGAGCGTGATGATCAGGGCCTGCACGAGCGGTGCCGGGCCGCTGAGGCCGTCGGCGAGCCGCGGCGCGACGACCCAGCTGAGCAGGCCCATCGGCACGGCCGCCGCGGCCCAGACGCCGGCGACGCCGGCGGCGGAGAGCTGGCGGACCGGCCGCGGGACCGCGCCTTGCTCGGGGCAAACATCGGTCACGGCGGGTAGCGGGGCGGGGGGTGCGAATGTGCTCATGGGACGGGACCTCCTGTGGGGTTTCGGGGTGTCCCCACGCTAGGTCCGGCCGAGCGCGTAGTCGTCGTCGGAACGTCGCGTTCGTCATGGCACTCCCCGACGACCGGGGGGTCCTCCTCGAGGAGGAGGCGGATCCGCGGGGTCCTCCTCGAGGAGGAGGCGGAGCCGCGGGCCGGTGGAGCGTGCGCTCGTGAGCGAGATCTACCGGATGAGCGAGATCGCCCTCTACAGCAGCTATCAGCCACCGGCGCCGCCGATCCGAGCACTGCCAAACGAATGAGCCGATCCGCTGCCATCAGCTGAGAATCCCGCTGCCAAACATCCCGGACAAATCACTGCCACAGGTCCGAATCTCCGCTGACAAACGCTCCCGACCCCACACTTGCTGTAGGCGCCGGTCGAATGACAGTCGGGGTGCGGTCTCGCCCAGCGCGGCTCTTTGCCGGGAACCGGCCGGCAGCGAACTCGCGTCTTCCCGGAGCGCATTGTCGATCGTCCACGGGGCGTGGAATGCCGCGAAGGCCCGGTCGCAGCATCGACGCCTCCTTCCCCTCGATCCCCGTCCCCTGCTCGTCTGGCTCGCCCGACCGGATCCAGACGCCCGTCCGAGCGCGGTCACGCCGTTGACAAACCGCTGTCATTCAGGTGGCCAAACCACTGAACAACGAAGGTTGTCCACCCACACGCAGGATCGCCGGAGTCTCCGGAGCGGAGCTCTGGCCGGAGCGGCCGGAGCAAGCTAACCACTAACCCAGTGATTACCGGTGGTTTTCGACGATCTTGATCCGAGCCTGATCGAACGCCTCGCGCCGAACCCGGACGCGACCGTGCGGATCGTGGTCGATCTCGAGGGTGAGGACGCCGAACGCCTCGAGCGGATCGCGATCGCCCGCGGCGAAAAGCCGCGCGAGGTCATCTGGGATCTGCTCCGCGGTGCCGACCGCCCCGCCGCTTGACCTAGCGGATCCTGTCGTCCTACTCGGGCGGTCTGGGCAGGTGCCTGATGGCCTCCTCAAGCTCAGGACGGAGAAACCTCCGAGTCCGTCCGAGCTTGCGTCCGGGGAGGATGCCGCGCCGTGCGTACTCCTTGACCGTGTAGGGCTTGAGGTCGAGCAGCGCTGCAACGTCGGAGAGCGGCGAAGAAAATGGCCGTCAAGGATCCAGAGCCTCAGGACGATCCGTGGCTCACGCTCGCGGAGATCGCCGAGGAACTGAGGATGAGTCCGGCGACGATCCGTTCGTGGATCTCGAACGGGACCCTGCGGGCGACGCGGGCCGGGGCGCAAGTGGCTGGTGCGACGGTCCGAGCTCGACCGGATGCTCGCTGGGGAGGACCTCATCGGTCCCGAAGATCAGCCGGGCGGTCCGGGCTGGCGGTTCCCCGACACCATCGCGCCGCCGCACCGGTCTCCACACTGGTGCGACGAGGCGCGCGAGCACGTCCGGCGCGGAAGCTGGCTCGGCGTCGCGGAGACGGAG
>DATJYY010000044.1:0-26943 GCA_035499395.1 Solirubrobacteraceae bacterium
CAGAACAAGAGAGAGATGGGATCAACTCCCGTAACTGCTGAGCACGTGCGGCCGGTCACGATGCCGTTCGTGGATCGCCTCGCCAGCGCCGTCGTGACCGCGGTGCCGCCGATCATGGTTGGCGTCGGCATGTGGTTCGGCTGGGTCGGCAACCTCCTGAACTGGCAGGACATCCTGATCCTGGCGCTGTTCTACATGGGAGTCGGGACCGGGATAACCGTCGGCTTCCACCGGCTGCTGACCCACGGCAGCTTCAAGTGCCACCGCTTCACCCGGGCGGTGTTCGCCGCGCTCGGCTCGGCTGCCGCGGAAGGGCCGGTGATCGACTGGGTGGCGACCCATCGCAAGCACCACCAGTTCTCCGACATCGACGGTGATCCGCACAGCCCGCACGTCGGACACGGGTCCGGTTGGCGCGGCGCGGTCAGCGGACTGGTCCACGCCCATCTCGGCTGGGTGTTCAGCGACATGGAGGTCGCGGACGAGCGCCGCTACGCCAAGGACCTGCTCGCGGACCCCTGGATCCGCTTCGTCAACGACACGTTCGTGCTGTGGGTGGTCGTCGGGCTCGCCGCGGCGTTCGGGCTCGGCGTCGCGCTCAGCGGCACGGTGGCCGGCGGGCTGACCGCCCTGCTGTGGGGTGGCGCCGCCCGCATCTTCTTCATGCACCACGCGACGTTCAGCATCAACTCGCTGTGCCACTTCTTCGGCCGGCAGGACTACGACACCCACGACGAGTCGCGCAACCTCGCGTGGCTCGCGATCCCGACCTGGGGCGAGGCCTGGCACAACAACCACCATGCCTTCCCGTGCTCGTACCGCCACGGCCTGCGGCGGTGGCAGATCGATCCCTCAGCGGGCATCATCCGGATGATGGAGATGACCGGCCTGGCGTGGGACGTCGTTCGCGTGAGCCCCGAGCGTCGGGACACGAAGGCATTGGCCGAGGCCGCCTGAGGCCTCGGAGATCGTGGCGCTTTCCCAGACTGCACCGCTTCGGCGTGCACTGTCGACGAGCCTGCCGCATCGGCCGTTCGGCGTCCGGTTCTGGGACGGGACCGAGGTACCGGCCACCGAGCCCGAGGCTCCGACGCTCACGCTGCTGACCCCGCGCGCGCTCGCCCACGCTCTGCGGGCCCCCGGCGAGCTCGGCCTCGGCCGCGCCTACGTGGCGGGGATGATCGAGGTCGACGACATGGAGGCGGCGCTCAAGATGGTCGACGAGTTCGAGCCGCCACCGCTCACGATCGGCCAGCGCGTGAACCTGGCGGTCGCTGTGGTTCGCGCCTGCGGGATCGTGGCGCCCCCGCCGGTGCCGGCGACCGAGCTCCGGCTTCGTGGCCAGCGGCACACGATCGGCCGGGATCGGCGCGCGGTGCGCCACCACTACGACGTCGGCAACGACTTCTTCGCGCTGTTCCTGGATCGCTCGATGACGTACAGCTGCGCGTACTTCGCGGGCGGCGCCCAGACGCTGGAGGACGCCCAGGAGGCGAAGGTAGAGCTGGTCTGCAAGAAGCTTCGCCTGACCGAGGGCGAGCGCGTGCTGGACGTCGGGTGTGGCTGGGGCAGCTTCGTGATCCACGCGGCGGCCAAGCACGGCGTGCATGCGGTCGGGATCACGCTGTCCGAGCATCAGGCGCAGCTGGCCCGTGAGCGCGCCCGCGATGCCGGCGTCGCCGACCGCGTCGAGTTCCGCGTCGCCGACTACCGGGAGATCTCCGACGGGCCGTTCGACGCGATCGCCAGCATCGGGATGGTCGAGCACGTGGGGGAGGAGCAGATAGACGTATACGCCGTGCGCCTCCACGGCCTGCTCAGGCCGGGCGGGCGGCTGCTCAATCACGGGATCGCAAAGCTCAAGGACTTCGACACCCCCGACGAGGGCGCCTTCTCGGAGCGGTTCGTGTTCCCCGACGGCGTCCCGCTGCCCCTCTCACGCATCCTGCGCGCGCTAGAGCGCGTCGAGTTCACGACGACACACGTCGAGGGTCTCCAAAGCGACTACGCGAAGACGATCGGCTACTGGATCGAGCGGTTTGACGCTCACTGGGACGACGCCGTTCGCATCGCGGGTATCGAGCGCGCCCGGATCTGGAGGCTGTACCTGCGCGCCGCGCGCCAAGGCTTCGAGACCGGCTGGGCGTCGGTCTACCAGGTCCTGGCCCACCGCTGACGCCGGCGACTTGTCCGTCCGTGCACCGGCGCGTGCCCACAAGTGCGCTCGCGGGCGCGCGCGACTTCACAGCGGGCCAGCTGTTGGAGTATGGTCGCGTTTGCCCAGCAAACCTGGAGGGAGACGCATGAGTACAACGGTTCCCGTCCGCCTCAACGTCAACGGAGTCGAGCACCACCTGGAGGTGGAGCCGCGTCTGTTGCTGGTCCACGCGATACGTGATCACCTGGGGCTGACCGGCACGCACGTCGGTTGCGACACGTCCAACTGCGGAGCTTGCACGATTCACATGGACGGGAAGCCCGTCAAGTCGTGCACGGTGCTCGCCGTCCAGGCCGACGGCGCGGCGCTGACGACGATCGAGGGGATGGCCACCGAGAATGAGCTGCACCCGCTCCAGGAGGCCTTCTGGAACGACCACGGCCTGCAGTGCGGGTATTGCACGCCCGGAATGATCATGGCCGCCGCCGGATTGCTCGCCGAGAATCCGAATCCGACCGAGGCCGAGGTTCGCAAGGGGCTCGAGGGAAACCTGTGCCGCTGCACCGGCTACCACAACATCGTCAAGGCCGTCCTCGACGCCGCCAAGGTGAAGGGGGCGAGCGTCTCGCAGGAGTCGGGGGTGTCGTCATGAGCGCGACGACCAACGGCGCGGCGACGAACGGCAAGACCCACGTCGGCCAGGCCCTACGGCGCAAGGAAGACCCGCGATTGATCACCGGGCGCGCCAGCTACGTCGACGACATCAACCTGACCGGGCAGCTGTGGGCAGCGTGGGTGCGCTCGCCCGAGGCGCACGCGAAGATCGTCTCGATCGACACCTCCGCGGCCAAGGACCGGGACGGCATCGTCGCGGTCTACACAAACGAGGACCTCGACATGGAGGCGGGCCTGCCGATGGCGTGGGTGCCGCCCGGAGTGACGGTCAACACGCCAGAGCACTGGGTGCTCGCCAAGGGCGAGGTCAAGCATGTCGGCGACCCGGTCGCCCTCGTGATCGGCGACGACCGCTACTCGGTGGTCGACGCGGCCGAGGACGTCGTGGTCGAGTACGAGCCGCTGCCGGTGGTCGTTGATCCCGAGCAGGCGCTCCAGGAAGGATCGCCGCTGGTGCACCCGCAGTTCGGGACCAACAAGGTGTGCGACTGGTCGCTCGGGGGCGGCGATCTCGAAGCCGGATTCGCCGCGGCTGACGTGATCGTCGAGCGGCGGGTCGTCAACCACCGCATCGCCGGCGCGGCGATCGAGCCCCGCGCGGTGCTGGCCGAGTACCGTGGCGATCGGCTGACGGTGTGGAGCTCGACCCAGGTCCCGCACTTCCTCCGGCTGTTCCTCGCGCTGCTGCTGGGCCTCGGCGAGGACAGGGTCCGGGTGATTGCGCCCGAGGTCGGCGGCGGCTTCGGCTCGAAGCTCCAGATCTACGCTGAGGAGATCGGCTGTGCGTGGGCGTCGCGCAAGCTCGGGCGCCCGGTGAAGTGGATCGAGACCCGTTCTGAGGGAATGATGGTCACCCACCACGGCCGCGACCAGATCGACTACGTCAAGGTCGGCGCCAAGCGCGACGGGACGCTCACCGCGTGGCACTCGAAGATCATCGCGGACATCGGGGCCTATCAGATGTTGCTGACCCCGCTGATCCCGCCGCTCAGCGCGTTCGTGATGTGCGGGGTCTACAACACGCCGGCCGTCGTCACCGATGTGACGAGTGTGCACACGAACAAGTTCCCGACGGACGCGATCCGGGGCGCCGGCCGGCCCGAGGCGACCCACATGATCGAGGTTGTGATGGACCAGCTCGCCCATGAGTTGGGCATGGACCCATTGGAGCTGCGGCGCAAGAACTTCATCCCGCCCTTCTCCACCGGTCACGAGACCCCGATCGGCGTCGTGTACGACTCCGGAAACTACGAGGCCGCGCTCGACAAGCTGCTCGAGCACATCGATCCCGCGCAGGTCCGCGCGGAGGCCGAGGAGCTGCGCGAGCAGGGCATCTACCGGGGCATCGGTTTCTGCACGTACACCGAGATCTGCGGCAACGCGCCGTCGCGGGCCGTGGGCCCGGGTGGCTTCGGACTACAGGGCGGCGGCTGGGAATCGGCCACCGTCCGCGTCCACGCCACCGGATCGGCGACCCTGTACACCGGCACGTCGCCGCATGGCCAGGGCCACGAGACAGGCTTCGCTCAGATCGTGGCTGACAAGCTCGGGATCGACCCGCAGCAGGTCGAGGTGATCCACGGCGACACGCAGACGGGTCCGTTTGGGCTCGACACCTACGGCTCGCGGTCGCTCGCCGTGGGCGGCGAGGCGGCCGCGCGAGCGGCCGGCAAGGTCGCGAACAAGGTCAAGGCGATCGTCGCCCATCAGCTCGAGGCCGCACCCGAGGACATCGAGCTGAGGGACGGCAAGTTCTCGGTGCGGGGATCCCCCGACAAGGGATTGACGCTCGCCGAGGCGGCGGGCGCCGCGTACGTGACGATGGACATGCCCGACGGCATGGAACCCGGCCTCGACGAGCAGTCGTTCTACGACCCGGAGAACTTCGTGTTCCCGTTCGGCGCGCATGCGTGCGTGGTCGACATCGACGGGGAGACGGGGAAGACCAAGATCGTCCGTTACGTCGCCGTCGACGACTGTGGACCGGCGATCAACCCGCTGTTGATCGACGGCCAGGTCCACGGCGGCATCACACACGGAGTCGGTCAGGCGCTCTACGAGCGGATCCATTACGACGAGTCGGGCCAGCTCGTGACCGGCACGTTCGTGGACTACGCGTTGCCGACGGCGGCTGAGCTGCCGAGCTACGAAACCGACCGGACCGAGACCCCGTCGCCGGTCAACTCGCTCGGCGTGAAGGGCGTCGGCGAGGCGGGCACGATCGCGGGCAGCGCCTGCGTCACGAACGCCGTGATGGACGCGCTGAGACCGCTCGGGGTGAACTACATCGACATGCCACTCTCCCCGATGCGCATCTGGGAGGCGATTCAGTCAGCCAAGGGAGGTGTGCCGGCATGATCCCGGCCGAGTTCGACTACACCGCGCCGGATACGCTCGAGGACGCGATCAAGGCGGTCTCCGAAGGTGGCGAGGACGCCAAGCTGTTGGCCGGCGGGCATTCGCTGCTGCCGCTCATGAAGCTCCGACTGGCGGCTCCGTCGCTGCTCGTGGACCTGCGCAAGGTCCCCGGGCTGCACGGAGTCCAGCGCGAGGACGGCACGTGGCGGATCGGGGCGCTGACCCCGCACGCCGAGCTCGAGCACACCCCCGATCTGGGGGTCGTCTCGAAAGCGGCAGGGACGATTGCGGACCCACAGGTCCGCAATCGCGGGACGATCGGCGGCTCGCTGGCACACGGCGACCCGGCGTCGGATCTGCCGGCGGTGATGATGATCTGCGACGCCAGCGTGACGTTGCAGGGCGCAGGAGGTCAGCAGCGGAGCGTCTCTACGAACGACCTGTTCCGCAACTATCTCGAGACCGCGATCGAGCCGACCGAGGTCCTCACCGAGGTGCGGATGCCCGCGTACGACGGCTGGGGCTACAGCTACCAGAAGTTCAACCGGCGCAGTGAAGACTGGGCGATGGTGGCGGTCAGCGTGCTGGTCAAGCAGACCGGAGACGTATGCGAGGACGTCCGCGTTGGCCTAACGAACATGGCGTCGGTGCCGGTGCGCGCCGGCGCGGTGGAGGACGCGCTGCGCGGTCAGCCGCTGAACGCGGACAGCATCGCCCGGGCCGCCGAGCAGGCGGCGGAGGGAACCGACCCACCAGCCGACCTGAACGCGAGCGCGGACTACAAGCGCCATCTGGCGCGGGTCCTGACTCGCCGCGCGCTCCAAGAGGCAGCGGGGCTGCCATGATGGCTGTGTGACGCTTTCACAAGTCGGGTCCGTAGAGGAGGCGAGCACCGCGCTCGCCTCCCAGGGTTATTTGGCCGGTCGCCCGCTGGCGCTGGCCGTCTCCCTCGCCGTTGCCCTCGAGCAGCCGCTCCTGCTCGAGGGCGAAGCCGGCGTCGGCAAAACCGAGGTCGCGCGGGCGCTCGCCGCTGCCACTGGTGCGCGCCTTATCCGCCTCCAATGCCACGAGGGGATCGACCTGCATCACGCGGTCTACGACTGGGATTACGCCCGTCAGCTGCTCGCGCTGCGGGCGGCTGAGGCGGGAGTGGACGAGGGCGAGCTGTTCTCGCGGCGGTTCCTGCTTCGGCGGCCGTTGTTGGATGCGCTTGAGGCGGACGTGGATCAGCCGGTGGTGCTTCTGATCGACGAGATCGACCGGGCCGACGACGAGTTCGAGGCGTTCCTGCTCGAGTTCCTGGCCGACTTCGCGGTCACGATTCCGGAGCTCGGGACGATCACCGCGGCGCGACGGCCGACGGTGTTCCTGACCTCGAACCGCACACGCGAGTTGCACGACGCCTTGAAACGCCGTTGCCTCTACCAGTGGATCGATTACCCGAGTGAAGAGCTCGAGCGCGAGATCGTCCGGACGCGGATCCCGGGCGTGCCCGAGCGGATCGCGAGCCGGGTGGTGACAGCAGTTTCGCGGCTGCGCGAGCAGGGTGACCTGTACAAGCTGCCCGGAGTGGGGGAGACGATCGTTTGGGCGCGGGCACTACTCCAGCTCGGCGAGGACGCCGACCTAGAGGAGACTCTGGGCGTCGCGCTGAAGGTGCACGAGGACATGGAGCGCGTGATCTCGCGAGGTGTGCTCGACGGTGTCTGACCCGGCCGAGGGCGTGACGAGTGGGCTTTCGGCGCTCGCGGCGACGCTTCGGGCCCAGGGATCGCGCGTTGGCATGGGTGAGCTGTTGACCGCGCACCGAGCGCTCGAGGCGGTCGACTGCACCTCGCGCGAGGACGCGAGGCTCGCTCTGCGTGCGGTGCTGTGCTCGGACCGCGGTGACCTCGCGAAGTTCGATCTCGCGTTCCTGGCGGTGTACGGCAGCGGCGCGCCGCTCGGGAATTCCCCGTTCGACGAGCTCGGCGGACTCGAGCGTGAGGCGCTGCCCCATGCCGGACTCGCGACCGGCGGTGCACCACCGCCGCCGTCCGAGGACAGCGAACTGAGCCCGGTGCCAGCCGCGTGGAGCGACGTCGAGCTGCTGCGGCACAAGGACTTCGCCACCTACACGGACGCGGAGATGGCACTCGCCCGCGTGCTGATCGCGCAGCTCGCGCGCCGCGGGCCGACCCGGATCTCGCGGCGGACGCGGCCGTCCCGGCGCCGCGGCCACACGCCAGATCTACGGCGCGTAGTTCGTGCCTCGCTCCGCACCGCGGGGGAGCCGATCGACCGGCATTGGCGCGCGCCTTCGCGACGGCCCCGGCCGGTGGTCCTCGTGTGCGACGTGTCGGGCTCGATGACCCCCTATGCGCGGATGCTGCTCCAATACATGCACGCGTCGGTGGCCGCTCGCCGGCGAGTGGAGGCGTTCGCGTTCGGCACCCGGCTGACCCGGATCACCCACGAGCTCGGCGGCCGCGACCACGATCGCGCGTTGGACCGCGCGGCGGAGGCGGTCACAGACTTCTCGGGCGGGACGCGGATCGGCGACGCCCTCGCCACGCTCAACCGTGACCACGGTCGCCGGGTCGGCCGCGGTGCCGTGGTGGTGATCCTGTCCGACGGCTGGGACCGAGGAGATCCCGAGCAGCTCGAGGTCGAGATCGCGCGCCTCCGGCGCAGCGCCCATCGCCTCGTGTGGCTCAATCCGCTGGCCGCCCACCCTGAATTTGCGCCCCTGACCCGCGGCATGCGCGCCGCGATACCGCACACGGACGAGCTGCTGGCGGGAAATTCGCTTGCCTCGCTCGAGCAGCTAGCTGTCATCCTTGAGGAGATCTGAATCATGAAAGAGGTCCTGTCCGAGATTGAAGTCTGGAAGGCACGCGGAGACCGGATCGCCCTCGCGACCGTGATCGACGTGCAGCGCTCGGCTCCCCGGCCGCCGGGGGCGAAGATGGCGGTCAATGAGCATGGTGAGATCGCTGGTTCGGTGTCCGGCGGCTGCGTAGAGGGGGCGGTGGCGGAGATCGCCGATGGGGTACTGCGAGGAGACCCGCCGCAGCTCGTGCACTTCGGGATCGCCGACTCCGAGGCGTGGGACGTCGGGCTCCCTTGCGGTGGTGAGATCGACGTGTGGATCCAGGTGTACGAGCCGGGCCGGTTCGAGGAAGTGGCTCGCGCCGGCGGCCGAGCCGCTGAGGTGACGGTCTTGGAGGGCGCTGCTCCAGGCGCCAAGCTCCTCGTCGAGCCCGACGGCGCGCGCCAGGGCACCCTCGGCGCGCCCGAGCTCGACGACGAGGCCGCCCGTATCGCGGCTGAGCACCTTTGGGAGGAGACCTCCGAGCGCCGGAACGGGTTGTTCATCGACGTGGTTGCGCCGCCGCCGCGGCTGATCGTGTTCGGAGCGGTCGACATCGCGGCTTCGCTGTGCACGCTCGCCCGCGCCGCCGGCTGGCGTCCGTACGTCGTCGATCCTCGGGCTCGGTTCGCGACGCGCCAGCGGTTCCCCGACGCGGAGGAGGTCATCGCCGCGTGGCCCGAGGAGGCGGTCGCGCGGCTCGGCGGCGTCGATCCGGCGACCTCGATCGTGGTGCTGACCCACGACCCCAAGCTCGACGATGCGGCCCTGCTGCTCGCGCTGAGCTCCCCGGCCCGGTTCATCGGCGCGATGGGGTCGCGGCGCGCCCAGGCCAAGCGGCGCGAGCGCCTGCTGGCCCTCGGGTTGGCGGAGGACGAGCTTGAGCGGATCTCCGCGCCGGTCGGGCTCGACCTCGGCGGGATCAGCCGCGAGGAGACCGCTCTGTCGATCATTGCCGAGATCGTCGCGGCGCGCCACGGGCGCGACGGAGGCCGGCTCGCCGAGAGCAAGGGCCGGATCCACGAGGTGCCCGCTTGATCTGCGGCTTGATCCTCGCCGCCGGTGCCGGCACCCGCTTCGGAGACAAGCCGAAGCAGCTGGCCGAGCTGGATGGTCGCCGCCTGCTGGATCACGCAGTCGCGGCGCAATGCGCGGTCGCCGAGCTCGAGAGGATCGCGGTCGTGCTCGGGGCACGTGCCGAACAGATCCTCGCTCATGTGGACTTCATGCGTGCAGAGCCGGTCGTGTGCGAGCGCTGGGAGGATGGTCAGGCCGCGTCGCTGCGGTGCGGGATCGAGCATCTGAGCGCCCAGGCGCACCTCACCAAGGTGATCGTCACGCTGGGCGACCAACCCCGCATGACCCCCGAGTTGATCGCGCGATTCGTCGACGAGCCGCCCGCCACCCGCGCGGTCTACGACGGCCGACCCGGACATCCGGTCGTGCTCGGCCCGGTGCAGATGCGTCTGATCGGAAACCTCCACGGCAAGCTTGGCGCACAGGCCCTCCTGCAGGGAGGCAAGACGATCGAATGCGGACATTGCTTGCGCTCGGCGCGCGACGTCGACACACCCGAAGACCTGGAGGCGATACGTCATGAAGCTAGAGCAGTCGTTTGAGGTAGCCGCACCGCTCGACCAGGTGTGGGAGACGCTGATCGACGTGGAGCACGTCGCGCCCTGCCTGCCGGGCGCCGCCGTCACCGGCCGCAACGAGGACGGCAGCTACAACGGGACGTTCACGGTGAAGATAGGGCCGACCACCGCCTCCTACACCGGCAAGCTGGAGATGCAGAACATCGACGAGACGTCCCACACGGCGACCATGAACGCCCAGGGCACCGACAAGCGCGGACAGGGCGGCGCTAAGGCGACGATCCTGTCAAGGCTCGCGCCGGCCGATGGGCAGGGCACCCGGGTCGAGGTCGTGACCGACTACCACATCACGGGGCGCCTGGCGCGGTTCGGACGCGGCGGGATGATCGAGGACATCTCCGAGCGGCTGCTCAAGGAGTTTGCCAAGCGCCTCCAGAGCTCGCTTGTAGCCCAGCCGGCGACGTACGCCGCTGCTGCCCATGCGGCCGCTGCAGAGCGAGCTGGTATCGAGCCAGACGCCACAGACTCGATGCGGACGGCCGACACCGTCGTTTCCTCGTCCCCGGAGCCGTCCTCGGCCCCCGAGCCGTCCTCGGCCCCCGAGCCGTCCCCGGCCCCGGAGCCGTCCCCGGCCCCCGAGCCGTCCCCGGCGGACGCGCCGACCGAAGTGGCCGAACCCGCCGTGGAGGCGGTGTCCCCGCCGGGGCCCACGCCGGCCCAGGCCGAGTGGGCTCCGCCTTCGACCTACGACACCGGACCGACGCCGCCGGCCCCTCCAGGATCCGCACCACCGGTCCACGAGTCTCCAGTGGCGCCGCCGCCACCGCCGGCCGCGGCGCACACGCCGCCGCCACCGCCCAGCGCGGCGCAAACGCCACCCGTCGAGAATCCCCCGCTGCCGAGCGAGCCGATGCAAGGCCTGTCGCTGGTGGGATCCGTCGTCTGGGGGCGGGTCAAACGCAACCCGGCTCCGGTTGCCGCGGCGGGTGTCGCGGTCGTGCTGCTGATGGCCCGGCGCAGACGGCGCCGGCATGGTCACTGAACCGGGCCAAAGATCAGGAGGGGTCCCGATGCGATGGGCCCAGTAGGCGCGCGATGATCCTCGCGTGCACGGAACGCTTGGATCGGTTCGTGGGGCGCTGACGTCGCTGGTTGTTCCGGCGGCACTGCTGGGTCAGCCGCTGGCGTCGCAGGTCGGAGGCGACGCCGACGACGCCGATCCGAGACTCGTCTGGCAGTCGAGCATCGGCCAGTTCATCTTTCTCCAGGCGCTGGCCGAGGAGCGGATGTGATGGGGGCGCGTTCAGCCACGCGGGGGCGCGTGGCGTTGGGGGACAAGCTCGATGGGGCTCGGCGCTGCTAGCCGCGCTGAGCCCCATCCAGTGTGCGGACGTGATCGGAGTCAGGCGAAACGGGATGTAGGTCCCCCGCGGCCGGGCCGGCTTGGGGCACTGGCCCGGCACGCGGCGAGTTGGCTACGGCCGCCGCGGCCCCGTTTCCGTTGAGCGCGCCCGCTAGCTGCTCGCGGGCGTGCGGTCCGCGGAGATCAAGCTTCTCGTAGATGTGGCCGAGGTGCGTTCCGACGGTCTTGACCGACACGAATAGCGTCCTGCCGATCTCACGATTTGTCAGCCCGCCCGCGGCGAGCTCGGCGACGCGCCGCTCGGCCGGCGTGAGCGCCTCGGCACCGGATGCACGGTCCCGGCGGACATGGACGCCGGTCGCGGCCATCTCTTCGTCGATCCGCATGGCTAGAGGCTCAGCGCCGCATCGCCACGCGAGCTCGAGCGCGTCGCGCAGCGGCTGGCGGGCCGCGCTCCGCTTGCCCGCGCGGCGCTGAGCTGCGCCCAGGTCGAACAGCGCCTGGGCGAGCTCGAGGCGCGCCGGCGAGCGCCGGAGGTGCTCGACCGCATGGGTCAACATCGCGATCCCGTCCTCGCCGCCGGCGAGTACGCCGCAGACGCGGAGCGCGACTCCGACGGCCCGGGGCTGCGAGAACCATCGCGCCCGCTCGAGCTCCTCGCCCGCGAGAGTGCGCGCCTGGTCGAGATCGGCGGCCGCGAGCGCGAGCGAGAGCGTCGAGCGCCACGGGAGGAGGTTCGGGTTGTCGACGTTCGCGACCTCGCTCGAGCGGCGGAGGTCCGCGATCGCGTCGTCCGTCCGGCCCTGCGCCATCCGGACCCGGCCGCGCGCCATCAGGGCATGAGCCGTGGCGGAGGTGTCGACCGCTGCCTCAATCGGTGCCTGGGCGAGCCGGGCGTCGGCCTCGGCGGTCGCGCCGCGCTCGAGCAGCGCCTGCGCGAGGAACGTCGCCGACCAGATCCGCGCCCACACAACCTCGTGGCGGTCGCCGAGCTCGAGTGCCGCACGCGCGTCAGCCTCGGCCCGAGCCAGGTCGCCCACGCGGAGCGCCAGCAGCGCCCCCCAGGTCAGGCTGCTGAGATGGGCATCGATCGCGCCGCGCGACACCGTGTCGGCGCGCACGTCTGCGATCTCCTCCCGCGCACGCTCCACCTCGTCGGCGAACACCAGCGCACACGTGGCGTATCTGCCCATCTGCGGACCGGTCGGCTCCTCGGCGACGAGCCGTCCGCGATCGAGCCCGGCATCCATCAGCTCGCGCCAATTGCCGAAATAGGGCCCTCGTGCCGCCTGCCAGCACGCGTCGAACACCCGCAGGCCGCGCCCGGCCGGCCCGGCCGCGACCGCAAGCTCGCGCAGCATCGGCAGGCGTGGCTCGATCTCGGCGACCAGACGACGATCCACCGATGCCGTCAGCGCGCGGAGCGTCTCGAGCACGGCGAGCAGTGGCGGCGCGGCGCCCGGGCCCAGCTCTTCGATCGTCTTGACGAGCACCGCGTGCGCCTGTATCGGCTGTCCGTCCCACAGGAGCACTTCGCTGAGAAGGCGCGCCAGTCTGACCCGGATCGCGGGCGCGATAACGAGTTCGAGCGCCTCGCGAAGGTGGCGAGCGGCCGCCGGATCGCGCGCCAGAGCCTCGGCTTCGCCGAGCTCCGCGAGCACCAGCCCGCGCGCTTCGTTACCGGGTGGCTCCTGCAGCGTCCGCCGCAGCAGCCGAACCGCCGTCCGTGGAGCTCCGTCCGCGAGCGCCGCTCGCGCCGCCTCGCGCAGCAGCACGACGACCGCTGGGTCGGCCGCCGGCTCGCCGCGCAACAGGTGCGCTCCGACCCGGGTGCTACGCGCGCCCTCGGCGGCCAGCATCAGCCCGGCCCGCCGGTGCCCGTCCGCGAGCGCGGCCGCCGGGATCCGCTCGTACACGGCGTGCTGCAGCAACGGGTGGACGAACGCCAGTGTCGACGACGACACGAGGATCTGCGCTGAGATCAGGCGATCGGCTGCCCTCAACGCTCGGGTGCCTGGAATGCCGGCGAGCGTGGCCGCCTGGCGCAGCGAGGCGCTCTCGAGCACGGCCACCGACCGGGCCAGATTCCGAGAGTCGGCGCCGAGGTGGTTCAGTCGCGCCACCACCGCCCGGGAGACCGATTCAGGGCGAACGCTCTCGACACGTGAGACGCTGGCGGCCACCGGCTCGACGCGCTCGGTCGCGAGCTCGGCAATCAGCTCGCGCACCAGAAACGGGTTGCCGGCGCTCGCCCGCGCGCACGCCGCGCAGAAGTCCGCGTCGGCCCGGACGCCAAACCTGGAACGCACGAGGGTGGCGACCGCGTTCGGGCTCAGCGACGCGGGCTCGATCAGGATCGCGCGCGGATCGGCGCGCAGCGCGACCAGCAGCTCCTTCGCCGTCGACGGCTCGCCGTCGCGGACGGTCACCACGACCAGTACGCCGAGCTCGTCGCAGCGGGCGCTCACGTAAGCGAGGAACCGCAGCGACGGCGGGTCCGCCCAGTGGCAGTCGTCGACGACGAGCGCCAACGGGCCGCTGCTCGCGACGTTGGCGGTCAGCCAGTACAGGCTGTGAACGAGCGTGAACCGCCGATCTGCCGGCGGCCCCGCGTCGCCGGCGACGCGCGCCGCAGGCGATCTGTCCGTTCCCGGCTCTGGCGGTTCGTCCGACGTCGGCGCGGGAAGTTCGTCCTCCGCCGTCTCGGACTCCGCCGGGCTGGGCTCGAACAATGACCCTGCCGGCGCGGCCGGCCCCTGGAGAAGCACCGCGCGCCGCTCATCGCCGGTCCGCCTGAATGGCCCCTCGAACAGCTGGCGAACGACCCCGAACGAGAATTCCTGCTCGAGGTCGCTGCCACGCGCCCGGAGCACCCGCAGTCCCGCCGTCTCCGCCATGTCGGCGGCCGCCTGAAGCAGTGCCGTCTTACCGATGCCCGCCGGGCCGGCGATCACGACAAGCCCCCCGGCTCCGCCGCCCGCTTCCCGTGTGGCTTGCTGCATCTCGCGGAGCTCGGGCTCCCGTTCGAGCAGGATGTCAGTGCGCCGTGCGTCCACCAATCCAGTTCTTCCCCCGGGTTAGCGTCACGCGACCCCGTCGTCCCTACGCAAGTCTACCGTTTTGTAAGGGAAGGCACAGGTATTGGAACCGGTCCCAAGGGTCCAGTCTCTGACAGGTCCAGGCGCCGTTACGCGAGTGATTCGCGTCCGTGAGGTAGTTCGAAGCTCGCAGCAGGCTGCACCGCAACCAACCCGCTGGGGTTGATCATCGGGTGCGTCAAGTAGTAATGGCGACGGATCTCGTCGAAGTCCACGGTTTCCGCGACGCCGGGCCACTGGTACAGATCGCGCGCGTACGGCCAGAGGTGGGGGTACTCGATGAGCTTGCGTAGCGAGCACTTGAAGTGAATTTGGTAGACGGCATCGAAGCGAACGAGCGTGGTGAACAGTCGCCAGTCGGTTTCGACCGGCCCCGGGCCGAATAGGAAGCGCCGGTCCGCGAGCCGAGCGTCGAGCTCGTCGAACGTTGCGAACAGCACTGCGACCTCGCGCTCGTAGATCTCCTGGTTGGTGGAGAAGCCCGCCTTGTAGACGGCGTCGTTGATGTTGTCGTAGATCCGGTCGTTGAGAGCGTCGATCTCGCCGTGCAGGGGCTTGGGAAACAGCTGCACCGGGTGCTCGGCGAGCGACGCGAACGTCGTCTCCAGCATCCGCAGGATGTCCGCGGATTCGTTGGAGACGATCTGGCCCGAGTACGTGTCCCACAGGACCGGCACGGTGACGCGCGCCGCGTACTCCGGATCGGTCGCCAGGTAAGCCTCGCTCAGGAATTGCATGCCGCCCGCCTGGTCGACGTACTCGCCTCCGGTGAAGGCCCAGCCACGCTCGTCACGGATCGGGTCGACGAACGAGATGCCGATCGCATTCTCCAGGCCCATCAGGCGACGGGCGATGATCGTGCGGTGTGCCCACGGACACGCGCGCGCCGCGTACAGGTGATAACGCGCCGCTTGTCGCGGGAACTCGGCGTCGCCGTCGGCGGACACCCAGCGGCGGAACTGGCTTATCTGCCGACGAAACGATCCGTCTACGCCCGACTCGGGGTCCCGGGTGGACATCGACGAGCTCACTCTTTCGACTTTACTGCGACGGGTCCGACGTTAGGCTCGCCGGATGACGAACACCCAGACCGACAAGGCGAACAGGTTCAGGGACCTGCACCGGCGAGGCGATCCGCTGCTCATGCCGAACGCGTGGGACCTCGGCTCCGCCGCGGTGCTCGCGTCGCTCGGGTTCGAGGCGCTCGCGACCACGAGCAGCGGGCACGCGGCGACACTGGGACGACTCGACGGCGGGGTGAGGAGGGATGAGGCGCTGGAACACGCGTCGACGTTGGCTCGCGGCACCGACCTTCCGATGTCCGCCGATCTCGAGAACGGCTTTGCCGATGACCCCGCCGGGGTGGCGGAGACGGTCGGGCTCGCGGTCCAGGCGGGCCTGGCGGGGTGCTCGGTGGAGGATTACTCGGGCGGGGCGGACGCGCGGATCTACGATCTCGCTCTCGCTCGCGAACGGGTCGCCGCCGCCGGCGATGCGGCCCACACGGGGCCGGTCAAGCTCGTTCTTACCGCGCGTGCGGAGAACCACATCCGCGGACGTGACGATCTAGCTGACACGATCGAGCGGCTGCAGGCCTATCAGGAGGCTGGAGCGGACGTCCTGTTCGCACCGGGACTCAAGCGCGCCGACGACATCCGCCGGGTTGTCGAGTCGGTCGACCGTCCGCTAAACGTGCTCGCGGTTCCGGGGGCGCCGCCGGTGGCCGAGTTGGCTTCGCTCGGCGTCGCCCGGATATCGGTCGGGGGAGCGTTCGCGTTCGCTGCGCTCGCAGCGCTGTGCGACGCCGCCGAGGAGCTACGCGCGAACGGCACGTACGGGTACCTCGAGCGCGCGGCAGCCGGTGCCAAGGCCGCCCGCGGGGCGTTCGCCGGTTAGTGCTCGTCCGGGTCGAATCCGCGTCAGGCGGCGGCGCGGAGCGTTCGCAGTGGTGGGCGCTCGATCGGCTCGGCGGCCGCCGGATGAGGAGCGTCGACGCCGGCGGAGGTGAACGTCGCGGGCAGCGGGCCGCGGAGACGGCCCTCGCGCTCGAGCCGGACCGCGACCGCTCGCAGGACCGCGTATGCCATCGGACCGAGATCCCGGAGCGCCTGGTGCGCGTTCTGGCGCACATCGAGGTCGACCTGGGCTATCGCATCGAGTCCGGCGAGCGTGTAGGCGTCGATCAGCAGGCCGACGTCGACTCCGTATCCGGTCGCGAACGGGAGCCGTTCGAGCAGGTCGCGCCGCGCGGCGATCTCGCCCGCGAGCGGCTGACGGACCGCGGCCAGATCGGGATAGAACAGGTTGAGCAGCGGGCGGGCGGTGAGCTCGGTGACCCGACCGCCGCCGTCGGGGACCGTGACCTCGCCGACCCGGAACGGCCGCCGGTAGAACCCTTTCACGAACGAGATCCTCGGTTCGCACAGCAGCGGGCCGAGCACACCGCACGCGAAATGTGCGCCGAACTGCTCGGAGTCCGCGTCGAGAAAGCAGATCACCTCGCCGGTGAGGATCGGCAACGCGCGCCACATCGCGTCGCCCTTGCCGAGAACCGGGCCGTGCTCGGGCATGAGCGCTTCCTGATCGTGGACTTCTGCGCCGAACCCACGCGCGATCTCCGCGGTACCGTCGCTCGAACGATCGACGACCACGATCTGGTCGATGACGCCGGCCTCGCGCAGCGGGACCAGCTCCTCGAGGATCGGGCCGATCGTGCGCGCCTCGTTGCGCGCGGGCAGGCAGACCGACACCGTGCTGACGCGCCCTGCCGCGAGTCTCGCGGCCGGGAACGCGCCGTGGGGATAGGTGTTTGCGCGATCCCAGGACCGCGAGCGGATGGTCATCTCTGGAGAGGATGACAGCCGCGTGGAGCGAAGCCTTCCCGAAAGGCGATTGGCGATGGGCGCCGCGCGGGTACCACCGCCAGGGACCGCACCTGATATTGGAGTGCGCACCAACATCGCCTCGGTACTAGGATCGCCGTGGAGGTATAACCGGTGAACCGGGTCCTGAAGATCGGCGCATACCGGCGGCTGCTGGCTGCCTACACGTTGAGCGAGCTCGCGTTCATGGTCGGCGTCCTGACCCTCGCGCTGCTCGTCTACCGCCGCACCGGCAGCGCTCTGGGGGCAGCGGCGTTCTTCCTCGCGGCGCAGTTCGTGCCCGCATTGATCTCGCCGCTCGCGGTCGCGCGACTTGACGACCGCCCGCCGCGAGTGGTGCTGTCTGCTCTGTACTGGCTCGAAGCGATCGCGTTCTTCGCGCTGGCGTACGTGGCGATGCATTTCTCGCTGGTGCTGGTGCTGCTGCTCGCCCTCGTCGACGGGGTCGCGGCACTTACGTCGCGCGCGTTGGCGCGCGCGGCAACGGTCAGCGTGACGTCCGCGGTCGGGCTGCTCCGCGAAGGAAACGCGATCGCCAACGCCGGATTCTCGGTTTGCTACATGTTCGGCCCTGCGATCGGCGGAGCAGTCGTCGCGCTCGGCGGGACCAGCGCCGCGCTGATCGCCACCGGCTGCCTGTTCGCGGGGGTGGGGCTGACTCTGGCGACCGCGCGCGGTCTGCCTCGGCCGGCGCCGAGCCGGGCCACCGCCAAGGGCCGGATACGCGCCGCGGTCGAGTATGCCCGCCACCAGGTCATGATTCGCCGTCTCCTGGTCGTACAGGTGTTCGGCGTCCTGTTCTTCACGATCTCGATCCCGGTCGAGGTCGTATTCGCGGAGCATTCGCTGCACGCGGGTTCGGCCGGTTACGGCATTCTGCTATCGGCCTGGGGGGCAGGGGCCGTCGCCGGCGCCGCCATCTATGCCCGCTGGCGCGCACTCCCTTCGCGATCTCTGATCGCGATCGGCGCACTGTCGCTTGGGATCGGCTTTGTGGTGATGGCGGTGGCGCCGACGCTGGCGGTCGCGATTGTCGGCGCGGCGTTCGCCGGAGTCGGCAACGGGGTCGAGTTGGTCGCTGCCCGTACGGCGCTCCAGGAGGAGACCGAGGCGCGCTGGATGGCGCTGATCATGAGCTTCAACGAGTCGTTGTTCCAGGCCGTGCCCGGCCTCGGCATCCTGCTCGGTGGCGCGATCACGGCCGTGGGGAGTCCCCGCGCGGCGTTCGCCGTGGCGGGGATCGGGTCGCTCGCGGTCACTGTCGCGGTGTGGTTTGCCCTGGCGGGGCTCGGGCCGGCGAGGCCGCGGCCTACGAACTCGGAGCCTCCGGCGTCGACCGACCGGCGGGCGGGTGCCTTTTCGGACTCTTCCGCGGACCCTGAGGACGCTGACCCAGGTCGTGAGGGACCTGGCTCGGACCCTGACGGCGGCGCGCCGCCGTCGAACGGCGACGCGCCCCGCGAGGCTCCACCGCCGGGCGGCGACGTGCCCCGCGAGGCTCCCCCGGCGCCCGTCGGGCGACATCAGTAGAGTCCGCCCGCGAGCGATCGCCGCCGTCTGCGCTCGGGGCTCGCCCGCTTTCCCATCGTGCGCCGTGCCTGCATCGACATCGGCTCGAACACGACGCGGCTGCTAGTCGCGGATTGCGACGGGGACCGGCTGCTCGAGGTTCACCAAGAGCGGGCCTTCACTCACGTCAGGCGAGGCCTGACCGCCGGCCAGGAGATTCACGAGGAGAAGATCGTGGAGGTGGCGACGGTCGTCGCGGCCCAGCTTCAGGCGGCGCTCGAGCTTGGGGCCGCCGACGTCCGGGGCGTCGCCACCGCGGCCGTCCGGCGGGCGGCGAACCGCGATGCACTGATCGCTGCCGTCCGTAACTCGTGCGGGCTGGAGGTCGAGATCCTGTCCGCCGCCGATGAGGCCCGCCTCGCGTTTGCCGGCGCCGCTCGAACGCTCGGCTACGATCCCGCCGGCCCGCTCGGCGTCGTCGACGCCGGCGGCGGATCATGCGAGCTCGTGGTGGGGACGGTGCCCGATCAGATCAGCTGGTTTGCGTCGTTCGAGCTCGGCTCGGGCGGGCTCGCGGACGAGTGCCTCCTCTCCGACCCGCCCTCGGAGGACGATCTCTCCCGGGCGCGGACGCGGGTGCGGAACGCGCTCGACGGCGTCCGGCCTCCGGCCACGGCCCGAGTGGTGGCGGTCGGCGGCAGCGCCACGTCCCTGCGGCGGATCGCTGGTCCGGTGCTTGACGCCGACGCGTTCGCACGAACGCTCGCGGTGGTCGGTGGCGCGCCGGCGGCCGAGGTCGCGCGTCGGTTCGCGCTCGACGAGGAGCGGGCCCGGCTCCTCCCGGCCGGGCTGCTGATCCTCGAGGCGGCGGCAGAGCTGTTCGGGGCGCCGCTCGAGGTCGCGAACGGCGGATTGCGCGAAGGCCTACTGCTGGAGGTGCCTGATGGCTGAAGTCGAAGATCCCGATCCGGCTGAGTCACCCGCAAGCGGCAGAGATGTTTCCCGCTTCGCGCGCCTCGAACCGCCGATTCCGCCGCGAGAAGCGATCGCGGAGGTCCGGATCCGTGCGCCGACGCGGGGGAACCGGCGACTCGAGCGGTTCCTGGAGGCAGTCAACGCCGACGGCCATGTCAAGGCTCTGTGGCACGTGTCCGCGGTAAACGCGTCCCGACGGCTCGGGCTCACCGACCATTCCTGGGTCCACATCCAAATCGTGCTCAACATCGGCCTGCGCCTGGCCCGGCTCCTATTCCGCCGCGGGATCAGCCCGAGCGTCACCGTCGACTACGGCATGAGCGACCACGACGCCGAGGTCGTGATCGCCGCCGCCTGCCTTTTCCACTGCGTCGGGATGTCGATCCACCGAGACGACCACGAGCGCTACAGCCTGTTCCTGACCGCTGATCGGCTGGGATCCCTGCTGGCGGGCGTCTACGAGGAGCCTGAACGGACCGTGATCGTCTCGGAGGCGATGCACGCGATCATCGGTCACCGGAGCCAAGGTGGCGAGCCATTCACCGTCGAGGCCGGAATCGTCCGCGTCGCCGACGCACTGGACATGGCTCGCGGGCGATCACGGATGGAGTTCGAGGCCGGAAGGCTCGACATCCACTCGATATCCGCGTATGCAATCGAGGACGTCAAGATCTCGCCGGGTCAGGACCGCGCCGTTCGCGTCGAAATCGCGATGTCCAACTCCGCCGGGATCTACCAGGTTGACGAGCTGCTAGCCAACAAACTCCGCGGATCCGGCCTTGAGGAGCACATCGAAGTGATCGCCCGGATCGACGCCGAGCACGAAAAGCGGCTGCTCACCGTGTTCAGGATCTGACCGCGCCCGGATAGGATCCCCGCGGTGAAACGCGCACTCGTGATCGCCGTCGCCGCGACCGCGCTGTCGCTGCTAGCCGCGCCGGCGGCGCTGGCGACCACTCAGACCGCGTCGTCGGGGAACGTCACGGCGACGTTCACGTTCAGCGGGAAGTACCCGAACTTCACCGGCCTGCGGCTGTCGATCGCCCAAGGAGGCACGGTCGTCTACAACGCGCCGGTCGTCTCCAAGCTGTGCGGCAAGTACTGCGCGCCGGCGGCGCCATCGGGCCCGGGAACTTCGGTGAGCGTGCTCGACCTCGAGCACGACGGGCAGCCGCACGTGCTGCTCGACCTGTACAGCGGCGGCGCCCACTGCTGCTGGATCGAGCAGGTCTTCTCGTTCGATCCGGGCACGATGACTTACGCGATGACCCAGCACGATTTCGGCGACCCGGGTGCGGACATCGTGGATCTGCGGCATGACGGCGGGTTCGAGTTCCTGACCGCGGACGACTCGTTCGCGTACGAGTTCACCGACTTCGCCGCGTCCGGCCTGCCGATCCAGATCCTGACCTTCTCCGATCGCCACTTCGTCGACGTCACGCTCCAGTACCCGAAGCTCATCTCGCGGGATGCGGCCCGATGGATGAAGGCGTTCAACAGCATCGCCAGGCAGCATTACTCGGACAGCGTCGGCGTGGTGGCGGCGTGGGCCGCCGACGAGGAGTTACTCGGGCATTCCGGGCTCGTCAACCGCTTTCTCGCGAGACAGGTGAAGGCCGGTCACCTGAACAGCGCGCTCAGCCCTGAAGAGCCCGGTGGCGCGAAGTTCGTCGCCAGGCTACGGAAGTTCCTGCGCCGGCACGGCTATCTGGGCTGAAGCCACTGTCGCCGGTCCAGCCGTCGAGGTCGTAGCCGGACAGGCACTGCTCGACGAGCGCGTCGCCGGTCGACCCGCGCTAGAGGCGGTCGATGATCGGACGCAGCGCAGTCGGCTCACTCGCGGGGGGACGGGCGGGCGAGTGCGCCGTTATCCAGACGCGCCGGCTGCCGCGAGGGCGTCGTCGGGATTCGGGTAGTGCACCATCTCGATCACCTTGCCGTCGCGGAACGTCGTCAGGTTCGCGACGAGTTCGGGCTCGCCGTCCTCGCCGGTCCGCTGCAGGATCACCACGACCTTGTCGCCCGCCTCGACCATGTCGACGGCCTCGCCGAGCGGATTGTTGCGCTCCCGAGCCTGGCGCATGAACGCGAGCGCCTGGTCGCGGTTGCGGCACGAGCCCTCCCAATCGGGATCGCCACCGTGCCATTTGACGTCCGGATCGAACAGATCGCGGATCGCGTCGAAATCGCCGCGGCTGACGGCCTCGTAGCCACGTCTGGCCAGCTCAAGGTTGCTGTCGCTCATCGCTGTATGTTTGCACCGGCCGGGTCGCTAGCCCGGGAGCCGCGCGACAACGGCGGTCACGTCGTCATAGCGCTGACCCGGCGGCTCCAGCAGCTGTTCGAGGATGTGGTCGCACATCGCTCGCGCGTCGGCAGGCCCGGCCGAGGTTGCGCCCGCCAGCCGCTCGAGGCCGATGTCGAGCGACTCGCTGCGGCGTTCGATGAGGCCGTCCGTGTAGAAGACGACCATGTCGTGCGCGCCCGTCGGTTCCTCGTAGGTGTCGTACGCGCTGTTCTCGACCCCCATCAGCCCGTTGCCGCCCTCCAGGTAGTGGCAGATCCCGTCCGCGCCGCGCAGCAGCGGTGGCGGATGACCGCCGTTGGCCCACGCGATCGTGCCTCGCTCCGGGTCCAGGATCGCGTACACGATCGTGAACAGGTGCTCGTCGCCGCCCTCGAGCTGGTGTCGGTTCAACAGCGTCAGCGCCTGGCCCGGGGTCCGCTCGCCGCCCTGGGCGAGCGCGAAGGCTCGGGTCAGGGTTCGGAGCTGCCCCATCGCGGACGCCGCTCGGATGCCCCGGCCGGTGACGTCGCCCACGACGATCCCGAGCCGGCCGCCGGGCATAGCGAACGCGTCGTACCAGTCCCCGCCGACCTGGGCGCTGATCCCGGCCACGTCGTATGAGGCGGCCAGGTCGATGCCGCTGACCTCCGGGAGACTCTTCGGAACCAGCCCGCGCTGGAGCTCGACCGCGATCCGGTGCTCCTCCTCGTGCAGCTGGGCGCGGCGGATCGCCAGCGCGGCGCGGTCGGCCGCATCCTGGAGCAGCGATCGCTCGGTCGGGCTGAACGACCTGCCGGTGGGCTGGGCGAGGCGCAGGTAGCCGACGGTCGTCCGCTCGATCACGAGCGGGGCCTGCCGCCACCGGCTAGCGTCGGCGCCCAATTCGTGAGCCGGGATCGAGCTCGCCTGGCCGCCGGCGACACGCACCACCCTCGGTTCGTCGTGCTCGCCGGAGATCTGCACCTCGGCCGCCTCGACGCCGAACAGCTCGGCGAGACGCGCCGCCAGCTGCGGCAGGATCTCGTCGAGGCCGAGTGGCTCGAGCGCCGAGGTCAAGTCCTGTAGCTTCGAGAGCCGCTCGGCCACCGACTCCGCCTGCACCCGCGCGGCCTGTTCGAGCAACAGCTCCGCGCGGTCCTGCTCGGCCCGTCGGCGGACGGTCAGGTCGACCCACTGGGCGAGCAACAGCGGCTCGGCGAATTCGCTCGCCTCGATCGCAGAGGCGACCATCCCGACCCACACCTCGGAGCCCGCGCTCGTCCGCAGCCGCAGATCGACGCTCGGCTGCTCGGCGCCGGTGCGGCCCGGACCCGATCGACTGAGCTCGTCGAGCGCGGCCGACAGCGACGGCCGGTCGTCGAACTCGCAGAGCTCGACGACCGCGACACCGTTCAGGTCGGCCGGCTCTCGACCGACGAGGCGTGCGAACGCGGGGTTCGAGCGGACGATCCGGCCGTCGCCGTCGAGCACCGTCTTGCCGATCGGCGCCGCCTCGAACGCGCCGCGCAGGAGCGCCTCGGAACGCTTCAGCGCGCGCCGGCTCGCCTCGAGCTCGGCGAACACCGCGACCTTGGAGCGGAGCAGGTCGGGGTCGAACGGCTTGAGCACGTAGTCGACCGCTCCGACCCCGTATCCGCGGGCGATGTCGGAGACCTCGTCCCGCGCCGCGGTCAGGAAGACGATCGGGATATCTCGCGTACGCGCCCTCTCCTTGATCAGTTGGGCGGTCTCGAGCCCGTCGAGTCCCGGCATGCGGACGTCGAGCAGGATCATCGCGAAGTCCTGCTCGAGCAGCATCCGGAGCGCCCCGTGGCCCGAGGTGGCGGTGCGGAGCGGGTAGCCGAGCGGCTCGAGCACAGCCTCGAGCGTGCGTAGATTCTCGGGCTGGTCGTCGACCAGCAGGATCGGGAGCGACTGAACCGCCGTCAGGTCCAGCATCGCCTCCGGATCGGCGAGTGAAGGGTGTGGGCTGGGTGAGGTCAGGTCTATCTCTACGCGTCGAGCCACACGCGCATCATCGAGAGAAGCTGATCGACGTCGACAGGCTTGGTGATGTAGTCCGACGCGCCCGCCGCGATCGCCTTCTCGCGGTCGCCCTTCATCGCCTTGGCGGTGAGCGAGATGATCGGCAGGTGCTCAAACCGCGGCATCGAGCGGATCGCCCGCGCGGTCTGATAGCCGTCCATCTCGGGCATCATGATGTCGAGCAGCACGACGTCGGTGTTCGGATGCTGATGGAGCCGTTCGATGCCCTCGCGGCCGTTCTCGGCGAACACGACCTTCATCCCGCGCTGCTCCAGCGTTGACGTCAGAGCGAACACGTTGCGAATGTCGTCGTCGATCACGAGGACCTTGCGGCCGTGCAGGGGCGCGTCGCCGGTGCGGAGGTGGCCGAGCAGCTCGCGGGTCTGTATCGGCAGCGTTGCCTCCGCCCTGTGCAGGAACAGCGCCGCACGGTCGACCAGCCGCTCGGGGGAGTCGGCGATCGTGATCACCGCCGACTTCGCGGCAGCGTCGAGCCGTGCGCGGTCCGCCTTGGACAGACTGTCGGCGACGAACGCGATCAGCGGAAGCTCGCGCAGGGCCTCGTCGGTTGCGGCCTCGCGGATCAGGGTGAACGAGGCGGTGCGGGGCCGGCCGACCGCCACGACACCGAGATCGAACGGCTCCTTGCGAAGCGTCTCCAGCGCGGCCGCCGGCGCGATCTGCTGGACGTCGATGTTCTCGTCTCCCGCGAGCAGCGAGCCGATCTGCTCATCGAGCTCGCCATTCTCGGCGATTAGCGCGATCCGTCGGGTGGGCGCCCCGGAGATCCGCTCGAGTCTCGCGAGCGCGGCCTCGAGACCGGCCGGTTCGACCGGATCGTCGACGAAGGCCGCCGCCCCGGCGCGGAGACCGTCCAGGCGAACGGCGCCGTCTCCGACGAGTGCCACCGGTAGGTGGCGCGTGTCCGGGTGCTTCTTCAGTTGCCCCAGCACCGATTCGAACCGCGGCAGGTCGCCGGCGAGCACCACCGCGCTCGGGCGGTGCTCACGAGCCAGGCCGAGCGAGGCGCCGGCGCGGCGCGCGAGGATCGCCTTGGCCCCCCGCGCACGCACAATCTCGACCATCACGCTCGCGCGATCGGCGTTGGAGTCAATCACGAGCACGATCCGGTCGCCGCGTTCGAGCTCGTCGATCTCGTCCGCGAGCTGATCCTCGAGCTCCAGCTCCGGGACGCCGTTCGTCAAGACCGCGGCCTCGGCCGCCGGGTCGTCGGTGCGGATGTCGACGGGGGCGTCGGTGGCGTGTTCGATCAGGGGGAGGAATAGCGAGAACCGGCTGCCGCGCCCCACGCTCGAGTCGACCTGGATCTCACCGCCCAACAGTCGCGCGATCTCGCGGCTGATGGACAGTCCGAGTCCCGTCCCGCCGTACTTGCGCGACGTCGTCCCGTCGGCCTGCTGGAACGCCTCGAAGATCAAATTCAGCTTGTCATCCGGGATCCCGACGCCGGTATCGGTGACCGAGAACTCGATCACCCGACCCGCTTCGCGCAACGCGTCATTCCGTAATGCGGCCAGATCCGCCGGATACCCGATCGACAACGTCACCCCACCCGTATGCGTGAACTTGAACGCATTCGACAACAGGTTCTTCAACACCTGACCCAGGCGCTGCTCATCGGACACGATCGACCCCGGCAACGCCGGATCGATCTCCACCCCCAACGACAGGCCCTTCTGCTCGGCCACATGCCGAAACGCCCGATCCGCATCCTGATACACGTCAGACAACGCCACCGGCGCGAGATCGAGCTCCATCCGCCCCGCCTCGACCTTCGACAGATCCAAAATGTCATTGATCAACGACAACAGGTCATTACCGGCCGAATGGATTGTCCGCGCGAACTCGACCTCCCGATCGGTCAACGACCGCTCCTCATTCTCGGCCAGCAACCGCGACAGGATCAGCATCGAATTCAACGGCGTACGCAGCTCATGCGACATGTTCGCCAGGAACTCCGACTTGTACTTCGACGACAAAGCCAACTGCGCCGCCTTCTCCTCCAAACCCCGACGCGCGAGCTCGATCTCCTCATTCTTGATCTCAATATCCCGATTCTGCTCAGACAGCAGCGTCGCCTTCTCCTGCAACTCGTCATTGGTCTCCCGCAACTCCTCGGACTGCTTCTGCAACTCAATCGTCAAGCTCTGCGACTGAGTCAGGAGCTCCTCGGTGCGCATGTTCGCCCGGATCGTGTTGAGCACCACGCCGATCGTCTCGCCGATCCGCGCGAGGAAATCCCGGTGGACCTCGGAGAACGGGCGGATCGACGCCAGCTCGATCACGCCGAGGACCTGGTCCTCGAACAGCACCGGCATCACGAGGATGTCCGCGGGCGTCGCCTCACCGAGGCCGGAACCGACCTTGATGTACCCGGGAGGCGCGTCGCTGATCGCGATCGTCTTGCGGTCAAGCGCCGCCTGGCCGACGAGGCCCTCGCCGATGGCAAACCGGCTGCGCATGCCGCTCCGGCGCGGGGTGTAGCCGTACGAGGCCGCGAGCAGCAGCTCGGGGGCGCCCTCATCGGCGGCGGTTTCGGCGACGAAGAACGCCCCGTGCTGGGCATTCACCATCGGCGCGACCTCGCTCATAATCAGCTGGGTCACCGCGGCCATGTCGCGCTGCCCCTGGAGCATTCCGGAGATGCTCGCCAGGTTCGTCTTTAGCCAGTCCTGCTCGGCGTTCCGCTGAGTCGTCTCGCGCAGGTTGGCGATCATCTGGTTGATGTTGTCCTTGAGCTCGGCCACCTCGCCCTGAGCCTCGACCGAGATCGACCGGGTCAGGTCGCCCTGGGTCACCGCGGTCGACACCTCGGCGATCGCGCGGAGCTGCGTGGTCAGCGTGACCGCCAGCTGGTTGACGTTCTCGGTGAGCCGGCGCCACGTGCCGGACACGCCCTCGACCTCGGCCTGGCCGCCGAGCTTGCCCTCGGTCCCGACCTCGCGGGCGACTCGGGTCACCTCGGCGGCGAAGCTCGAGAGCTGGGCGACCATCCGGTTCAGCGTCTGCTTGAGCTCGAGGATCTCGCCGCGCGCGTCGACGGTGATCGTCTGCGTCATGTCGCCGTTCGCCACCGCGGTCGCCACCTGGGCGATGTTTCTCACCTGGTCGGTGAGGTTGCGGGCCATGAAGTTGACGTTGTCGGT
>DATJYY010000045.1:0-18408 GCA_035499395.1 Solirubrobacteraceae bacterium
CTGCTGCAGCACCTGCTGCTGAGTCAACGTCGTCATCTCGGACGCCATGTTGACGTCCTGGATGCTGCTCAGCGACGAGGACATGTTCTCCTGCGTCGTCGAGATCGACGTCGCGGTGTACTGGAGACGGTTCTGGACCGCACCCAGGGTCGCCGCGAGCGACGAGATGTTGTTGATCGCCGTGCTGATGGCGCTCACCGCGCCGCTCTGGCTCAGGTCGAACACCGTGCCGCCAGTGGAGGCGTTGCTCCAGCTGAACGCGCTGGTGCCCAGGTTGCCCGAGGCCTCGATGTCCTGGAAGGACACCGTCAGCGTGTCGTTCGAGGCGGCGCCGACCTGGAAGGTGACCGCGCCACTCGTGCCGGCGGAGCCGTCGAGCAGGTTGATGCCGTTGAACTGCACCGAGCTGCGCTGGCGGTCGATCTCCTGCGTGAGCTGGTTGACCTCGTCCTGGATGTCGGCCTTGTCGGTCGTGCCCAGGTCGCCGTTCTGGTACTGCACGGCCAGCTCGCTGACACGCTGGAGCATGCTCTGGACGTTGTTCAGCGCGCTGTCGGCGGTCTGGACCATCGAGGTCGCGTCGCTGACGTTCTGGCTCGACTGCTGGAGACCGTTGACCTGGGAGGTCAGGCCCTGGGCGATCGCGTAACCGGCGGCGTCATCGGCCGCCGAGTTGATCCGCAGACCCGAGGACAGACGCTGCATCGCGGTCGACACAGCCATGCTCGAGTTGTTGAGGCTGATCTGCGTCTGCATCGCAGACGTGTTGGTGAGAATCGAAAGGGACATGTTTTACACCTCCGTGGTGTGGTCGTTTTGGGGTTGTCCCCCGGCTGCTCCTTGCTGCCGGTCTCTCCGGTTATCGCCCCCGACCCTCCGCACTTGAGGGCCGTCCAGAACGATCTGGACACACCCTGTCTTGGGGGTTGGAATCAGGCCGTCACGTTGATGTGCAGGCCCGAGTCGTCGTCGTCCCCGGGATCATCGAGGTAGTAGTCCGTCCCCTCGATGGAGGCGTGGGCGGCGGCTTCGGACTCGGGCCGCCTGCGCCGCCGCCTGTTCAGATCCGCGTCGCTCCGAGCGCCGTCCCTGTGGATCCCCCCGGCCATCGGCGCGGGCGTCACCGGCGGGATGTTCGGTGCTACCGGGACGATCGGATGGAGCGGGTCCATATCGGTGGGTCAGAAGTCCCGCTAAGTGCCGGGTCCGGCGGTGGCCTGAACCGGCACTGGGTCACCGGCGGAGGCGGGGGTCTGCGCGCGCGCGGGGATCAAGTCGGGGTCCGGGACGTGGCTGCTCTCGACGGCCGCGCGCAGCTCGGCGAGCACCAGCTGGCGCCAGACCGTGACCGCGCACATCCACGCGAGCATGTAGCCCACGAGCCCGAACACGAGCGCCCGCAGCCCCACCTCGAAGGTTGGAACGCCGGCCTTGTAGCTGAGGTAGCCCGCGATCGCGAATCCGGCGATTCCGCCCCATCCCTTGGCGCGGCGGACCTGATAGCTGGCGCGGGGATGGTTCGCGACGCTGGGGGCGACAGCGGCGTTCGAGGCGCCCGACTCGCCGGAGGCCTTGTCCTTGCCCTTCTTCTTGTCCTTCTTTTCCGAGCCCTTGCTCATCCGGCGCTCCTGTGATCAAGCACACGGCCGACCTTGGCCAGCGCCTCGCGCTGGCGCTCGAACACGAAGTGGATCAGCCGCTGCCGCTCGGCCCTCGAGATCTGGTCGAAGACGAGCGCGCGCTTGCCCTCGTCGCCGGCGCGGACGACCTGGGCGTGGCCCTCGATCGGCTCGGAGCCCGCACCCAGGTTGAGGCTGAAGCGGACGTGCGCGCCGAGCGGGAGCGCATCGGCTCCGCTCACGAGCATGCCGCCACCGCTGATATCGATCGCGTGAGCGTTGATCTGGTCCGCGCCGCCGTACTCCTTGGCCACGTCGACCGTTTGGGCCGAGGGCACGCGCACGAACTCGCGCCGCTGGGTGACCTCGGGCGCGGCGGAGACGTCAAACCGCACAAGGTCCCGCTCCTGCACGACGCCCTGGCCGTGGAAACGGACGAGGCCGCGGGGGGAGACGTACTCGAGCAGCAGGGGCTCGACCACGTCGTGCGACAGCTCGTCGCCGGCGTCGATCATCAGCACGAGCATCAGGTAATCGCCGCCCCGCTCGTACACGCGCACCGGGATGTGGTCGCCGACGGATGTGGTCAGCTTGCCCGCCTTACCGCCCACGTTGAGGCGGACGACGTTGTCGGTGGGCTCGGGCTGGGGGGTCATGTCGATGCCGCGCGTCGCTTGGGCTCGGGGGCTACGGGAGCAGGCGTGCCGCCAGCGATGAGGGGTCAGCCGCCGACAGCGCACCGTCGAGCTCGAGGCCCTCGTGGATGTAGGCGACCGGCATGCCGCTGATGTGCGAGAGCTCCGCGGCGATGCCGAGCTGCTCGGCCTCGTCGGCGTGCGTGACCGCGATCCCGTCCGCGCCGAGCGCCGCGAAGCCCTCGATGAGCTTCCGGGCCGCGTGGACGCTGAAAGTCGCCGGAACCGCGATGTACACCGCATCGAGCGACAGCGAGCGCAGCTCGCCTGAGAGCGACTCGACGCCGGCCGGGTCCCGCGGCGTGACGCCCGCGGTGTCGACGACGACGAGGCCGCCGTCACGCCCGTGCTGGACCGCCGGGCTCGCCTCGGCGCCCTCGGCGGCGCCCATCACCCAGACGTTCTGACCCTTGAGCAATTCCTTGAGGTCGCCGCCCCAGTCGTCGCTGCCGAGCGACACGACGCTCGCGGCGAGCGTCGAGCCCTTTGCGTAAGCCGAGGCCAGCGCGGCGGCGCAGCGGGTCTTGCCGGCGCCACCGGCGCCGACGAACGCGATCGCCGCGCCTGTGGCCGGCAGCGGAGCCGGAGCGGGGATGGTCGAGGCGAGCGTGGCACGGACCGCGTCGCGCAGGCTGCCGCCGGCGAGCGGCGAGCGGTGCGCGGCCGCGGCGACGATCAGCTCCTGGGCCCAGGCCTCGCTGATGCCCTGAGAGGTGAGCTCGTGGGCGACCGAGGTCGCGTCGTTGGCGTCGAGATCTCCGGCCTGCTTGGCGACCCAGGGGTTGGCCGCGGGCGGGACCGGCGCCGGTGCCGGGGCGGGGGCCTGGAACACGGGGGCTGGAGCCTCGACGGCGGGGGCGGGGGCAGGGGCAGCGGGCACGGGAACCTCGACGACCTCGGGTGCGGGCGCTGCCACCGGCTCCGGCGCGGGGGGCGCGATCGGCTCGGGGGTAGAAATATCGACAGGCTCCGCGGCGACCGGGGCCGGTACGGGCTCGTGCGCGATCGGCTCGGGCGCCTCGTCGACCTGATCCGGGGTCGGCAGCCCGCCGGTGGTCACGAGCTTGACCAGCTCATCGATGTCGACGTGCGCCGCCGCCTGCTCGAGACGGCTGACGAACGACTCCGCGGCGCCCTCGGAGGGCGGCGGCGTGAACTCGGGGACCTCGGGCGCGGGCGGCGCGATCGGCTCGGGGACCGGCGGCGCGACCGCCTCGGGCGCGGGCGGCTCCTCGGGGGCCGGCAGCGCCGGCAGGGAATAATCCTCGTCGGGCAGCTCCCAGCCGTTGACCGGCTGTTCGTCGTCGTAGATGTCGACTCGCGGGGCGGCCTGGGCGTCGACCTCGACGCACTTCTGGGCGAAGAAGCCGCCGACGCCGCCCATCAGTCCCTCGCGCTGGCGCAGGATGATCGCGTCGGGGCCAAGCTCCGAGCGGATCTGCGGGATCAGGTCCTCGAGCTTGCGGCCGCGGTAGGTGCGCACGCCGTTCAGCTCACGGTCGTGGCCGTTCGTGTGGGGCTCGGTGACGGTACTCATGCGCTAACTACTCCTATGGTTTCGACGCTGATGCCTGGGGCGACTTCGTTGTAAGAACAGACGGGGAGATGGGGCACGGATGATTCGAGGAGGCGGCGGACGTGGCGACGCACGCGCGCCGAGCAGAGCAGCACCGGACGGATTCCGCCACGCGCGGAAGCCTGGTCGGACTGGCTCTTGACGGCGGTGAGCACGGCCTGGGCCCGCATGGGCTCCATCGCCAGGTACTCGCCGTCGCTGGTCTGGGTGATCGATGTCGCCAGCTCCTGCTCGACCGTCGGGTCGAGCGTGATGACGCGCAGCGTCTGCATCGGGTCCAGATGCGGCGCTGTGATCGCGCGACCGAGCGCCTGGCGCGCGTATTCGGCCAGCAGGTTGGGGTCGCGGGTGATCCTGGCCTTGTCGCCTACGGACTCGACGATCGCGCCGAGGTCGCGGATCGACACGCCCTCCGCGAGGAGGGACTGCAAGACACGCTGGATCTCGCCGAGCGAGAGAACATCGGGCACAACCTCCGTAACGACAGCTTCGTTGATTTCCTTTAGCTGATCCAGAAGCTGGCGTACGTCTTGCCGCGTGAGCAGATGGGCAGCGTGGTTGCGAATCGTCTCGGTGAGGTGGGTGACGATCACCGATTCGCCGTCGACGACGGTGTATCCGAGGGCCTCGGCCTCGGCGTGCTGGGTCTCGGGAATCCAGATCGCGGGCAGCCCGAACGCCGGCTCGGTGGTCGGGATCCCGGGGAGCGTTCCGACCGCGTCGCCCGGGTCCATCGCCAGGTGGTGGCCGGCCATGACCTGACCGCGCGCCACGACCGTGCCCCGGACCTTGACCACGTACTCGTGCGAATCGAGGTCGACCTCGTCGTGGATCCGGACCGGCGGGATCACCATCCCCAGCTCGGACGCGATCTGGCGGCGGATCATCGAGACGCGTCGCACAAGCGAACCGCCCGTGCGGCGGTCGACGAGCGGCACCAGGCCGAAGCCGATGCCGAGCTCGAGCGGGTCGATCGGAAGCTCTTTCAGCACCTCCTCGCGCGGGGCCGAGGGCTTGTCGGCCTCGGTCGGCGCCGGGAGCGCGGCAGCGGCCGCGGCCGCGGCGAGCTCGTCCGGCATGCCGTTCCGGACCGAGTAGCCGATCGCGGCCATGATCCCGCCGATGAACAGGAACGGCAGCTTCGGCAGGCCCGGGATCAGCGCGAACGCGCACACCACGCACCCGGCCACCAGCGGCGCCTTCTTCTGGCGGAGGATCTGGTTGGCAAGGTCCGACCCGAGGTCCTTCTCTGATGCCGAGCGGGTGACGAGGATGCCGGTCGCGACCGAGATCAGCAGCGCCGGGATCTGAGCCGCGAGGCCGTCGCCGACAGTCAGCAGCGAGTAGGTGTGCGTCGCCTGCGAGAACGGGACGTGGTGCTGAACCACGCCGACGACGATCCCGCCGATCAGGTTGATCCCGGTGATGATCACGGCTGCCATCGCGTCGCCCTTGACGAACTTCGAGGCACCGTCCATCGCTCCGTAGAAGTCGGCCTCGCGCGCGATCTCAGACCGTCGGTGGCGCGCCTCCTGATCGGTTATCAGCCCGGCGTTCAGGTCGGCGTCGATCGCCATCTGCTTGCCGGGCATCGCGTCGAGGGTGAAGCGGGCGGCGACCTCGGCGACGCGACCGGCGCCGTTGGTCACGACCACGAACTGGATCACGACCAGAATCAGGAAGATCACGAGGCCGATCACGACGTCTCCGCTGACGACGAACTGACCGAAGTCGTGGACCACGCTGCCGGCGTCGCCCTTGGTCAGGATCAGGCGCGTGACCGATACGTTGATCGCCAGGCGGAACATCGTGGTCAGCAGCAGGAGGCTCGGGAACGCGGAGAACTCGAGCGGCTTCTGCAGGTACATGGTCGCCACCACGACGGCCAGCGCCGCCGAGATGTTGATCGTGATGAACAGGTCGAGCAACATCGACGGGAGCGGGACGATCAGCATCGTCACGACCACCACGACCGACACCGCGGCGACCAGATCGGTGTGCTTCAGGAGCTTTGAGATCGTGTTCTCGTTCATACCGCGGCCTTCCTACGCCCGGCCATGCGGTAGACGAACGCGAGCACCTGCGCGACCGCGGCGTAAAGCTCGGCCGGGATCATCTGGCCGATCTCGACTGAGGAATGCAACGAGCGCGCGAGCGGGGGGTCGGGCACGATCGGAACGCCCGACTCTTCGGCGATCCGCCGGATCTGCTTGGCCACGAGGTCCTGCCCCTTGGCGACGACGACCGGCGCCGGATGGCTGCCGTCGTAGCTGAGCGCGACCGCGAAGTGCGTCGGATTGGTGACGACGACGTCGGCCTGGGGAATCGCGGCCATCATGCGCGCACGCGCGGCCTGCAACTGCCGCCTGCGGATCGCAGCGCGGACCTCGGGCGGCGCGTTCTGCTGCCGGCCCTCCTCCTTGATCTCGTGCTTGGACATCTTCAGCTGCTTGTTGTGGCGGTGGCGCTGGTAGATGTAGTCGAGGATCCCGATCAGCAGGTACGCGATCGCGGCGCGCTCAGCTATGCCAATGATGCTGTGGTTGATCAGGATCCCGAGCGCGGCGGGCGGCGTGTCGATGCTCGCGCCGAGGCTCGTGAGCTGGGGCACCAGCGCCATCGCGACGACCGCGCCGACCGCGCCGACCTTTGCGATCGCCTTGATCCCCTCGGTGGCGATTCGGATCCCGAATAGATTCCGGGCCCCGCTGACCGGGTTGATCTTCTTGAAGTTCGGCTTGATCGCCGTCATCGAGGGCTTGAACGAGACCTGGGCGACGTTCACGATCACGCCGGCGGCCAGGCAGAGGCCGGCGATCGGCGCGATCGTGCCGAGCAGCGTGTGCAGGGCCGCCGATTCCAGGGCGTGGAGACCGGCGGCGCTGGTGGCGTCGCCTGGCCGGGAGATCTGCTGGAAGGTCGAGCGCATCGAGTCGGCGATGCCGGACACGACCGCCGGACCGACGGCAACGATCCCGATCAGCCCGGCGACGAGCACGACCGAGCCGTTGAGGTCGGTGCTCTTGGCGACCTGACCCTGCTTGCGCGCCTCGCGCTTCTTCTTGGGTGTCGGTTTCTCTGTCTTGTCGTAATCGGCCATGGTCGATCGATCGGGCTAGAAGGCGTGGAGGGCGGTTGCGACCGACGTGTAGACCTGGTCCGACAGCCAGCCGCCGAGGAACGGCAGCGTCGCGGCCACCGCGAGCAGCGAGACGCCGACCTTGAGCGGGAAGGCGACCGAGAACACGTTCATCTGCGGAACGACGCGCGAGACCATGCCGAACGCGACGTCGGTGATCAGCAGCGTGAGCATCACCGGGGCCGCAACCTCGAGCGCCGAGGTGAAGATCGAGGTGAACGAGAGCTCGGCGGCGTTCGCCAGCGATCCGAGCTGCGGCGCCTTGGTCAGGGGAATCAGGGTGAACGTGCGCGCGATGCCGCGCAGCATCCACGCGTCGCCGCCGATCGCGATGAACAGCATCGCCCCGATCAGCGCGTAGAACTCGGAAAACACGCCGCCTGGGTTGCCGTTGATCGGATCGACGGTGGCGCCGAACGAAAGGCCTGAGAAGATGTCGGCGAGGCCGCCGGCGGTCTGGACCGCCGCCATCAATGCGCCGATCGCGAACGCGAACAGGATCCCGACCAGGATCTGCACGACCATCATTCCCGCGACCTGGACGGGCTGGGTCGGGATGTGCTGTCCGTGCATCGCCAGACCGGTCAGCCCGACCGCCAGCGCGACGGCGATGATGCCCTTGACCTGCGCCGGAATCTGCTTGGCCGAGAAAAGCGGCGCGAGCACGAACAGCGGGCTGACCCGCCCGAGCACGAGGAAGAACGCGGTGATCGACTGGCCGCCGCCGAGCGCGTTCAGGACGTGGTTGAGCGTCAGCTGGTTCATCCGATCAGCGACGGGATCGACATGTACAGGTTCTGGGCGTAGCTGACCAGCTGGTCGAGCATCCACGGCCCGAGCACGACGATCAGCACCGCCACCCCGACGATCTTCGGGATGAACGACAGGCTCTGCTCCTGGATCGAGGTGACCGCCTGGAAGATGCTCACGAGCAGGCCGATGATCAGCCCGAGCAGCAGGATCGGGCCCGCGATCTTCAGCGCGAGCATCATCGCCTGCGTTGCCAGATTGACGACTGTGTCCTGATTCATCTCAGTGGAAGCTCGCGACCAGCGACTGCGTGATCAGCGCCCAGCCGTCGACCAGGACGAACAGCAAGATCTTGAACGGCAGCGATATGAATGAAGGAGGCAACATGATCATCCCCATGGACATCAGCGTCGAGGAGACGATCAGGTCGATCAGCAGGAACGGGAGGAAGACCAGGAAGCCGATCTCGAAGGCCGTTTTCAGCTCGCTCATCATGAACGCGGGGATCAGGACGTAGGTGGGAACCTGCGCGCGTGTCTGCGGCTGGGTCTTGAGGTGTGCAAGGTTCACGAACAGCGTCAGGTCCTGGTTGCGCGTCTGCTTGAACATGAACTCGCGCAGTGGCTCCTCCCCGCGCGAGATCGCCTGCGAGGTCGAGATCTGGTGCTTGGAATAGGGGTCCCACGCGTCCTTCTTGATCGCGCTGATCGTCGGCGCCATCACGAACAGGGTCAGGAACAGTGCAATCCCGACCAGCACCTGGTTGGGGGGCGTGTTCTGGGTCCCGAGCGCGCTGCGGACGAAGCTGAGGACGATCAGGATCCGCGTGAATCCCGTGACCGTGAAGAGGATCGCCGGCAGGATCGAGATCCCGCCCATCAGCAGCAGGATCTGGAGTGCGTTGCTCGAGTCGACCTTCACGAGCGAGCCGTCAGCCGCCGCAGGACGTCGACCACGCGGTCAGAGGACTTCTCGGCCCGGTCAGCCACTTCGGGCTTCTCGGGCGGAACCTCGATACCGAGCGCGATCGCCTCTGCCTCGGAGTAGCTGCGGATGGGGGTGACGCCGTTCTCGGCGACACCGACCACCAGCACCTCACGGCCGGCGCGCACGACACAGACTGAACGGCCGCTGCCGAGTGGCAGGCTCGCGACCTGCGTGAGACCGGTGCCCGTCGGGCGGTGCTTGCTCTTCTTGGCCTGCTTCATGATCCACGCGATTCCGTAGATCACGGCGATGACGATGAACAGGCCCACGATCGTGCGGACGATGCTCGCCCCGCCGCCGCTCGAGGTCGCGTGGGTGGCGGTCGTGGTTCCGCCGAGACGCAGCTGCGTGTTCTCGCCCGTCGACTGGGCGAGCGCCTGCGCGCTCTGGACGGGCGCCTTCTCCGTGGAGGAAGCGGCAGCCAGGGCAGGCGTGGCAGCGGTCAGCATCAGGGCGCCGGCAAGTACGACGCCACGTATGAACGTGAGCGACTTCATCGAGGGAAGGACTCCGAGGGAGAGTCCTTCCGGTAATCGGCCGGTACCCCCGCGGCCTTGAATCGGTGTCTGCGGGGGGACATCGCGCGGGTTGGCTCCGCGTCCGCCCGGTACTGCGCCGCCGATTGCCCGAGTGTCTCCGCCACCGATTGCCCGAGTGTCTCCGCCACCGATTGCCCCAATATCCGCGGCGCCGATTGCCCCGATATCCGCGCACTCGGCCGGTCTCCCGGCTCGAGCGTGTCGAAAGCGGTGCCAGAGCTGAGCGAATACGCATTCGGCTCCGGGGCGAGGCCGAGTGCGACGTTAGTGGGCCCTATTTCCGGTGCGTTGAGGTGGCCGGAGTGTCAACGACTCCGCGTCGGGTAGGACGGGTGAATGGTCTCGTTGAACTGGTCGACCGCCGAGGTCAAGAACGCGAAGCTGACGGTCCGACTCGAAGGCGACGTCCCCAAGGGCTGGAAGCAGAGCTTCGACGCGACGGTGGCGTTGCTCGGCGCCGGCGAGTGGGGTGAGGTGGAGCTGCGGAAAGGCAAGGTCCGGGTCGCCGACGTCGAACCCGGCAGCGAGGAAAAGCTCCGCCACCACCTCGAGGGCGTCGTACAGCAGGCCAATGCCGACCATGAACCCGAGCGGTCCGAGGACTCCGAAGACGAAGAAGCCCCGGACGCTGACGAAGCCGAGCCCGGGGCCGCTGACGAAGACGATGGTCCCGACGCCGAGATGACCCGGCGCTTCCGGTCACTCTAGACCGAGGACTCAGGCACTCTAGGCGGCGAGCGCCTTGCCGACCGCCTCGAGCAGCTGCGCGGGCTGGAACGGCTTGACGACGAAGTCCTTCGCGCCCTTCTGAATCGACTCGATCACCTTGCTCTCCTGGCCGAGCGCCGAGCACATCAGCACGCGGGCGCCCGGATCGATCGCGATGATCTCGGCGAGCGCCTGAAGGCCGTCCTTCTCGGGCATGGTGATGTCGAGCGTGGTCAGCTCGGGGGAGAGCGCCTGGAACTGCTGGACGGCCTCGATGCCATTGCCTGCCTCGCCGACCACCTCGTGACCGCCGGAAGCGAGCGCATCGCTCACCACCTTGCGCATGAACGCGGCATCGTCGACTACGAGTACACGGGCCATCAGGTTACGGCTCCTTCCACTTCGGGTTGCTGCACTTCTGGGGTTTCTGGGTCAGGTGTTGGGTCCCGGTCCTCTACCCGGTGATCGGAATCCGTCACCAGAGATTGAGCTTCGGTCTCGGCGGCTTCGCCGGACGCAGCCTGGGCCGCCTGGGCCAGCTCGAGCACTCGGAGTCCCTCGCTCTCGAGCTCCTCGAGCGATACGGCCCATTCGCCCTCCTCGGTGACGACCAGCTGGCCGCGCGCGAACCGCATTCCGTTCACGTACAGGTCGACGGGCGTGTCAGCGCCTCGGTCGAGGTCGACGACCGCGCCCACGGGCAGCCCGAGGGCGGTGCCCAGCGGCATGCGGGACCGTCCGAGCTCGGCCCACACCCGCAGGCTGATCCCGCCGAGCGCCTCCTCGAGCGCGAGGCTGTGGGGGCTCGTGTCGATGGCCGAGCCATTAGCGCTTGCCGAGGATCCGCGGACCGCATTGCCGGCGGCCTGCACGGCGCTCTCGTCGTCGATTGCCTTCACCATCCGGACCACGAACGCCCGTGGCACCAGCTGGATCAGCCGGCACGGCTCGCCGGAGATCATGAACGTCGTCGAGGTTGCGTGGGGCGCGGTGCCGTAGATGTCGTCGGCGGAGGTCGGATCGTCGAGGACGCGCGTATCCGGTGACGAGATCTCGATCTCCTGGCCGAGCACGACGCCGATCGCGGCGGCCGCGGCGGCCATCATCTGGTTGGCGGCCTCGGCGACCGCCGACATCTCGAGCTCGGACAGCGTCGGCGCGTCCGAGCCCTCTTCCGCCTCCTCCGTGGCCGCTCCCATCGCGGTGGCGAGCGTGCGGGCGCCGGCCGGCGTGAGCACGAAGATGTTGGCGCCGGTCACGCCGTCTACGTAGGAGACGCTCGTGGCGATCGAGCCCCGGGCGACGCTGGCGAACGGCGACGCGCCGTCCTCGAGCACGGTGACCTCGCCGCGCTCGACCGCGCCGGCAGCGAACATCTCGAGCACCTTGGCGATCGCTTCCGCGGTCGATGCGCCGAGGCGCATCAGCGCCTCGCGCGGGGTGATGTCCTGCTGGGTCATCCGAACTTCCTCTCGGTACCGGAGATCTGGATTGCCCGGCGGGCCCCGTTGGCGCCGGGCTGGGCGCGGGCGAGCTTGACGTTCTCGGCGAACACGGTGATGCCCTGATCGGCCTGGGCCCCGAGCCGGATCAGGCTGCCGGGCCCGAGCGAGAGAATCTCCTCGATCGGAAGCTCGATCGCGGCCACCTCGGCTCGAAGCGTGACCGGGACGCCGGCCATCGCGCGCCCGATCTCGGCCGCCCCGGCCGACTCGGCCTCCGGCTCGCGCGCCTCCTTGCCGGACAGGCGCTCTGAGACAGTGTCGATCGCGAGCCATGGGATGAGCAGCGCCATCGAGGCGGAGTGCTTGTTGATCCGGCTCTCGATCACGACCACGAACGTCGGCTCGGAGACCGCGGCGATCTGACTCGTGTCGTTGTGGGTCTCGATGTCGATGATCGACAGGCTGATCCCGGCCAGGTCCTGCCACACGAGCGAGAGCTGATGGACCAGCGATTCGAACAGGCGCTGGGTCAGCACGTTGTCGATCTCGCTGAACCGCCGCTCGCGGGGCGGCTTGTCCGGCAAGCCTCCGAGCAGCAGGTCAAGGCACATCAGCACGAACGACTGCTCGACGGTGAACAGCATCCTGGTGCCGAGCGGCTGGACGTCGAGCGTCACGAACAGCGAGCCGGTCGGCAGCTGCGATTGTGCGCCCGACCACGTGGCCTGGGCGCTGTTGATCGCCTCTAGCTCGACCGGGGTGCGGAGCTCGGTCGACAGCCGGGTGACCGACGTCTGGCAGAACGTGTCGATCGCTCGCGAGATCCGACGCTGGTGGTCGCTGGTGAACTTGGTCGGGCGCGAGAAGTCGACCGTGCGCAGCCGCTGGCCGCGCCGGTGGCCCGGGGTCGGTGCCTGGTCGGGAAGCTGGCCCTGCTTGGCGGCTTCGACGAGGGCGGCGACCTTGTCGCGGTCGAGCATCTCACTCATCGCTGGGCTCCTTCCAGGGCACGGGCGGCCTGCTGGCGGCGGGCGGAGCCGTCGAGCAGCGTGGTAGAGCGGCCGCCCGCCTCTTTGACAGTGACTCTGCACCTGTTGAGGTCGACACGCATCGTCCGCCCGCGGCTCCCTCCGGTCTCGGCGGCGCGCACGGGAATGCCGAACCCGGCGAGCCCGGTCCGGACCGCCTCCTCGTTGCGCGCGCCGATGTCGAGCTCGCCCAGCTCGAACATGCGCGCGCCGCCGGCGAGAACTGCATCGAGGCGACGCCGGCTGGCTCCGGCCTCGAGGACGCGATCGACAAGCGCGGGCACCGCCAGGTCGGCGAACTTCCCCGTCTGGCGATCGGTTTCGCTGGACTGAGGCAGCACGATGTGGGCCAGGCCCGCGATGCCGGCGAACCGGTCGACCAGGGCGAGGCCAATGCACGAGCCGAGACCGCGCGCGACGAGTTCATCTTCGGGTTGCTTTGACACTTCGATCTCTCCCATTCGAACCGAGCCCATCGCTACGCGGCCAGGCCCAGCGGCGTCAGCAGGTCGTCGACCGCGCCGTCGGTCGGCAGCAGCATGAACGAGATCGAGCACGGCTCATCGGCGATGTCCAGCTCGGAGTCGAGGACCAGGACCAGGTCGGCCGACGCGGCCTGCGACAGCGCCAGCGAAGAGACGATCGCGCCCAGCATGTCGGTGGTGAGGTGCGGGGGACACGGGCCTAGGTTCAGCCCGGTCATCGACGCGAGCGCATTCAGGCAAGAGGTCCCGAGGATGTTGCCGATCTCGCGCAGCGCCGAGTCGCCGATCTCGCTGCCGGCTTCCACACCGAGCAGTCGGCACAGCACATCGGCGCCGTCGGTCGAGATCAGCAGGAGCACGAGCCCGTCGATGTCGCCCTCGAGCGGGATCACGACGCTCGTGATCGGGTCGTCGGGGCTCCCGCACGCCTCGACAGCATCGACCACCGGCAGCGCCAGCACTCGGGGAACGCTCAGGCCGACCTCGCGTCCCAGCATCTGAGAGAGCGCGGTCGCGGCGTTCCCAGAGGCGATGTTCGCCAGCTCCCGCAATGCATCCAGCTGCAATTCGGTGTAGCGAGGGGTCACTGATCAGGGCTCCTGTATTCGGTGTCGGTCATGGTTCTTCTAAGCAGCAAGACTTATCCGGGCCGCGGCACTGCTCTCGGCGGCCAGCGCGTCGCAGTCGACGATCAAGGCGATTCGGCCGTCGGCGAGGGCCGCGCCGCCGGACACGGGCTCGCCGTCGGAGACGATCGCCGGGAGCGGCCGGGTGACGAGCTCGCGCTGGCCGACCAGATCGTCGACAGCCAGGGCTAGGCGGCGGTCCTGGGTGCGGATGATCACCACGAACTCGTGGTCGCCGGCGCTCTGATGGCGGAACACGTGGGCACCGTCGAGGAGCGGCAGGACCCCGTCCTCGAGCACGAGCATGGGACTCCCCGCGACGGAGCGCACGGTCTGCTCCGACAGCCGGAGCGTGCGCTCGATCCGGTCGAGCGGGATTGCGAACGGGGCGCCCGATACATCGATCTGGAGGGCCGACACGATCGCGAGCGTCAGCGGAAGGCGGATCTGGGCGAGCGTCCCCGTGCCGGGGGTGGAGTCGATCACGACCTCGCCGCCGAGCTGGCGGATCTTCGCGCGGACCGCGTCCATGCCGACCCCGCGGCCGGAGATGTCGTTGGTGGTTTGCGCCGTCGAGAACCCGGAGGTGAACAGCAGCTCCACAGCCCCGCGTATGTCGATCGTCGCGGCGGCCTCATCGTCGATCATCCCGAGCGACAGCGCCTTCCGGGCGATCGCGCGTGGGTCGATCCCCTTGCCGTCGTCGCGGACCTCGATCACGACGCTGCCGCCGGCGTGGCGCGCCGCGATCTCGATCGTGCCATGACGCGACTTTCCTGCCGCCACGCGCTCATCGGGCTGCTCGAGACCGTGATCGATGGCGTTGCGGACGAGGTGGACAAGTGGATCGCCGAGCGCGTCGACGACCGTGCGGTCGAGCTCGGTGTCGCTTCCGACCAGCTCGAGCTTCACCTCCTTGCCGAGCTTCGTCGAGAGGTCGCGGATCAGCCGTGGGAAGCGCAGGAACACGACGTCGACTGGAATCATGCGGACCTGCATGACCATCGCCTGGAGCGCCTGCGAGCTCCGGGTCAGCTCCTGCACGGCCTGCTGGAGACCTTCGATCTCGAGGTTCGCGGTCAGCGCCTCGACCGCGGTGCGATGGATCACTAGCTCGCCCATCGAGTGCATCAGGGAATCGAGGCGCTCCGCGTCGACGCGCACGGTCCGCGTCTGAGTCGTCTTCATCGGCGCTTCGGCCGGCTTGGCGGTGGGTGGCGTGTTGGCGACCGCGGGCGCCGGCGAGGCCTCGGGCTCGGGCGGCGGGGCGACCTCGAGCGTCGCCGGCGCGGCGGCAGGCTCAGAAACCTCGTTGACCTCGACCGCGAACACCTCGGAGACCCCGCGGGCGTCCGCGGCGATCACCTCGTCCTCGTGGTCGCTCGCGATCCATGCGTCGATCGTGCGGCCTTGGAACTGCTCGACGGCGTCCGGCGGCGGTGCGCTGGCCAGGATCTCGCCGTGATCGGCGAGCGTGGCCAGGACCATGTGGGCGCGCACGGCCGGCATCAGCACCTGTTCGCCGAGCGTGACCTGCACGCGGAGGACCCGAGCGCCCGCTTCCTGGGCCGCGATCACGGCGGCGTGGTCGAGCGGGTCGGCGATGCCGACGCGAGCCATCTCCTGCTCGGGCGTGCGGGGTCGCACCAGCGAGCGCAGACGGGTGACCAATGCGGCTGGATCGAGCGACTCGTGCCCGTCTGACTCGATCGCCTCGACGGCCGCCGACAGCGCATCGAGGCACGCGAACACGGTGTCGATCGCCTCCACAGGCAGGCCGCTCGTGCGCTGGCGAAGCAGCTCGAACACGTCCTCCATCGCGTGGGTCAGCTCGGCGAACGCGGCGAAGCCCATCGTCGCGCTCATCCCCTTGAGCGAGTGGGCGATCCGGAAGATCTCCTCGACGGTCGGGCGGTCCTTCGGGTCCTCCTCGAGCCGGACAATCGCGAGGTTCAGTTGCTCGAGGTGCTCGCGCGTCTCCGCGACGAACATCGGCATGTACTCGGACGTGTCCATTACGACTTTCGGTAGATGAAGGGGTGGATCGTGGCCAGGCCGAGCGACGCGGCATCGGAGATCCGCTCTGTCCCGCCGATCACGAGCACGCCTCCCGGTCGCAGTGCCCGGGCGAGCCGGCTGTGCAGTTCGTCTCTGATCTGGTCGGCGAAGTAGATGACCGTGTTGCGGCACATGATCAGTTCATAGCTCGACCCGTGCGGCTCGAGCTTGAGCAGATCGCCCACTTCGAAGTGGGTCATGGACCTCAGCGTCTGCTTGGCCTGCCACCCCGTGGCGGTCTTCTCGAACCACCGCTCCATCGCCTCGGCTGGCGCGGCGCGCGCGTCCTCGGCGGTGAAGGCGCCGCTCCTGGCGCGGGCAACCATGCGCTGATCGATGTCGGTCCCGAGGATCCGGACCCGCACGCCCGGGATCGCCTGAGAGCAGAGGGCGGCGAGCGTGTACGCCTCGGCTCCGTACGAGCAGCCGGCGCTCCACGCCCGGAGGCGGCCGTTCGCCGACAGCTCCGAGAGCAGGCCGCCCTCGAGGCGCGCCCACTGGTCGGGGTGGCGCCAGAGTTGCGAGACGTTGATCGTCACCCGGTCGAGCAGGTCGTCCAGAAGCTGCTGGTCAGCCTGCAGACGCCCGAGCGAGTCGGTCAGCCTGGAGATGCCCTTGCGCGCGAAGAACGAGCGCAACCTTCGCTCCATCTGTGGCCGCTTGTACTGCGCCAAGTCGATCCCGCACAGCTTGCGCAGCCCCTCGCAGAACGCGACGTAGTCGTCCGCGGCCACCAGGTCGCTCTTCGGTGCCGACAGCGCGGCGTCGTGGCCGCGCTGCCGGGCGATCGTCGTGCGCGGGAGGGCGCGAGTCTCGCGATCACTCATGCGTGTGCCTCGTTCGCGATCGCCTGCGCCAGTTGGTCGAGGTCAAGCACGTCGTCGGCGAGACCGCCGTCGACGATCGCGCGCGGCATCCCATAGACCGTGCAGCTGTCCTCGGACTCGGCGAGGATGCGCCCGCCGTGACGGTGAACCTCGCGCGCGCCGCGAAGCCCGTCGTTGCCCATGCCGGTGAGCACGACCAGCAGCAGGCGCTCGCCGTACACCCGCGCGGCGTCCTCGATCACGAGGTCGGCGCGCGGGCGCAGCCCGCCGACCGCCGGCTCGTCGGTCAGCGCGGTGCGGCCGTCGTACGCGAGGCGAAGATGGCGGCCGCCGGGCGCCAGCAGAGCGGTCCGCCCGTCGGGCTTCTCCCCGCCGGTGGCCTCGACCACGTTCAGTGCGCTGCTCGCGTTCAGCCGCGTAGCGAGCGACCCGGTGAAGCCGGCGGGCATGTGCTGGACGATCACGGTTCCGATGCCGAGCGGAGCGGGAAGCTTCGGGACGAGCGAGGCGAGCGCACGCGGGCCGCCGGTGGAGGTGGCGATCACGACGAGCCTGGCATCACGGGTGGCCGGCGCGGGACGGCGGGGAGTGAAGATGTTCTGGCGGCCGGCGAGGCGGTTCTTGCGGCGCGAGGCGACCGCGAGCCTGACCTTGGCTCCCAGGCTCTCGATGAACGAGTCGAGGCTCTCGTTCGCGGTCGGCTTGGTCACGAGGTCGAACGCACCCTCGGCGAGCGCGTCGACCGCCCGTGCCCCGTGGGCGGCGGAGAACGCGGACACGACGACGACCGGGATGTTGCTGTCCGCACGGGCACGGAGCGCCCTGAGCACGCCGAGCCCGTCGAGACCAGGCATCGTCAGGTCGAGCGTCATCGCGTCGGGACGCTCGCGCTCGCACAGGGCGAGGGCCTCGTCGCCGTCACAGGCGCTTCCGACCACCTCGACCCCGGCCCGCGTCAGCGATCTCGCGACGATGTTTCGCATCAGAGCGCTGTCGTCGACGACGACTACGCGCGCCGGGGAGGTGGTGGACATGTCCTCAGTTCGTGGTCTTCGAGGGGGCTCAGGCGGCGAGCGCGACGTCCGGCTCCGGGGAGATGGCGGTCGGCTTGAGCAGCACGACGAGGCGGGTGTCGATCTTCGCGATCGACTCGATCAACGTCGTGTCCGCGCCGGGCGCGTCCTGGATCTGCTCGTCTTGGACCGTCAGGACTTCCTCGACGCCGTCGACGATCACGCCGGCAGTCTCGGATCCCGCCTCCACGATCACGATCTTGCTGTGCTCGGTCAGCTCGGATGGAACCCCGAGCCGGGCGGCGAGGTCGTACACGGGAACGATCCGGCCCCGGAGGCTGATCACGCCACGAACCCAATCGGCGCGCGAGGCGACCGACCGCGGCTCGGAGTAGCGGATGATCTCGTGGACCTGCTGGATCGGGAGCGCGTAGTGCTCGGTTCCGAGCGTGAACACGACAAGCTGTCGGGGGTTGGTTGCATCTGGCATTGACGGTTGCTCCTTGCAGGATCAGACGAGCCGGGGTGGCGACGCCGTTCCCATCAGTGGGTTCGGTACCCGGGTACTCGTCACGTCCTGCGCGTAGCTTTAGTTTCCGGGGCGGGCGGGGGGGCCGTGCCGGAGCCGGGCGTCGGTGCGGGAGCTATGCCTCTGAGCCGGCCGCGGGTTCGGCGGAGGCCTCGGGCGCGCCGACCGTCGGCTGGCCAAGGACCTCGGTGACGCGCAGACCGAACTGCTCGTCGATCACCACGACCTCCCCGCGCGCGATCGCGGTGCCGTTGACGAGCAGATCGACAGGCTCGCCGGCCATCCGGTTGAGCGTGATGATCGAGCCCTGGCGGAGCTCGAGCGTCTCGCCGACGGTCATCCGGGTGCGGCCCATCTCGACGCTGAGGTCGACCGGCACGGCAC
>DATJYY010000046.1:0-4425 GCA_035499395.1 Solirubrobacteraceae bacterium
GGCGAGCTGCGAACTCGCTTTGATCGCCTGTTCGACGAGTGGCTGGATGGTCGCGAGCGCGCGTGGACGCCGGCGATCGACGTCGTGCGCGAGAACGACCAGATGGTCTTGCGCGCCGACCTGCCCGGGATCAAGCCCGAGGAGGTCAAGCTCGAGGTCGAGGACGACATCCTCACGGTCTCCGGTGAGCATCGGGAGAGCAAGGAGGAGAAGGACAAGCACTACGTGCGGCGTGAGCGCCGCTGCGGGTCCTTCTGCCGCTCGATGGCGCTGCCGGCGGGCGTCGATCCGAAGAAGATCGAAGCCAAGACGCACGATGGCATCGTCGAGGTGAAGATCCCGCTCCCCAAGGAGGCGAAGAAGGAGACGGTCAAGATCACTCCGACCGCCGCCTGATCAGCCTTCGAGGACTGGGGCCGGCCGCGAGGCTGGCCCCAGCCCGGCCGCAACGAACGCGGTGCAGTCCAGGAAGCCTGAGAATCGATGACCACCGTTCCACCGACAGAGCCTCCTCCCCAGCACAAACACCCCACCGGTCCGTCTCCCCGCTGCGGGGGCTGACAGCCTTGGAAGTTCCTCAGGGGGCTGCTGGACCGAGGTGCTCCCCGGCCGGAGCAGGCGGTGCGGCGCTACCGCGGCCGGGCCGCTCGCTACGACGCGTGGACCGCGGCAGGCCAGGCGTACCGCGACGCGACGGTTCGCCGGCTCGAGCTGACGCCGGGCGCGGTAGTGCTCGACATTTGGTGCGGCACCGGACTGAATTTCGCCGCGCTGGAGGATCAGATCGGTCCGCGTGGACGCGTGATTGGGATCGACGTCAGTCCCGAGATGCTCGCCGAGGCGCACGCGCGGACCGAGCGCCGGCTGCGGACTCGCGTGCGCGAGCAGATGGCAGGTCGATCCGTACGTGCTCGGCCCCACGGCGGATATCTCGAGACGTTGGCGTTGGCCTTGGCTTCGAGTCTGCCCTCTTGAAACGTGACGAGACAACTCTTACGAGGAGACGCTATGTACCGGAAAGCCTGTCCGATTGCGCTCTGTGCTCTGGCGCTGGCGCTCGTCGTCAGCAGGCGGCGCTTTGAACGAGGCCCAGGCTGAGCTGAGACTGCTGCGTGTCGCGGCCCGCGCGCATGATGATCGCCCGTCCGAGCGGATCGCGCAGAACGCCGAGCTGACTCCTCACGAGGAGGAGACGAAGAGCCGGGCGCAGGCAGGCCTGTCCGCGCCGGGACTGGGCGAGGATTTCTCCGAGCGGGAGCAGGCCGTTACGCCAATGGACAGTTGAGGGTCGTTGGGCGACGGGGAGCGCTCGCGGCGGCTGCCTACTGTCCCTCGGCCAGGCCAATTGCCTGGAGCGCGCGCCAGCCGGACTCCTCGAGCTCGAGCCCGCTGCTCCCCTCACGTGTCACCATCCGTTGACGAGCGGAGCTCGCTGCCGGCGAGCAGGTGACGGACCGGTCCTCGCCGTCACGTCGCCCGCTCTTTCGCCGCTCGAAGGTGCCGCTCGAACCATTCGCCAGCCAGCCGGGATACCTCCTCGAGCGCTCCGGGCTCCTCGAACAGGTGCGTGGCGCCGGGCACGACCGCCAGCTCCGAGGGTGCTTGGAGCAGTTCCTGGGCGTCGCGGTTGAGCTCGAGGACGATCTGGTCATCGCCGCCAACGATCAGCAGCACTGGGGCGCGGACCTGTGCTAGTCGCCCAGCCGCGAGGTCCGGTCGGCCGCCACGGGAGACGACAGCAGCAATCTCGTCGCCCAGTTCGGCAGCGGCGCACAGCGCCGCGCCGGCGCCAGTGCTGGCCCCAAAGTAGCCGACCGGCAACGAAGCCACGCGTGCCTCCTGTCGTGCCCAGCGCGTCGCCGTGACGAGCCGCTCGGCCAGCAGAGAGATGTGGAACACGTTGGCGCGATCGCGCTCCTCGTCTACCGTCAGCAGGTCGAACAGCAGCGTAGCGAGCCGACGCTCGTTCAACGCCCGCGCAACCAGCCGATTTCGCGGGCTGTGGCGGCTCGAGCCGGTGCCATGCGCGAATACGACCAGGCCTCCGGGCGACTCCGGCACCACGAGATCGGCGAGAAGCTCGAGCCCACCGCCTGCCGGGATGCGGACCTCCCGGGAGCCCGGGATCGACCGGGGTGGCGGGTCGTCGGCGTCGCCGGCGAGAAGCCTGGCGATCTCCGCGTCCGCGGTCGGCTCGAAGTGCTCGTACCACACGCCGACCGCCCACATCAGGTCCGGCTCGAGCAGGCAGACGACCTCGTCGGCCTCGTTGCGGAGCGACCGGACCACGTCCGGCGCGCCCACCGGTACGGCGAGGATCAGCCTGTGCGGCTCGCGGGCCCGGACGGCCCGTAAGGCCGCGCGGGCCGTACCACCGGTGGCCAATCCGTCGTCGACGACGATCGCGGTCCGCCCCTTCACCTCGAGCGGTGGCCGGCCGCCTCGGTAGCGCTTGACGCGCGCCTCGACCTCGGCGCGGGCGCGCGCGATCGCCGCCTCGAGTTCCTCCACACCGACGAGTAGTTCGCGGATCATCTCCTGATTGAGCACGCGCACGTCGCCCTCGGCGATCGCGCCGATGCCAAGTTCGGGATTGCCGGGAGCGCCGATCTTTCGCACGACAAGTACGTCGAGCGGCGCCCGCATCGCCTGGGCAACCTCAAAGGCGACCGGCATCCCGCCGCGAGCGAGTCCGAGCACAACCGGGTTCTCGATGGCAAGCGAGCGCAGGCGCTCGCCCAGCTCGCGTCCGGCGGCGCACCGATCGGCGTACCTGCGGACGATGGTTTCGAGCATCAGACTCTCCTCAATTCAGTCGGCGAGCACCGCAGTCCACCTCCAGGGGCCGTCCATCCCTCCTGGACCTCGAAGGAGAAGGCATCGCCGGTCTGGTGGTCGTTCACCGCCACCAACACTCTCCCACGTGCCTCGCACCACAGCAGCGGAACGTGAAGCCTTCGGTCTGGGGTCGGTCCAACTGACGCAAGGGTCTCAGGAGCTCCGGGGTCACCTGATCACTCCGGGTCGCGGTTGAAGATGCGGCCAGTGTCTCAGCGCGCATGGGTTCCGCCATCGGGAGAAGACACCCGGTAGAGAACGGGGAAGCTCGCATCGAGGCGCGGGGCTTTTCCGCAAGTCGGGCCGACACGGCCGGCATCGGCACGCGCGTCACGGAGAGGCTCGATCAAGCCGTAATGGCCGTCGTAGCGCCGGTAGACGACGCTCCCGCGGCCGGTCGCAGCATTCTCGAAGAACGGGAAGCGATGGCCGACCGCGTTCATCTCCCCCACCGCCGCCTCCGGCTCTATCGGTGAAGAGAATCGGCTCTGCTCACAAACCGTCCCGGCTCGTCAGTGAGCTCCACCGAACGCGGCTCGATCACCTCAAGCAGCCCGTCTTCGCGCCAGTACACGGCCGCGTCCGCATTCGTCCCGGCGTCACGGAAGAGAAGAAAGTCATGATCGAGGTCCTGGAGCACGTCCGCCGCCTCGGCGACCGACATAGCACCGAAGACGAAAACCTTGCGCCTGACTATCTCGCGCTCCTCAGTCGGCCGCACGAATGTCGGGGGTCGCGGCGGGGAGCAGGAGCGATGAGACCACTCCGCACGACGAGTCCTGATCGCCGGCCGTGTCCGTGGGCTCGTATGTCGGGAGTCGATGCGCTTGCGGCATCCGAGGAGATCGCCGGCTCGGTAGTTGTCGCGCTTCAGAACTGCGGGAACCGCGCGATGGCGCTGGCTCGGAACGGGCGTAGGTTGAGTGGAAACGATGTCCATCTGCGCCCTCTTGAAAGCGCTGCGACGCCGATTCACGCTCCGGCAGCTAGCTATGGCCGTGAGCCTTGTTGTGCTCGTATTGCGGGGGACCGCATGCGGCGGAAAGTCGAAGACGACCACGAAGACTCGCACAGCCCCTACTACCACCACCGGCACGACGACCACGCCTACGTCCTCGGTCTCCACCGGGCCTGTGCACGGAAGTCTGACCGCCGAGAATCATGCTCCCGTCGTCAACAAGGACTGGCGCTACTCGCTGACCATGACGGACGCTGCCGGCCATCCGCTCTCCGAGACCGTGGATATCGAGTTCATATTCAGCGGGGCGGTGGTAGGACGCGACTCTCCACGCGTGCACGACCACCTCACGCATGAGATCGAGCGAGTCAACCAGCGCTTCGCGCGGGTCGAGCAGATCAAGCGCTTCGCGATCCTCGACCGCGACCTCACCCAGGAGACCGGGGAGCTGACCCCCACCGAGAAAGCCAAGCGAGCTCTCGTCTACACCAAGTTCAAAGATGTCATCGACGCCCTCTACCAATGAGCTGGTCGCCCTCGGCGCGCCGATCACGCTGCGCGACGGCTCGCACGTTCGCATCCGGCAGGGGCACCACACCGACCGAGAGCTGCTGCTCCGCGGCTTCCAG
>DATJYY010000047.1:0-2507 GCA_035499395.1 Solirubrobacteraceae bacterium
GGACCGCCCGGATTGCTCAGTCCGAGGGCCTGCTGGACGGGCGGCGGCACGACGGCATTCCAATTGGCCAGCAGCTCGTAAGCGGCGAGGCCGACGATCCAGGAGAGGGTGACGGCGGCGATCCCAGCTCCTGGCGTCCCCAGCCGGCGCAACGGTCGCCGGTCGCAGACGAACGTGAGCTGGATCATCGTCAAGAAGATCAGGGCGGCGAGCGGCAGCGTCCACGGGTAGCTCGGGAACGCCGGGCGACCGGGGCCGTGGCCGGCGGGCGTGGTCGAGAGCAGGTGCGCAAGGTCGCCACGGCCGACGATCACCTGGGCGAGCGCCGTCAGCACGACGGCGAGTCCGGTGATCAGCAGCGTGTTGGTCACACCGGAGACGGCGCGCGAGGAACTGCGCGCGGGCCATCCGTGCCACCACAGCGCGCTCGCGATCAGGATCGGCAGCGCGAAGGTGGTGACCGACCCGAGGATCTGGAGCGAGTCGAGCGGCGCGATCGCCACCCCCAGCAGCAGGCACAGCGTGCCGGCGACGCAGAGGCCGATCACGCCGACGGCGGGCTGGCTTCGCAGGTCCTTGGCGGTCGCGCCCGCGGTCGGGGCACCGGCGAGTGGGCTTGGCTGGGTGATGCTCATGGCGTGGCGACCTCCTCAAGGTCACGCTGGGGGGTGACAAGGCCACGGTCGAGGACCGGGCCGGCTTTCAGGAACGACGCCGGGGGCTGCTGACCCCACCAGAGCAGCCCGGTCGTCTCGTACTCCTCGAGCGTCCAATCGATCGGCGGCCGGTCGAGGTCCCGGACGTAGTCGCCGGTGTAGAGCTCGATCCGGTTCCCGTCCGGATCGCGGATGTAGAGGAAGCACGCGTCGGTGATCCCGTGGCGCCCGGGGCCGTACTCGTTCACCGGCCAGCCGGCGTCAGAGACCAGATCGGCTGCCGCGATGATCGCCTGGCTGTCGCGCAGGGTGTAGGCGACGTGGTGGAAGCCGATCCGCTCGTCGCGGCCGATCGCCATGTCGTGGCTCGTCGGCGCACGCCGGAGCCACGCCCGCTGGACCTGTCCGTGCACGTCGATCTGGCGCTCGGAGGCAGAAAAGCCGAGCTCCCCCTGCCAGTAGGCGAGTGCGACCGGCAGCGTGGGGGTGCGCACGTTGACGTGATCGAGCCGGACCAGGCCGAGTCCGTGCCGGGCTTGGGTATGGCGCATCGGCAGGTGAGGACCGCGGTCGTCACGCGTCGCGACTTCGTCGACCTCATGCTCGAAGTGCGCCACGTGCCCCCCGGGCGTGCCCACGCGGAGCATCCGGCCCCGGCCCGGCTCCTCACCGGCGGCCCGCCATGTCCACGGAAGGTCCAGCCGGTCGTGCAGCGCGGCGAGCTCGTCGAGGTGGTGTTCGGTGTCGACCCGAAAGCCGAACGCGAGCAGGCCGTGCTGATCGTCGCGGGTCAGCTTCAGCGACCACACGTCGAACTCGTCGTGGGCGCGCAGCCACAGCGCCTCGGGGGACTCGGCGAAAGGGACGAACCCGAGCAGGTCGCAGTAGAACTCCCGCGCTCGCGGGAGGTCGGTCACGGCCACCTCTACATGACTCAGTCGGTTGATCATGAGATCAACCTACGGGCGGCCCCGGGGTGCGACAACGACGATCCGAGCATGTCGGATCACCCGGGCGACGAGCCGTCGCGATGCTGGTGATACGAGACCTCGCCGGCGCTCTCGCGCTCGTTGAGACCAAGCGCGGCGAGCATTCGCGAGTTCTCGACGAGCAGCATCCGGACGAGCCGGGTCCCGTCGTTGTAATGGCGGTGCCACACCCACGGGGGCGTGTAGATGAGGTCACCCACGCTCCAGCGCAGCGCCCGCGGCCCGATCTCGGAGTAGCCCTCGCCCTCGATCACGAAGTGCACCGACTCATGGCGGTGGCGCTGCAGATCGCCGGCGGTCCCCGGGTCAAGCTCTTGGACGTAGAACTCCATCGTTCGGCTGGGGACCTCGGGCAGGGCGCCGATCCGGCTCGGGTTGCCGGTCATCGCCGGGTCGAGCCAGTGGGCCTGGGCGGAGGAGTGGACGAGCGACTCCGGCATGTCGAGCTCGGGGTCGAGATGCTTCATCTTTGCGGCCTCCTCGAGCCAGTTCTCGAACGTGTTCATGACGCCATCAGCCCCCCGTCGATGACGTGCACGCCGCCGGTGATGAAGCCGGCCGCGTCCGACGCGAGGTAGGCGACGAGCGCGGCGACCTCCTCCGGCGCGCCGAACCGCCGGACGGGGACCTGGCCGAGCTCGCGGGCCTCGAAGGCGTCGGCATCCACCTCGTGCTTGGCGGCCTGGAAGCTCATGATCTCGCGTCGCCGGTCGGTGTCGATCGGACCGGGGGCGACGACGTTGAAGGTGATCCGGTCGGGCCCGTATTCCCCGACGAGCGACGCCGCCAGCGCGGCGACGCCCGCCCGCATCACGTTTGACAGATGCAGGCCAGGGATCGGCCTGACGACCCCCGCGGTCGA
>DATJYY010000048.1:0-69344 GCA_035499395.1 Solirubrobacteraceae bacterium
CCAAGGTCATCAAGCACCCGCGGCTCGGCACGCTGCGGCTCCATCACGCGCAGACGGTTCCGACGGGCCAGCCGGAGCTGCGAATGGCCGTGTACGCGCCCGCCGACGAGGTCACTCGCACGGCGCTCGCGACTCTTTAAGACAGGCCCGCACGTGAGTCATTCGTGCGCGGCGGCCAGGGGGTCGCCCAGCTGGCTCACGGTCTCGAGCTCAGCCAGATCTTGGTCGTCGAGCTCGACGTCCGCCGCGGCCATGTTCTCCTCGAGGTGCTGCACGGAGCTGGTACCGGGAATCAGCAGGATCCGCTCGTAACGGGAGAGCAGCCAGGCGAGCGCGACCTGCGTGACGGTGATCCCTCGCCGCTTCGCGACTTCGGCGACAGCCGGATCCTGCGCCAGCTGCCTGGGGCCGCCGCTGAACGCCGAACCGAGCGGGAAGTAGGGCACAAATGCGATCTCTCGCTCGATGCACAGCTCGAGCACCTGCTCGCCGGAGCGGTTGACGACGCTGTAGGCGTTCTGCACCTCGGCGATGTCGACGAGGTCTAGTGCGCGCCCGACGGCATCGATACCGGCTTCGCTGATGCCGATCAGGTCGAGCTTGCCTTCGGCACGCAGATCTTCGAGCGTGCCGAGCTGCTCGGCGAGGAGGTCGCCGGCCGTCTCGGCGGTCATCAGACGCAGGTTGACGAGGTCAATCCGCTCCACCCGCAGTGACCGGAGGTTGTCCTCGACGCCGGCGCGGAGCTCGGCGGGACTCTGGGCCGGGAGCCAGGCGCCCTGATCGTCGCGGCGGCCGCCGACCTTGGTCACGAGCTTCAGGCTCTCCGGGTACGGATACAGCGCCTCGCGGATGAGGTCGTTCACGACGTCCGGGCCGTAGTACTGCGCTGTGTCGATGTGGTCGACGCCGAGTTCGATCGCGCGGCGCAGCACGGCCCGGACCGCGTCCGGGTCGCGCGGCGGGCCGAACACGCCGGGACCAGCGAGTTGCATCGCGCCGAAGCCGATGCGGTTGATGGGCTTGTCGCCGAGGAAAGATGTCTTGGTCATGCCGATAGCTTGCGCTGCGGCCGGAGGTTGGACAAGAGGTCTGAAGATCCTGGGTGCGAGACCACCAGGGACTCCGTCGAGGCGCGCGGCCGTATCGAGAAGCGATGCGCAGCTCGCTCAGCGCCTTGACGGTTCTCTTGCTCGCCGGATGCGTTGATGCCCGCCGGCCGAGCGATGTCGTCGCGTTCGCCGTCGTCGGCTCCGTGCGCCTCCGGGCCACACCGGGCGGCGAGTCCTGATCCCGATCGGCAACTCGCGGCGCGGCTGTCCCGACCACCCCGCGACGCACCGCCTTGCGCCACGGGCCTGTGGCGTACGCGCTCGCGGCGACTACTGGAACGGAGAGCCGCTCGTGACTCCTCATGTGGTGCTGACCGCGTTCCTCGCCGACGGCACTGTCGCACGGCGGAGGGCGCAGACCATTTCCACGCCGGGTTCGGTTGAGGCGCCCGCATCCGTTTGCGAAGTGGTCAGCAGGGTAAACGCGTTCGTTCGGTCCCAAACGGAAGGGAGCACCATGCTCACGCTTGCTCAGTCAGCCGTCGAGGCGGTCGACACGCTGCTGCATAACCCCGAGGTACCCGACGACGCCGGACTGCGCATCGACACCGGCGGTGAGTCCCGTTTCACAATCGAGATCGTCTCGGAGCCCGCGCCGGGCGACGAGGTCATCGAGGAGGGCGGTGCGCGCGTATTCGTCGATTCCGAGGCTGCCCCGATGCTCGACGACGCAGAGCTTCACGCGCGCCGGGAAGGCGATCAGGTCGCCTTCGGCCTGGCGCCGGCGGGTGGCGGCAGCTAGCCGGTCGCCAGGGGGGCTAGGGCGCGCGATCGCGCGCCCTAGACGGGGCGCCAGCAACATCGCCGGCGCTACGGTACCGGCACGGTGGTTCTCGTCCAGCTCGCGGATCTGCACATCGGCGCCGGCTGGGTGGCGACCGATCCTCTGCGGACGTTGGCTGCGACGATCGACTCGGTGCGCCGGCTCGATGTCGCGGTCGACGGCGTGTTGGCGCTCGGCGACCTCGCCGAACACGGATCCGACGAGGAGTACGCACGGACGCGCGCCGAACTGGAACGCCTCGAAGCGCCGCTGTATGTCGTGATGGGCAACCGTGATGACCGCGAGGTGCTGCGCCGACAGTTCGGGCTCGAACCGTCGGACGGAGCGCCACTTGACTACGCGACCGACCTCGGGCCGGCGCGTCTGGTCGTCATCGACACAACGGTGCCCGGCGAGGATGAGGATGCGGGCAAGCTCGATCCGGTCAGCCTGGATTGGCTCAAGCGCGAACTCGCCGATCACCCTGAACAGGGGACGCTGTTGGCGATGCACCACCCGCCGCTACTGACCGGATCGCCCGCCTGGGACCGGTACGCACTGAGCGAGACGTCACGAACCGGACTGGCCGAAGTACTCGAGCGCCACCCACAGGTGACTCAAATACTCAGTGCCCATCTGCACCGGCCGGTGCTCACACAGTTTGCCTCGCGCCCGCTGCTGATCGGACCGAGCACCTACCTTCAGTTCCCTATAGGAATGCAAGCATCCAGACTCGATCCGACCGACGAACCGCCGGGGTTTGTGGTGCACTTCATCGCGCCAGGGGGCGGGACGATCTCCTACTTCCAGACGGTGACCTCGGGCGTCACCTGTGACTCGGTTTGACCGCGAGCGCGCTTCCGCCACCGAGACGCACCGGCTCGGCGATCGCCTCCGCCTGCCCGTGGCCGAGTGTCTGCAGCGCGGTGGCGTCGCCCGGATAGTTATCGAGTGGCAGGATTGAGCCGGTGGCGAGCGAGAACTTTTCGCCGTACTGACTCGTGAGCTGCTTTGCGAGTGAGCTGTCGTAGAAATCGGGTTCCGCCAGCGAGGTGTTCGTGGACGAGTTCGTCTGGCTGACACGGGGCGCCGCGAGCGCGGCCGGCAGGCTCATGCCGAAGTCGACGTGATTCATGAGGATCTGGACGACGGTCGTGATGATCGTCGACCCGCCGGCGGCGCCAATCGCGAACTGAGGCTTGCCATCGCGGAGCGCGATGACCGGTCCCATGCTCGACCGCGGCTCCTTGCCCGCCGCCGGGAGATTCGGGTCATTCGCGTTGGGCGAGGACGGGGCGAAGTCGAAGTCGGTCAGCTCGTCGTTGAGCAGGAAGCCGTAGCCGGGCACGACCTCGCCGCTGCCGCCAAAGAAGTTGATGGTGTTCGTGTAGGCGACGATGTCGCCCCACCTGTCCTCGGTGACGATGTTGTTCGTGTGATGCGCCTCCGGCGACGCCGCCGACGACTGGGTGGACCCGGACGTGCCGCCGCAGCCCGGGAACGGCGCGAACGGCGAGCCGGGTGCGACCGGCGACATCGACGCGGTACTGCCGATGAGGCACCGGCGCGTCGCCGCGAACGCCGGGTCGAGCAGGCCGGCGAGAGGGACGTGGACGAAGTCGGGATCGCCGATGAAGGCGTTGCGGTCCGCGTAGGCGAGCCGTGACGCCTCGAGGTAGTGGAACAGGGCGGTGACGCGCGACTCGGAGCCGAGCGGGTACCCGTTCAGGATGTTGAGGATCTCGCCCTCTGTCGAGCCGCCGCTCGACGGCGGCGCCATTCCATAGATGTCGAGCCGGCGGTACTTGACCCGGGTTGGGGCGAGAATCCGGGTCCGGTAGGACTGCAGATCCTGAGTCGTCATGATGCCCGGGTTCGTGACGATCGTCTGCCCCGGCTGGAGCACCGGGTGATCGTCTGCCTGCACGATCGCCTGTCCGATCGGTCCGTTGTACAGCGCCGCCGGACCGCGGCGCGCGATCAGCTCGTAGGTGTGCGCGAGGTCCGGGTCGCGAAGCCACGTCCCGACCGGAAGCGGATCACCGGCCGGCGTGAGCAGCAGCGACCGGCTCGCCGGATACGCCTGCAGCGTCGACAGTCCGGACTGCTCGAGCTGGTTGAAGTCGAAGTTGACCGCGAAACCACGCTTGGCGAGGCCGATGGCGGGCTGAAGGTCGGCGCTGAGCGAGAGCCGGCCGAGCTTTCGTACCGCCGTGGCCCACGTCGCGACGTTCCCCGGCACGCCGGTCGACAGCGGCTGATCGGAGGCTGCGGTGTAGTTCATCGGCTCGCCGGTCGCCGGGTCGATGAACAGGTTGGTCGTGCACGCGGAGGGGCACGTCTCGCGGCCGTCGATCGTCGTGACCGTATGCGTGCGCGCGTTGTAGATGACCATGAACCCGCCGCCGCCGGGGCCCGCGACGAACGGAACGGTGACCCCGAGTGCGCTCGCCGTTGCGACAGCGGCGTCGACGGCGTTGCCGCCCCGCCGGAGTACGTCGATGCCGGCCCGGCTGGCTCCGACATCCATCGAGGCGACGGCGCCCCCGGTTCCGACGGCCAGCGGCTCGTCCGGGTAGCGCGCCGTGCGTCGGGCGCCCGAGGCGCGGCCGGACGCACCGGCGGGCGCGGCGACCAAGGCAGCGGCGCAGAGCACCGTGACGACAGTTGCGATTTGTCGATGACCCATCAACCCACCTCCCAGCGACCTCAGGACGTAGATGAACTTCCCAAGGGAGCGGCCTCGGAAACCGCGCGCCCGGCGGCGGTGGGCTGATCACTGCCTGCGCGGACGGAAGCTGACGGCGGGGATGCTTGGCCCGAGAGCGGCTGCAGTCCGCGGTGGTTTCGGGCGAAATCCTTAGTCCGCGGTCGTGCGAGAACGAGGGACGCCCCAGGATGGTCCCGCCGCATTTGTTGAAGGGGGCAACTCAGGGGCTTGAGGCCCAGAGCTCAATCAGCGGTCCGTCTGGTCCGCGCACGGGGTCGTAGTCGGGTTGCGGGACCCGGGCGATGTTGGCCAGGACCTCATCGTGCTCGCCGGGATCGCCGCGGCGGAGGTCCCACCGCATTCCGTTCGGATAGGCGCCCACCACCAGCAGATCGGCGCTCGACCCGGCGTTGCAATGGCCGGTTCCGGCGGGCAGGACGACCACGTCGCCGGCGCCCAGCCCGAGACGGCGGCCCTCCGGACCGCCGAGCATCACGTCGGCGTTGCCCTCCGCGATCCCGAGCACCTCGTGGGCGGTCGAGTGAAAGTGGTGAAACGGGAAGATCCCGTCGCGCCACGCGCCGAGCCAGCGGTGGTCGGCGAACAGGTCTTCGTACGTGCCCGCGCCGGCGTCGCGGTCGAGCGCGCCGCGGTAGAGAACGACGGGGAGCGGAGAGTTCGGGATCCCGCCGTCGTCTTCGAACGTGTACGTCTCGACCTTCATCTACTTGCGCGCGGTCAGCAGTTGCCCGCCGTCGTCGTTGTCCACCGACACCGCGCGCAGACCTGCACCGCGCGCGAGACCGGCGAGCTCGCCATCGTCGTAGAAATGGCCGCGGCTCGCGATCGGCTCGGGCGCCGCCGGGGTCCCCTTCAGTTCGGGGCCGGTGGTGTACACGGCCAGACGCCCGTCGGGGCGGAGAACCCGGCGACACTCGCGCAACGCGACCAGCGGCTCGTCGAGGAACAAGAACACGACTGACATCGCGACCGCGGTGAACGTGTCTGCGTCAAACGGCAGCGCGGTCGCGCCGGCGAGCACGAGCTCAGCCCCCGGTGCCCGTTCGCGGGCGAGCTTCACCATGTCCTCGCTATGGTCGAGTCCCGTCGCGCGGGCGCCGCTCGCGAGCGCGTCGCGCAGCAACAACCCGCCCCCGCAGCCGACTTCGAGCATGTGATCGTCCGGCGCGAGCATCAGGGCGTCGAGGATCGCCCGGCGTGCGAACGCATGCACGTCGTCGGCGCCGTACACGGCACGGGCTCGCGGGCCTGCCGGGCGGCGCGCAACGCGATCGGTCAGCCAGTCGTGGAAAGCGTCGTCGCCGAGGCCGCTGTGCGTCCATGCTGCGAGGTCGTCTTCTCCGAGGCCGAACGCGCGCAGCCTTTCGCGGTAGTCGCTTGCAGCGTTCACGGCGATATCGTGACGCCAAGTGCTCGGCAGGGTTGAACAGAGATGGTGACGCGCGAGCTCGAGGCGTTCGTGATGGCAGCGCTGCCGGCGCCGCCCGCGCGTGTCCTCGAGATCGGTGCCGGGCGGGGTGAGCTCGCCGTCGCCCTGAAGAAGGCCGGCTACGCGATCACTGCGGTCGATCCCGCGGCCGAAGCGGGCGGCATCGTTCAGCCGTGCTCGCTGCTCGAGGTGCGAGGCTCGTTCGACGTGGCAGTCTCGGTTGTCGCGCTGCACCACATCGATCCGCTCGAGGAGTCCTGCGCGCACCTGGCGACCTTGCTTCCGCCCGGAGCGCATTTGGTGATCGACGAGCTGGACATCGAGCGCTACGACGACCGTGCGATGGGCTGGTGGAGCTCGCAGCGGCAGGCGCTCGGCTTCTCCGAACACGACCACGACTCGGCCGGGATCCTCGAGCACCTCCGCGCGCATATTCACCCGCTCGAACGGATGCTCACCGCTTTGGCGCCGTACTTTGTGTTCGGGCAGCCGGTCCGCGGTCCATACCTGCACCGATGGGAGTTGCGCCCGAGCCTGTACGACGCCGAGGTCGATGCAATCGCGAGTGGGCTCGTGCCGGCGGTCGGCTGCCGCTTGATTGCCACGCGAACGTCGGCCGATGCCTAGAACAGCGGCTCGGATTCGCGATACAGCGGCTCGACGCCGGCCGCCGCGAGCAGCTCGCAATACCCGATCACGTAGTCCAGGGGCCGCTCCATCGCAGCCGCGTGCCGGGGCGCGATGCAGTACGTGCGCTCCGCCAGATGCGGTCCCTGCCATCCGTCGAGCAGCTTTGCCGCGGTGGCGCCGCGGAGCATGGCGCGGATGTGTCGGTCACTCATTGGACGGGCCGGCGGGTCGGAAGCAGGTCATTTCTGCCCGCTCGGGCGGCTTTTGAACCAGGGGTGGCTGAATTCGTGCAGACGGCCGCTGATCCGCCGTGCGGGGCAGCCCTCCGCGACGAGCTGGGTCGAGCTGGCGGCAGGCTTCCGCCGCTGAAGCGGACGGTCGGGCGCTGCCCGGCGCCGCGACCGGTCGTGGGCGTCGTCGGCTTGGAGTGTTGCCAGCCCCACAGCCGCCGAGCGCGAGAACCAGCGCGACGGCGCATCCGCTCAGCCTGCCGATAAACGCGGCCGACGATACGCCGCGCGCTGGTCGCGAGCGCCTATGGGAGCGGGTGCTTGCCCTTCCTCACGACCGTGACCGTGCCGGAGCTCTCCGGCTTGCCGGCGGGCGCGTAGTCGTACACGATCCCGGTCTTGAAGTTCATGACGAACACATCAACGATGGCGTGCGTCTTGGGATCGAGCCAGGTGACGTAGAGCTCGTGGTTGCCGATCGGCATCGCCACGTAGTCCTCGACGGGGAACTTCGTGCCGACGAATGGCCCCTTGATCGGGACGCCGTGAACCGTTCCGTTCTTGTACGTCTGCTGGAACGTGTTGCCGGTGTTGCGCCCGAGGCTGTAGGCCGTGTCGAGCACGTAGCCGCTGAGGTTGAACCGCTTGATGCTGGGCGCGGCCTTCGCCGTATGACCGGGACCGGCGGTCGCGGTGGCGGCTGCGATCGCGGCGTAGGCGCCGATCGAGGCGGCAGCCACGACTACGGCGGCGGCGAGCCGAGACTTGGTTGAACGCATACATCCTCCCTCTTGGACGATGAGCTCGGTGGACGATGAGGGCGCGATCGTAGGGTGTGCCCAGACGCCGCTCCAGCGCCGTTTGCAGTATTTGGCGCGGAGGATCAAGGAATTCGGCTCTGTTGGTCACGGATGAGCCGAGGACCCGAGCCGTTTACGCTTGGAGCATGTGCCGAAACATCAGAACGCTCTACAACTTCGACCCGCCCGCCACCGAAGAGGAGATCCGCGCCGCCGCGCTTCAGTACGTGCGCAAGATCAGCGGGTTCACCAAGCCCTCGCGCGCCAACGAGGAGGCATTCGGGCGAGCGATCGACGCCGTCGCGCACGCTTCTGCGCACCTGCTGCACGATCTGTCGACGGCCGCGCCGGCCAAGAACCGCGAGGAAGAGGCGGCCAAGGCGCGAGCGCGGTCCGCGCAGCGCTACGCGGCCTAGGCTGATCCCGGTCCCAGTCGTTGACGAGCGCCCAGCGCGCGCCCACCGTCCATGGCTGCCGGTGATGTGAAACGCGACCGCCTCGAGTTCGGCTGACCGCTCCACCCAGCCACGAGTCGAACGGCCAGCTCGATCCGCGGTGTTAGGCGAGGTGATCAGGGAGTCACGGACGAACGGGGCGTGAAAACCGCCCGGGGTAGCCGCGACCAGCAGGCTCGACGCGAACAGCCAGCCCTCCTCTGACTCGAGGCCGCTCAGGGTGGGATCGCTCATATTGGAAGGATCGCCGCAAGCGGATCGTCTTGCTCTCTCGATGAGCATAGAAAGTCATCAGACGTCAGACCGTGATGGCCGGTGGCCGTTGCCCGAACTCGAGCTCCGCCCTGTCGGGCCCGACGATCGCGATCGCGTGGCTTCGATGTTTGACCGGATGAGCTTCGAGTCGCGGCTGATGCGGTTCCACACGCCCAAGCCACGGCTCACGTCCCGGGAGCTCGCGTTCCTCACCGATGTCGATCACTTCCGGCACGTGGCCGTCGCCGCGGTCGATCGGCGCGACGGATCGATCGTCGGGACCGCGCGGTACGTGCAGGAGGCCGGCCGCCCGGGGGTGGCCGACGTCGCCGTCGAGGTTATCGACGAGCTTCAGAACCGAGGTATCGGCACCGCGCTCGCGGCGGAGGTGATCGAGCGGGCCCGCGAGAACGGATTCAGGCTGCTCACCGCCGCCACGTTGTGGGAGAACCGGCCGGCGCGGGCGCTCCTCAGGCGACTCCGTTTCCGCGCACGCACGAGTCGCCGGGGCGAGCTCGAGCTCGAGCTGGCGCTCGCGCCTTCTCCGAATACACCTTGAATTCGCGCGCCGGGCCGGCGCACCGAGTACGCTCCTAAAGATCCCCGGGGGGTCTAATGGAGTCAGAGCATGTGCGCGCGCTTGTAGGTCGTGCTCGCGAGCTTGCTGAACTCGAGGCAGCGCTCGATCAGCTCGCCGCCGGCGACCCTTGGTGCGTGCAGATCGTCGGCGAGCCCGGGATCGGCAAGTCGCGTCTGCTCTCCGAGCTGTGCCGGCGTGGCGAGGACCGGGGCTATCTGGTCCTGAACGGCCGCGCGGCCGAGTTCGAGCGAGACATCCCGTTCGGACTGATGGTCGACGCGCTGAACGACTACTTCGGCTCGCTCGAGCCCGCCGTGCTCCGCGCCCTGGACGACGACGTCCCGCGCGAGCTGGCCGCGATCTTCCCGGCGCTTCCACGCGATCCCGACAGCCCGGCCAGCCGTGGCGAGGGCGCCGAGCGCTACCGGCTGCACTACGCGGTCCGGAGCGTGCTCGAGCAACTGGCGCGTCGCCAGCCGTTGCTGCTCGCGCTCGACGACGTCCACTGGGCGGACGCCGCCTCGGTGGAGATGCTGGCGCATCTGCTCAGGCGGTTCCGGGGACCGGCGTTGATGGCGGTCGCCTACCGCCAGGCGCCGTCGCGGCTGCTCGCGGCGCTCGAGGGCGCCGCCCGCGCCGGGCGCGGCAGCCGCCTCGAGCCTGCGCTGCTCACTCCCGAGGAGGCCGGGCACCTGATCGGGTCCGACATCGACGACACCACCCGGTCGATGCTCTACCGGGAGAGCGGCGGCAATCCGTTCTACATCGAGCAGCTGGTCAGGGCGGGCCATCCCCGGCGGATCCGCGCGCGGAGGCCCGCCGGGCGCTCGCGCGAGGCGGTTCCGCGCGCCGTGCTCGCGGCCATCCAGGAGGAAGTGTTTGCGGTCTCGGACGCCTCGCGCTGCGCACTCGAGGCGGCCGCCGTCGCCGGCGAGTCGTTCGAGCCCGAGCTGGTGGCGGCGATCGCAGAGCAGACCGAACCGTCGGTGTTCGCGGCGCTCGACGAGTTGCTGGAATCGGACTTCATCCGGCCGACCGAGATGCCCCGGCGGTTCCGCTTCCGGCACCCGATCGTGCGCCGGGCGGTATACGACGCGATACCGCAGGGGTGGCAGATCGGCGCCCACGCGCGGGCGGCGGCGGCGCTGGAGGCGGCCCACGCTCCCGCGAGCACGCGCGCTCACCACGTCGAGAGCTCCGCGGCGGTCGGCGACGAGCAGGCAATCTCGCTGCTCGTGCAGGCAGGCCGCGACGCTGCCCCGCGCGCGCCCGAGACGGCCGGACGGTGGCTGCTCGCCGCCGCGCGGCTGCTGCCTCCCGCCGATGGCGACGAGCGCCGCCTTCGGCTCCTCGGAGAGGCGGCGACCGCGCTCACCTATGCCGGCGCCTACGAAGAGGCGCTCGGCGTGCTCGACACCGTCAGCGGCCTGCTGCCGGCCGAGCGCGTCGAGGAGCGGGCCGAGCTGGTGGCGCGGATCGCGTTCGCGAGACGGATGAACGGCCATCCGTTCCAGTCGCGTTCGCTCGTCGAGGCCACGCTCGAGACGCTCGAGCCGGACACCGGCGGCGCGCTCGGTCTGACGCTCGAGCTCGCGCTCGAGCACTACTGGCGGGGCGAGTTCGGACCGATGTACGACATCGCACGCGATGTCGCGGACCGGGCTCGCAGCGGCGCCCAGACGCTCTACTGGGCGTGGGGCGCGGCGCTGTGCAGCCTCGCCAGCAGCTCACTCAGCCGGCCCGGCGTCGCGCTGGTCGAGCTTCGCGAGGCCGAAGTGGCGTACGACGCGCTGCCGGACGAGCAGCTGGCCGAGCACCTCGACGTCGGCGGGTACATCGCGCAGGCGGCCGCCGCGCTCGAGCGCGCCGACAACGCGCTCGCGTATGTGCGGCGGGTCCTGGAGCTCGCGGAGGAGACCGGCCAGAGCCCCCTGATCCCGGGCCTGCTCGTGATCGAAGCCAATGGCCTGGTCATGAAGGGGCGGATCGCCGAGGCGATGGCGGTCGCGGAGAGCGCCACCGATGCCGCCGTGCTGACCGGCAACGACCAGGTCGCCGTCTGGGCACTGTGGGCGGATGCCATGGTGTGCTCGCTGGTGGGGGACACGACGAGGGCGCTGGCCAGCGCGCGGGAGGCCGTGGCGCGCTCGGATCGCTTGACCGAGACGTTCTTCTCGAGCCTTTCGCGCCTGCATCTCGCGGCGGCGCTGAACGCCGCGGGCGACCCGGCGGGCGCCCGAGGCGAGCTCGCCGCGGTCGAGACCGGCCCCGGCCAGCGGCTGCTCGACCTGCGCGGCGGAAACGGCTGGGAGCTTCTGACCCGCACGCTGCTCGCCCTCGGGGAGCTCGATGCGGCCGCCGAGACCGCGGCGACGGCCGATGCTCGCGCGCGGACGAGCCTGCTTCCGCAGCGCACCGCGAACGCCGTCTGCGCTCGGGCGGCGGTTCTGCTCGCGCGTGGCGATCCGGCGGCGGCGATCGACACGGCCCGAGAGGCGCTGCCGCTGGCGGAGTCCGCCGGCAATCCGGTGCTCGGCGCCCGCGCGCATGCGTTGATCGGCACCGCCCTCGGGCGAGTCGGTTCAACTGAGCAGGCGATCGCCGAGCTCGAGCAGGCCGAGCGCACGCTGTACGGGGCCGGAGCGCTGCGCGAGGCCGATGCCGCCGCGCACGAGCTGCGCCGGCTCGGTCGGCGCGGTTCGCGGCGGATTCGCGACGCTCGCGGCGGCGCTTCGGGAGTCGCGGCGCTGAGCGCACGCGAGCGGGAGGTCGCGACGCTGGTCGCGGCCGGCAAACGCAACCGTGACGTCGCGGCGGCGCTATTCGTGAGCGAGAAGACCGTCGAGAGTCACCTCGCCCGGATCTACGACAAGCTCGGCGTGCGCTCCCGGGCGGCGCTAGCGGCGATCATCGCCGGCGAGCAATCGGCGGCGGTGCGGCCGCCGGCGCCCGCGCTTCGCTGAGCGCGGTGGCGCGGGGGGTAGCCGGTCAGGCGACGGGCGCCGTGGCCTCGGTCAAGACTCGGGCGATGTGCTGGCGCCCGCGGTGTAGGCGGCTCGTGATCGTCGCCTCCCGGGTGTGCAGCGACCGGGCCGCCTCGCGATAGGAGAGGCCGACCAGATCGACGGCGATCACGGCATCGCGGTACGGCGCGGGCGCGCTCGCGACCGCCTCCATCAACTCGCGGGAGCTGATGCCATCGTCGGTGAACGGTGCGGCCGGATCGTCGTCCTCGAACAGCTGCCGCTCGGCGGGCCTGCGCGCGGCGGTCCGGTATCCGCTCGAATAGGTGTTCCGCAGCGCGCGGAGCAGGTAGCCGATCTCGCTGCCGTCGCGAACGAACCGGGGGCGCTTGAGCACGTTCACGAATGTCTCCTGGACGAGGTCCTCGGCGTCGTGGCGGGTGCCGCACAGCGCCCATGCCGCGCGGTACATCGGCCCCATGTAGTCGCCCAGCCGGTTGGGATCGAGCATCACGGCAGCGGCACCTCCTGCACCTCCTCCGCCACGGTTCGCCGCGCGACGTAGTGGGGCAGCATCGACAGCGCCGCCTGCTGGTCCTCGGCCTCGACTGTCCACCAGATCCGGTGACCGCCCCGGGCGCAGGAGCCGAACGGCCGCCCGTGGCGCAGGGGGCTCACGAACCCCTTCCACGAGGCGATCGCGATCGCGCATTCCTCGGGTTGGTGGCGGTGTGTGAGGACGTACTTCGGCATGTCCTCAGCTTGCCGAACATCCCGCAATTGCGGTATGGGGAGATTCCCTGGTTCTAGGGGTTGGCGTCCCTGAACCTTGCCTCTGGGGGGTCAGCCATCGACCCTGGAGAACCTGCAGCATCTGCCAATCGAACTCGCATGTGGGGTGGCTGCCGCGTCACCGATTGGCGTTGTGGTCGGCTCACAAGGTCGTGAGGGGCTGTGACCGACCCCGCATGGTGTGACCCCCCGGGGAATGGCGATTTACCCCTCAAAAATGAGGGGTAAATCGCCATTCGTTCGCCGAGCGCCTCCGTGACGCGCCCGGTGCGTTATGACCTCGACACAACGGATCTCACACTCGCCGGGTCTGTACGACAGCGTTGGGGCATACGCGGGATGCCACGGTGGGGCGGGTTGGCGCCGAGTGGCAGATCATGCATGCCCGGGGTGCCGCGGGATCAGCGCGGGCCCGCCTCGGGTGCCCGCCGTTTACGCCCCGCCGACGGCCAGCGCCTGCTCGACGCCGTCGTACAGCCGGCGGTAGGCGCGGTAGGCGTCCTCATAGCGCTCGCGGGTCTCGGGTCGCGGCACCACCGGCTCCGGCGCGATCCGCACCATCCGAGAAGCTGCCTCCGGGAGGTCGGTGAACAACCCCGAGGCGACGCCGGCGAGCATTGCCGCGCCAGCGCTGGTCGTCTCGCCGCGCACGACGCGGACCGTCCGGCCGGTGACGTCGGCCTTGATCTGGAGCCACAAGGGCGAGCGGCTGCCGCCGCCTACGACCCGGATCTCCTCGCCGCCGAGTCCCATCTGCGCAAACCGATCGACGATGTCGCGCAGCGCGAACGAGCAGCCCTCGAGGATCGCCCGGGACATGTGCGCGAGCTCGTGGTGGAGCCCGATACCGGCGAAGCACCCGCGCATCCGGTCGTTCCAGCGCGGCGCGGTCGACCCCGACAAGGTCGGCAGGAACAGCGCGCCGTCGCTCCCGGGCGGAGCGAGCGCGGCCTGCGCGAACACCTCGCCCTGGGGAATGCCCTGCGCCCGGGCCCACCAGCTCGTGCTTCCGCCCGAGACGAAGCCGGGGTTCTCGATCAGCAGCATCCCGTCGACGGCGTGGGCGTGGGTCTCGACCAGGCGAAGCTCGTCGAGCACGAGCTCCCGCGAAGGGACGGCGACAGGCTCGGCGGTGCCGGTCACGTCGACCACGATCCCCGGCGCGACCGCGCCGGCGCCGAGCGCGGCCCCGTGGTCGTCGCCGGTCCCGACCGCGACGTGGCAACGCGTCGACAGCCCGAGCTGGTCGGCGACCGCGGCCCGGAGCGGCCCGATCACGTCGTGCGCTGGACGGATCGCCGGCAGCTTGTCTGGGTCGAGGCCCGCGAGACCGACCAACTCGCCGCACCAATCGCGCGTGGCGAGGTTGTAGAGCAGCGACGAGGATGCGTCGGCGTGGTCCTGGACGACCTCGCCGGTGAGCCAACCGTTCAGATGCCCGACGGTCGAGACGAGCCAGCGCGCGGCGCGGAAGTGGTGAGGCTCCTCGTCGCGGAGCCACATCGCCTTCGGGGCGGTGTGCGAGGCATCCGGGTTGAGCCCGGTCCGCTCGATCAGCGCCGCCTCCCCGACCGCGTCGGACAGCCGTGCCGACTGCGCGGTGGCGCGGCGGTCGAGCCAGATGATCGCGGGGCGCAGCGGGCGCAGCTCGCGATCGAGCGCGACCAGTCCGTCGACCTGGCAGGCGAGCGCGAGCATCGTGACCTCTTCCCGGCCGATCCCGGCTGTCCTCCGCAGCTCGCGGATGGATTGGGTGATCGCCTCTTCCCAGCGGCGGGCATCCTGTTCGGCCCAGCCGCTCGCCGGGTAGTGAGTGTCGCAGGGGGCGCTCGCGGTGGCGCGCGTATCGCCGTCCTCGTCGACCAGCACCGCTTTCACGCTCTGCGAGCCGACATCGATGCCGACGACGTACGCCATCGGGTGTGTGACGCGGGCCGGCCCCCGATCCTTCCAGAAGACTTCTAGTGCCCCGCCCCCGCGACGGCCGCGCTCAGATCCGTCCGCGTGTTCACGCCGAGCTTGCGATAGCCGGCGGCCAGATGGGTCTCGACGGTCTTGATGCTGAGGAACAATTGCTGAGCGATCGCCCGGTTGGCCTTCCCGGCGGCCGCCAGCTCGACGATCTGGCGCTGGCGGGGAGTGAGCGCGGAGGCGCCCTCGAGCGCGGCGCGGCGTGGACGGAGGCCGGTGGCGACCAACTCGCGCCGGGCGCGCTCGGCGAGCCGGGACGCGCCGACGGCGTCGGCGTCGGCAAGCGCCGGGCGCAGGAGCTCTCGTGCCTCGATCCGCCGGCCTAGCCGCGCCAGCGTGCTTCCGAGCTCGAGCCGCAGACGGACGGATTCGAGCTCGGCGCCGGCTCGGCTCGCCTCGAGGGACGCCAGCGCCCGCCGGCAGATCGCGATCCGTTCTGAATCGTCTGGCTCGGACACCGCACGCGCCACCATGGCTCTGGCGATCGCCACCGGGGCCCCGAACCGCCCAGCCAGTGCCAGCTCGGCCTCGGCGAGCTCGGCGGCCTCCTCGCGACGGCCGAGGTGCGCGAGTGCGAGCGAGGCGACCGAGCGCCAGCCGGCGCGGGACGGGTTCGGCCGGCCCCACTGTTCGTAGCGCGCGCCGGCGTCGCGAGCGGCCGCATAGGCCCGCTCGAAGTCGCCCTCGGCCAGCGCGAGCCGCGCGTCCGTGTACGGCCCGGCCCGGAGACACTCGCGGGCCTCGGCGACCGCGCCTCGTTCGGCGAGTGCGACCGCGAGCACTCGCGCGGCGGTCGTCGCGAACACGCTCGAGTTTCCGCCGCAGAGCTCGAGCGCGCCACGGGCCTGCGTCTCGGCTTCGTCCACGCGACCCGTCCGCAGGGAAAGCTCCGCCTCATACGCGGCCGCGGCCGCTCGCAGCGGCATCGATCCTCGAACGAGCGCTTCGTCGCGAAGAGCGGCGATCGCGCGCCGCGCCTCCACGCCACGGTCGGTCATCAGAAGGACGGCGACGCATAGATGGTAGGCCGCACGGCACCGGGCGTCGCGGAGCAGGAACCCGCCGTCAAGAGCGTCGAGCGCCATTCCCGCGCATGCCTCCGCTGGGGCGGTGCCGAGCTCGGTGGCCAGCCACGCTCGATGGGCGACCACCACGCGGCGGAGAACGGGATCCCGGACGGCCCCGAGATCGATCGCGGCCGCACGGCGCGCTCGCTCGGCATGGCGCTCGGGGAGAGCCAGAAGTGCGTCGAGCAGCGCGGCCTCGAGGCGCAGCCGGCCGTCAGCGTCCGTTCCGGCCTCGGCCAGTTCGCCAGTGAGCAGTTGCACGTCTCGCTCCTCGCCTCCGAAGACGACCCCGTACGCGACAAGGCGCGTGAGCAGATCCAGCCGGGCGGCAGGCTCGCGCGTCTGGCCGAGCGCGTCGCGCAGGCGATCACGCGGGTCGGGCGTCCCCGCGTCGAAGGCGGCCGTCGCCAGGTTGGCGAGAAGCCGACCGCGATCGGCCGCGGGAGCGCGCTCCTCGAGCGCTCGCTCGAGGTACGTGATCGCGACATCGGGCGCGCCTCGCTGCGCCGCGTCGGCGCCGGCGCGCCCGAGCCAGTCGCTGATCTTCGAATCGCCCCGGGGTCGCGAGTGGAGCAGGTGGCGTGCCACGACCTCGCTCGTCGCGCCCACCTCGATCAGGGCCCGCGCCGACTCCCGGTGGAGCCGCTCGCGTTCCGCCGGCGCCAGTTCGTCTCGGATCATGGTTGCGATCAACTCGTGGGCGATGCCATCGCCGTCCGGGCCCAAGAGTCCGGCGGCCATCAGCGCGTCATCGGCGAGCGCGAGCTCGGTCACGTCGACCCTGGCGACCCGAGCGATCGCGTGTGGCGGAGCGCCTTCGCCGATCACCGTCCGTGCGGCCGCGACCGCGCGCTCACGAGGCTCGAGCTCGGCCAGGCGGCGGCGGACTACCGAGCGCGCGGCGTTGGTGGCGCGCGGATCGATCGGGCTCCGACGATCGAGTTGGCGGGCAAGCTCGATGAGCAGCCAAGGATTGCCCGCGGTGGCGCGATGGCAATCGATGCATGCGTGAATCGAGGCCTCGGGCGCAAGCCCACGGATCAGGCGGGTCGCGCCCATCGAAGTAAGGGGCCGAAGAGGGAGCACGGACGCCGACCGGGCACCTCCGAGCAGCGCAAGGAGGTCGTTGGCCGCACGAGGGTCGCCCAAACGTGCCGCCACCAGGATGAGCAGAGGGAGGTCACCGGTCCGGTGAGCCAGGTACGTGACGGCCTGGAGCGAGGCGCGGTCGGACCATTGCGCGTCGTCGACGATCAGCACGAGCGGCCGGGTGCGAGCGAGGCCCGCACATAGCCACAAGACGCCATGGGCGATCGCGGTGTCGGTCTCCGTCCTCGCTCCGTCCAGTAGAAGCGCGCCGGCGGGAGCCGCCGGGCCGGCGAGCATCGACTCGCGGTCGCTCGTTGGCAGCTCGCGCAGCGGTGACTCGAGCAACGTCCTCACCACACCGAACGGAAACTGGCGGTCGTGGGGACCCGGGGCGGCGCGGCGGACGAGGCACCCGGCTTCCGCGGCGAGCCCGGCGGCATGTTCGAGCAGCGCAGTCTTCCCGAGGCCCGCGGCCCCTTCGAGGACGACCACGCCCCCGGTTCCGTCAGTGAGGGCGGCGACCGCGCGCTCGAGCGTGTCGAGTTCGGTCACCCGCTCGATCATGGTGTTCACCGGGCCCCCCTCGCGGCCAGCCGCCACACGGCGACGGGATCGGCGAGGCCGCGCAGCGCGATCTCGCATCCAGTTCTTTGCGACCAGCTGACGTCGTCTCGGACGGCCTCACGCGTGGTCGAGCTGATCAGCGCCTCGTTGGCGTCGGCCTCGCGGGCCAGGCGCGCGGCGACGTTGACCGCGCTGCCGTACCAATCGCCGCCACGCATGACCGCAGGTCCGGTGTGGACGCCGACGCGCACCGGCAGCAGGTCGCGCCGACCGCTGACCACGTCGACGACCCGCACCGCGAGTTCGACCGCCCGGCCGGGGTCCGGGGACCAGATCATCGCGCCGTCTCCCATTGACTTGACCTGCCAGGAACCATGCGCTCGCGAAAGGTCGGTGACCGTGCGCCGGAACTCGCGCGCGACGCGCGCCGCGGTCTCGTCGCCGTGCTCCTCGGTGAGCGCCGTGTAGCCGACAAGGTCGGCGAACACGAACGTAGGCGCCGGGTGGCGGGCCATCCACCGGCGACGGCGAGCCAGGTGCATGTGTCGCGCGCCGACGAGCGCCGCGCCGGCCGCGCACCCGGCCAGGACCTGACCGATCGCCAGGTCAAACATCAGATGTCTGATGAATCGCTTGCATGGTAGGCAAGACGCTAGTAACCGGTGGATCCTTCCACCACGTGCTGGCCGCGAGCCTCAGGGTCGCGCGAGCCAAAGATCAGGGGGCCGTCCCGATTGTCGGCCCCAGCGTTGCGATCTAGCTTCGGCCCTCCCTTACGACACGGAGGAGCACGATGTGGATTCATATTGATCAGCGCCGCCGGCGCGCGCTCGTTGCGGGCGCCGTCGGCGGCGCCTGCCTGACCGCGATGCTCGGCTTCGCCGCCAACCCCGCCGCGGCCGCGTACAAGGCGCAGGTCCAGTCGGGGACGCTTCAGATCGTCGGCGACGGCGCGAACGACAAGCTCGAGCTGCTGACCGCGCCCGATAACCCGAACATACTCGAGCTCGACGTCGGCGAGGACGGGACGATCGATTTCGCGTTCGACCGCAGCACGTTCAGCGCGATCGACGTGCAGGCGGGCGGTGGTAATGACGAGGTCCGGATCAGCCCCGAGGCGCAGCTCGACAATGTCACGATCGACGGCGGCGCCGGCGATGACACGCTGATCGGAGGTAACGGCGATGACACGCTGATCGGCGGTCCCGGGAACGACGTTATCGACGGCGGGCGTGGGACGGACACCGCCCTGATGGGCGCAGGCAACGACACGTTCGTCTGGGACCCCGGCGACGGCAGCGACACCGTCGAGGGCCAGGGCGGCAAGGACCTGCTCCAGTTCAACGGCTCGAACGCGTCCGAGCATTACGACATCTCGGCGAACGGCTCGCGCGTGCGCCTGTTCCGCGACGTGGCCAGCGTGACAATGGATCTGAACGGGATCGAGGCGCTTAACCTCGAGACGCTCGGCAGTGCGGACACGGTCACGGTCGGCGATCTCACCGGCACCGATCTGACCAAGGCAAACATCGACCTGAGTGGCACGCCCGGGTCCGGCACCGGCGACGGCGCCGCCGACACCGTCACCGTCAACGGCACCGACGGCGACGACAACGTCGACGTAGGTGAGAGCGGCGGCGACATCCTGGTGTCGGGGCCGTCAACCGACGTGCAAGTGTCGGGTGCCGAGGCGAACGAGGACAACGTCGACCTCGACACGCTCGGCGGCGACGACACGATCAACAGCGGGCTCGGGCTCGCCGGCCCCGCGGCGGTCAACGTCGACGGCGGAACCGGCAACGACACCGCGATCTACTCGGGCACGGCCGCGGACGACACGATCGGGATCGCCCCGGACGGCACCGGGGTCGCGACGTTCGGCACGACGGGCACGCCGTTCGTGACGACCGGCGTCGAGGACCTGAACGTCCGTGGCCTCGGCGGCGATGACACGATCACGGGGCAGAACGGCATAGCCGGACTCACCCACCTCACGATCGATGGTGGCGCCGGCGACGACACGCTGCGGGGTGGCGACGGCGACGACATGTTGATCGGCGGTGCCGGCAGCGACACGGTCGACGGTGGCCGCGGCAGCGACGTTGCACTGCTCGGCGCAGGCAACGACACGTTCACATGGGATCCGGGCGACGGGAGCGACACCGTCGAAGGTCAGGGCGGCAGCGACACGCTCGACTTCAACGGCTCCAATGCGGCCGAGAAGATCGACATCTCGGCGAACGGCTCACGCGTGCGACTGTTCCGCGACGTCGCGAGCGTGACGATGGATCTGAACGGGATCGAGGGCCTCAACGTGGCCGCGCTCGGAAGCGCCGACACGATCACCGTGAACGATCTCACGGGCACGGATGTGAAGACCGCGAGCATCGACCTGAGCGGCACGCCCGGCTCGGGCATCGGTGACGGCGCGGCCGATACCGTGATCGAGAACGGCACGGCGGGCGCGGATCGCGTCAAGGTCGTGCGCTCGGGGCCACAGGTCCAGACCTCCGGGCTGGTGCCGCGGTTGAGCATCCTGGGCAGCGAGCAGGCGAACGACGCGCTCGCGGTCAACACCCTCGCGGGCGACGACCGCGTGTCGGTGGCGCCGGACGTGAGCCAGCTGCTCACGCCGATCGTGGACCTGGGCGCGGATCAGTAGCGCGTAAGGGAGTCAACGGGGCGCCGCCGCAGGCGAGCGGTGGCGCCCCGACCACTGTCTACGGTGACCCCGGCGGCGGCGCGGACCCTGCGGTGGTCGCACAAAACATCGCCCGGGTCGCGCCCGCGATCTCGGCCAGCGCATCGCGCGCGGTGCGGCTGACGCCGGCAGCGTTGACGAAGCCGTGGATGAACCCGGGGAAGCGGCGAAGCGTGACGGGCGTGCCGGCGTCGCGGAGCGCCTGCGCGTAGGCCTCGCCCTCGTCGCGTAGCGGGTCGAACGCGGCGGTGACGACCAACGCGGGCGCGAGGCCGGACAGGTCAGGGGCGAGGAGGGGCGATGCCCGGGGATCGGCTGCCTGAGTCCTCGCGGGACCGAGGTAGTTGTCGGCGCACCAGTCCATCTCGGGGTCGGTCAGCAGGAAGCCTTCGCCGAACAGCTCGCGCGAGCGGTGGCGGGTGGTCATGTCGGTCGCCGGATAGATGAGCGACGCGGGGCGGGAGCGCACCGAGCACCTGCGCGCCCCACTGCTCGAGCTTCGGTGGCAGGGAGGCGTTGGGCACGCGGCGATGCTATCCACCGCGTGCCCGCCTCGCGTCAGCTCACCGCCGAGCGGGAGAACGTCCGGATCGAGATCGCGGTCAGCGCGGCCGCGAACGCGGCGACGACGGCCAGGCTGAGCGACGCCTCGACGGTCACGTTGCTCATCCCCCAGATGTCGCGCAGCCCCTTGCCGCTCGGGTCGACGAACGCGTATCGCATCAGCGCGAGCGCGTGCGTCAGCGGCAGGAACTTCGCGATCGTCGTCAACCAAGCCGGCATCGCGCTGATCGGGAACAGAGCTCCCGCCAGGAAGAACGGCAGAATCGCGACCGCCGGAACCGCGCCTACGTACTCCTCCTGCCTGGAGATGCGGCTCGCGAGCGTCTCGGCGATGCCGTACATGAACATCGTGAACAGGAGGGTTGCGCCGGCAAACCAGGCGACGCCGTGAGCGGTGATGTGGAACACACCTCCGCGCAGCGCCGAGAGCCCGATCAGCACGATGACCTGCAAGCTCGACAGGACGAGCGCGACCGCGAGGTTCCCGAGCACCAGATAAGCGCGCGGGACCGGCGCGGCGAGCAACTCACGCTGGGCGCCGCTGTGTCGATCGACGATCACGCTGAGACCGGCGAAGATGCAACTCAGTGGGACCACGAGCCCCACCGCTCCGACCCCGACGAATGCCTCGTAATCGATGCCCGAGTGCAGGCCACCGGTCGCGATCGTGAGTGCGGGGGCGACGACCAACGCCAGCAGCGCCGGTCCGATCAATGGCACGAGGATCTGCCGCGGGTTGCCGGCGGTGAGCGCCGCGCGGCGGCGTGCGAGTGTCGCCAGCGCGCTCGCCGGGCGCGCTCGGTGGGGTGTTGGCAGTGTGACTGATACCGGTTCAGCTGTGGCTGACATGTGTCACTCCTTCGGTTCGTTTATCCGGCGTCATGCGGCCTCGCTGAGCGCGCCGCCCGTCAGTTGCAGGTAGACGTCGTCGAGGTTCGGGACGCGGGTCGCGATCTCGGACGCGTGGAGGCGCTCGGACTCGATCGCGCCAAGCGCGTCGGTGACCGCGTGGTTGTGAAGGGGGACGGTGACGCGGGCTCCGATCGCGAACGCGTCTTCGGCTGCGATCCCCCGGTCTCGCAGAGTTGCCAGCGCGCGCTGCGGGTTACCGTCTACGCGGAACTCGAGAATCTCTCGGCCAAGCCGGTCGAGGAGCGCTTGGGGGCTGTCGAGCGCGATGAGCGACCCCTCGTGGATGATCGCCACCCGGTCGCACAGGCGCTGGGCCTCGTCGAGGTAATGGGTGGTGACCAGGATCGTCAGCTCATCGCGGGCGCGCAGGCCCGCGATCACGTCGAGCAGCTCGTGGCGGATCCTCGGGTCGAGGCCGACGGTCGGCTCATCCAGGAACAGCACCTGGGGCTCCGAGGTGAGCGCCCTGGCGATCTCGAGTCGCCGCCGCTCGCCGCCGCTGCAGCTGTCGACGGGTCGGTCGATCAGCTCGGACAGCCCGAGCGCTTCGATCAGCTCGTCGGTCCGGCGCTTGGCCCGTTGTGGCGGGACGCCCCACAAGCGCGTGTGGAGCTCCAAGTTCGCGCGGCCGGTCAGGCTGCGGTCGACGACGGCCTCCTGAAAGACGACGCTCGACATGCTGCGGGCCAGGAGTGGCGAGCGTGCCACGTCGTGCCCGGCGAGCCGGGCCGTTCCGGCGGTCGGGGCGATCGTCGTGGTCAGCATTCCCACCGTCGTCGACTTGCCCGCGCCGTTCGGCCCGAGCAGTCCGAACACCTCGCCCTCGGAGACCTCGAAGTCGATGCCCTTGACGGCCTCCACTCCGCCCGGATATGTCTTGCGGAGCCCGTTCGCCTCAATCGCGTACATGTTCAATTCCTCCGGTTGCTGATCCGTCCGGACCGAGCTGTCACTTCCGTCTCGTCCGGTTCGTCATCCGGTTGACGAGTGGCAACGAGAGGATGTGACCGATGGACCCACAGCGATGGCAAGCCGAGCAGTTCGAGCAGAACCGGGGGCATCTGCGCGCGGTGGCGCAGCGGATGCTCGGATCCCCCGCGGAGGCCGACGACGCGGTGCAGGAGGCGTGGCTCCGGCTGAGCCGCTCGGATGCGGCGCAGATCGAGAACATGCGCGCGTGGCTGACGACCGTGGTCAGCCGAATCTGTCTCGACATGCTGCGCTCCCGCCAGAGCCGGCACGAGGAGCTGGTCGAGTCGTGGGCCGACGAACCGGTCGTCGAGCTATACGGCGAAGGTGATCCCGAACACGAGGCTCTCGTCGCTGACAGCGTCGGCGTTGCGCTGATGGTCGTGCTCGACACGCTGGCGCCGGCTGAGCGGCTGGCGTTCGTGCTCCACGACATGTTCGGGGTTCCGTTCGAGGAGATCGGTCCGATCGTGGACCGAAACGCGTCGGCGGCTCGTCAGCTGGCTTCACGCGCGCGCCGGCGGGTCCGGGGCGCGCACGCGCCCGATGCCGCGACTCTCGGTCAGCAGCGCAAGGTCGTCGAGGCGTTCCTGGCGGCGTCACGCAACGGCGACTTCGATGAGTTGCTCGCGGTGCTCGACCCCGATGTGGTGTTCCGGGCTACGTCCGGCGCCACCGGGCCGGTGGTGGCGGCGTCGGTTCGCGGCGCGGAAGATGTCGCGACGCTCGTACTGGAACGTGGCACGCCGTTCGCGCATCTGGGTCGGGCGGCGATCGTCAACGGCAGACCAGGCGCCATGGTCGCGTTCCCCGATCGCCTGGTGTCGCTGGTTGCCTTCACGATCGTCGGCGATCGCGTGACCGAGATGGACCTGCTCGTCGATCCGGTCAAGCTCCAGCACGTGCGGGTTGGAGGCGCTTGAGCGCGGCGCGGACGGAGCCCGGCTCATCCAGCCACAGGTGGTGCCTGCGTCGGGACAACCTTCGGGAGCGCCCAGGGCACCCGGGTCGCGGGCATCGGCGGCACGTTGTCGGGATCGGCGAAGGACGCCGGCCAACGAGCCGCAGCGACTCGAGATAGTCCTCGGGCGTCGCCTCGCCAGCCTCTGCGCGTGCGTCGCCGACGACCCCGAGCGACCCGCCGGGCACGGCGATCGTGAATCCGTCGCGCCCACGCACGGCCGATATCGTAGGCGCAGACGAGGAGATGGTTGTGAACGCCCGGATCAACCACGTCAGCGTGAACGCGCGTGACCTCCAGGAGTCGGTCGACTTCTACGTCGACTTGCTGGGGGCGGAGCCGATCCCGACGCCGAACTTCGGGCTGCCCGTTCAGTGGCTGGCGCTGGGGCGCACGCAGCTGCACCTGTTCGAGCGCGACCTGGAGCCGACCAGCCACCACCATCTCGGGATCACCGTGGATGATCTCGAGCCGGTCTACCGGGCGGCAGAACGGTGGGGGGCGTTCGACAGGGACGCGTTCCGCAACCACCTGGTCGAGCTGCCTGGGGACGTGGTCCAGCTCTATGTCCGCGACCCCGCGGGCAACCTGGTCGAGCTCGACCACCACGGCGTCGACCGGCTCCCGGAAGACCTACGCGCTCAGCTCAAGGGGCTGTGGGAGTTCAACCCGCAGAGCGAAGAGCAGATGCAAGGCCGTCTGTTCGTGCCTGATTAGCGGCTCGGCGCGCGTCCGCGCTCTCAAGCACGAGCAGGGCGAGCGCGATCGGCACGGTCGCCGGCAACAGGTGGGCGACCGGCAACAGCAGCAGGCCGTAGGCGGCCCCCAGCACGGTCACGAGTACCGCCGCGAGCAGCTGGCGATGGCGGCCGGCGAGGAATCCGCCGAGCACGGCCGCGAGCACGAGGTCCGGATAGTCGGTCGAGACTCGCCCGATGTCCGCCTGCGTGAACACCGGACCGTGCACGTCGCGCGTGGCGCTCGCCATCAGCGCCGCCGCCGAGCCGCCGATGCCGGACGCCAGCAGGGCGACGTCGGCCAGGCACATGCCGATGACGCCGAGCACGAACCAGCTGCGTGGGATCAATCGCGCGAGGCCGGTGCCGACGGCCAGGCACCCGAGCGCGGTCAGCGCGGTGGCCGAGATCTGCCCGGCCCAGCCGCTGATCAGCGCCGCGATCGCGGCGAGTGCGATCGCGGCCAGCAGCAACGCGGTTCGCGGTCCGCGCACGACCTCGAGGACGGCGACGGCGGCGAGCAACGGCGTGATCACGCCGGCCATCAGCACCAGGCCGAGCGCCATCGAGGGCATCGCGAGCGGGAGGAACGTGCCGGCGACGATCGATCCCGGTAGGAGTGCAGCCCAGGCAGGCGATCGCAGGGTCCTCAGGGGCTCGAGCGCGTCAGCCTTGGGAAGTGCGACCAGCGCCCCCTCGAGGGTGGCCAGCGCGATCACTGCGGTGTAGCCGGAGGTGGTCATCGCGCCCAGCGCTTCGACTGGTCGCGACCGGGTAATTCATTGGGCACGTCCGGTTGATACCCGCTTCTGCTAACACGAAGCTAACACAACACTAAACATTTGCCAAAGGACCGCGAAGGGGTTGTCAACGCGATCCAAACGCTCGTCGGGGCTGGGGGTCGCGGAGCGATGCGAGGGTGCGAGGGTGCAAGCCGGCCGCGCGGTCACCCGCCGGAGTCGGCTTGAAGTGCCTGGGCGGTCAGCGCCATGTAGTCGCCGGCGCTCCCCTCGGGAAATGCCCAGCCGTCGGCCGGTCCCTTGAGCGCCAGCACCGTCCCGGTGTCGAGCTGCTCGGCCACCTCCGGGAAGCGCATGGTCGAGAACAGCATGTAGCGGGCTCGTGCTTCCGCGGTGTTGCGCAACCGGTGTGCGCCCTCGGCGCCGGCCGGAAACGCGACGACCGCCCCCTTGGAGATCTTGCGCGTGCCATCAGGCGTGCGGAGCTCGAGATCCCCTTCGAGCACGAGCAGCAGCTCCTCGTTGGCGTGGTGCATGTGGTAGGGCGCGGCCTGGCCGCCGGGGTCGAGCTCGTAGAGGGTGCAGCCAAGCTCACGGGCGCCGGCGGCAGCGCCGACACGCGTGCCGCGCGCCGCGCCGATGTCGCGCTCCCAGGCGATGGTTTCGAAGACGTTGGAATCGTCGGGCATGGAGTAAAGGATCGCGGATCGGGCGGGCGGCCGCCCTGGATGTCTGAGGCCCGAAAGCTCCCCCGGCGCGGCGTCCCACGGGGGCATACGCATGCCCCAGGTGCTCATGTCCCCGAAGCCGTTGGGGCGTGGCGAGGTTTCGGGCTTTCGACAGGTCCGCGCGGAACGGCGAACTTGCCGATGCGTGCACGGATGCCGCGCCGGGAGTGCCGAAGCTGGCGCCCACGTGGGCCGGTGCGGTAGAAGTCGCACACGCCGTAGCCCTGACTTCAAGAGGTGGAGAGATGGCAGATCGAATCCTGACCACGCACGCCGGCAGCCTGCCCCGCCCCGACGACCTCGCCGACATGGTGTGGGCGCGAATGGACGGCGAGGAAGTCGACGACGGCGAACTCGAGGCGAAGACCGCCGAGGCGGTGGTGGAGCTGGTCGCCAAGCAGCGCGAGGTCGGCCTTGACGTGATCAGCGACGGCGAGATGAGCAAGCCCGGATTCAGCTCGTACGTCAGCGACCGCTTCTCGGGATTCGCCGGCGCCTCGGAGTTCCAGTCCGACGATGTCGCTCCCTTCCCCGAGCTCGCGATGAAGCTGTTCGCGAACCCGCAGACGGCCCACCTGGGCTTCTCGAACTGCGTCGGGCCGGTGCTGCTCACCGACAAGGACGCGGTTCATCGGGACATTGCACGGTTCAAGAGCGCGCTCGGCGACGCCGATCCGTCGACCGCGTTCATGGGCACGATCAGCCCCGGCCAGATCGCGTTCAACTATCCCGACCAGCACTACGGCTCGCACGAGGCGTACCTGGCGGCGTGCGCAGACGCGCTCTCCTACGAGTATCGCGCGATCATCGACGCCGGGTTCAACCTCCAAATCGACTCGCCGGACATGGCGATGGCGGCGCATGCGCGCTCGGTCGGGAGCAGCGTCGGCGACTGGCACCACCATCTCCCGCTCGCGGTAGAGGCTTTGAATGGGGCACTCGAGGGGATTCCGCCCGAGCGGGTGCGCTTCCACGTCTGTTGGGGCAACACCGGCACCCCGCACCACCTCGACGTCCCGCTCGCGGACATCATCGATCACGTGCTGAAGGTCGACGCGGGCACGATCTACGTCGAGGGCGCCAACCCTCGCCACGCCCACGAGTGGCGCGTGTTCCAGGAAGTCCCCCTTCCCGACGACAAGTCCGTGATCCTCGGCGTGATCGACGTCAAGACCAACTACGTCGAGCACCCGCGGCTGGTCGCCGACCGGCTCGTGCAGGTCGGCCAGTTCGTCGGCAAGGACCGGCTGATGGCCGGCACCGACTGCGGGTTCGGCACGTTCATCCGGTGGTCGCTCGTCGATCCGGGCGTGATGTGGCTGAAGATGGCCTCGATGGTCGAGGGCGCCGAGATCGCTTCCGGCGAGTTGTAACCGACCCCGATCTGCGCGGATAATCGACTCGTGGGCCAGGAGGTCGCCGCCAGAACCTTCAGCCGCGAGGACCGGCAGCGCTATCGCATGAAGGTGCGGGCGAACCTCGACGTGTTCGCCCGGATGCTGTCCGAGGCGCGGTTCCATCCGGAGTCGCGGTCGTTCGGTCTCGAGGTCGAGCTCAACCTCACCGACGACGCCGGCGAGCCGGCGCTGATCAACGCCGCGGCACTCGAGGCGATCGCGGATCCGGCCTTCCAGACAGAGCTCGGGCGGTTCAACGTTGAGATCAACGTCCCCCCGCGGCTGCTCGAAGGCGAGGTGTTCTCGGACCTCGAGCGGGAAGCGCGCGCCAGCCTCAACGACGCCGAGGAGCGGGCGCGGACCGTCGGCGCCCACATGATGATTATCGGGATCCTCCCGACGATCGACGCCACACACCTGCGCGCGGAGTCGTTCAGCGCGAACCCACGGTACGCGCTCCTGAATGAGCAGGTGTTCGCGGCGCGCGGCGAGGACCTCGAGATCTCGATCGCCGGCGTGGAGCGCCTCTCGACCCACGCCGACACGATCGCGCCCGAGGCCGCGTGCACGAGCGTTCAGCTTCACCAACAGGTCGAGCCCGAGTTGTTCGCCCGTTACTGGAACGCCGCGCAGGCGATCGCCGGTGTGCAGGTCGCGGTGGCCGCGAACTCGCCGTTCTTCTGCGGCAAGGAACTCTGGCGCGAGACGCGGATCGCGCTGTTCGAGCAGGCGACCGACACGCGGCCGGAGGAGCTCAAGATCCAGGGCGTCCGGCCGCGAGTGTGGTTCGGCGAGCGCTGGATCACCTCGATCTTCGATCTGTTCGAGGAGAACGTGCGCTACTTCCCGTCGCTGCTGCCCGTGTGCGAAGACGAGGATCCGCTTGAGACGCTCGAGCGGGGCGACACTCCAAGGCTGGGCGAGCTCCGCCTCCACAACGGGACGATCTACCGCTGGAACCGCCCGATCTACGACGTCGTGCGCGACCAGCCCCACCTGCGCGTCGAGAACCGTGTGCTCCCAGCCGGCCCGACGGTGGCCGACATCATGGCCAACGCCGCGTTCTACTACGGGCTGCTGAAGGTGATCGCCGAGGAGGAGCGTCCCGTGTGGTCGCAGATGTCGTTCTCGGCCGCGGAGGAGAACTTTCACGCGGGCGCGCGCGAGGGAATCGACGCCCGTCTCTACTGGCCCGGGCTCGGGGAGGTCCCGGTCGCGGAACTCGTGGTCAGGCGGCTGCTGCCGCTCGCGCACGAGGGCCTGGTGCGCTGGGGGGTCGACGCCGGCGATGCCGGCCGCCTGCTCGAGATGATCGAGCGGCGGTGCGTGTCGCTCCGCAACGGAGCCTCGTGGCAGAGCCTGGTGTTCCACCGCCTGTACGAGGACAAGAGGATGGATCGCTCGGAGGCGCTGCGGGAGATGACCAGGCGCTACCGCGAGCACATGCACAGCAACGAGCCGGTCCACAGCTGGCCGGCCGACTGACCGGGCCGTTAGCCTTCGGCGCGTGGCCGACGCCGGAACGCCAGGAAGCTCCGCCTACCGCGCGGCCGGCGTCGACTACGAGACGCTCGACGCCGGCAAGCGCAACGCGCTGACCGAGGCGCTTGCGACCTCTTCGCGGCTGGCGTCCTCCGGTGGCCGGGCAATAGACGAGTCGCGCGGGGAGCCGGCGTTCGTGTTCGAGGCCGGCGGGCGGACGCTCGCGTTCGTCGTCGAAGGGCTCGGGACAAAGTCGATCATCGCGCGCCAGGTGCAGGAGCAGCTCGGCGTGAGCGCGTTCGACGACATCGCCTACGACACCGTGGCCGCGATCGTCAACGACCTGTGCTGCGTCGGCGCGGTCCCGCTCGTGGTCAACGCGTATTTCGCGACTGGATCGTCGGACTGGTACGCGGACGAGGACCGGAACGCCGGGCTGGTAAGAGGCTGGCGCGAGGCGTGTGAGGATGCCGGCGCCACCTGGGGCGGAGGCGAGTCGCCGTCATTACCGGGACTGGTCGCCCGGGACGACATCGAGCTTGCCGGTAGCGCGGTCGGGATAGTCCCGGCTGGGCGGCAGCCGATCCTCGGCGCCGACCTTGCGCCGGGGGACGAGATCGTGATCGTCGAGAGCAACGGGCTTCATGCGAACGGCTCGTCGCTGGCGCGCCGGCTCGCGGATGAGCTGCCGGACGGGTACGGGACGCGGCTGCCGAGCGGAAGGACGTTCGGCGAGGCGCTGCTCGACCGGACTCCGATGTACGCCGCGCTTGTGCGGGCGCTGCTCTCGGGCTCGGTCGACGTCCACTACCTCAGCCACATCACCGGGCACGGGCTGCTCAAGTTGATGCGCCCGCGGCGCGAGCTGACGTACACCGTGGCACGGCTGCCCGAGGTGCCGGAGGTGCTCGCGTTCCTGGTCGCGCGGACGGGGATGTCGCCCGCCGCTGCCTACTCGACGTTCAACATGGGATGCGGATTTGCCGTCTACTGCGCAGGCGGGTCGGGCGAGGAGGTGGTCCGGATCACCTCGGGGCTGGGGCTGCGGGCCAGTGTCGCCGGCGCCGTCGACGAGGGTCCGCGTCGGGTCGTGCTCGACGGGATCGGCGTCGTGTTCGAGAGCGGCGACCTGGACCTGACGCCGCGCCTCGGTTAGACCTGCTGCGCCGAAATGGGCGTGGCGGCGGCGCACGCCACCGCGCCGAGCAGCTCCGCCCGACCGTTGAGAGTGGTGGTGATGACCGTCGTGTGGGCCGGCCCCGGCTGCGCGAGGTGCCGGACCGAATCCCGGACGCCGGCCGTGAAGTCAGGGCCGGTCGACGCGAGGTCGCCGCCGAGGATCACCGCCTCGGGATTGAGCGTGTTGCACAGGTTGGCGATGACCACGCCGACGGTGCGGCCCGATTCGGCGAGGACCTTGGTCGCCACCGGGTGCTCCATGTCGGTGGGATCGTGCGGATCGAGGCCGAGCGGCTCCAGCTGGCGGCGGACGACGTCGATCGAAACGGTCGCCTCGAGGCAGCCGCGGTTCCCGCAGCGGCACCAGGCGCCGGTGGGGTCGATCTGGGTGTGTCCGATCTCGCCAGCCATGCCGTGAGACCCGCGATAGAGCTGGCCGTTGAGTACGAGCGCCGCGCCGATCCCGTTGGAGGCTTTGACGTAGATGAAGTCGGTCAGGTCGCGGGCCGCTCCGTAGGCCATCTCGCCCAGGGCCCCAAACGCGGCGTCGTTGCCCAGCGCGACGGCGAGACCGGTCCGGCGCCGGAGCTCCTCTCGCGGGTCTAGATCGACCCAGCTGGCAAGGATCGTCGGCGATCCGACCCGGTTGGTCCGGTTGCTGAGCGGCGCGGGGATGCCGGCCGCCGCAGCACGAATGTCGGTGAGCGACACCCCGGCGCGGTCGAGTACGACCGACAACAGGTCGCGTGCCGAGTTGAGCGCATTCTCAGCGTAACCGTCGACATCGAGCGGCGTGCTCTCCTCGGCGAGGAGCTCGCCGTCGCCGCTGGCGACCGCGACTCGGATGTGGCGGTGGCCGAAGTCGAAGCCGACGACGAGCCCATTCGGCCGGTGCAATGACAGCAGCGTGGCCGGCCTCCCGCTGCCCGACCCGACGCCGCCGCTGCGGGCGGGGGCTTCATCGATGAGGCCATCGCGGAGCAGCTCGGCGACCAGCGCGGTCGTCGTGCTCCGCGGCAACCCGATCGCCCGCGACAACTGCGAGCGGCTGATCGGACCCTCGTCGCGAATCATCCCGACCAGGTGTTCGCGTAACAGCGTGTGCGCCGTGGCCGGAGCGATCTCGAGGTCCGACGTTTCAGTCACGCGCGCAGAGTAGCCGAGAATCGACCATTTTTGGCTTCGTAAAGGCTAAAAAAGCGCAACATTTCGCGCCTTGACGTAGCAACGCCCGGAGTGTTAGCGTGCTGGCGCCCCATCCTCGCGGGCTTTTGACTACCACGCGCTCAAATCCGCCGGGACGGGCCATGCCGTGCAACGGATCCCTCGAACCAGCTGCGAGCGTCTCAGTCGATGCGAGTATCGCCCACGCAAAGCGCGCGGAAGCTGCTCGAGCGACGGCGCCCGCAGTCCTCCGCCGTCGGCTGCGCGAGTAGCCACGTCCACCTCCCAGGCGCGGCCGGTTCGGCGCTTCCAGTCGGGCGCGCCAGAGGGTGTGTTTATGCTCTGTTAATCACAGTGGACGACGGCTCCAGCGTTTGCCAGTGTATTTCCGGCCGGGGTGGAGGACCGGCGAGAACTGTTACTAGTGTCGACGTTTCGCGCCGATTGAGAGGAGCGCGCAGGTATGAGTACTCGTTTCTTGCGAGTGTGTGTCTTAACCGTTGCCCTGGCAGCGGTTGCTGTCGGATGTGGCAGCTCGAAGAGCAGCAGTACCAGCAGCGCAGCTGCGGCTAGCTCGACGAGTGCCACGAGTACGTCCTCGGGTGGGACATCCACTCCGGGGATCTCGGTGACATCGTTCACGAACGACTTCTCCGCGATGAACGCGCTCAAGCCGCTGGCGGCTTCGGGCAAGGGTAAGGTCGCGGCGATCCTTCCGGATACGACGAGCTCGACTCGCTACGTCGAGTTCGACGCGCCTTACCTGAAGAAGGCGGCGGCGGCCGCGGGTCTGCCGAGCTCGGACATGACCGTCGAGAACGCGCTGGGAAGTGACTCGACGTTCGTGACCGACGCCGAGAGCGCCATCACCAACGGCGCGACTGTCCTGCTGATCGACCCCGAGGACTCGGGTACCGGCGTGACAGTCCAACGCTATGCCAAGGCGCATGGTGTTGCGGTCGTCGACTATGACCGGCTCACCCTTGGTGCGCCGGCGGGCACGGCCGACTACGTCAGCTTCAACAACGTGCACGTCGGCCAGCTGATCGGTTCTGGTTTCGTGCAGTGCGTCAACCAGTGGCACGTGTCGAAGCCGAACGTCGTCGTGATGCACGGCGCCGTTACCGATAACAACGCCACTCTGTTCGCGCAGGGTTACAACGGCGTCCTCGCATCGTATTTCCAGTCCGGGAAGTACACGCTCGTCGCCCGCACCGCGGGGACGTGGATGCCGCCTGACGCGCTAACCGAGTTCGAGGGCGCGTACACCGCCCACCACAACATCAACTCGGCGGTGATCCCGAACGACGAGACCGGCGCGCCGATCATCTCGTACCTGCAGAGCCATGGCGTCAAGCCGAAAACGTTCCCGACGACTGGGCAGGACGCAACGTTGACCGGTCTTCAGAACGTCCTCTCTGGCTACCAGTGCGGGACCGTCTACAAGCCGATCTATCTGGAGGCGCAGGCGGCGGTGGCGCTCGCGATGTACCTCCGCGCCGGCAAGACGGCGCCGGACTCGCTGTTGAATGCGAAAACCGTCGACCCGACGACGCACGTGTCGGTGCCCTCCTCGCTGCTGGTTCCCGAGTGGGTCACGCCGACGAACATGAACGACACGGTCATCAAGGACAACTTCGTGCCCGCGTCGCAGCTCTGTTCTGGGAAGTACGCCGCCGACTGTAAGGCAGCGGGGATAACGAGCTGACCAAGCGACCCTTGTCGAAGCGATAACGTGTACGGGCCCTTCCGGCGCACCGGAGGGGCCCGTCGTACTGAGGGAGGACGATGAGCACTTCGGACAGTTCCGCCACCGAGCCGGCCCCAGCCCCCAGTAGCTCGAACGGCGCGCCGCTGCTGGAGCTTCGCGGCATCACAAAGCGCTTCGGCCCGGTACAGGCGCTGACGCGGATCAACTTCGAGATCCCGCCCGGCCAGGTGACGGCGCTGGCCGGCGACAACGGCGCGGGCAAGTCGGTCACGATCAAGACGATCGCCGGACTGTGGCCGCCCGACGAGGGCGAGATCGTGTGGGAGGGAAAGCCGATTCACTTCCACGGGCCCCGCGAGGCCGAGGCCGCCGGTATCACCACGATCTATCAGGACCTGGCGCTTGCCGACAACCTCGACATCGTCCAGAACATGTTCCTCGGCCACGAGCCGCTCGAACGCGGGCTCCTCGACGAGGCGAAAATGGAGACGACCGCCAAGCAGACGCTCGAGGAGCTCTCTGTGAAGACGATCCGGTCGATCCGCCAGCCGGTGGCGTCGCTGTCAGGCGGCCAGCGGCAGTCCGTCGCGGTCGCCAAGGCGGTGATGGCCAAGGCGAAGCTCGTGATCATGGACGAGCCGACGGCCGCTCTCGGCGTGTCACAGACGCGAACGGTGCTCAGCCTGATCAAGCGGCTCGCGTCTCAGGGCGTGGCCGTTCTGGTCGTTTCGCACAACTTGAACGATGTGTTCGCGGTCGCGAACCGTGTCGTGATCCTATATCTGGGCAACATGGTCGCTCAGGGCCCGGTATCGGACTTCGACCCCACCACGGTCGTCGACTACATGACGACCGGGCGTACGTCGCGCGCGGTCGACCACGCCGCGGTCCCACGCTCGGCCGGACAGGAGGGCTGATGCCTGACGAGTTCTCAAGCCCCGATGTCCCGTCCGAGCTGGAGGAGGCGCCCCTCTCGACCGAGCTCGCCGAGGACGAGACTGCCGCCCCGGAGACCGAAGCGGACCTGGTAACGGCCGCGCCCGAGGTGCTGGCCGACTCGCTCGGCGACTACCTGCGCGCGCAGTGGCGACGGATCAAGAGCGGGGAGAGCGGCGCGCTGCCCGTCGTCTCAGGACTGATCATCATCGTCGTCTTCTTCCAGATCGAGCGATCCAGGTTCGGTTCCGACGGGAATCTGGTCAACCTGTTCGACCAGGCGTCGATCTACATCTTGCTCGGCGCCGCCCAGATCTTCGCCCTGATCCTGTCGGAGATCGACCTCTCGGTCGGCTTCGTGCTCGCCGTCGGCGGGATGGTGATCGCCGAGTTGATCGCTCCCCCGGTCAATTTCCCGTGGTGGCTCGGGATCATCTGCGGCGTCGGCGTGACCGCGGGAATCGGCTACCTCCAGGGGACCCTGATCACGAGGCTCCACATTCCATCGTTCGTGGTCACGCTCGCCGGACTGCTGTTCTTCGAGGGCATCCTGATCGAGCTCGCCACGATCGATAAGCAGGCGGTCGGCGGCGTGATATCGGTCTCGACCACGAGCCCCGTCTTCAAGCTGGTGAACGGCAACATCAGCGTCGCCGCCAGCTGGATCGGCCTGGTGGTGGTGCTCGCGATATACGCGGCGGTATCGATACGCCGCGCGGCGCACCGTCGCGCCCAAGGGCTGAGTGCGCCACCGCTCAGCATCACCCTGTTTCAGATCGGCGCCGCGGCGGTCGGGGGAATCTTGCTCGTGTACGTGTGCACCCAGAACCGCGGCCTGCTGACGCCGCTGAAGGGGGTCCCGTACGTGGTTCCGTTCGTCGGGATCGTGCTGCTCCTGTACTCCGTCTTCCTGGCGCGGACACGGCTCGGACGGTACATGTACGCCATCGGCGGGAATCCCGAGGCCGCCCGTCGCGCCGGCATCAACGTCCAGCGCGTGCGCAGACTGGCGTTTGTGTTCAGCGCGATGACCGCCGGGCTCGCCGGGCTGGTCTACGCGTCCACCCTGGGGTCGGTGTCGACCGGCGTCGACGGGGGGACGTACACGCTGTACGCAGTGGCGGCGGCCGTGATCGGCGGAGCCAGCCTGTTCGGCGGCCGGGGTAAGCCGCTCCACGCGCTGCTGGGTGGGCTCGTGATCGGAACTGTCTACAACGGCCTGGCCTTGATGGGAGTCAGCGCGGCCGGTCAGTTCATCGCGACCGCGCTCGTGCTCCTGGTCGCGGCGGCGATCGACTCGCTGGTTCGCCGGCGGGGATCGACCGGGGTCTGACCGCCCCTTTTGTCATTTACCGCATACCCGGGCCGATCGCATCGGCCTGGGTAGGCTGGGTCGTATGACCCTGGTCGCAGCGATGCCTTGAGACGGCTCGGTCCCGCGCTCGAGGTGCGCGATTTCCGCCTCTGGTGGCTGGCGCTGCTTGGGATGGGGATCAGCCTCCAGGCGATCGAGGTGGCGATCGGGTGGGAGGTCTACGCCTTGCACCGGAGCGCGCTCGACCTTGGCTGGATCGGGCTCGCGGAGTTCGTGCCACTGTTCGTGCTCGCGCTGCCGGCCGGTCAGCTCGCCGACCGGGCGCCCCGGCGTCTGATCTTCGCCGCCTCGCTCCTGCTCGCCGCATCCGTCAGCGTCGGTCTGGCGCTCGTCAGCGGGTCGGGTACGACCCAGGTGTGGCCGTATCTGGCGCTCGCCGTCGGCGCCGGAGTCGCGATGGCGCTCGGCTGGCCGGCCGCGCGTGCGATGCCGCCGACGCTGGTGGGGGTTGACCTGCTGCAGAACGCTATGACGCTGCGCTCGATCGCGAGCCAGGCCGGGATGGTGATTGGCCCGGCGCTCGGTGGGCTGCTGTACGGCGTGTCGCCGTCGCTCGTGTACCTGCTCGCGGCCGGTTCCTGCGTGATCTCCTGTGCGGTCGTGATGGCGATGCATCCGGCAGCGGCGGCCGACGTGGACGAGGAAGGCGGCGTGCAGCCGGCCACCGTCGAGAGCGTGCTAGAGGGGCTCCGGTTCGTGCGCCGGACCCAGATCCTGCTCGGCGCGATCCTGCTCGATCTGCTCGCTGTCCTGTTCGGTGGGGCGGTGGCGCTGCTGCCGGTGTTCGCGCGTTCGATCCTCCACGTCGGCGCCACCGGGCTTGGGGTATTGCGCGCCGCGCCGGCCGTCGGCGCGCTGCTTGGAGCGGCCTGGCTCACCCGGCATCCGATCGAGCGGCGGGCGGGCCGGACGTTGCTGCTCGTCGTCGGCCTGTACGGCGCGAGCATCATCGTGTTCGGCCTCTCGCGCGTGTTCGCGATCTCACTGCTCGCGCTCGGCGTGAGCGGGTTCGTCGACCTGTACAGCATGAACATCCGCTCGACCACGGTCGCGCTCGCTTCGCCGGACCGTCTGCGCGGACGGGTCAACGCGGTCGAGATGGTATTCATCAGCGCCTCCAACCAGCTGGGTGCGTTCGAGTCGGGGCTCGCCGCCTACCTCGTCGGCACGGTCCCGGCGGTTGTCGGCGGTGGGGTGATGACGATCCTGCTCGCGGTCAGCTGGGGCCGCCTGTTCCCGGCGCTCGCCAACGTCGACCGCCTCGAGGACGTGAGGCCGCCGGAGCCACTGCCCAACACGGTCGAGTTGGTCGCGTAGTGTGCCGGGTCCCATGAACGAGGCCAGACGGCGGCTCGCGGACGAGCTGTATGCTCGCGGCCGGGTGCACGATTCGGCGCGGTCCGATCGTCTCGATCGCTTCCGCAATGTCGAACCGCCGACCGCACCGAGCCGGCGCTGACGCAGACGGTTGTCCCGGTCGGAGCCGGATTGCGGCTCGCGGTCCGGGATCGTCGTGGGTGACGACGCGGGACGTGCGCCGCGTCGCGTCGCGGCTAGCGCCGCCTGCGTTCGCCGTGCACCCGCCGGTTAAACCGGCGCCGGTCGCCGGGCTGCAGCCGCCGGCACTCGACGAGCGCTCGGCGGAAGAACGTGGCGAGCTCGCGGTCGCCGATGCTCTCGGCGTGGATGATGTAGCGCTCTAGCGGCGCTCCGTTGTTCATGCACTCCTCGGCGAACCAGACCACGCCCGAATGCTGTTCGTCCTCGTGCGTGTCGGCCCCGTCACGGTGAATGTTCGTCAGCATCGTTCTCTCCTCGACGACGACACCGCTTGTCTACCCACCGACACCGAGTTTCCAACGGCAGCGTGTGGATTCGTAGGCCGCGATATTCACCGGTCGACAACACGGCCGGGCGAGCGGTCGCTTAGGCGCGTATCCACGCGAGCCCTTCGCTCGCACGGTACGAGGTCGCGGGCCGCCGTGGTCCCCTCGCCACAGCGATCGCGGCGTCGTGCGCCGCAGGCGACGGCGATAAGCGTGCCTCGGAGGCTGGCGAGCCGCCGAGGCTGAAGGGGGCAAGCGCAAAAGCGCAACAGTGGCTCGCGTGTCCGACCTCACACGTCGAGCCAGGGCGGCCCGGCTGGACTCGAGCCTAGCCGGGCCGCCCGATGCGTCGGACGGTCAGCTGTCCGGGCGTCAGCTGCGGGCGGTGGCGCGGGACCGCGTGGTCCGGGCCGATCCGGTGGCGCGCGCACGAGCGGTGCCGGCGGTCTTGCGTGCGGGCGTGGTCCGGGATGTCGCGGACCGGGACGTCGAGCGTGCCCGGCTTGCCGAGCGCGTGCGCGAGGTGCTCGACGACCGGCTCGACCGCCTCCGCGATGCGGTCGCCCGTTGGTCACGCGGGATCTCGGCCCGTACGACGTCCTTCACCAGCCGGCCGAGCTCAGTGGCTAGGTACTTGGCCATCCGCTCCTCGTCGCGGCGGATGTCTCGGGCCAGGTTTGCCGTCTCCCGATCCCCAACCTCGGTGGCGAAGATTTCGATGCGCGTGTAGATCGCGATCTCGATGTGCTCCTCGCGAAGCTCGTCCTGCGCGTTGCGTAGATGTGTCTCGGCCTGCTTGCTCAGCAGCGCCCGGGCGAACCCGACCTGGCCCTTGACGGCCGCGACGGTCTTGCCGGCGACATCGCCGACCGTGGTGGGGACTGCGAGCAGCCCCTGGCCCGCCGGGCCGCCGAGCTTCTTGATCCGCGCGGCGACGCGGCGTTTGTGGTCGCGCGTCTCCTTGAGGTGCTGCTGGAGGCGCTTCTTGTACGCCGCCTTCTGGGTGAGCGCGATATGCGCGGTCAGGTCGGCCTCTAGCTCGGATTCCTTAGCGTGGGCCTCGCCCAGCCAGGTGACCAGCTTCGCGTCACGTTCGTTCAGGGTCTTTGCGTCAGGCACGTCGCCTGCTCCTTTCGTCGACGGTGCGGGGGATCAGGCCGGGTGCCCGCCGCCCGCCAGCTTCAGCTGGCGATCGACCGCGGCGAGCACGGTCCGGCGGGAGCGATGTCGGGCCAGCGGCACTCGGAACGGCAGCGTGATGAGCTTGCCAGCCATCCCACCACTACTACCCACGAGGCAGCCAACGATTCATGGGCGAGCCGGAGCGAAGGAGACGCCGCCGCCGCGTGGGGTCGGCGGCGGCGTCATGTCATCGCTGCAGCGAATGCAGCGAGTCCGCTGCGGAGCGCTGGAGGCGTCCGCTCGAGCTGTCTGGGCGATCGCCGGTCGCGGATGTCCGGACCAACGCGATCGGCACAAGCACGAATAATCTGGGCGTTATCGCGGTATGCATGCTCTCTAGGCCCCACCCCACCTGACGCCGCTGCGCCGAGAATCTTCCCGAGCTTGCAAAATTGGTGGAAGCGGTGACCCAGCTGTAAGAGGAGGAGAGTCCCATCGTCAACCTGGACCCGAAGGCCATCATCAACGCCGCGCGCGACCCCAAGGCGATGATCGGCGGCGCGACAAAGCTCGCCACGCGCGCGGGCGACGAGGCGTACTTCGCCGCGATCTCCGTCCGTGCCGGATTGCTCGGCCCTGAGCCGCCGCAGCGCGTCGCGCAAGTGGTTCGCGGATTCACGCGCTACGGGTTGATCGGCGGGGCAGTCGTCGCCGGCGCCCTGCGCTTCGGCGATCGAGCCGTGACGATCGACGAGCGCGGCGAACTCACCTACACGGCGCTCGACGGGCGCTCGAACGCGCTCGCGAACGCGTGGCGCAAGGAAGGGCTGAACGCGGGCGAGGGCGTGGCGATCCTCGCGCGGAACCACCGCGGATTCCTCGAGGCGGTGTTTGCCGCGGCCAAATGCGGTGCGCGGATCGTGCTTCTCAACACGTCGTTCGCCGGGCCTCAGATCAGGGAGGTGGCGACGCGCGAGGGCACCGATCTGCTCGTGTACGACGAGGAGTACTCGGACGTGCTCGCGGGGATCGAGGATCCTCCGCGGGGGCGTTACCGCGCCTGGGCGGACGAGCCCGGCGACGACACGCTCGATGCGCTGATCGACGCCGGCGACGACGGCGCCCCTCCGAAGCCCGCGGAGTGGCCCCGGATCACGATCCTGACCAGCGGCACGACCGGGACGCCGAAGGGCGCGCCGCGCGCGGAGCCGCACTCGCTGTCGCTGATCGGCGGCCTGCTGAGCAAGGTGCCGTTCCGCGCCAGAGAGGTGACCGAGCTGTGCGTGCCGATGTTCCACGCGCTCGGGTTCATGCAGGCGATCGTGGGAGTCGGACTCGGGTCGACGCTCGTCGTGCGCCGGCGGTTCGACCCCGAGGTAACGCTCTCGAGCCTCGAGGAGCACCGCGCGACGGCGATGGTCCTCGTCCCCGTGATGCTCTCGAGGATCGTGGACCTCGGCGAGGAGAAGATCAAGCAGCGCGACACCTCCGCGCTCCGGATCATCTTCGTCAGCGGCTCGGCCCTTGGTGCGGACTTGGCCCGGCGTGCGACCGAAGCGTTCGGGCCGGTCATCTACAACCTGTACGGGTCGACCGAGATCGCCTACGCGACGATCGCCACCCCGGAGGATCTCCGGGCAGAGCCGAGCACCGTCGGCAAGGTGGTGCGCGCGTCGATCGTGAAGCTGTTCGACGAGAACGGCAAGGAGGTGAAGCAGGGCGAGACCGGCCGCATCTTCGTCGGCAACATCTCGCAGTTCGAGGGATACACCGGAGGCGGCAACAAGGACATGCTCGAGGGGCTGATGTCGTCAGGCGACGTCGGCCACTTCGACGCCGAGGGCCGCCTGTACATCGACGGTCGCGACGACGAGATGATCGTCTCGGGCGGGGAGAACGTCTTCCCGGCCGAGGTCGAGGAGCTCCTGGGCTCCCACGAGTCGATCCAGGAAGCGGCGGCGATCGGCGTCGACGACGAGAAGTTCGGCCAGCGGCTGAAGGCATTCGTCGTGGTGCAGCAAGGCGCGACGCTCAGCGAGGACGACGTCAAGGGCTATGTCAAGGACAACCTCGCCACCTACAAGGTCCCGCGCGAGGTCGTGTTCCTCGACGAGCTACCGCGAAACCACACCGGCAAGGTGCTCAAGCGCGAGCTCGCTGAGCACGCATCCGACGAAAGCTCCGAGGCCGGCGCCGAGAAGGAGCCGTCCGCGAGCTGAGCTTCAGCCCATGTGGCGCTTGAGGAAGCCGAGCACTCGGCGCCAGGCGTCATCGCAGGCTTCCGCGTACTCCTCGAAGCGCCGGTCGAAGAACGAGTGCGGCGCTCCCGGATACACGTGGATCTCGTGATCGAGCCCGGCTGCCGTTAGCCGCGCGTCGAAGTCCTCGACCTGCTCCACCGGGATCGCCTGGTCGGCTCCCCCGAACAGACCTAGCAGCGGCGCACGGATGTCCGCGGCGCGCTCGAGCGGGCCGTCCACGCCGAACCGGGACCCGGTGAGGACGCCGTAGAAGCCGATCACGGCCCACAGGTCGTCGAGGTCGGCGCCGGCCAGGAACGACTCGAAGCCGCCGAGACAGAACCCGACGGTGGCCACCGATTGGGCAGCCGTCCGCTCGCGGAGCGCCACGATCGCGGCGGTCGCGTCCTGCTGGACACCCGCGACCGTCAGCTGCTGCACGTGCGGCATGTATTCGAAGTCCTCGTCGCGTGGGCCGAGGCCGGCCGTGCGGCCGAAGTAGTCCATGACGATCGCGTGGTAGCCCGCCTGCGCGAACCGCTCAGCTAGCTCCGAGTAGAACGGATACAGGCCACGGACGTCGGGGAAGATCATCACTCCCTCGGCACGGTCCGCCGAGCTCTCAGCGAGCGCGGCTGAGAAATGCGTGCCGTCGGCGGACGTTAGCTCGAGCACCTCGGCCCCTGCGCCTCCGGCGATCGGGGCGAGTAGAAGGTCCTCGGGCGGCGCCGGCGGCCGCGCGTCGAAGTCGAAGCACATCCGGCCCGACAGAATACGGGTATGACCGACGCCACGACCTCCGCCACTGACCCCACAACCTTCAGGGCCCAGTTCCCCGTGCTGAAACGGCTCTCGTATCTGAACGCGGGCACCGAGGGCCCGATTCCGCGGGCCGCGGCGGACGCGGTCCGCTGCCGGATCGACGCCGAGGCCGACGGCGGCCGGTGCGGGCGCCCGTACTTCGAGGAGCTGATGGCGCTGGCCGATCGGGCGCGAGCCGGCTACGCGACCGCGCTCGGCTGCGAGCCGACCGACGTCGCGCTCACCGGCTCGACCACCGACGGCGTCAACACCGTGATCGGCGGTCTCGACCTGCGCCCGGGAGACGAGATCGTCACCAGCGATCAGGAGCACCCGGGCCTGCTCGCGCCGCTCGGCCGGGCCCGGAAGCGGCACGGCGTGAAGGTCCGCGTGGTTCCGTTCGCCGAGATCGCTGGTGAGGTCAAGAGCACCACCCGCCTCATCGCGTGCTCTCATGTGTCGTGGGTCGGTGGGGAGGTCGCCGACGTGCCCGCGCTCGTCGCCACCGGCGTTCCGGTGCTGCTCGATGCCGCGCAGGCGCTCGGAGCGGTGCCAATCGACGTGGGCGCGCTCGGCGTCGACTTCTACGCCGGCTCGGGGCAGAAGTGGCTGTGTGGCCCGGAGGGGAGCGGCGCCCTGTTCGTGCGCGAGGACCGTCTCGACGACTTGCTCGTTCCGTGGCCCGGGTACGGCTCGGTGATGGATCCGGCCAACGCGCTCGAGTTCGAGCAGGCGGAGGGGGTCAAGCGGCTCGACCACGGCTTCCCGGCGGGAATGCGCAGCGCGTGGGCGGGCGCGTCGCTCGGTGTGTTCGAGGAGGCGGGATGGGACTGGGTGCACGAGCGCGCCGCATCGATGGCCGCCCGGCTCGCGGCGCGGCTGGCCGAGCGCGGGCTGTCGGTGTCGCCGCGCGGTCGCTCGACGCTCGTGTCGTGGGCAGCGGGAGACGCGGACGCCGAGGTCGCGCGGCTCGCCGGCGAAAGCGTGATCGTCCGCAGCATCCCCGCGTTCGGTCTCGTCCGCGCGTCCGTCGGGGCGTGGACGTCCGAGGACGAGATCGATCGGCTGGTCTCGCTCGCGGCCGCCTGACCGGAGCTTACGTCGCCTCGGCCGGCCAGAAGTCGGCGTCCATCACCGCATCTCCGGTGTGATGAGGGCCGAACACGACGAACTCCAGCCCGTCCGCCCCCGCCTCGAATGCGCGCGGCGAATCGGGGGCGATCCGGATCGCGTCCAGCGGTCGGACTTCGACGAGCTCGTCGCCGATTTTGATTCGGCCACTGCCCGCTAGCACGACGAACACTTCTTCGGCGTGCTGGTGGCGGTGGCCGAACGCCTGGCGGGCGCCGGGGCGCAGGCGCTGGTGGCTGACGCCGGTGCGAACCGTGCCGAGTGGCCGGTTCGCGAACCTGGCCTCGCCCTGCTCGCCGAAGCCGAAGCGCCTGGCCACGTCCTCGACGTCGTCTTCGATGTTGATGTGCGTGTATCCGGTGCCGCCGGGGAGATAGCCAACGCCACCGAGCGGCTTGAGCTCGGTCAGCTCGGGTGGGCGCTCGAGCAGGGCCATGATCTCGGCGATCTGGGCCTTGCCCTCGTCGCTCCCCAGTTGCTCTATCGAGGCATCCAGCGCCTCCTGGCTCAGCCACAGCTCGGTGACCCAGACGACATCCGGTTCGCGCGGGGTCCGGTTGATCACGTACAGCTCACATCCGGCTGTGTCCCGGAGCGAATCCGCGACCCGCAACAGCACATGCGCGACGTCGTCGCCGTAACCTGGCTGCGCGGTGAACTTGACGTACCGTCCGACTCCCGACACGGACGCCAATCGTACGAAAGTGACTGCGTCAGGCGAGCGCCGGCTCGGCGCGGAGCTCGTCCTCACCCGAGAGCAGCTCGCGCTCGAGCTCGCCGTCCGGTCCGATCCGGTAGGCGCCGGTCCGGGTGAGCGGCGGCGAGTAGGCGTGGATCGTCACCGCGGGGACGTCGCCGGCGTGCAGGACGCGATGAATCGCGACGGCCGGCACCGTGAAGACCTGGCCTGGGCCGAGCACGCGCGTGCGGGGCTCATCCCCGAGCCGGAGCCGGTCCTCGCGAACCTGCCCCGAGATCACCGCGATCGCGGCCGACGACTCGTCGTGGTCGTGGAACCCGGTGTCCTGGTCCTCGCTCCAGCAGATCAGCCACGCGTTTACGTCCTCGTCGTTGACGATCTGCTCGTAGACGCGGGCGTCGCTGGCGTGGCGGACGAGGTGGCGCCAGCGGTCGGGGGTGGCCGCCAGGTCGGCCACGAATCGCTCAAGCTGCGGTGACGTAAGAGCCATGCGATCGAATATAACACTAAATCGATCGACATTGTCCAGGCGCGGCGATACGCGGGAGGGTGGGCGGGTGGCGGGCCTGGGCCGGGATGAAAAAGCGAACCTGGAGGACGCTTTTTCGCCCAGCCCTCAGAATCCCTACGGTGCTACCGCGACGCGTGCTGTTCGGCCTGGCGACCAGCGAAAGGTTCGAACGCTCGGTGCGCTTGGCTCCCGGCGGCGAGAAGCTGGCCTACCGATTCGCGTCGCGGTACGTGGCCGGAGCCACCGCCGATGACGCGCTCGCCACCGCGCGCCGGCTCGCCGCGGAAGGCGTCCTCAGCTCGATCGACTTCTTCGGCGAGAACGTCGCCGATCCGCACGAGGCGGATGCAGTAGCTGACGCGTTCGTCGCACTCGCGGGGCGGATCGAGCCAAATACGTTTCTCTCGATCGATCTCTCCCACATCGCAATCGACGAGCCGGGCGACGGTGCCCGTCGGCGCCTGCAGCGGATCGCGGACGCGCTGCCGCCAGGCGCGTGGATCCAGGCGGGCGCCGAACAGGCAGCGCGGGTCGACCGGATCCTCGAGGTGGTTCTCGCGGTGGCGCGCGATGGAGGGCGTGTGTCGGCCACCGTACAGGCCAACCTCAAGCGGTCGCCGTCCGACGCCCAAAGGCTGGCTGACACCGGAGTGCCGATTCGCCTGGTCAAGGGCGCCTACGTCGAGACACCGGCGCTCGCCCATCCGTGGGGAGATGCCACCGACCTCGCGTTCATCGAACTCGCCTACGTGCTCGATCGTGCCGGAGCGACCCTGTCGCTCGGCACGCACGATCCGGTGATCCGGGAGGCGCTGCTGCCGGCCCTCCCCGGCGTCGTGATCGAGATGCTCCTCGGCGTCCGCCCCGACGACCAGACGTCGCTCGCCCGCAGGGGCATCCCGATCCGCGTGTACGTGCCGTATGGCGATCGCTGGTTCCGGTACGCGATGCGCCGCGTGGCCGAATCCCGAGGCGCGAGCTGACCCCCCGAGAACCGGCAAGCAAATTCACCGGAAGATCGAACGTTCGAATAGCTTTCGCTAGTAAAGGGCCGCTCGGTAAGTCGCCTGCCGGGGATCTGCCGCCGAGCGGTCCGGCGCAAACAGCAGCTTTTGAAGGGAGGCTCATATGTGGTTCAACCGGACGCGCCTTACGTGGCTCAGCTTCGGTATCGGAGCGATCGCCCTGGGGGTCTCCGCCGGGCCGGCGGGCGCCGACGGCAACGGGTACACGCTGCAGATGTCGGCACCGTCGAACCCGCCGGCGGGACAGCCGTTCGTGATCACGGCGAGCGGCGTGTCACCGCCGTCCGGGGGAGTCGTCTACCTGGACATCTACGAGATTCCCGCGAGCGTGACGACGACGTGCCCGGCGGGCTACCTCGATGCGGGCCAGCTCGCGGGTGGATCCGGTGGCGACGACGTTGCCTTCTACGATCGCGAGACGACCGACGCTTCCGGCAACTTCTCGATGCCGGTTGCGTTCACTCCTTCGAAGCCGGGCGGCTACCTATTCTGTGGCTACACCGACGACGAGGCGACCGACACGCTCGCGGCGGCCACACTGGTCGAGAACGCGGTGAGCCCAGGCGGCGGCGGTGGCGGTGGGGGTGGCGGTCAGGGACAGGGCGAGGTCAAGCCCATGAACACCGGCAAGCCTCACGTCAGCCGGTCGGGCAACCAGCTCCGCTGTACGCGCGGCAGTTGGGCGAACGCCCCAACCCACTTCGCGTACCACTGGGTCGTCGGGAGCAGGACCAAGGCCGGCGCGACGAGTTCGAAGCTGACGATCACGCACGGCCTGCATGGGCACAAGGTCCGGTGCGGGGTCAAGGCGTCAAACGCGGCCGGATCGAGCTCTGCGCTGAGCGCTCCGTTCACGGTGCACTGAGGGTTGGGATCGCGGGGTGCCCGCGTGCCGTGACACGGTGTAAACGTCTGGCACGCGGGCGCCCGGTACAACTAGAGGTATGCGCGACTCAGAGCTGCTGCTCCGCCGTGCCCGTCGACCGCTGGTGATCGGCATGGGCGGCGGCGGCGACGTTGTCGGCGCGCTGGCCACCGCCGAGCTCGTCCGGCTCTACGACGGGGGCGACCCGGTGCTCGGGGGCCTGAGCTGGGAGCGGCGGCCGTTCGACCCTGTGCCGGGACCCCGGACGGCCGCCGAGATCACCGACGCCGAGGAGCTCGCGCCGGGCATCCTGCTGGCCGGCCCTGAGACCCGTCTGCGCGACCGGGACGTGTTCTTCGCCGAATCACGAATGGCCGAGTTCCTCGGGCAGCGCACGCTGTTGATCGACATCAACGACGGCCCCGGCCCGGTTGCGGACGGCCTCGCGCAGGCGATCGCGGCGTTGAAGTGCGATCTTCTCGTGCTCGTCGACGTCGGCGGCGACGTGGTGGCGCGGGGCGACGAGCCTGGACTTCGCAGCCCGCTGTGCGACGCGGTGATGCTCGCCGCCGCGGGCCGGCTATCGCGCCGCGGCCAGCCGGTGCTGCTCGGCATCTTCGGGATCGGTTGCGACGCCGAGCTGACCCCGGCTGAGGTCCTCGCGCGGCTGTCCGAGGTTGCCGCCGCCGGTGGGTTGTGCGGCGCCCGCGGCCTGACCGGGCCGGTGGCCGAGCGGATGGAGGCCGCGATCGACCTCGTCAGCACCGAGGCCAGCGCGCAGGCCGTCCGCGCCTTCCGCGGCGCCTCGGGAAAGGCGACGATCCGTGGCGGAACCCGGACGCTCGAGTTGAACCCGGCCGCGACGCTGACCTTCTACCTCGACGTCGACATCACGATCAACGTCGCGGGGCGTCTGGCCCGGGCCGTCGCCGACGCCGGCAGCCTGGAAGAAGCCAACGACGCGCTGAACCTCCTCGGGGTCGGCACGGAGCTCGATTACGAGCGGGAGGCGGCGGGCGTCGCCTCCTAACCGGTCGGCCGCTTGAACGCCGATGCGTAGTCGACGCCCTCCACCTCGATCGCCACGTTCACCGTCTTGCAGCGGGCGCACTTGATGCGAAGCTTGCGGTTCATGTACTCGGGCGGCATGGCGGACGCGAGCACGTTGCCGCACTCGGCGCACACGTAGTCGTCGGGCCCGTTGCCCTTGAACACCGGACGGTCGGGGCTCTCCTGGACCGCGGTGCCGCCGTCCCGTGGCACCTCGCCCTCGCGCACGTGCCTCATGGCGATCGTCGCCATCGCGCTCCTAGAGGGCCGCCAGCTTCGAGGTGAAGTCCTTGATCAGCGCGTCGAGCACATTCTGGACGACGCCCTCGCCCATCGACGCTGCCTTGCCCGTGATCTGCGCAGCGGTGTGGATCGTTCCGCCGCCGTCCGAGAGCGCGAACGTCACGTCGGCGTTGGCATGACCCTGGCCACCGGCCTCGCGCGACTTCACCTGAAGCACGGCGCGGCGGGCGTCGGGATCCTGCTCGATGACGGCGACGGTGCCCTTGAACGTCATCGACATCGCGCCCATCTTCACCCTGATCTGCGCCTTGACGTTGTCGGGTGCCGTTGCCTCGGTCACGCTGCCGCCCTCGACGCACGGGACGAGGCGCCCGAGGTCGAGGATCGTCTCCCAGTTCTGCTCGATCGGCCTGCCGTTCGAGAACTCGTGATCCAGTTCAACCACCTAGGTGTCTCCTTGATTCGAGGGTCGTGTGAAAGAGTTGACGGCCATGACACCAGACCCAGGCACATATTCACTAGGTCCCGGTAGCGGCGTCCTATCGATCCGGACCACCAGGCAAGGCGCGGCGTCGAAGGCTGGGCACGACCTCCGGATCGAGGTCGGGTCGTGGGAGGCGGAGGTCAAGCTCGGCGACGCGCCCGAGCAGTCCGCGATGACGCTCTCCGCCGACTCGCGCTCGCTGCGTGTGGTCGAGGGCACGGGCGGCATCAAGTCGCTTACCGGGGACGACAGGGAGAGCATCCAGAAGACGATCAACGACGAGGTCCTGAAGGGCTGCGCGATCGAGTTCCGCTCGACCGAGGTCCTAGGCGCGCCGAGCGGCGACTTGAACGTAAGCGGGCAGCTCGACCTCAACGGCAAGCAGGCGCCGGTCACGTTCGAGCTCGCCGTCGGCGACGACGGCCGCGTGTCGGGTTCGGCGACCGTCAAGCAGACCGCGTTCGGCATGAAGCCGTACTCGGCGCTGTTCGGCGCGCTGAAAGTCGCCGACGACGTCACGATCGCGATCGACGGCAAGCTCGCCTAGCCCTCCTTGTAGACAGTCTGAGCGTCTAGCCCGCCTTCGACGCCTGGAGGCAGGACGCCGGTTCCGTGCGCGTACAGCGCGATGTCGGCGATCGTCTTCGGCTGTGCCGGGTCGGTGCTCGACACGAACGCTCCGTCCTCCCAGGTGAGCGAGTCGGGCGCGGTCTCGAGCGCCGCGCCCGCTAGCAGCCGCGCCTTGTCAAGGATCTTGCCGGTAGCGGTCTGGATCGCCGCGGGCGTCTGCGTCGATGGGCTCGTGTTGTAGCCGTGGCCGGCGCCGAACCGGTCCTCGTCGGCCGGGACGACCTTGACGTCGAGCGCGGGGACGCCGAGCTCACTCGCGACCAGTTGCGCGTACCGCGCCTCCTCGCCGTCGGACTCCGTGGTCAGGCTGAGCACCATCTTGCCGGTGGGGTGCACCCGCAGGAACACCGCCCTATATGCCTCATCGGCCATCACTGATCCTCCTCTGCGGTTTCAATTGACTGCGCCTCGCGCGCCAGACGCTGGCGCTCCAGATGGGCGGACAACGCGTTGTGCTCCTCGAGGCCGCAGAAGCTCGGCTGCGGGCCGCCAAGCGGGTGCGCGGGCAATGCGAGGCGCTCGCACCCCGGGTAGATGCAGACCTTCGCCGAGCTCATGACCCGAGCGACCATCCCGGGGTGGTCCGGCCGCGGCTCGGCCCGTAGCCGCTGGGCATCGCGACGGAGCTTCCGGGTACGGGCGTCGCACTCGGCCATGGCTCCTCCTCGGGCTCGGTCTCCGGCTCGGGCACCCCGAACGCGGTAGCGCGGTTGGCGTCGTCGGAGCGGGATCCGCCGATCGCCTCGGCCACCTCGTCCAGCGCCTCGAGGCTGTGGCCGCTGACGAGCGCGTCGCAGTGCGGAAGGGCGGCGAGGAGGCCGCCGGCGCGGGCTTCGAAGCCGCGGGCGCTTACGCGGGGATTGACCCACACGATCCGGTAGGCCAGTCGGTGCAGCCGCTCCATCTCTTGGGCCACCAGCCCGGGGTCGCCGCGCTCCCAGCCGTCGGAAAGGATCACCACCACGGCGCCGCGCGCCATGCCCCGGCGCCCGTGCCGATCATTGAACGCTTTCAGGGCATCGCCGATCCGGGTGCCACTCGACCAGTCGGGCGCCGCCGCGGCGGCGCGCTGGATCGCGCGCTCGGGGTTCCGGGAGGCGAGCGCGCGGGTCAAGCGAGTCAGGCGGGTCGCGAACACGAACGCCTCCGAGCGGTTCGAACCTGCTCCGGCGGCGGCCGCCGTCAGGAATTGGAGGTAAGCGCGCGCATACGGCTCCATCGAACCCGAGATGTCGCACAACATCACGAGCCGCCGGGGGACCACCCGCCTCCGGCGTCGAGCCAGCCGGATCGGGTCGCCGGCGGTGCGTAGGCTGCCGCGCAGGGTCCGGCGCATGTCGATCCGTTCGCCGCGCCGTTCGCGCACCGCCCGCCGGGTGCGCCGCGACGGCGTCCCGACGCGGAGTCGCGTCATCAGGCGGTACATCCGCGCGAGCTCATCCGGGGACAGCGCGTCGAAGCGCTTCGCGCGAAGCACCTCCTCGTCGCTGGCAAGCGTGGGCACGGGCGCGTCGCGCGGCGGCTCGGCCGGGTCGGGTGCGGAGGCCCGGGTCGGAATGTCGCCCGACGGCGGACCTTCGTCGGTGCCGTCGGTACCTCGCCGCGGCTCATCGGCCGGTGCCGGCTCGGTTCGCGCGTCGTCGGGCAGGGTCGGATCCTCACGGGGAGGCGCAGATCCGAACACGCTCGCGAACACGGAATCGAACGCGGGCACCTGCATCCGGTCCGAGACGAACGCCGCCCGGGCGGTCCAGTACAGCCGCCGGCGCGAGATCGGCTCCACCACGGCCAGCGCCTGCGCGAACCAGGCGGCGCGCTCGGCGGTCACCGGCAGGCCGGCGTCGTGGAGGCGCCGGCTGAACGACCCCGCGACTGCGGCAAGGTCGAGTCCGAGCGGGCGAACCCGGAACGGCGCGGTCATCGCCGGGCCACCAGCTTCTCGAGGCCGCCGGCGCGGATCACGTCCTGGTCCTCGGAGTATTTGAGCACCGAACCGAGCGTGCGGTCGATCGCGTCGACGTCGAGCTCGTCGACGCCGAGGACGGAGAGCGCAGCCACCCAGTCGATCGCCTCCGCCACTCCGGGCGGCTTCTGAACGTCGCTTTCGCGCATCCGCGCCACCGCGTCGGCCACCTGCACCGCAAGCGTCTCGGACGCCCCGCGGACCCGCCGGCGGACGATCTCGACCTCGCGCTCGGGCGTCGGGTAGTCGATCCACTGGTACAGGCAGCGGCGCTTGACCGCGTCGTGCAGGTCGCGCGTGCGGTTCGAGGTCAGGACGATGATCGGCGGATGGGTGGCGCGGATCGTGCCGATCTCGGGGATCGTCACCGCGGCCTCAGCGAGCAGCTCGAGCAGGAACGCCTCGAAGTCGTCATCGGCCCGGTCGATCTCGTCGACCAGCAGCACCGCCGGCCGGGGTCCCGGATGTTCGAGCGCGCGCAGCAGCGGACGTCGGATGAGGTACTCGCGCCCGAACAAATCCTGCTCTCGCAGCTCGGCGCCCTGTGCCTCGGCGAGCCGGATGCTGAGCAGCTGGCGCGGATAGTTCCACTCGTAAAGTGCCTCGGCCGCGTCGATCCCGTCATAGCACTGGAGGCGAATCAGCGGCGTGTCGAGCACGGCCGCCAGCGCCTTTGAGGCCTCGGTCTTGCCGACGCCGGCCTCGCCCTCGAGCAGCAGCGGCTGGGGCAGACGGAGGCTCAGAAACATCGATGTCGCCAGACCCTCGTCGACGAGGTAATCGACCGCGGCCAGGCGCTGGGCCAGCATCTCGACGTCGGGGACCAGCTGGCGGATCTCGTCGGCGGCCTCGCCGGTAACGCGGGTCATGCCACGTGCTGGCGCTCGAACGCCAGCTTGCACCCCTCACCACAGAAGTAGTTGGTCTCGCCGTCGATGCCCATGGACGAGAGCGCGTCCGGGCCCAGGACCACCGTCATCCCGCAGATCGGGTCGACCGCCGTGGTCGGCGGGGCTGCGGCCCACGAGCGCGGGGCGACGCTCGACCGCCGGCGCACCTCGACGATCGAGGCCAGGATCGAGAGCGCTATCTCGGCCGGCGAGCGGGCGCCGATATCGAGCCCGGCCGGCGTGTCGATGCGGTCGAGCAGCTTCTCGGACACGCCGTCCCCGCGCAGTTCATCGAGCACCGCCGCGCCACGCGTGCGGCTGGCCACCAGGCCGACGTAGCTCACGCCCGCCTCCAGCGCGGCGCGCAAGACCGCGCGCTCATCGCGCCCGTGCGCGGCCACAACCAGTGCCAGGTCGGCTTCGGACGGCACCACGGCGCCGCTGTCCCCGCCCCGGGAGTCGACCGCATCCAGTCCCAGCTCCGGCCCCAGCCGCAACAAAGCGGCGGCGATCGGGGTGTCGCCGGCCACGATCATTCGCGGTGCGGGCAGGAACGGCTCGAGGAACACCTCGATCGCGCCGCCAGACAGGCACGGGTTCTGCACGGTGACCGAGCCGTCGTCGTGTCCGATCTCATGACCCGCGTCCTCGCCCTCGATCCCGCCCGGGCCGTCGGGCAGGATCCGCAACAGCAGCGGCTCGCCGCGCTCGATCGCCTTGAGCGAGTACAGCCGGACGCTGTTCTGGGCGCACACGCCCCCGACGAATCCCTCCATGCTCCCGTCCTCGTGCACAAGCGCGACATTGCCGGGCTTCGCGCTCGTCGGGTGTTCGACGCGGACGACCGTGGCCGTGACGAACGCCATGCCCTGCGCGGAGAGCTCGCGTGCGCGAACGCTGAGCGGGCCGGTGATCACTGCGGCGGCTCCGGGCGTCCCTGCATCGCGGCCCACACGCGAGCCGGAGTACAGGGCATGTCGATGTGGTCGACGCCATGGCTCCCGTGCAGCGCGTCGATCACGGCGTTGACGATCGCAGGCGGAGAGCCGACGTTCGGCGACTCGCCGACGCCCTTGGCTCCGAGCGGATGGTGCGGACACGGTGTGACGGTCTCGCCCAGCTCGAAGTCCGGGCACTCGAGCGCGGTCGGGATCAGGTAGTCCATGAACGACCCGTTCAGGCAGTTGCCCTCGTCGTCGAACGTGATCACCTCCATCAGCGCGATCCCGATCCCCTCGGCGAGGCCGCCGTGAATCTGCCCTTCGACGATCATGGGGTTGATCCGGACACCGCAGTCATCGACCGCGATGAAGCGACGGACCTTGACGGCGGCCGTGTCGGGGTCGACGTCGACGACGCAGATGTACGCGCCGCACGGGTAGGTCAGGTTCGGCGGGTCGTAGATCACCTGAGCATCGAGCCCGCCCTCCATGCCCTCGGGCATCGCCTCGCCACTGTAGGCGTAGGCGGCGATCTCCTCGATCATTGCCCCCTTCTCGGGGTCGCCCTTGACGTACCAACGGCCCTTCTCCCATGCGAGATCCTCGGTTCGGGTCTCGAGCATCGTCGCCGCGATCAGGCGGGCCTTGTCGCGGACCTTGCGCGAGACAACCGCGACCGCCGCTCCGGAGACCGGCGTGGATCGGCTTCCGTAGGTCCCGAGCCCGTACGGCGTGCGGTCGGTGTCGCCGTGGCGAACCTGCACGTCCTCGGGCGGGATCCCGAGCTCCTCGGCGACGATCTGCGCGAACGTGGTTTCGTGCCCCTGTCCCTGAGTCTGGGCGGAGATGCTGACCATCGCCTTGCCCGACGGGTGAACCCGCAGGTCGGCGCCGTCGTTCATCGCCAGTCCGAGAATGTCCATGTGCTTGCGCGGACCGGCGCCCACGCCCTCGGTGAAGAACGAGGTGCCGATGCCCATCAGCTCACCTCGGGCGCGCTTTTGGGCCTGCTCCTTTCGCAGCTCGTCGTAGCCGGCTATCCGCATCGCCTCGCGCATCGTCTTCGCGTACTCGCCCGAGTCGTACGTCCAGCCGGTGGTCGTCTCGTACGGGAACTGCTCGGGCGCGATGAAGCTGTTCATGCGCAGCTCCACAGGGTCGACCTTCATCTCCAGCGCGAGCGCGTCGACCATCCGCTCCACCAGGTACACGGCCTCCGTGATGCGGAACGAGCAGCGGTACGCGACGCCGCCGGGCGCCTTGTTCGTGTACACGGCCTTGACCTGGACATGGGCGGCCTCGAGGTCGTAGGAGCCGCACACGATGTGGAAGAAGCCGGCCGGGAACTTGGTCGGCTGGGCGGTCGAGTCGAACGCGCCGTGGTCGGCGATCACGTCGACGCGGAGGCCGGTGATCTTGCCGTCCTTGGAGCACATCTCGGCGTGCATCACGTAGTCGCGCGCGAACCCGGTCGACATCAGGTTCTCCGAGCGGTCCTCGATCCACTTGACCGGAACACCCGCCACGATCGAGCCGGCGATCGCGCAAACGTAGCCCGGGTACACGGGCACCTTGTTGCCGAAGCCGCCGCCGATGTCGTTGCACCGGATGCGGATCATGTGCTCGGCGAGGCCGGCCACGTGCGCGTACACGGTGCGGTGGGCGTTCGGCGCCTGGTTGCCGTTGTAGATGTCGAGCTGGCCGGTCTTCGGGTTGAAGTCGGCGATCATCCCGCACGTCTCGAGCGGGGCCGGGTGGCAGCGCGGGTAGATGATGTCCCGCGTGACGATCGTGTCGGCCTCGGCGAACGCGCGGTCGGTGGCCTCCTCGTCGCCGGCCTCCCACAGCGGGCTGGCCAGGTTGTCGACCTGACCGTCCTTGTCGTCGCGGATCAGCGGCGCGTCGGCGTCGAGCGCCTTGCGGGCGTTGACCACCGCGGGCAGCGGCTCATACTCGACGTCGATCAGCGCGAGCGCGTCGCGCGCTGTGTACTCGTCGACGGCGATCACGAACGCGACCTCCTGGCCCTGGAAGCGGACCTTGTCACCGGCGAGCACCGCCTGGGTGTCGTATGAGATCGTCGGCATCCACGCGAGCCCTAGCGTCTCGAGGTCCTTGGCGGTGACGACGGCGGCGACCCCCGGGTGCGCGAGCGCCGCGGAGGTGTCGATCGAGACGATCTTGGCGTGGGCGTACGGGCTGCGCAGCATCACGCCGTGCACCATCCCGGGCAGGCGGATGTCGTCGAGGTAGGTGCCCTTGCCGCGGATGAACCGGGCGTCCTCCTTGCGCCGCAGGCGGCCGAAGCCAATCGGGCGTTCGGTCGTGGCGGTATCCATCGTGGCCATGCTCACGCCTCCTGTTTCATGCCCGATGAACCGGATGTCATCGCAGCTTCCTGCTCTGCCGCCCAGCGCACCGCGCTGACGATGTTCTTGTAGCCCGTGCAGCGGCAGATCGCGCCCGAAATCGCGGTCCGGATCTCCGCCTCGGTCGGGTTCGGGTTCTCGTTCAGTAAGGCTCGCGTGGTCATCAGCATGCCGGGGGTACAGAAGCCACAGTGCAGGCCGTGCTTCTCGTGGAAGCCCATCTGGATCGGATCGAGCCGTCCGTTCTGCTCGAGCGACTCGACGGTTCGGATCTCGTGGCCGGTGCACATCGCCGCGAGGGTCGTGCACGACTTGACCGGCTTGCCGTCCATCAGCACCACGCACGCTCCGCAGTTGGAGGTGTCGCAGCCCCAGTGCGTGCCTGTCAACCCCGGCGTGTCGCGGATGAAATGGACGAGCAGCGTGCGCGGCTCGACGTCGCGCGATACCTCCTGCCCGTTGATCGTGATCTTCACTTCCATGTCGTCATGCCTCCTGTTGCAGGGCGCGGCTGGTCGCGCGCCGGAGCGCACGGACGGTGAGGACGTTTGCGAGGTGGCGCTTGTAGTCGACCGGTCCCCGGCCGTCGGGCACCGGCGCGCAGTCCTCCTTGGCGATCTCGCCCGCTTGGGAGAACAACTCCTCGGACGGCGGCCTGCCCTTGAGCGCTTCCTCGGCGCGGGTCGCGATGATCGTGGTCGGCCCGAGAGCGCCAAGCGCGATTCCCGCGTCGGCGATCACGCCGCCTTCGATCCACACCGCCGCCGACACCGCCGCGATGGCGAAGTCGCCGGCGCGGCGCTCGACCTTCTCGTGGGCGCTCCCGGCCCCGGATCGGAGCGGGATACGAACCTCGGTCAGCATCTCGTCAGCGCCGACCGCGGTCGTGAACGGCCCGATATAGAACCCGTCCATGCCGATCACGCGTTCGCCGTCCGGACCGCGCAGGACGACGTTCGCCTTCAGCGCCGCGCACACCGCGGACAGGTCCTCCGCGGCGTCGGCCTGGCACAGCGACCCGCCAATCGTGCCGCGGTTACGGACGACAGGATCGGCGATCACCTCCTCGGCATCGCGGAACACCGGTGCGCGCCGCGCGAGCAGCTCGGACTCGAGCAGCTCAGCGTGCCGCGTCAACGCTCCGATGCGGATCTCGGTGATGCGCTCGTCGACGTAGGAGAGCTCTTCCTCCAGGTCGTTGATGTCGATCAGGTACTCGGGGTTCGCGAGCCGCAGCTTCATCATCGGCAGCAGACTGTGGCCGCCGGCGATCAACCGCGCTTCGGGACCGATCCTCTGGAGCGTGGCGATCGCGCCTTCGACGCTGGTCGCGCGCTCGTACTCAAATGGAGCGGGGGTCTGCACCGGATCTCCTTACTGGTCGTCGCTCTTGAGACGGCGCAGGAAGGCCAGCCCCGACTTGACCACGCCGCCCGTTTCCGGGCCCGGGCTCGGCTCGGCTTGCGCGCCGACGGCCACCGGCATCCGCTTACGGACCCCCGGCGACTCGCTCGGCTCGTACTGCACCGGGGAATCGGTCCCGATGATCGGGGAGCGCGGCATCGACGCCGGCCTTGTCTGCCTGATCTCCGGATAGAGGCCGCGGGCGGCGAGGCTGCCATAAGCCGGATTGCGAAGCGCCGGGCCGTTCGGGCTGGCCGCGGCGATCGGTGCCTCCCGTCCGAGGCGGGCGAGCGTGAGCGTGCCCTTCGTATAGACCTCGCTGATCCGCGGGGCCTTCGTCTCTTTGCTCTCGGGGAAGTCGCGGAGGCCCTCGCCGGCAGCGCCGGGATACAACCCGTCGACCAGCCCCAACGCATCCGAGAGGCCCGCCTTCTTGACGAGCAGGCCCTCGAGCAGGCTGACGCCGGCGTCGAGGTTCGTGTTGACCTGAGTCACCACCTCGTCAACGGGGGCGCTCTTCTCGATGATCCCGACGACGCCGGTGATCGCTTCATCGAGCGCATTCGTGATCCGCTGCAGGGCGACGATCGTCGAGACCAGGTAGTAGACGAGCGCCAACACGATCAGCAGGACCGCGATGATCATGACTACACCAGCTGCTGGCATCTTGCCTCTCCTAGTTCGCGTCGTCGAGGATCACGTCGAGCGATCCGCCGTAGTCGGCGGCGACCTCGATCGTCTTCTGTACCTGGTCCTGCGTGGTTAGCAGGAGCGCGGTCGCGTCCAGGTCCTTCGAGCCGGCGGTCGCGGCGGTCGCGATCTGCTGGACGCTCGGGACGATGCTGTTGGCTGCGTTCAGGACCCCGCGCAGCAGGTACACGACGACCGGGAGGACGACAAGGATCAGGATCGCGTCGCCGATCCATTCGAGGGTCATTTCGGCCTCCTGTCCGCGACGACCTTGGCTTTACGCGCGATCCCCGGGAACGCACCGAGGATGATGTCGAACTGGCCATTGATCGCCTTGACCGCCGGCTCGAGCGGCGCCAAGTGGTCGGACTCGACCGTGCTGAGCGCGCCCGCGAGCGTGGCGAGACTTGCCGAAGTCGCTTCGAGGTCCTGGCGGACCTTGATCAGCGCGGCCGCGACCACCGCGATGATGATCACCGCGAGCACGACGCTGAGGATGACGAGCGTGGTCATCGTTCACCGTTCCCGTTGCCGAACCCGTCGGTGAGCGCGTTCATGTAACCGTCCTGGATCACGGCCTCCTCCACGATAAGTCCCAGCACGGGCGCCGTAGCCTGGAGCTGAGGAATGTTCTGGGTATTGCCGGCGACCTTGCCCGCCACGTCGAGCAGTGCCGCGGCTGAGTTCTTGATGTCGCCCACGGTCCTGACCAGCACGATGAGCAGACCCGCGACCGCGAGCGCGACGACGAGTCCGATCACGAGCGCGACCACCCACGCATCGTGATTGGTGACGGTGGCAAACGCGATCATTTGCCCACCGCGACCTTGCGGAGCGCCCGCGCCGAGTGCAGGATTCTGACCCCCGAGTCGTTGATCCGCGCGATCCCCGCCAGTCCCTCCGTCTGCGCGCGCACCTTCTCGACACCGTCGACGGCGGTCCGCGCCTGCGCCGAGATCTTCCTCGCCAGCATCACGATCGTGATCACGATCGCCGCCGCCACCGCGGCCACGACGATCCCGAGGACGATCCCGATGTACCAACCGGTGGAAGCACCGATCACCAAAGCCAACTCACACCTCCTGTGTCCTTTTCTGAAACTGCGCCCCCTCCGGTAGCGCCCGAGTCGCGGCCCGCAGCAGCGCGCGCTCCGTCAATACGCCGGCCGCGTGCCGCTTGTACTCCGCCGAACCCCGCTGGTCGCTGACCGGCCGGCACTCGATGGCCGCGGCCGCCGCGGCCCGCTTGAAGAGTTCCTCCGACGGCGACTGGCCGGCGAGCGTCTCCTCCGCTTGGCGGGAGGTGACATCGGAGCCGACCGCGGCCAGCGCAACCCCCGCGTTTGTAATAAGCCCGTCGGTCACGGTTAGCGACGCCCCGGCGGCGACCACCGCCCAGTCGCCGACGCGGCGATCGACCTTCTCGTATGCGCTCCCGGAAGTCCTTCGTAACGGGACCCTGATCTCGACGAGCATCTCGGCCGGTCCGACCGCGGTCTGGTAGGGACCACGGTGAAACTCGTTCATGCCGAGTACCCGCTCCCCGTCGGCCCCGCGGATGACCATGTTCGCCCCGATCGCCGCGCACACCGCGCTTAGATCCTCCGAGGGGTCAGCCTGGCACAGCGCGCCACCGATCGTCCCGCGGTTGCGGACCACCGGATCGGCGATGACGCGCTCGGCGTCGGTGAAGATCGCGAGGCGACTCTCCAGCAGGTGCGATTCGAGGAGCGCGCGATGGCGCGTCATCGCGCCGATCCGCACCTCGCCGTCGTGCTCTGAGACGTACCCCAGCTCGTCCGCGAGCGGGTCGATGTCGATCAGGTACGCGGGCGACGCGAGCCGAAGCTTCATCATCGGGAGCAGCGAGTGCCCGCCGGCCAAGAGGCGCGCGTCGGGTCCAAGCTGGGTGAGCAACTGGAGCGCCTCGTCGACGCTTGTCGCTCGCTCGTACTCAAACGGGGCCGGAACTTGCAATGCGCTCCTTCGCGTACCAACAACGGAGGGCAGCTCCCGTACCGTTCGAGCCTTCCTCTCCTTTGTGGAACTTTGACGTTGTTATCGTGGCTCGTCAACTTGGGTTAAGTGATCGCTTAGGAGCCACGGTTTGACGCTCGCCCAGCTGCAGTCGTTCGTGCTCGTCGCCCGACACGGGTCGGTCAAAGCGGCCGCAGCCGAGCTCCAGGTGACCGAGCCCGCAGTCTCGGTCGCGGTGGCGGCGCTTCGCAAGGAGCTAGGCGACGAGCTGTTCGTCCGCGAGGGCCGGGGAATCGCGCTGACCGCCGGCGGCCGGCGGCTGGCGGCGCTGGCCGGCGAGATCCTCGGCCTGGCCGAGCAGGCCCGCCGGTCGGTCCACGACTCGGCCGGTCAGTCGCGTCGCCTGCAGGTGGTCGTCACCAACATCGTCGCCGAGCACATCGGACCGCTGATCGACGCGTTCACAGCGCGCGACGACGGGCTCGAGATCGCGATCGAGTCGGTCCCCGGCGCGTCGTTCGCCGACCGCCTGGAACATCGCCAGGCGGACATTGCGCTCGGCCCCCATCCGGGCCCGGAGCGCACGAACACGATCGCCACGGTTCCGTTCCTTCGCTGCCGCCTGATCATCGTCGCGGCGCCGGGACATCGGTTGTCGGGACGACCGGACGTAGCGCCCGCCGAGCTCGCCGCGGAGCGATGGCTGGTGGGTCCGCCCGACATCGATCCGACCACCGCGACCGGCCTGTTCTTCGAGCGCAACGGCCTGACTCCATCGAACGTCTCCGCTTACTCGAGCCACGCCGCGGCGATCGCGGCGGCCTCCGCGGGCGAGGGCATCCTGCTCACGCTCGCGCACTCGGTGCTCGACGAGGTCCGCCGGCGGGCGCTGACGCGAATCGACGTGCGCGGAACCCCGATCGTCGAGATGTGGTACGCGAGCACGCTGGGTCTGGAGCGGGCCGTGCCGGCGGCGCTGGCGCTGCAGCGCTTCGCCACGACCTCGGACGCGACTCAGGCAATCTCGACCGGGCGGGCCGGCACCGTCTCGACGCGAGTGCGGCCGAAGGTGCACGTGACGCTGTGGCGGTCGGTGGCGGACGAGATCGACGCCGCCTCGACGCGCTGATCAGCCGTTGGCGCCGCGCGCCACGGCCTCGTAGTCATCCCAGGTGTCAACGTCGCGTGGGATCGTTCCGCCGACGGGCACGTCGACCACATGATCGCCGGCGCGGTCGAGCAGCTTCCACACCCCCTTGTCCCCGTGGAGCGACGCGAGGTCGTGGAACGTGCTGTGCGCGAACGCCAGCGGATGACCGCGTCCGTCCTCGTACGCGCACGCGGCCAGCTCGCCGTCGCCGCGGCCCTCGAGCAGCTTCGTCACGGTGGCGGCGGTGACGCCGGGCTGGTCGCCGAGCATCAGGACCAGGACCTGGCAGCGCGCATCGACCGCGGTCAGCGCGGCGGCGATCGACGACGAGCAGCCCTCGCCGAAGTGGTCGTTCGTTACAACCTGGATTCCGTCCACGTTTACGGTGGCCCCGATCTCGTGCGAGCTCCCGCCGATCACGCAGATCAGCTGGTCGAAATCGCACACCCGCGCGGTATTCAGCACATGATCGAGCAGCGTCGCCGATCCGTACGGCAGTAGCTGCTTCGGCTGTCCGAGCCTCTTGGATCCGCCCGCGGCGAGCACGAGCCCGGTCGTGAATTCGCGGCTCACGTTGAACCCCGCATCGCGTGCCACACGCGCGAGGGCGTGCACGGCATGTCAACGTGCCGGACGCCGAAGGGGCGGAGCGCGTCGCAGACCGCGTTTACGATCGTCGGCGGCGAGCCCACGGTGGCGGACTCGCCGATGCCCTTGGCTCCGATCGGATGGTGCGGCGACGGCGTCACCGTGAAGCCGGTCTCCCAGTCGGGCACCTCAAGCGCGGTGGGTATCAGGTAGTCCATCAGCGAGCCGCCGAGGCAGTTGCCGTCCGCGTCGAACGCGATCTGCTCCATCAAGGCGATGCCGACCCCGTCGGTGAGTCCGCCGTGGACCTGGCCCTCGATGATCATCGGGTTGATCCGGGTGCCGCAATCGTCGACGGCGACAAACCGGGTGATCCGCACCTTGGCGGTGCCCGGATCGATCTCGACCACGCAGATGTACGCGCCGTAGGGGAATGTCAGGTTGGGCGGGTCGTACACCGTCTCGGCGTCGAGGCCGGTCTCGACGCCCGCCGGCAGTTCGACCGATCCGCGCGCCGCCATCGCGATCTCCTGAATCGTCGCGCCCTTCTCGGGGTCGCCTTTGACCATCCAGCGGCCCTTCTCCCATTCGAGGTCATCGGGCGAGGCCTCGAGCATTGCAGCCGCGACTATCCGCGCCCGCTCGCGGACCTTCCGCGCGACGAGCGCGGTGGCGGCGCCGCTCACCGGAGTCGAACGCGACCCGTACGTTCCGAGTCCGTACGGCGTGACGTCGGTGTCGCCGTGGACCACGTCGATGTCCTCGGGCGGGATGCCCAGTTCCTCGGCGACGATCTGGGCGAAGGTGGTCTCGTGGCCCTGTCCCTGTGTTTGCACGCTGATGCTGAGCTGCGCCTTTCCCGTCGGGTGCACGCGCAGGGCCGCACCGTCGTTCATCCCCAGCCCGAGGATGTTCATGTGCTTGCGCGGGCCCGCGCCCACCGCCTCGGTGAAGAAACCGACGCCGATGCCCATCAGCTCGCCGCGGGCGCGCACGGCCGCCTGCTCGCGGCGTAGCTCGTCGTAGTCGGCGAGCTCGAGCGCCTTGCGCAGCGTCCGCTCGTAGTCGCCGGAGTCGTACACCCAGCCGGTCTTGCACTCGTACGGGAACTGGTCGGCCCTGATCAGGTTCGCCAGGCGCAGCTCGGCGGGGTCGACTCCGAGCTCACATGCGAGGCAGTCGACCATGCGCTCGACCAGGTAGACCGCCTCGGCGATCCGGAACGAGCAGGCGTACGCCACGCCTCCGGGCGCCTTGTTCGTGTACACGCCCCTGACGTGGCAGTGGGCCGCTTCGATGTCGTAGGAGCCGGTAAAAACGTGGAAGAACCCGGCCGGGTAATTGGTCGGCTGGGCGGTGGCGTTGAACGCGCCGTGGTCGGCAATCACGTCGACCCGGACCGCGAGGATCTCGCCCTCACCGGTGGCGGCGATCGCGCCGCGCATCGCGTAGTCGCGCGCGAATGCCGTCGACATCAGGTTCTCCGAGCGGTCCTCCATCCACTTGACCGGTCTGCCGGTGTCGATCGCGGCGATGATGGCGCATACATAGCCTGGGTACACCGGAACCTTGTTCCCGAACCCGCCGCCGACATCCGGGGAGATCACGCGGATCTTGTGCTCGGGCAGTCCGGTCAGAAACGCATACACCGTGCGATGGGCGTGCGGCGCCTGCGTCGTGCACCAGACCGTGAGCTTGCCCGACACCTGATCGAACTGCGCGACCGCGCCGCAAGTCTCCATCGGGGCGGGATGCGAGCGCGGGAACACCAGGTCCTGCTCGACGACCACGTCGGCGCACGCGAACACCCGGTCGGTCGCCGCCCGGTTGCCCGACTCCCAATCGAAGATGCGATTGTCGGTTTGTCCGGGCTTATCGTCGCGGATCAGCGGCGCGTCGGGATCGAGCGCGCGGCGCGGATCGACGATTGCCGGGAGCAGCTCGTAGTCGACGTCGATCAGCTCGAGCGCGTCGCGGGCCGAGTAGCGGTCGTCCGCGACCACGAACGCGACCTCCTGACCCTGGAAGCGAACCTTGTCGGTGGCGAGCACCGCTTGGGAGTCGGCCGAGATCGTCTGCATCCATGCCAGGCCGCGGGTCTCGAGGTCCCGGCCGGTGATCACGGCGTGGACCTTCGGGTGCTGGAGCGCGGCGGACGCGTCGATCGAGACGATCCGGGCGTGCGCCACCGGGCTGCGCAGGACGGCGCCGTGGAGCATCCCCGGGAGCTGCACGTCGTCGACGAAGTGGCCCTGGCCGCGAATGAAGCGGGGATCCTCCTTGCGGGTCAGTCGGCCGAAGCCGATCGGGCGGTCGCCGTTCGCGCTCACGGGGCGGCAGGCCGTTCGGCGTGGTCTGCCGCCCACCGGATCGAGCGGACGATCGTCGCGTAGCCCGTGCAACGGCAGATCTGCCCGGAGATCGCCTCGCGGATCTCGGCGTCCGTCGGATTCGGATTGCGATCGAGCAGCGCGCGGGCGGTCAGCATCATCCCGGACGTGCAGAACCCGCACTGCAGCCCGTGCATCTCGGTGAACCCCTGCTGAACCGGGTCGAGCACCCCGCCGGCCGCCAGCCCCTCGACTGTGCGGATCTCGTGCCCCTCGGCAGTGGCCGCCAGCACCGTGCACGACTTGACCGGCTCGCCGTCCATCAGCACCACACACGTGCCGCAGTTCGAGGTGTCGCAGCCCCAGTGCGTGCCGGTCAACCCGAGTTCATCCCGCAGGAAGTGCACGAGCAGCATCCTGGGCTCGACGTCGCGCGTGTGCTCGCGGGAGTTCACGGACGTGGTTACGAGCATGGCGGCCAATGATGACGACCCGGGCCCGCCGGCCTCGGCTTCGAGATCACGTATCCCTGGACGAGGTCGCATCGGAGCCCGGTGAGCAGCCCCAGGCAGCGGTCGTCCTCGACGCCCTCGGCGACCACCCGCAGCCCGAGCGAATGAGCGAGCTCGACGGAGGTTTCAGGCCCGGTGCACGGCCGCCAGCAACCCGGCGTAGGAGCGGACGAGCGCCGCCCGCTCCTCCTCGATCAGCGGACTCGAGAGGTCGCAGCCCTCGCGCACCCATCGATCCGAGTGGCGCATCGCGAGCGCCCGCTGCTGGGCGGCGACGGCGACCTCGGCCCGGTCGACCCCGTACACGTAGGCATACAGGGCTGCGAGCGCCGTGATCAGTGGCCCCTCGCCGTCGTGGCCCACGGGCGAACCGTCGTGCTGATGCTCGCGATGCACCCGCCACCACTCGACCTCGAGCTCCGATGCCCTGCGGGGATCGAACGTGTCGTCGTGGCGCTCGGCGACGAGCCGGTAGAAGCGCTCCATCGCCCGGCGGGCGCCGTCGGGATCGTTGTCGGGGTACGGGGCCCAGAGTTGATTGGCGCGAAGCACCAGCCACGCGCCGTGGACGGTCGACGGCCACGGGAGCCCGAATGTGTGGCGGGTCAGCGAGACCGCTCCGTGGAGGAACGGCAGCCATTCGCGCCGGTAGTAGGCGACCCACACGCCCGCCTCGAGGTCGCCGACCCGGCGGGGGTCGAACGATCGGTGCGGCTTGACGGTGGCGGCGGATCCGGGCCGGCGGCGGCGCCTGCGCCCGCGCAACTTGTTTGGCATATGCACTGCCGACCGTAACCGATCCGCGCGCGCCGGTGAGCGCCCGGCCGCGGGTGGCGGTCGGCACGCGACCGTGGGTGGCGGTCGGCACGCGAGCCGGGTTCGGACGCCGCCGGCGGGGTGTGGGCATCCCCACCAAGGGGGGCTATCCAGCCCGGGGGCGCCGGCTTAGTGTCGCTCAATCGACGTCCAATTGAGGAGCATGAGCGCATGACCCGCATCACCGACCCAGACTTTCGCCTGCGCGACCACTACACGCCTCCCACGCTGCCGGCGTCGCCCAAGACGGGCCTGAAGCTCGGGACGCTGCACAAGCCGGCGCTGAGGCTGTCGGACTACATACACGCCGAGCGCAATCCGCCGATCGCCGTTTCGCGCCCGCACCCCGGCTTCCAGTGGGGGATGCTCGCGAACGACACGATCGGCGACTGCGTCGTCGCGATGATGCTCCATTCGATCGAGGACTTCCATCTCGACGCCGGCACCGTGCCGCCGACGTTCACCGACCAGGATGCGATCAGCATCTACTCGGCGATCACGGGCTATGTGCCGGGAGACCCGAGCACCGATCGCGGGACCGACGAGCGCGCCGCCATGCGTCACTGGGAGCATCCCGGCCTGGCGACCACCGACAACGGCACCCACACGATCGTCGCGACGGTGGCGGTCGATCCGAGCAACCTGAACGAGTGCCGGATCGCGATCGACGAGTTCGTCGACCTGCAGATCGGCATCGCGCTGCCGCTCAGCGCACAGGGGCAGACGGAGTGGACCGTCGTCGGCGACGGCCAGACCGGCAGCAGCGCTCCGGGCTCGTGGGGCGGCCACGGCATCCCCTACCGGGAGTACGACGCCGAGACCTTCAAGTGCGTGACCTGGGGCGCGGAGCTGCTGCTCACCGCCCCCTTCCACCGGGACTACGCACAGGAGGCCCACGTCGTCGTCACCCAGGAGATGCTGAACAAGCAGGGCACCGGTCCGTCAGGAGTCAACTGGACCCAGCTCGTCGCGGACATCACGGCGCTGCCCGGTCACCGAGGCGCGGCTGACCCTGCGGGGGCTCCTCAGACGACGCTCGCGTGAGCAAGGCCAACGCGCTCGCGTGAGCGAGCGTGAGCCTGCTTGCATCTTGAGCGGTCCGAGGACTGCGGAGAAGACCGCGGGGAGGCGCATGTCTCGATGCGCCTCCCCGATCCGCGTTTGATAACGCTGCATCGCTCCTGATCGCTTGACATTCCTCGCGGGGTACGGGCGCGACTCGCTCGCCGATGTCCTACGCTGGCGCGATGCGCTGGGAGGCGCACCGAGCTGGGCCACGAGCCGAGCGCCGAATCCAACCGACCAGGCAGGGAGCGGGGTATGCATTGAGCGTCAGGAGCAGCGTTGTGATCACGACCGGACTGGTCGCCATGTTGGCGCTGGCGGCGTGGACGAGTGCGTCGGGCGCGTCCCGTGCGCCCGGGCCGCCGCCGACGGCGCACGCGGCGGGCCAGTGCACGTCCGGCGACACGGGCCTGCGAAACCCGGCCAACCCGCTCGACACCCCCGGCTTCACGGGGACCGATCCGCTCGACAATGCGAACCTGTTCATCGAAAGCCCATGGCAGTACGGCGGCGACGCCGCCGACGCGATCGCGAGCGAGGTCGGCCTCGGATACCTCAGCACCAAGGAGAGCGGAACCCCGATCCCGTGGGCACGCTTCGAGGCGCGCGTCAACAAGATGCACCTGTCCCGAGCCGTCTCCTACCACGTCCACATGCTCGAGAAGATCGGGAACTACCCCCAGGCCCACCAGTTCAGCCTGTACACCGCGGGCGGCTCGGGTCCCGCGATCTTCACCCAGGTCCAGAACTACTTGTGCCGGATGCAGCGGACCGATCCCGGCGCGGCGGCCGAGATGACCACGTACTTCATCAAGCACGGTGGCGGCTGCAACCCGGGAACCAACCCGAACTTCGAGGCCGAGGTCAACGCCTTCAAGGACGCCGTGGGCAACTTCCCGGCGCTGATCTTCGTCGAGGAGGACGCGATCGACACAATCTGCTGGAAGAACCCGGCGGCGATCAGCGATCGGGAGGCGCAGCTGAAGTACGAGATCGACGAGCTGTCACAGCTGCCGCACGCGCTGTTGTACGTCGAGGGCGGTACGTCCGATGCGAACTCGCCGGCGGAGACGGCTCGCGTGCTGAACGCGAGCGACGCTTACAAGATCCGAGGCTTCTTCACGAACGACACGCACTTCAACTGGGCCTACAGGGAGATCCGGTACGGGAACAAGGTCTCGGCGCTGACCAACGGACTGCACTTCGTCGTCGACACCCGCGCCGACGGCAACGGCCCGCTGCTCAACCCGCACCCGGTCACGCAAGGGATCGAGCAGCTGTGCAATCCGCCCGGCCGCGGGCTCGGTCCGAAGCCCGGAGCGAGCAACGGGCAGCCCTACGGGATGTACTCGCCCCACCTCGACGGGTTCGTGTGGGTCACGACCCCGGGCGAGAGCGCCGCGCCGACCTGCCCGGGGCGCCCGGCGCATTACGCCGCCTCGGGAATCTTCGACGAGGGGATCGCGATCGGCTACGCCTCGCGCGCGAACGACCGGATCGGTCCCGCGCCGCGGTTCAAGAGCAGCAGGTGGTGAGCCGCGGCGGACCGGCTCGGACCTCGGGAGGATGATCCGAGCCGGTCGCTCGCGGACGCTGCGTCACCCCTGCTGGACGATCATCAGCGAGTTGCCGTCCGGGTCGCGGAACCAGAACATCGGTGGCACGGGGTCGCCCATCCGCGCGACTTCCGCGTCGACGTCGACGCCGCTCGCCTGAAGCTGGGCGTGGGTCGCGTCGATGTCGTCGCTGGTGAGGATGATCCCGGTCTCGACGCCGGTCCGATCGACTCCCGGCCGGGGCGGCGCGAGCGCGATTCCGGTGGTGCCGCTCGGCGGGTACACCTCGACCCAGCGGTACTCGTCGCCGAACGGGATGTCCGTGCGCTTCTCGAAGCCGAGCGCGTCGTAGAACTCAATCGAGCGATCCTGGTCGGTGGCCGGGACGGCCACCAGGCTGATCGTGCCGATCCGGCTCTTGGTGGTGCTCACTGCGGACCTCCTGGGGAAGTGGGTTCACGCGCTAGGACCCTCACCCCGATCAGAAATCATCGGTCCTCCACCGCGCGATCAACCTTCCGCACGGTGGAGGACCTGACTGCCCCCGGTTTCCGGCTGGTGCGTGTCTGCCCGCGCCGTAGCCGGCGGGAACCTACGAGCCCGGGCGACCGCGGGTAATGGGGTCGAGCCCCCATCTTCGGTGGCGCAGGGTGGTGTGCGCACCGCGAGTTGACGTGTGGGCACGGTTGCCCTGGCCCGGCGCGGCCGGGAATCTTGGCTTGGTGGCTCGCCGGACCAAGACTGCATCCTCGTCGCGCACGCCTGGCTCCGCACGGTGGCGCTTCCGCTCCAGAGGCGCGAGCGCAATCGTGCTCGACGACGCACCGGTCATCGCCGGTGCGCCGACGGCTCCGCCGGTCCAGGCCGCGGCCGCGGATCCCACTGCCGGCGACGCCCGACCGACCGGCGCGAACGACTCGGGGGTCGCGTCCGCGCCACGTCCGTACCCCCCCGGGCGTCCGCCGGCGGCCCGGGCGAAGAGCGGCAGCGGGACCGCGCTGCTCCTCGGCGACGCGGCGGGCGCGTTGCTGCTGGCCAACGAGGCTCGGTACCGCACGCTCGAGCGGGTGTTCGGAATCCGGCGGGAGGACGCCAACATCGCGACCGCGATCGGACTGTTGACGCTGGCCAACGCCGTCTACGAACGGTCGCACCGGCCGACAGTTCCCAAGCCTCCAACCGCGGTGGCCAACTTCACCATCGGGATGGGTGCGCTCAGGGAGTCGATCTACGGCGTCGCCGGACCGGCGGCGTCGGACACGCCGCTGGCCGGGACGCTGATCGCGATAGCGGTCCTCGGGGGACTTGCGCGGCAGCCCGTGACCAGGGGAGTCCACGGCATGAAGGCTTCCTCGCACAAGCTGAAGAGCATGTTCCGCGGCAGGTACGGGCACCTGGTGAACGTCGAGCGCGGGAACTGAGGGACCCGGACCCGTGAGGGGCGGGTCAGCGCTCGTCCGGGGGAACATCGCGGAGTTTCTCCACCAGTTCCCGCACCTGGTGCATCGAGTAGCGGAGACTGCGCCGGCGCGTATCGGGGGGATCGTGGACGAGCCCGGCGCCGTCGCGCCAGGCCCGCGCGGGCCGGATCGGACGAGGCGCGAATCCGCCTCCACAGTTGGGACACACGTTGTGCAGCGTGTTCTCGACGCAGTCGGCGCAGAACGTGCACTCGTACGTGCAGATCCGCGCGTCGGGCGCCGCCGGGGGGAGATCGACATCGCATAGTTCACAGTTGGGGCGCAGGGCGAGCATGGTGTGGGACCCTACAAACCATGAACGTGCTGATCTACGGAGACACCGAAACCTCGCCGGCGCTACGGCATGAGGTGCCACTCGCAATCGGGGATGGGTTCCTCTACCTCGAGACCGACGGCCGGCGCGCGGTGCTGACCAACGCGCTCGAGGAGGGAAGGATCGCCCGCGCGGCTCCCGACCTCGAGCGTTTGCTCGGCGAGGCCTTCGGGCGCGACGAGCTGATTGCGGCTGGCCATCCCTGGTGGGAGATCGACCAAGAGGTATGCGTACGGGCGGTGACCTCGCTCCAGATCAGCGAGGCGGTCGTGCCGCCGAACTTCCCGATGGCGCTGGCCGACCGGCTGCGGGCGGAGGGCGTCGAGCTCGCGGCGGCCGGAGCGCTGTTCGCCGAGCGCCGGCGGCACAAGACCGACGCCGAGATGGCGGGCATCCGCCGCGCCACGGCGGCCGGGGTCGCGGCGCTGGGCGAGGCCGCGACGATCCTGCGCGAGGCGGCGATCCGCGGCGACGACCTCTGGCACGGCGACGAGCGCCTCACGTCCGAGACCGTGCGCGGGCGCATCCGCGAGGTATGCGCCCGGTTGGGAGCGCCGGCTCCCCCGGACATCATGGTCAAGCCGATGGGTCCGGATCCGCACATCGGCCATGACCCGGGTTCCGGGCCGCTGCCCGCGCACGCCCCGATCCTCATCGACCTCTGGCCCCAGGATGAGGCCTCGAGTTGCTGGTCGGACATGACGCGGACGTTCGTGCGCGGCGACATCAGCGATCAGCTCGGCGACCTGCACGCGCTCGTGATCTCCGCCCACGAGCAGTCGTGCGCAGCCGCTCGAGCCGGCGTCAAGGGGATCGAGCTGTACGGGATCGCCTGCGACGCGTTCGAGGCGGCGGGACACCCGACCGGGCGCACCAAGCGGCCCGGCGAGACGCTCCGTGAAGGCTTCTACCACGGCCTCGGCCACGGCGTCGGCCTGGCGGTCCACGAGCCGCCGATCCTCGGCAGAACCGGGACCGCGCCGCTGATCGCGGGCGATGTGATCGCGGTCGAGCCCGGGGTCGTCGACCGCGCTGTCGGCGGCATCCGAGTCGAGGATCTGCTGGCTGTCACCGACGACGGCTCCGAGAACTTGACCGGCGGCTTTCCGTACGGGCTCGCGCCGTGACAGCGACCACTCAAACGATAAGACGCTGAGGCCGGGGCGGCCGGGTAGGCCCGGGGCACGACCTTGAGCGGCTGGTTGGCGAGGTGGGGGTGGACGAGCCGGCACCCGGCCCGCCCGAGCGCCGGGGTGCTCGCGGGGAGCCCGTCGGGCGGTGGGAGCCGGGGCGTCCGCTTTCCGCACCCTTACAGCCCTAGCCTGCCGGCGCGGGTCGGATGTCACGTTAAGCAGGTCCGTCGGGGGATTGGGGCTGATGACGAGTTCCAGGGCAGCACGGTCATCAACGCCAACCAGCAGCAGTTCTCCACCCGCAACAGCAACGTCGACGGCTGATCTGGAACCGGGTGATCCTCGGCGACTACGGTGCGCCCGACGACACCGTTCGGCCCGGGGCCTCGCGTTCCTCGCCGGCCAGCTTCGCAGGGGCGTGAAGGGTGAACGGCGCAGCGAATGTGACCGATAAGGTGAACGGCGGTGAACCGGTTGTGACACTGGGATCGCCGGCGGCGTCGGTCACGATCTCGATGAGCTCGGGCGGCGCTGAAGGTCACCACTCGGGTT
>DATJYY010000049.1:0-29342 GCA_035499395.1 Solirubrobacteraceae bacterium
CATCGCGGCCGGCTCAACGTGCTGGCCCACAACCTGGGGCGGCCGTACGAGTCGATCTTCGCCGAGTTCGAGGGCTCCTCGACGCTCGAGCCGATCACCACGATCCCGCAGGGCGGCACCGGCGACGTCAAGTACCATCACGGCGCCCAGGGCTCCTACCAGCTCCCGAGCGGCGAGTCGATCATCGTGCGGCTGGAGTCGAACCCCAGCCATTTGGAGTTCGTGGCCCCGGTCGCCGCCGGCGCCACCCGCGCCGCCCAGACCACGCGCCAGGGCCCGCACGCCCATCGCGAGACCAACGCGGCCGTCCCGGTGATCCTCCACGGCGACGCGGCCTTCCCGGGTCAGGGTGTTGTCGCTGAGACCCTGAACCTACAGGCGCTCGATGGCTACACCGTCGGCGGGACGATCCACTTAATCCAAAATAATCAAGTCGGTTTCACCACTGATCCCGACGACTCCCGCTCGACCACGTGGGCGTCCGATCTGGCCAAGGGCTACGACGTGCCGATCATCCACGTCAACGCCGACGACGTGGCCGCGTGCATCAGCGCCGTCCGCCTGGCCTTCGCGTTCCGCCAGGAGTTCGGGCACGACGTGCTGATCGACCTGATCGGCTACCGCCGGTTCGGTCACAACGAGGCGGACGAGCCCGCCTACACCCAGCCCGAGATGTACCAGGTGATCAAGAAGCATCCCCCGGCGCGCGAGCTGTTCGCGCGAGCGCTGATCGAGCAGGGAGTCGTGACCGAGGAGGAATCGACCGAGCTGACCGACAGCGTCTGGGAGACCCTCGCCGAGGATCACGCACGGCTCAAGGAGAAGATCGCCGCCGGCAAGGAGCGCGAGCACGCCACCGGCGAATACGAGCTCGACCGCACGCCGTCGCCCGAGGTCAAGACCGCGGTGTCGGCCGATCGCCTGCGCGTGCTCAACGACGAGCTGCTCGCCGTTCCGGACGGATTCACCATCCACCCCAAGCTCGTGCGCCAGCTCGAGCAGCGGCGAGAGGTGTTCGAGAGCGAGGACGCGGGCGGGATGGTGTGGGCGCACGCCGAGGCGCTCGCCTACGCCTCGCTGTTGACCGAGGGGATCCCGATCCGCCTCACCGGCCAGGACACCGAGCGCGGCACGTTCAGCCAGCGCCACCTCGTCCTGCACGATCCGAAGACGGGTCAGGAGCACTGCCCGATCCAGCACCTTCCCGGCGCGCTCGCCCCGATGGAGCTTCACAACAGCCCGCTGTCCGAGATGGGCTGCCTCGGGTTCGAGTACGGCTATTCCCAGGAGGCGCCGGAGACGCTGGTCCTGTGGGAGGCGCAGTTCGGGGACTTCGCCAACGGCGCCCAGGTGATCATCGATCAGTTCATCGTCTCGGGTCTGGCCAAGTGGGGGCAGACCTCGCGCCTCACGCTGCTGCTGCCCCACGGGTACGAGGGCTCCGGCCCTGAGCACTCCTCGGCTCGGCTCGAGCGGTTCCTGCAGCTCACCGCCGAGGGGAACATCCGCGTCGCCAACCCGACGACGCCCGCGCAGTACTTCCATCTGCTCCGCCGCCAGGCGCGCGTCGCCAAGCAGCGCCCGCTCGTCGTGATGACGCCGAAGAGCCTGCTCCGCCTGCCCCAGGCGACGAGCACGGTGCGGGAGCTCGCCGAGGCGCGCTTCCGGCCGGTGCTGCCCGAGCCCGAGCACGACCGCTCGCAGGTCAGGCGGCTGATCCTGTGCTCCGGCAAGCTCTACTACGAGCTCGCCGGCAACGAGATGCGCAAGGACAACCCGTACGTCGCGATCGGGCGCGTCGAGCTGCTGTATCCGTTCCCGCAGGCCGAGATCCTGTCGCTCGTCGAGAGCTATCCGGCGCTCGAGGAGGTCGTCTGGGTCCAGGAGGAGCCGCGCAACATGGGCGCGCGCGCCCACATGGGTCCACGCCTTCTCCAGATCCTCCCGCCGAACCTCAAGTACGGCTACATCGGCCGTCCCGAGCGGGCCGCGTCGGGCGAGGGCTACCCGGTCGCGCACGCCAACGAGCAGAACCGGATCATCACGACCGCGCTCAACGTCGGCGAGGCCGTCTCGCAGTATCCGCGCAAGCTCCCTGGCGAACGGTAGCTGTCGACCGTTACCAGCAGGTTTTCACCCTCGGGGGTCTTTTCTGGCACCCTTCCGAGCATCGGCTTTCGCAGAGACGGTTCCAAACGAGACAACTCCAGACGCCACCTCACGCCGGCGCTCGGCGTTCACGACATGGCGATTGATTTGGGCACCGCCAACACGCTCGTGTTCGTGGGCGGCAAGGGCATCGTCGTCTCAGAGCCGTCGGTCGTCGCCTCCGATGTGGACACGGGTGAGGTCCACGCCGTCGGCGCCGACGCGGAGCGGATGATCGGCCGCACGCCGGCAACGATCGCGGCCACGCGCCCGCTCAGACACGGCGTGATCGCCGACTTCGAGGTCACCGAGCAGATGCTGCGTTACTTCATCCGGAAGGTGATCGATCGCCGGATGGCCCATCCTCGGCTGATTGTGTGCGCCCCGTCGGGCGTCACCGAGGTTGAGAAGCGCGCGGTCGAGGAGGCCTCGCTCGCGGCCGGCGCCCGCCGTGTCCACCTGATCGAGGAGCCGATCGCCGCGGCGATCGGCGCCGGGCTCGAGATCGATGAGCCGGTCGGCCGAATGGTGGTCGACGTCGGCGGGGGGACCAGCGAGATGGCAGTCATCTCGCTCGGGGGAATCGTCGTCTCGCGCTCGGTGCGCGTCGGCGGCTACGAGATGGACGAGGCGATCGCCCAATACCTGCGCGTCGTCCACCAACTCGCGATCGGTTCGCGGACCGCCGAGCACATCAAGATTCAGATCGGCTCGGTCATCCCCCTGCATCCCGAGGAGACCATCGAGGTCCGCGGCCGACACCTGGTGACGGGCCTGCCGACCGCGGTCGAGCTGCGCAGCGAGGAGGTCCGCTCAGCGGTCATGGCGCCGGCGCGCGAGATCCTCAGGGCGATCCGCGACACGCTCGAGGAGACGCCGCCCGAGCTGTCAAGCGATATCGCCAAGGACGGCATCCTGCTCGCCGGCGGCGGCACGCTGATCCGCGGCTTCCAGGAGCTGGTGGCCGAGGAGACCGGGATGCCCGTGTACTCGGCCGAGTCGCCGCTCACCTGCGTGGCGTTCGGGTCAGGCCAGGCGCTCGACCATTTCGACGAGCTGAGCCGGGCGAGCCGGCACCGCGCTCCGAGCCTCACCTACGACTGGCGCACCGCGTAACCGGCCCACGAGCGTCGCCAGCCCGGCCGCTGCCAGCAGGATCAGGAACGGGTCGATCGGCTCGCGGAAGCGGGGCGTCTCGGCGTTGACCAGCACGACGCTCAACGCGAGCAGCAGCGGCACGACCCACACCCAGCGAGGCGCTCGGCGGGCGAGTCGCGTGAACGCGCCGGCGAGCGCAAGCAGGCTCAGGACCCAGAAGCCGAGCACGCCGCTGCGGGCGACGCTGAGCGGGAGCGAGATCGCCGCCGCCGATGCCCGCCAGGCAAACGAGCCTTCGAGTTCGAGCAGCCGCAGCCCGTTGTGGTAGCCGACCGCGAACGGGCTCAGCGGATGTTTCGAGATGTAGTGGAGCGCCTGACGCTGGAGCTTCGAGCCGATCTCGGGCTCGGTCAGCCTGCCGGCCTCGTCGATCAGGGCTCGCTCCCCGGGGATCACGGAGAAGATCCGCCACTTGTAAGGGACGACGGGATTGGCGGCGGAGGCGGCGTTGTACGTGCCGACGAGCGTGATCCCGGTCTCGTCGGACACCGGGATGAAGCGGTGCATGACGAGCTCGTTGCGGAGCGTCCATGGAACGATCACCAGCACCGCCGCGGCGAGCAGAAGCGTCGGCGCTGCAAGCGACCGGAGCTCGAGGCGGGGCCGCTCGGTCCATACGGCCGCGATCAGTGGGACGATGATCACGACTGCGTTCTCGTGGGTGAGGGTTGCCAGTCCGGTCAGGACGCCGGCGCTTGCCACCCATGCGAGGCGCGCCTTCGTGCTCCTGGCCCGCCGGACCCGGAGCCCGGCGTAGACCGTGGCCAGGATCAGCGCTACCAGCAGGTTCTCCGCGACGAGGACCCCGGAGAGCTCGATCAGCACCGGATAGACCGCGGCGATGACGAGCGCGATCAGGCCGGCTTCCTCGCCGAATAGCTCGAGCGCCACCAGTCCGATCAGCGCGACCGCGATCGTCCCGAGCACCGCCTGGGAGAGGCGAGCGGGCTGGATCGCCGCACCCCGCCGCACCGCGTGGCCGTCGAGGAGATCGACGAGCGCGAGGAAGTACGGATACCCAGGCGCGAAGTAGGCGCTCGGGCCGCGGCTGCCGCCGGCGCCCGAGCCCGGGCGGTGGCTCAGCGAGTAGTCGCCGGTGTGCGCGATCTGGCTGGCCAGCGCGAGGTACGAGCCGGCGTCGTTGATCGGTCGGAACGAGGTGCGGTCCACCTCGGCGACGCGGAGCACGAGTGCGATGATCAGGATCGCCGCGACGACCACGGCGCGGATGCCCGGGCGGGACACGGCCGGGAGGTTAGGCCCTCTCGCTGGTGCCCGTCAGTGAATGCCGACGATCCCGGCGCACACCCAGTTGGATGCGCCGGCTCCGCCGTTCCAGATACGGCTCGCGACCGCGTCCTGCTCAGCCTTGCTCGCCAGGTACGCCGCCGGGCCTGTGCCGCCGAACAGCTTCCAGGTGGCTGGCATGATCTGGTAGTAGCCCGAGGCGCCGGCGTAGTTCGGGGTCAGATTCTGGCCGCCGGACTCGCACAGCACGATCGCGTACGGGATCGCCCAGCCTCCGGACGGACCGTACGTCGGGCCGACGGGCGTCGGGGCGCCCGAGCCGCCGCCGGCCGATTGTTGCTGCTGAGCGGCCAAAGCTGCCGCCCGCTCGGCCGCGGCCTGTTCCGCCTCGACCTTGCTGATCTCCGCCTGCAGCTGGGTGCCCTTCTCGCGGGTGGCCGCGAGCGCGCCCCGCTGAGCGCTCCGCGCCTGCGCGAGCGCCGCCTGCTTTGAGTGCAGTAGCTCGTTCATGCCGGCCAGCGCGCGGACCCGCTGAGCGGTCTCGGCCGTGATCTGGCGGTCGGTGGCCTCGAGCGAGGCCAAACGCGTCGCGGCCGCGTCGGCCTGCTTCTTCGCCTGGATCGTGATCTTGATGATCGCCTGCTGCGCCTGCTGCGCGTCACGGAGGTACGAGAGCTTGTCGAGCAGGTCGGTGAACCCGTTTGACTCGAGCACGACCGAAACCAGATTGGGCTTGGACTGCTCGTAGTTGGACACGAGCTGCCGTCCGAGCAGCATGCGCGCCCGGGCCAGGCGCGCTCGCAGCATCGCGAGCAGCCGCCGCTCCCGGGCCAGCGAGATCTGAACCGCGGCCAGCTTGGCGCGGTCGCGGGCGAGGTCGGCGCGGACGGCCGCCTCGCGCGACTCGACGAGCGCGATCTGCGAATCGAGCGAGCTGATCAGGTGCGAGAGGCTGGCGATGCTCGCCGAAAGGCTGCTCTCGTGGGCCTGGACGGCGCCGAGCTGTGAGTGGAGCTGCCCGAGGCTCGGGTCGGCTGACGACGACACCGGAATGGCGGCAAGCCCGAGCGCAGCCGCAATGGTGGCCGCGCCAGCGACCACCCAGGTCGGGATCGTGCGCCTTCTGGAGTTCATATGCGGCTGCCTACGGGGTTAGCTGTCGGGCTCGCGCGGCGGCTCGCGCTACACGGTCATCAGACCGCGATTCGCCCCAGGGAACTTGGGTCCCCCGCTTTCCCACGCGTAAGGTGGGAAATTCGGCTCGGGGACCTTATCAGGACTTGACGCCCGCGCGCCGCGGCGGCCTATGCTGCGTCGCCGTGAGCATCGACGATCGGACTCGCAAGATCCTCGACCGCGTCCGGGCGGTCCCCCTCGGCTTCGTCCGGACCTACGGGGACATCTCGCCGGGCTCGCCGCGGGTCGCCGGCGCCGTGCTCCACGACTCCCAGGACTCGACGCTCCCCTGGCATCGCATCGTGCGCGCCGACGGCTCGCTGGCCAAGGGCGCCCGCCAGCGGGCGCTGCTGGAGGCCGAGGGCGTGCCCTTCCGTGGGTCGCGGGTCGACATGCGAGTAGCTCGAGTTCCCGATTTGTGATGTGGCTCCAGCGCGAGATCGTGCTCGACCCTCGGCCGCGCGGGTTTCACCTGGTGACGCGGGAGGTTCTCGATGCGCTGCCCGAGGCGGGCGACGTCGCCGTTGGTTTGCTGCACCTGCTGATTCAGCACACCTCGGCGTCGCTGGCGCTGAACGAGAACGCGTCGCCGGACGTCCGGCGCGATTTCGAGTCGTACTTCAACGCGACCGTGCCCGAGAACGCGCGCTACTGGACCCACACGCTCGAGGGCGCCGATGACATGCCGGCGCACATCAAGGCGTCGCTGCTCGGCCCGTCGCTTACGCTGCCGATCTCTCGTGGTCGGCTCGCGCTCGGCACGTGGCAGGGGATCTACCTGTGCGAGCACCGCAACCGCGGCGGCTCGCGCTCGGTCGTGGCGACGATCTTCGGCGCCGCGGGCTAACACTAGGTAAGACCGGCATCTGAGGGTGGGGTGGGCGCCCGTCGTCGTTCTCGGCGCCGCCCGCCATGCATAACGCGGCAACCGATGCCCGTCGGCTTAGCCTTGCCGGGTTGCGCACGATAATCGCGGGTAACTCGGCAGGGCCTGCGCGATCGGCGCCGATTGTCGCGTTACGCAGGTGAGCGCGTCCGCGCGCGGGCTAGCGGCCCTTCCACTCCGGAGCACGCCGCTCGGCGAACGCGGTCGCGCCCTCCCGGGCGTCCTCGGAGCCGAACACCGGCTCGTAGATCGGCCACTGCCGCTCGAAGAACTCCGAGTCCGGCCAGTCGGCCGACTCGACCATGATCCGCTTGGTGGCGGCGAGCGCGAGCGGCCCATTGGCCGCGATCGTCTCGGCCAGTTCCAGCGCGGCGGTCAGCGTCTCGCCGGGTGCGGTGAGGCGGTTGACCAGGCCGAGCGCGTAGGCGCGATCGGCCTCGATCGGGTCACCCGTGAGCGCCATCTCAATCGCGACGTTGCGCGGGAGCGCCCGGGGGAGTCGGAGCAGGCCGCCGCCGGCGGCGACGAGCCCCCGCCTGACCTCGGGGATGGCGAGCCGCGCGCCGCGGGATGCGACGATGAGGTCGCAGGCGAGCGCGATCTCGAGCCCGCCCGCCATCGCGAAGCCCTCCACGGCCGCGATCAGCGGCTTAGCGGCGCCGGCCTGCGTGATGCCCGCGAACCCGCGCCCCTCGATGAACGGCCGCTCCCCGGTGACGAACGCTTTCAGGTCCATTCCGGCGCAGAAGCCCTTGCCGGCTCCGGTGAGCACCCCGACGGTGAGCTCGGCGTCCGAATCCAGCTCGTCGAGCGCGCCGGCGATGCCCGCGGCGACGGCTGAGTTGACGGCGTTCCGCTGGTCCGGCCGATTGATCGTGATCAGCAGGATCCGACCGCGACGCTCGGTCAGCAGCGGCTCATCTTCGGCGCTCACGCGGCGAACAATCGCAAATCCGGCTCCCGCTCGCCGCGCAGCACCGCGAGGTCGACCTCGACGCACGCGATCTCGCGCGCGCTCGCGAGCACCGAGGCCTGCGGCTTGATCGTCTGCGCGACCAGCACTCCGCGGCACGATCCGAACGCCGGGTCGAGCCGGATCCGGTCGAGGTAGCGCGTGAGCTGCTCGACCGCCTCGATGCCCGCGACTCGTTTGACCTCGACCGCCACCCATTCGTCGTCGGCGTCGCGGCACATGAGGTCGACCGGTCCGATATCCGTCGGCCACTCTCGGCGCACCAGCCGGAAGCCCTCGCCACACCACGCGGGCCGCTCGGCCAGCAGCTCCTGGAGATGGGCCTCGACGCCGTCCTTCGTGAGCGCGGTGTCCTCGTCGGGCAACCCCATGTCGTGGGACACGTCTGAGAGCACCTCCGCCACCGAGATCTCGAGGCGGTCGCCGTCGGCCTGACCGCGCTTGCGGACGAGGATCCGCTCGGGGGACTCCTCGATCACGGTGGGCGGAGTCATCCAGTTGAGCGGCTTATATCCACCGGCGTCGGCATGGATGAGCACCGAGCCGTCGGCTTTGACGATGATCAGCCGCAGCGCTTCAGGTAGCAGTGCAGTGAGGCGTCCGAAGTAGCGGACCTCGCAACGGGCGACGATCAGGCGCATGGTCAGTAAGAACCGTACGAGCCCGGCCGGACCGATCTACAATGCGACCCCACCTGATAGCGGTAAGGACACGGGAGGACTTCGATGCCGGACCCGACAGGCCGCTGGATCAAACCTCGCGAGTGGCAGTGTCCCGCGTGTGGGACCGTCAACTCCGAGGACCGCGAGCGTTGTGAGGGCTGTGGCGAGAGCCTCCGCCCCTCGTTCGACGAGCCGGTCAGACCGCCGGATCCGCTCGACCTGGTCGGTAAGGGGAAGCAGCGGGCCGACGAGTAGGGGCCAGCGCTGCGCCCGGCCTGACGCGGTTACAAGCGCACTGGTGGCGATGGCGGTCGCCCTGGCGACGGCCACCGGGTCGCCCCACCCTATGATCAGCGGCAGCTAACCATGCGCAACCAGCTACGCCCACTGTTCGATCGCGTCGTGATCAAGGAGCTCGACCCCGATCGGGTCCGGCGCTCCGGGCTGATCGTGCCGCCCGGCTCCGAGGAGCCACCGCCCCAGCACGGCATCGTGCTGGCGGTCGGGCCCGGGCTCGACTGGTGGGAGAACGTCGGGATCGCGATGCCGGTTCGCCCCGGCGATCACGTCGTGTTCCCGGCGTCCGCGGGCGTGTGGATCGAGGTCGAAGAGGAGCGACTGCTCGTGTGCCGCGTTGGCGAGTTGCTGGGCGTGCTCGAGACCGTCGAGAACTGCCCCGGTTGCGGCGGGCGGCCGCTGGCGGCCGGCGAGTCGTGCCCGGTGTGCGGGCGCGAGGGCTCGCTCGCATAGCGCTACGGCTGTTCGCCCGTCAAGACTCCCCGCGCGGGTTACGCGGCGTCGCGCTCGGACCCGAGTTCGTCGGTGTTCTGCCCCGGCAGGGCCCGCGGACGCGTGGCCTCGACCCGCTCGAGCAGGTCGGCGACCTCTGGGTCGTCACCGAGCGCGAGCGCGCGGTGACAGGCCTCGACGCACTCGTTGATCCGGTCGGTGCGGGCGAGCGCGTGGGCGTAGCTGCCCCATGCGCTACGGGACTTCGGGTCGAGCCGGGTCGCCGCCTCGGCGGCGGAAACCTCGGCGCCGACGTCGCCGGCGAGGTGGTACGCGAGCGCGAGCGACAGCAGCCCCTCGACCGTCGGTCCGGCCAGCCTGGCCTGCTCGAGTGCGGAGATCGCGCCGGCGCGGTCCATCAGCCGCAGGCGCAGACGGCCGAGGCGCTCCCACGATGAGGCGTCGGCGGGCGCGCGGTTGGCGGCGCGTTCGGCGGCCTCGGCGGCGAGGTCGATCGCGCCCATGTCCTCGTAGATTCGCGCGGCGAACCGCTCCGGGGTGGGGCGGTCGGTCTCGGCACGGGCCCAGTCACGGACCGCGCGCGCGGCGGCGGGCAGGTTCCCGGCCTGCCAGAAGGCGCTCGTGAGCAGGCGCAGCACGACCGGATTCGTCGGGTCGGCGTCCCGGGCATAAACGAGGCGCTGAGCGGCCAGTTGCGCGTCGCCCTCGGCAAGGGCGTGCTGGGCGGCGGTCATGAAGCGTTCCACCCGGTCGGCCGCGGCGTCGGGTTTGGAGAAGTCGACGAACTGCAGCGAGCCGGCCGGCACGGTCCGGATACCGACGGCGAATTTCACGCGGGCCCACTGCTGGACGTCGTCCTCGTCGCCCGAGAAGTAGATCCCGGTCACGCTGCCGACGCCCCATTCCGGGTACGACGTGCAGCGCGCGTAGCGGTGGACGACCGAGTGGTCGGGAACCCGCGAGCCGAACGGGTCGTGCTTCCGGCGCTCCGCGGCGGCAGCTCGTTCGCGCTGCTCGCGCTCGTACGCGCGCCGGCCCTCTTCCTCACGAGCCTTGCGTGCCGCCGCGGCCGAGACCTTGACGGCGTTCCGGCTGACCTTGCCGCCGCGAGACGATTCAGCGAGCTGCTCGAGCTGGTCGGCCGCCTCGTTGATTGCCTGGAGATGGCGCTGGTGCTCGTGCTGGCGCCCGGGAGGCGCGATGTCCGGATGCCAGCGCTTGGCCATCCGCCGGCGCGCGAGCTGGACGGCGCGCTGATCGAACGGCGGCTCGAGCTCCAGGAGGAGCATCGCCTGCTCTACATCGAGGATCCGAGCCATTGACCCATCTAAGTTAGCGGCGCCGCCAAGTGACGGGTGTCCCGGTCGTGTCCCCCCGGCCCGCCCATAGGTCTATCCGCAACAAATTAGATTCAATTAGATTCAATACGGCTGAACCGGCCGTATCGTGAGGGCATGGGCAGCAGGCGGACCGGCGGCGGTGTGGCTGCCGTGGGTGTGATCGGAGCGGTCATCGTGGCGGGGCTCGGGGCGGGGCTACTGGCGCTTCTGACCAGCGTGTTCGGGAAGGGGAGCGAGTGCGGAGCGGCGGCCTCTCCCGCCGCCGGGATCGTGCTTGCCGCCCCCAATACCGGCACCGGCCAGCTCGTCGGCGCCACCGAGTACGGCGGCCCCGGGGATCCGAGCAGCGGCGTGATCGGGTCCTCCGGCGCCGACCTGCTCGAGCAGCCCGACAGCTACGCGGAGCTCGGCGGCGACACCTTCCAGACGGCCACGGCAATGGGCGGTCTCCCGTATCTGACGCCGCTTCGCATTACGTGGGGCGCCCGGTCCGCGATCGCATACAAGCGCGACATCGGTCTCGGGGGAAGCTCGATCGACGGCCTGCCCCGAGTGCTCGATCTGTGGTGGCAGCTGGCCGGCCGGCTCGGCATCCCGTACGAGGACGGGTTGTGGTCAGGACCGGTCCGGATCCAACGCCCGCCGGACACCGGTGCCGGGAGCCTGCTCGACCAGACCGCCGAGGCCACGCCGGCGCTGGTCGCGCCGTCGACGGCCGACCAGGATCCGGCGACGTGCGCGCCGGCGGCGCTGGCAGGGGTGCCGATCACCACCACCGACCGCGCGCAATTACTTCCTAACGGGCTCGCCGCGGCGCCAGCGGCCGCGCCGCTCGCGGTCCGGGAGATCATCGCCGCCGGCAATCAGATCGTCGGCAAGCCGTACGTCTACGGCGGGGGCCACGGGTTGGCGCTGTCCGACGTGGCGCCCGCGTACGACTGCTCCAGCGCCGTCGAGCACTTGCTGTACGGCGGCGGCCTGTTACCGCTCACCTACGACGCGCCCTCGGGCACGCTCGAGTCATTCGGCCAGCCCGGAGCCGGACGGTGGGTCACGCTGTATGCGAGCGCGGACCACGTGTTCATGTACGTGGCCGGGCTGCGGTGGGACACGCACAACGCCGCGGGCCCGGGAGATGGCAGCACGGGAATCGGCTGGCACCCGCTGATCCGAAGCGACGCCGGGTTCGCCGCGCGACATCCGGTGGGGCTGTGACCAGACTCTGCTTGGTCCTGCTCATCGGCGCTCTCGTCTGTGCCGGCTGCGGCGGGCACGCCGCGCGGCCTGCACCGTCTCCAGTCGCCCGGGCCGATGACACTCACGAGTACCCGTCGGCGCCACCGGCGCCGCAGACCGCGACGCATGTCACGTCGACCGCGACCGAGGCGATCCGTGCGTTCGTCACCGCGTACATCAACTGGGACGCGCAGACGGTGTCCGACGATATGCGCACGCTCGCGGCCCGCAGCGTCGGCCAGGCGCGGGCCGCAATGATGCTCGCCGCCGCCCAGACGACCGGCGACTACGAGCTGCAGCGCGGCGGTATCTCAAACAGCGGCACGGTCGAGGCGGTGGCGCCACTGGTCGGCCACGACCGCGAGTACGTCGTGGTCACGCGCGAATCGACGCGCGCGACCAACACCACCGCTTACCAGGGGCTCCAGCCCGCCTGGCACGTCGCGCTCGCGACCGTGGCCGAGCAGCGTGCCGGTGAGTGGGTCGTGAGCGACTGGCAGCCCGAGAACTAGCCGACCGGCTGTCCGTTCGCCGTCAGCGTGACGTCGATGTTGCCACGGGTCGCGTTCGAGTACGGGCAGACCTGGTGCGCGCCGGCGACGATCCGCACCGCCTCATCGGGATCGGAGACCGATGGGAGCGTGACGTCGAGCTCGACCGCGACCGTGAACCCGCGCTCCTCGGTCGTCACCAGGCTGACCTTGCTGTCGATCGAGGCGTCGCCGATCTCGGCGCGCTCGCGCCGGGCGACGACTCCGAGCGCTCCCTCGAAGCACGCTGCGTATCCGACCGCGAACAGCTGCTCGGGGTTGGTGCCGCCGCCCTCGGCGGGCGGGCGAAGCTGGACGTCAAGCTCGCCGTCGCTGGTCCTTCCGTGGCCGTGCTCACGTCCGCCGGTGACGGTTGCCTCTGCGGTGTACACGACCTTCGCCATGCTCGATCTCCTTCGTCGTTGAGAGCGCAAGGTTAATGCGCGGCGATGTTCAGGACGACCGCCGCCACGAAGCACAGTACGGCGGCGATCCGGACCACGACCCCGGCCCGGTCGCCGGGCCGGCCGGTGACCATCCCGACGATCGCGACCGTCATGCACACCACGGCGATCAGCGCGAACACGGCGGCGAGGACTCGCAGCACCGACAGGCTCCTATCCTCTGCATGACCACATGTCGACCCAGTACATCTTCACCACCTACAAGCTCTCGCGCCGCTACCCGCCCGACCGCGAGGTACTCACCGACATCTCGCTGTCGTTCCTCCCCGGCGCCAAGATCGGAGTGATCGGCTACAACGGCGCCGGCAAGTCGACGTTGCTGCGGATCATGTCCGGGCAGGACACCGAGTTCGGCGGCCAGGCCCAGCTCGGGGCGAATGCGACCGTCGGATTGCTGGAGCAGGAGCCGCACCTCGACGAGTCAAAGAGCGTGCGCGAGAACATCGAGGAGGGCGTGGCCGAGACCAAGGCCCTCCTGGACCGCTTCAACGAGCTGTCGATGAATTACTCTGACGAGACCGCGGACGAGTTCTCGCGCGTCCAGGAGCAGATCGACGCGGTCGACGGATGGAACCTCGACACCACGCTCGAGATCGCGATGGACGCGCTCAGGACTCCTGCGGGCGACGCCGATATCTCCACCCTGTCCGGGGGAGAAAAGCGCCGCGTCGCCCTGGCGCGACTGCTGCTCCGCCAGCCCGATCTCCTGCTGCTCGACGAGCCGACAAACCACCTTGACGCGGAGTCGGTGGCGTGGCTCGAGCGCCACCTCCAGGACTACCGTGGGACGGTCGTCGCGATCACCCACGATCGCTACTTTCTCGACAACGTGGCGGGCTGGATCCTCGAGCTCGACCGCGGCCGCGGTATCCCTTATCAGGGCAACTACTCGGGCTGGCTCGAGCAGAAGCGCGCCCGTCTCCAACGGGAGGAGAAGCAGGAGAGCGCTCGCAGGCGCACGATCGACCAGGAGCTTGAGTGGGTCAGGCTCAACGCCAGCGCCCGCCGTAACAAGCCCAAGGCCCGGCTGAACGCCTATGAGGCTCTGCTCGCCCAGGACCGCAATGTCAAGCTCGACCAGGTCCAGATCCACATTCCGGCCGGCCCGCGGTTGGGCGAGACGGTGGTTGAGGCGAACGGGCTGCGCAAGGCCTACGGCGATCGGGTTCTGATCGACGACCTCAGCTTCAGCCTGCCCCCGGGAGGGATCGTCGGTGTGATCGGCCCGAACGGCGCCGGCAAGACCACGCTGCTGCGGATGATCACCGGCCAGGAGCAGCCCGACGCCGGCTCTCTGAAGATCGGGGAGACCGTCGAGCTCGCCTACGTCGACCAGTCCCGCGACGCGCTCGATCCCGACAAGAACGTCTGGGAGGAGATCTCCGGAGGCCAGGACCAGATCAAGCTCGGGGACCGCACGGTGAACAGTCGCGCCTACGTCGCCGGCTTCAACTTCAAGGGATCCGACCAGCAGAAGAAGGTCGCCAAGCTGTCGGGCGGCGAGCGCAATCGCCTGCACCTGGCGAAGCTGCTCAGGACGGGCGGAAACCTGCTGCTGCTCGACGAGCCGACCAACGACCTCGACGTCGACACCCTCCGGGCGCTCGAAGAGGCGCTGCTGACGTTCGCCGGCTGCGCGGTGGTCGTCTCCCACGACCGCTGGTTCCTCGACCGCATCGCCACGCACGTTCTCGCATTCGAAGGCGACTCGCAAACACGCTGGTTCGAGGGCAACTTCGAGGCGTATGAGAGCTTCCGCCACGAACAACTCGGCGCCGACGCGGATCGGCCCAAGCGCATCACCTACAAGAAGCTCGTCCGCGGCTGATCAGGATTTGCCTCGCGACAGCCGCGGTCGGGGGTAATCCGAGAGGCTTATCGACGCAGCCTCGGTTGTTGTTGACTTGGGGCCACGGTGTTATCCTCGTGTTCGCATCAAACTCGCGAATTGGGGCTATGTGAAGTTTCCGCCGGGGCCCTGAGCTGTTACGCGCGTTCTCTCTGGTCGTGCTGCAGGTATGAGATGACGGATGCGATGGATATCCCGCAAGCGCATTCTCCGGGACTGCAGTCGCCGGCCGAGGCCACGGTCTCATTTCCCGTCCTCGGCGCGCCCACGGTCGTCCACGTAAGCAAGCTGCGTCCGGAGGCAATCGCGCAGTGCAACTTCGGTGACGTCGAGTACGTTGTACTCGAGCCCGTGGGCGGTGGCACGCGGCTACGTCCTGCTGACATCGAAGACCAGGTCGCTCACGAACAGGATGGCGGCCTTGGCCACGTGACCTATTCGCTCGGGGAGTTCCTCGACGAGTTCACGAACGCGCCCAGTAATCCTGCGCCTACCTTCGACCGCCTGGCGCAGTTCAAGCGGGACTACGTGAAGCTCACTGTGCCGGAGCGCCAACTGTTCCGCGCCGCAGCCAAGAAAATCGTAGCCCCACTCAGTGCCACGCCTCCGGGCGAGCCGGGAGCGCCACTCGTGCGAGAGATCAAGGACCATCCAGGCTTCTTTGAACTCCGCTTCGGCAGAGGCACTCGCGCGATCTACACGTTCGGCCGAGCGGTGCGGCCGGGTCAGGCCCACTTGATCTGGTGCCGGATCGGCACCGACGAAACTCTCGACAAGCCGCCGACGATCTGCGCCACGGTCGACTGATCGGGCTCGGCGCCTCGTGACCGCGCCCGCTGGGAGACGTCTCTACCGCCTGGGCCTTCGCGCCGGCGTTCCCTCGAGGACACGCGCAAGCTCCTCGCGCATCCGCTGCTCCTCCTCCGGGGTGACGGTGGTGAAGCTCGTGTACTCACCGCAGCGAGGACACATTCCGATCTCGCCCTCGAACGAGAATGAGCAACCGCAGAAGCACGCCACGTTGGTCATCGCCTGTCACCCGCCCCGTTCGCGCTCGTCGGCCGTCGTCGAGATGATTCCCCAGGCCAGGATTCCGAGTACCGCGACAAGGACCATCGCCACAAAGACTGCGTTCAAGATCACTATTCCCGTCATGCTCATGCCCCCGTTGGCTCTGCTCTGTTACCCATGTGCCGAAATCAGGGAGTGTTCGCCACATTTGCTGTCTCTCAGGTGAGCGCTACGGGATTCGCTGAATGGGCGGGAGCACCGCCCTCCCTTGGTGCTCCCGCCCTTGATCCCCTTTGAATGCGCCCCCACACGAAATGGGCCTCTGCCGTCTTCGATTCCGGTGTCAGCATCGTGTCTGGCGATAAGAGCGACGGGACGCCGAGCTGATACATCGATTTACGACGGGAAGTCACGCTGCGTGTTTGCTGCCACGGCCGCTGCCGCGAGCGCGTCGTGCCCCGACGTCGCCAGCTCCCACATCCGCTCCAGGTCGTGTGCCGCTGCCTGCTCGTGGTCGAGTGCCGCGCGGTAGCTGAGATAGAGGTCGACGCTCGCGCGCGGCGGCCCGTCGTGCCACGCTCGCAGAGCCCGCTCACACTCGAGCTCGGCTCGCTGCCACGCGACGTGGGCCTCGTCGAGCAGGCGAAATCCGATCTCAACCAGCTCGGGGCGCTTGCTCGGCCGTCGCCGCGTCCGCCCGGGCGCGGACCGGACCGGCGTTGAATCCTGTGACCGTGTGTTCATAGTCGTCGCCTCCGGACGTCGATAGTTCGCACCGGCGCCCGGCAGGGCGTCTCTGATCGAGAGCGAGTTGGCTCGCCACTGATACAGCCAGTGCGTCGCCCGCTGTCAGCCCGTGCCCAGGCAGACGAAACCGGCGGGCCCGTACCCCCGCGGGCTCAGCTCCGCCTGAGCCTTCGCGAGCGCCACCGACGGCGGATCGCCGGCCGTCAGACGGCCGTGCAGCGAAAGCATCAGCCGCTTCGCTCCCGCGTCGGGCACCGGCACGACGCTGGCGATGATCGTGCGAGTGCCCATCCCGATCAACGCTGCCGCGAACCCGAGGAGCTCGTCTCCGGGACGCGTGTCGGAAGTGCCCAGGTCGCACGCCGAGAGCACGATCAGCTGGGGAGGGCGCCGCAGGCGCTGGAGCTCGTAGGCGTTGAGCGGACCGTCGGCGAGCTCGAGCGAGGAGAACAGCGGGCTGTCGGAGCGGAAGTGACCGTGGCAGGCCAGGTGCGCGACCGTCGCGCCGTCGAGCGCCCGCATCACCGCCGCGACGGTCGCATCCCTGCCGGTCAGCGTGACCGGTCGCGCGTAGAGGCGGCCGAGCCCGACAGCCTCGCTCGTGGCGTGGCGCAGGCGCGGCCCCGCCACCAGCACGACCTTGCTCCTGCGCGCCGTGCGAGGTGCCTGCAGCGCCGACCACGTGGCCGCCGACGGTGCGACCACGATCGCACGGCCTCGCATTTGCGGGAGCATCGCCCATGGCGTTGCGTGCAGGGTGCCGGTCGGCACCAGCACCAGCGGCCGCTCGCCGAGGCGTTCGGCCAACGGCGCAATCAATCGCTCGCCGAGCGTCTCGGCCGATGCGGTGGCGCCTTCCCTCATCGCGGCGCGCTGCCGCGCGTCGTGGCTCCGCCGCGCCATCCGCACGAGCGCGAAGCGCAGCCACTCGAGCTCTTCCTTGACAGGTTCGAGCGCTCCGAGCGCGTGTCGCGAGAGGCGCCCGTCCACCAGTGCCAGGCCCGTGAGCGAGCCGTCGAGCTCGACCAGCTCGACGAGTGCCGCGGTCCCGAGCGCACGGGTCAGCTCAGATCGGTGGGGCGGAGCATGCCGGCGGGCAGTCTCGCCGGCGGCATGCCGGGACAGGCGTCGAACTGAGGCCTCGAGCGTGGCCTGGCGCGCGAGCAGCGTGCGGGTTCCGCGCTTGCCCCGCTCGGCTCGCCACACCTCGGCACTCACTCGCCGCAGCTCGGCCTCGCGGTCCCGGAGCTCGGGAACGTCAGGCGGCGTGACCGGCGGCAAACGGAGTGCGCTCGCCCGCAGCCGGTCCGCCCAGTCGAGCATCAGGTCCGTCGATGCGCTCGCGAGCGCGATCCGGAGGCCGAGCTGGGCAAGCTCGACGCCGATCTCGGACGCGGTGGCGCGCAGATCCGATGCGCCGAGTGTTTCCCGGTAGCCCTCGAGCAATCCGAGCCCGGTGCGCAGCGCGCGCTGTGCACCGGCGCGATCGCCGCGGTCCAGGCGCAGGAGCGCCGCGACGTGCCACCACTCGACGCGGTCTGCAACCGGACCGCGTCGCAGAAGAACCGAGCATCCGGCGAGTTCCCGCCGGGCCACGCCTCGTGAGCCGAGCTCGATGGCGGCACGGGCGACCGTCAGCTCGGCCCGTCGCGCCTCTCCGTGCCGGCCGGCAGCCTGGAGGATCCCGGCGGCACGGCGGCCCGAGCGCAGTCCCGACCGGCGCGTGGCACCGGCCGCGATCGACGCCGCCAGCGCGAGGACGGCGGCGCTGGCGGCATAGACGCGACGTCGCTGCGCGGCAAACGATCGCTCAGTCTGAAGCGCGAGCGCGCGCGCGCCGATCGCGTCACCGGCCAGCAGGGTGAGGCGCGTCGCTTCCAGGCGGAATACGGGGTCGTCCTGCCCGGAGCGCTTCCAGATGGCCTGGGCCTCGCTCAGCGCCTCAAGCGACTCGCTGCGCAGGTGCGCGGTTGCCGTCGCCTGCGCCCGCAGAAGCCAAAGCTCCGCGGTGATCCGCGGCGAGACATCGCGCGTGTCGATCTCATCCAGCCGGGCCAGGCACTGAGGCAGGTCACCTCGCACGAGCGCGCTGCGGGCCAGCTCGGTCTCCACCGCCAGCGCGGCCCCCGTCGCGCCCAGGCCCTCGAACAGCACACGAGCGCGGGTCAGGTCTCGCTCGGCCGCGTCCGTCTCGCCGCGCTCCGCGAGGAACGCACCGCGGTTGCGAAGCAGCTGCGCCTCCCAGAACACGTCTCCCCGCTCTCGCAGAATCGCGAGTGCGTGCTCCGTTCCGGCGAGCGGCTCAGTGGTCGTCCCGGCGTGCCAGAGCACGCCAACCCGGAAGACCTCCGAGCGAGCCTGTTCGTGTGGATCCAACACCGCGCTCGCCAGCTCCAGCTCACGCAACGCTGCGGTAATTGCACCCCGACCGGCGAGATCCAGCGCGAGACGGCGACGAGCGAGCGCGGTTCGCCGGGTCAATCCGTGACGCTCACCCGATCGGACGGCGCGGCGGATCGTCCGGATCGCTCGTCCGTCGCCAAGTTCGTGCTGAGCGAAGCTGAGCGCGTGGAGCGCCGCGACCTCGGCTTCCGGATGATGTTGGCGACGAGCGAGCCGGACAGCGTCGGCGGCGCGCGAGGCGGCCGCGGACGCGTCCGCCTCGACCAGCTCGAACGCGGACTGCGCGAGCTTGAGCGCGTCGTCCTCATCAACCGCCACCGTCACGCCAGTACATGTATCAAGAGCTTCCCGGCGTGCTCAGAATGTTCGTAGGATTGCCCCAAATGACACGCGCATAGGAGACGACCATCCGTGAGCCCTAACCAGGTGATTCCGGTGGAGAACGGCCCGCTCAGCCCGATCGCCGAGAGCGTGATGAAGTGCCCGAGTCTCACCTGGGAGTTCAACATGGGTCGGCTCGTGATCGCTGCGAAGGCCGAGCTGATCGTGCGCAGGACGCCCTTCGATACCTCGCCCACGTTTCGCACCGCGCTGACGCAGGTGGCGGACCGGGTCGGGAGTCTCGCGGACACCCAGGGACCCCCGAGCGCAGTGGTCCGTCCGCCTGCCGGGCCGCCGGCCCGCGAGGCCGCCGAATACGAGAGGGAGGCCGATGACGACTACCCGCTCGACCCGGAGGGGCCGCTCGGCGAGGTGGAGCTCTGGCGCCTGAGGGGCGATCTCGATTCGATCGAGGAGTCACAACGGCTGGTCAAGCTCGTCGACAATCACCCGACGCCGGGCGGGAATGACCCCGCGGCGGTCTCACCCAACCACGTGGCGATCCTGTCCCCGGTCTCGCCCGGCGGCTGCCCGGCTGCGCCGCCGACGCCGGCCTGCTCTCCCTGCCCGCCGTTCATCAAGCCGCCGACGCCTGAAGAACCGGCCGCGAAGGTGACCATCCTGGACAGTGGCTACATCTGGGTCCAGCCGCCCCATCGTCGGCTCGACCAGCGTGTGACGGTCGTGCGGGGTCAATACCTTGACCCGAACACGAACACTTGGCAGCCCGACGAGCCGGACGGCCTTTACACCAACCTGGCCGGCCAACTCGACGGAATCTCAGGTCACGGCACATTCATCGCCGGGCTGGTAGCGCACGTAGCTCCGCGCACGCGCCTCGAAGTGGTCGGGTTGCGTAACCAGGAGGTCGAGATCCCGATCGGACCGCTGAGTCCGGGAGAGCAGTTGGGCCTGTTCGAGACCGAGTTCGCGATCGCCCACGCGATGATCCGGCGGTGCGATACCGACGTGATCCAGTGCGGCTTCGCGTTCCCGACGCTCAACGATTACCCATCGCTGCCGTTCGCAGCCGTCATGGCGGAGCTCAGGCTGCCGCGCGCGCCACGTAATGGACGCGTGGCGGTGGTGTCGCCCGCCGGCAACGAGCAGTCCGCGAGCCGTTACTGGCCGGCCGCGCTCCCCGACGTGATCGGCGTCGCTTCGACCAATCGTCGCGGCGACGGGCGAGCATGGTTCTCGAACTGGGGGAACTGGTGTGACTGCTGCACCCGCGGTGAGTACGTGTATTCCACGTTCGTGTACTGGGACGGGCCGGTCGAGGGAGATCCGCTCACCGATAGCGAGTGCTTCCGCGGGTGGGCGAGGTGGGACGGAACATCGTTCGCCGCCCCGAAGGTGTCGGCTGAGATCGCTCGCCTGCTCATCGAACCCACCCCGGAAATACCGGCGGGAACCCTCCCGGCGGACATCGGGAACATGCTGATCGGCGGGACCGCGGGCGTGCCGGTCGGAGAGGTCATCGACGGCACCCTGTCCGGCGCACCTGGCGTAGCCCTCCCGTACATGCAGATTCGATAGGAGTCGGAGATAATCGCCACCACGCCGAGCCTGGAAGTCTTGATACGCGCCGCGGAGGCTGGGGACGAGGCGGCCTGGGCAGCGATCGTCGATCGCTTCGCCGGCCTCGTATGGGCGACCGCGCGCGCGTTTCGGCTGCCGCCGTCCGAGGCCGCCGACGTCTCTCAGACGACGTGGCTGCGGCTGGTGGAGAACCTCGATCGGATCAAGGATCCCGAGCGCCTCGGCGCGTGGCTGGCGACGACCGCGCGGCGTGAGTGCCTCCGCCACATCCGCCTGAGGGGTCGCGAGTTCGCGACGGGAGAGGATGCCCTGTTCGAGGCGCCTTCGGAGGATCACGCCGAGCAGCGTCTGATCACCCGCGAGCGGAACGCCGCCTTCCGCCGGGCGTTCGCGAGGATCAGCGAGCGCTGCCAGGCGTTGCTCCGCCTGCTGGCTGCGCCGGAGCCACTGAGTTACGAGGAGATCGCGGCCGCGCTCGGCATGCCGATCGGCGCGATCGGCCCGACCCGCGGCCGATGCTTGGAACAGCTTCGCCGCACCCCGGAACTGGCCGGGCTCCAGATCGGGTAGGCGCGGGAGATGCACGATGATCCGGACGAGGCATTGATGGCCGACCTGCGAGCGCTCTTCGCCGCGGTCGATCCGGTCCCGCCGTTGGTGACCGAAACGGCGAAGGCGTCCCTCGGGTGGCGACGGCTGGACGCCGATCTCGCCGAGCTCCTCAGCGACTCGGCGTTGGAGCAGGAGCGCTATGCCCTGGCCCGCGGCGGCGAGGCGCCGGCGCGGGCCGTGACTTTCAGCTCAGGCGAGCTGACGATCGACGTCGAGGTTCACGTGGACGACCCGGGCCGAACGCTGCTCGGACAGCTCTCGCCGGCGGCTCCTGCCACGATCGAGATCCAGACGATGGCCGACGCTCCGGTCTCGGCGCAAGCCGATCGCCTCGGTCGCTTCCGGGTGCGGCTGCCCTCCGGTGGCGCGATCCGTCTTCGCGTGCTGGCTGCGGACCGGCGCGCCGGTCCCCCGGTCGAGACGAGCTGGATCACCGTATAGGGTCCGTACGCCATGACGCGAGTTGCGATCATCGGCGGCGGCATCGGTGGTCTGATCGCGGCGCGCGCGCTGCGTCGGCGCGACATCGAGGTAGCCGTGTACGAGGCGGCGCCCGAGTTACGCGAGATCGGTGCAGGCGTCGCCCTCGGACCGAACGCCATGAAGGTGCTCCGATCGCTTGGGCTCGAGGACGAGGTCCGCGCGGTCGCCGGGCGCTGGGACTGGGCGGTCACCCGCCACGGAAAAACCGGCCGGGTGATCTCGAGGACGAGCCGCCAGCAACAGGCGACGTTGTTCGGCAGCGCGGGGGCGACGGCCCATCGCGCCGACCTACTCGACGTCCTCGCCGACTCGCTGCCGACCCGGCTCGTGACGCTCGGAGCGCGGTGCGTCGCGGTCGAGCCGGACGGCGAGGTCGCGGTCGCAAGATTCGAGGACGGCACGGAGGTCGAAGCCGACCTGCTCATCGGCGCCGACGGGATCCACTCGGCCGTGCGAGCGTCGCTGTTCGGCCCTGACGCCCCGCGTTTCACCGGCAAGATCTGCTACCGGAGCGTGGTGCCGGTCGCCGCCGTCCCCGGCGGACCGCCACCGAACGAGAACGTCCAGTGGTTAGGGCCGCACGGCACCATCGTCTTGTACCCGGTGCGGCGAGACGAGCTGATCAACGTCGTCTGTCACTACGACGACGAGGGTTACCGGCACGAGTCCTGGGTGTCTCGTTGCGAGCGCGCGGAGGTGCTCGAGCGCTACAACGGCTGGCACGAGTCGCTGCTGCGGATCTTTTCGGCGGGAGAGATCTGGTACAAGTGGGCGCTGTACGACCGGGACCCGATCCCGCAGTGGACCCGGGGTCGCGTCGCCGTGCTCGGCGATGCTGCGCACCCGATGCTGCCGTACCTCGGGCAGGGTGCGTGTCAGGCGATCGAGGACGGCTGCGTCCTTGCCGCCGCGCTGGCCGCGGAACCTCGTGATCCGCTAGCGGCCCTCGGCAGGTACGAGCGGACGCGGCGCCCCCGAGCCAGCCAGGTCGTCCTCGCCTCCCGCGAGCGCGGCGTCAGCAACCATCTCGCGTCGCGGTGGGCGGCGCTAAGGCGGGACCTCTCGATCGCGGTACGCCGGCGCCTCGGGCGCGACCCGGACGGGCGTGGCACGGGATGGATCCCCGAGTACGACGCGAGCTCCCCCAACGTGCTCGCCACCTGAGCCTACGCGCCCAGCTCTTCGAGCCGCACTCGTAGCTGCGCCGAGTCGCGCGCCACCGCGTCCGCGGCGGCAAGCTCGGCAGCACCGTACTGCCCGGTCGTGACGGCCACACACCGGACCCCGTCCGCCCGCGCGCAGGCGATGTCACGCGGGGTGTCGCCGATCACGATCGTGTCCTCGCGCCGGACATGCCCGGAGCGGCGGCGTGCGATCGCCGGCAACGCCGCGCGGTCCTCGGAATCGGACCCGAACGCTCCCTTGCCCGCCGCGAACCATCGCCCGATCCGGGCGCGCGCGAGTTTCAGTCGCGCCACCGGCTCGAAGTTGCCGGTGAGGAGCCCGAGCGTCACGCCATCCCGTCCGTCCAGCCACGGCAGCAGCTCGGCGATCCCCGGAATCACGTGGCGGCTCAGATCCGGCGGGCAGATACCGGCGTAGATCCGGCAGCACGCATCGCGGACCTCGTCCCTGCGTTCGTCGATACGGAGCGCTGAGATGCCGGCCTCGAGCAACGTCAGCCGCGCGATCTCGCCGTCGGTCCGGCCGGCCGGCGCGACCCGGTCACGGTGTCTGTGGGTGTCGATCGCGTGAACCTCCAGGATGGCCGCCTCGAGCGCCTGCCGGTGTGCGTCGGTGGCGCCCGCCAGCAGCGTCCCGTCGATGTCGAACAGCAGCAGCACGCCCACTGGCGTTCAGCGCTCGAACGAAACTCCGGGGTCGAGCCGGCGCGCAAACGCCGCGATCAATCGCGCGGCAGCATCGATGTCCTCGAGCGACGCCATTTCGATCGGGGAGTGCATGTAGCGGCACGGGACCGAGACGAGACCGGTCGGCACGCCGGCGCGGCTCAGGTGGATCGCGTCCGCATCGGTGCCCGTCCCCTTGCCGAGCGACTCGAGCGTGAACGGGATCCCCTCGGCCTCGCCAGCCTCGTACAGCAGCTCGAACACGAGCGGGTGCAGCGAGGTGCCGCGGGCGATCACCGGCCCCGAGTCGAGCGGGTGCTTGGTGATCTGTCCGAGTTCGACCCCGGGCTGGTCGGTGGCGAACGTCAGGTCGACCACGATCGCGAGGCCGGGTTCGTGGGCGAACGTACTCGTGCGCGCGCCGGCGAACGTGGTCTCCTCCTGGGTCACCGCGAGCGCGAGGACGTCACCGGGGGCGCCACCGCTCTCCGCCACGAGCCTCGCGGCCTCGGCGGCGACGTAGCAGCCCACGCGGTTGTCGAGTGACCGCGAGACGACCCGTCCGTGCCGGAAGTCGATCGGCTCGGCGTCGATCACCGCCACGTCGCCGATCCGGACCAGCTCGCGGGCTTCGTCGCCGTCCTTTGCGCCGATGTCGATGTGGAGATCTTTGGTCTCGGGAACCTTCTTGCGATCGTCGTCTTTCAGCAGGTGGACCGGTTTGCGGCCGATCAGCCCGAGGACGTCTCCACCCCGGGTGTGCAGCTTGACGCGTTGGCCGATCAGCACGCCGGCGTCCCAACCACCCACCTGGCCGAACCGGAGGAAGCCGTCATCCTCGATATGCGAGACGTGGAGGCCGATCTCGTCGATGTGGCCGACGACCGCCAGGGTCGGGCCGTCCGATCTTCCCCGTACGCGGGCGAACGATGAGCCGACCCGGTCGCCGCCCACATCCGAGGTGAATCGCGAGCAGTACTCGCGCCAGACCTGGGCGGGCGCCGTCTCGTGCCCCGATGGGCCAGCGGCCGTCAAGAGCTTTTCGAGAAGTTCGGGGACCGCCATGTGAACGAAGGCTATTGGCTGACGCGCTCGATTGCGGACTGCGCGGTCCCGCCGGCGGTTGGAGGTGTTGTACTCGCCCGCTGCGGGTAGAAATCGAGGGCATGGCAATGGAGGTAGGGATTCACGGCCGCGAGGCGGACCTCGGGTCGATCCGCGAGCTGCTCGCCGACCGTGGGATCGAGATCCACGGGGAGCGGCCCGACGTCGATCGCGACCCCGGACCCCCGCGGACCGAGCCGACGATGGACTCGATGTCGCTATTCATGGCCGAGGTGCGCCGCCATCGCCTGCTCGACCGGGATGACGAGGTCGAGCTCGCCCGGAGGATCGAGCGGGGAGATCTCGCGGCCAAGGAGCGGCTGGTCAACTCCAACCTGCGCCTCGTGGTCTCGAACGCGCGCAGCTACGAGGGCCACGATCTTCCGCTGATGGATCTGATCCAGGAGGGGATCCTGGGCCTGATCCGGGCCACCGAGAAGTTCGACTGGCGCAAGGGATACAAGTTCTCGACCTACGCGACCTTCTGGATCCGGGAGTCGATCCAGCGTGCGATCGCCAACCGGGCCCGCCCGATCCGGATCCCGGTCCATATCGGCCAGCGCGAGCGGCGAATAGGGCGCGCCCGTGCCGATCTCGCCGCGAAGCTCGGACGCGAGCCGACCGACGAGGAAACCGCGGCGGCCGCCGAGCTGGACGTGCGCGAGGTCCGCGCCGCTCAGGACATTGCGCGCGTCGTCACGAGCCTCGACCGCCCCGTCGGCACCGAGGAGGACACCACGCTCGGGGCGCTGCTCGCGAGCGACGCGAGCGCTCCCCACGAGGAAGTCGAGATCGCCGCACGCGACGATGCGCTTCGCCGGGCGGTCGAGCGACTGCCCGAGGCCGAGCGCAACGTCGTGATGCTGCGCTACGGGATCGACAGCAACCAGCCGACGCCGCTGCGCGAGGCGGGCAGGCTGCTCGGGATCTCCTCCGACGCGGTTCGCAAGCTGGAGCGCAAGGCGCTCGCCGAGCTGGCCTCGAGCCGCGAGCTCGAGGCGCTCAGCCCCGCCGCCTGACCCGGCCGATGGCGATTCGGCTACCAAATACGTAGCCGCATCGCCAAAGTCCGGCTACCGGAGCAGCGACCGCAAGACGTATTGCAGGATGCCGCCGTGCTGGTAGTAGAGCTGTTCCTTCGGAGTATCGATCCGGACGGTCACTCCGAACTCCTTGTTATCCGCGCGCACAGTGAGCTCCCGCGGGATCGGGTCGGCGCCGGCAATGCCCTCGATCGTGAATGTCTCACGGCCGGTCAACCCCAAGGACGAAACCGACTCGCCGGCCGCGAACTGCAGCGGCAGCACGCCCATGCCGACCAGGTTCGAACGGTGGATCCGCTCGAAGCTGCGTGCGACCACGACCTTCACGCCGAGGAGCTGCGTACCCTTGGCTGCCCAGTCACGCGACGAGCCCGTGCCGTACTCTTCGCCCGCGAACACGACGGTCGGCGTGCCAGCGTCGATGTACTTCATCGCGGCGTCGTAGATGAACATCTGTTCGCCGCTCGGCTGGTGGATCGTCAGGCCGCCTTCGACGCGCGTGCCGTCTTCCTTCGCCGGGATCATCAGGTTCTTGATCCGGACGTTGGCGAACGTGCCGCGCATCATGACGTCGTGGTTGCCGCGGCGCGAGCCGTAGCTGTTGAAGTCGGCCTTTTGCACGCCGTTTGTCTTCAGCCACTTGCCTGCCGGCGAGTCTTCCTTGATCGAACCTGCCGGGCTGATGTGGTCGGTCGTCACCGAGTCGCCGAAGATGCCCAATGCGCGCGCGCCCTTGACCGCCGGGATGCTGTCGGCCGGCTGCATCGAGAAGTCGCTGCCGAAGAACGGCGGCTCAGCGATGTAGGTCGACTTCGGCCAGTCGTAGACCTGGCCTTCTTCGCCTTCGATCTTGCTCCACAGGTCGCCCTTCTTCGTGAGCTGGCTGTAGTTCTTCTGGAACGCGTCCGGATCGAGCGCGAACTTGAGCAGCGCGTTGACTTCGTCGCTCGTCGGCCAGATGTCGCCGAGGTAGATGTCACGGCCGCCCTTGCCCTTGCCCACCGGCTCCGTCATCAGGTCGCGCGTGATATTGCCCGCGATCGCGTAAGCGACGACCAGCGGCGGCGAGGCCAGGAAGTTCGCGCGAATGTTCGGGTGAATACGTGCTTCGAAGTTGCGGTTGCCCGACAGCACGGCTGCGGCAACCACGTCGTTCTTCGTGATGGACTCGTTCAGTTCCGCCGTGAGATCGCCGGCGTTGCCGATACAGGTCGTGCAGCCGTATGCCGCGAGTTCGAAGCCGAGCTTCGAGAGATACGGCAGGAGGCCCGTCTTCGTCAGGTATTCCGTGACGATGCGCGATCCCGGAGCCAGCGAGGTCTTGATGTGCGGAGCGACCGTGAGGCCGGCTTCCACCGCCTTCTTCGCCAGCAGGCCGGCGGCCAGCAGCACGCTCGGGTTCGACGTGTTCGTGCACGACGTGATGGCGGCGATCAGCACGTCGCCGTTGTGCAGCTTGACGTCGCCGGTCACGGCGTATTCGGCCGTGAGGTCGTCGGCCTTCTTGTTGAAGCCGTTTTCCGCGACCGGCTTCGAGAACAGATCGATGAAGGTCGACTTCACGTTGCCGATTTCGATGCGGTCTTGCGGGCGCTTCGGACCGGCCAGCGACGGCGCAACCGTCCCGAGGTCGAGCGTGAGCGTCTTCGTGTAGTCGATATCGCCGGCCTTCGGCACGCCGAAGAGGTCCTGCGCCTTGAAGTAGTTCTCGAATGCCGAGATTTCTGCTTCCGTGCGGCCCGTGCCCTTGAAGTAGTCGATGGTCTTTTCGTCGACCGGGAAGAAGCCCATGGTCGCGCCGTATTCCGGCGCCATGTTGCCGATGGTCGCGCGGTCCGGCACCGAGAGCGATGCCGTGCCTTCGCCGAAGAACTCGACGAACTTGCCGACGACCTTCTCCTTGCGCAGCATTTCGGTGATGGTCAACACGAGGTCGGTTGCCGTGCAGCCTTCGCGCAGCTTGCCCTTCAGCTCGACGCCCACGACGTCCGGCGTGAGGAAGTACACCGGCTGGCCGAGCATGCCCGCTTCGGCTTCGATGCCGCCCACGCCCCAGCCCACCACGCCGATGCCGTTGATCATCGTGGTGTGGCTGTCCGTGCCGACGAGCGTGTCCGGGTAGTAGACGGTGTCGCCGCCTTCGGCCTTCTTGTGCACGCCGCGTGCGAGGTATTCGAGGTTGACCTGGTGGACGATGCCGATGCCCGGCGGCACGACCTTGAACGTGTCGAACGCCTGCATGCCCCATTTCATGAACTGGTAGCGCTCGTTGTTGCGCTGGAATTCCAGCTTCATGTTCAGGTCGAGCGCGTCCTTCTGGCGGAAGTAGTCGATCTGGACCGAGTGGTCGACGACGAGATCCACCGGCACGAGCGGCTCGATGACCTTCGGGTCACGGCCGACGTGCTTGGCGACGCCGCGCATGGCGGCGATGTCGGCGAGCAGCGGCACGCCCGTGAAGTCCTGCAGCACGACACGGGCGACGACGAAGGGGATTTCGTCGACGCGCGAGGCGTTCGGCTTCCAGTTCGCGAGTTGCTCGATGTGCTCCTCCGCGATCTTCTTGCCGTCGTAGTTACGCAGCACGGACTCGAGCACGAGACGGATCGAGACCGGCAGGCGATTGATCTTCACGCCGAGCTGCTTGCCGAGTTGCGGCAGCGAGTAGAACTTGCCTTTGCCGGAACCGGTGTCGAATTCCTTGAGCGTTTTGTGGAGGTTGTGGGCCATGGTATTTTCCTTCGTTTAATCGCGGAAATAACGCTTTACTGCACGCTTGCTGCTGTTACTGATGCCTGCCGGATTGCTCAGATCACGTACATGTCGACGTACTCGTTGACGGGTAAGCCGAATAGCCGCGCTTCGTCCAGCGAGACATCGAGAATAGCCTGCTGCTGCTTTGACGGGAAGCGCCGCGCGAGGTTGGTTCGAAACTTCCCGATCAGCAGCGGAATGCCTTCCTGGCGCCGCCGCTGGTGGCCAATCGGGTACTCCACGACAACCTCGTCGAGCGTCGTGCCGTCGTTCAGTTCGACGCGCAGTGCGTTCGCGATCGAGCGCTTCGCGGGGTCGTGATAGTCCTTCGTGAACTGCGGGTCTTCCACACACACCGTTTTCGCGCGCAGGGCGTCGATGCGCCGGTCGCTCGCGACTTCGTCTTCGTAGTCGGCGGCGGTCAGACGCCCGAAAATGAGCGGCACGGCGACCATGTACTGGATGCAGTGGTCGCGGTCGGCGGGGTTCGCGAGCGGGCCGCTCTTGTCGATGATGCGGATCGCCGCTTCGTGTGTGCGAATGGTGATGCGCTTGATGTCCCCGACCGTCTTGCCCTTTTGGGCGAGCACGCCGTGCAGCGTCATCGCGGCTTCGGCGGCGGTCTGCGCGTGGAATTCGGCGGGGAACGAAATCTTGAACAGCACGTTCTCCATCACGTACGTGCCGTAGGGGCGCTGGAACCGGAACGGCTGGCCCTTGAACGAGACATCGTAGAAGCCCCACGTTTTCGCCGTGAGCGCCGAGGGATAGCCCATCTCGCCTGTCTTCGCCATGAGCGCGAGGCGCACGGCGCGCGAAGTGGCGTCGCCCGCGGCCCACGACTTGTGCGAACCGGTGTTCGGTGCGTGGCGGTAGGTGCGCAGCGCCTGGCCGTCGACCACGGCGAGCGAAACGGCGTTGATGAGCTCTTCGCGCGTGAGCCCGAGCAACTGGCCGACCACGGCGGTCGAGGCAAGCTTCACCAGCAGCAC
>DATJYY010000050.1:0-5166 GCA_035499395.1 Solirubrobacteraceae bacterium
TACGGCTTGTCCATGAACGTCGCCGGGTCGACCGGCGGGAAGTTCCCTGTCATGAATCCCATCGCAGAAATCTCCTCCGGGGCTAGTTGAACTGTGGGGAGGGTTATCTCAGTGCGTGCGCGCCCTCTCCATGGCTGCCCACGCCAGTCCCGAGGGCGACTCCTGGTCTCCGCCCACAAACCGCGCAGCCGAGGCTTCGAGCCCGAGCCGCCGTGCGGTGAGTCCTCGACGGCTACCCGCGCGTGTGAGGTGCGCGCTCGGCGGCGGCGCGCAACCCGTCGATCATGTCCGACAGCCGCAGCGCGACCTCGAGCTGCAGGCGGCGCTGCTCGATCGCATGTCCGAGCAGCCCCTCGGTTTGCTTGACCCGGTACACGACCGTGTTCTGATGGATCCCGAGGCGGCGAGCGGCGCGTGCTGGGCTGAGGTTCTCCTCGAGATAAACGCGGACTGTCGCCCTCAGCCTGCCGGCCGTGTCGCTGTCCATCAGGAGCTCTCCGAGCTCGGTCTCGGCGAACCTCACGGCTTCGACCGGATCGGCGGTCAACAGCGCCGTCAGATCAGCGGCGCGGTAGCCGACCACCGTGCCAGGACGGATCGCTCGCAGCTCGGCGACCCGACGAGCAACGCGTGCCTCATCATGCGAATCGGCCATGCCTGCGAGACCCTGACGGCAGGTTCCGATCGCGGCGCGCACGCCGCCGCCCATCGCGTGGTCGACGGCCGCCGGATCGTCGGTGAGATGGTTTCCCGAGGTCCAAGCCCAAACGGCACGCTCACCGATGGGCACGGTCAGCACCGGCCCGCCACCGAGGGCCGCTGCTAGCGCTGTCGCTTCGCCCTCGAGCGAACCGGCCTGCTGCGCGGCGCGGGGCGGATCGGCCCACACGATCAGCGCCACGTGGCGGCGCGTCACGTCATATCCCAGCTTTTCGCCGGCGGCACGAACCTCGACCGGGTCACGCTCGACGATCGCGCTCACCAACTCGGCACGAGCCGCGGCCGCGCCGCGAATCCACTGCGCCCGTTCCTGCTCGTAATCGTCAACCAGGGCGGTGCAGATCACGTCGATGTAGGCGAACATGAAATGCGAGATCCGGGCGAGCACCCGCCATCGGATCTCCGGCTCTATCTCGAGCGCGGCGGCAGCCTCCTCTATGCGGCGCTCCGCCAGCCCGTGACCGAGCCGGTAGGCCCGCAGCAGCGCAGGAAGCGCAACGCCTCGGTGCACGAGCTCGTGCGACCAGGCGATCGCCTCCGCCGGCGGAGCGATCGAGTCAAGCGAAGCGCCGGTCAGAAGCTGGCTCCAGATCGTGTTCAGATTGCTCTCGCAGCTGAGCAGCAACCCGGCGCGGAAGTCCTCGTCGGCGGCGCGACCCAGCTCGGGGATCGACGCCATCAGCAGATCGGCCATCTCCTGGGCAAGCGGACTTGGCCGCACCGTGATCAGAACAGCTTCCATCTGCTGCCCAACGACCGTCTCGAGGTCCGGTTGGACCGTCGACATCCCGCGTTCAGTCTAACCCGTGCATATACGGCTCGGGCAAGGGCGATTTCGTCCCACTCAAGGCGCAGGCGCCGCCGAGCCCGTCGCCCCCGCCGGCGCCTTGACGTCCCGCTTGAGGATCTTGCCCGTCGCGCCTTTCGGCAGCTCGTCGAGGAACCAGACGTGGCGTGGGTACTTGTAGGCTGCCACCCGCTCCTTGACGAATGCCCGCAGCTCGTCGTGGCTCGCCTCGCAGCCCGGCTTGAGCACGACGGCGGCGCCAACCTCCTCGCCCAGCTCCGAGTGGGGAAGCCCGATCACCGCCGCTTCGGCCACGGCGGGGTGCTCATAAAGCACCTCCTCGATCTCCCTCGGATAGACGTTGTAACCGCCGCGGATGATCAACTCCTTCTTGCGATCGACGATGAAGAAGTAGCCATCCTCATCGACACGAGCAATGTCGCCGGTGTAGAACCATCCATCCGCGTCGATCGCCTCGGCCGTCGCCTCCGGGCGGTGCCAATACCCCGACATCACGTTGTGACCGCGGATCGCGATCTCGCCCACCTCGCCCTGCGCCACCTCCTGCCGTGAGTCATCGACGACGCGCATCTCCACACCTTCGATCGGGAGCCCGATCGAGCCCACTTTGCGCTCGCGATCAGGGCGGCTGAAGCTCGCGACCGGCGAGGTCTCCGAGAGGCCGTAGCCTTCGAGGATGATGCAGCCGAAGGCCTCCTCGAAACCGCGGAGGATCTCGCCGGGCATCGCGGCGCCACCGGAGATACAGAGCCGGAGCGTCGAGACGTCAAACCGATCGCGGTGGGGATCGTGGAGCATCGCCGCGAACATCGTCGGGACGCCGGCAAACACCGTGATGCGGTCGCGCTCGATCGTGTACAGCACCCTCTCCGCGTTGAACCGGGGAACCGGCACGAACGTCGAGGCCGAGGCGATCGCGGTGTTCAGCGTGCAGGTCTGACCGAAGGCGTGGAACAGTGGCAGCGCTCCGAGGATCAGATCCTCGGGCACGAGCGAGAAGAGCAGCAGCAGCGCCTCGACGTTGCTCGCCAGGTTGGCGTGTGTGAGCTGGGCCCCTTTCGGCTTCCCGGTCGTGCCGGAGGTGTAGAGGATCACAGCCGTGTCCGACCCATCGCGGTCCGCAGGCTCCGACAGCAGCGCGGCGCTGGCCAGCAGCTCCGCAAACCCGTCGGGAGACACGACCCAGCACTCCGCGCCGGCGGCGTCCGCTCCGGCCTGCGCGGCGGCCTGGAATTGGTGCCACGCGAACACCAGCTTGGCCTCGGGGTCCGACAGGTAGAAAGCGATCTCGCGCTCCTTGAGCAAGATGTTCATCGGCACCACGACGGCGCCCGCACGCAGAATGCCGTAGTAGACGGGGACGAACTCGGGCACGTTGGGCAGCATGAGCCCGATGCGGTCCCCCGGCTCGATGCCACGCGCCTGCAGGAAGCCCGCGAGCCGCCCGCTCGCCTGATCGAGCTCGGCGTAGGTCATCGTGTCTGCTTCGAGTTGCACCGCGACATGTTCGGGGTGATGCGAGGCGCTCATCACCAGCTTTTCCGCCAGATTCTGGCTCATCGATCAAACTCCTCGAACGCTCGGTACGGACCTCGCCGCCGTTCCGATCATCCCACGTCCGAGCTGGATGATCCAGGGGAGCTGAGCGCCCCCGCTTATTGCTTCGCGCTCGTGGGCGCCCAGTGGCCGAATTCTTCGCGCAGGGGCGGTTTGCTGATCTTGCCAGTCGTGGTTTTGGGGAGTTCGGCGCGGATCTCGAACCTTCTGGGGACTTTGAACGCCGCGAGGCGCTCGCCGGCCCAGGCTTTGAGCTCTTCTTCGTCGAGCTCGGCGCCGGGTTTGGGCGCGAGGACGGCGAGGACTTCCTCCCCGCGGACCTCGTGGGGCACGCCGATAACGGCGCACTCGAGCACGCCGGGGTGGGTGTAGAGGACTTCTTCGATCTCGCGCGGGTAGATGTTCTCACCGCCGCGGATGATCATGTCCTTGGCGCGGTCGACGATGAAGAAGTAACCGTCAGAGTCGACATAGCCGACATCGCCGGTGTGCAGCCACGCCTTCTGGATCGTCTTCGCCGTGGCATCCGGGTTGTGGAGGTAGCCAGCCATCACATTGGGGCCCTTGACCACGATTTCGCCCAACTGGCCATCCTCCACCGGGCTGCCGTCGGGGGCGACGATCTTCATCTGCTGGCCGCGGACGGGCAGCCCGATCGACCCCGGCTTGCGCACCCCGTAGTACGGGTTCAGCGACGAGACGCAGGTCGACTCGGTGAGGCCGTAGCCCTCGAGGATGCGAATGTCAAAGCGGCTCTCGAACGCCTCCAGCAGCTCCCGCGAGAGCGGCGCCGCGCCGCAGATGATGTAGCGCAGCGAGGTGGGACCGGCGGGGGCGTTGGCGGTGTGCAGCACCGCGGCGAGGATCGTCGGCACCGCCGAGACCGCGACCGGCTCGAGCTCAGCGACGGTCTGCCAGAACGTCGAGGCCGAGAAGCGCTCCCACATCGCGACCTCGCAGCCGACCATCATCGGGACCACGCACGTCACGATCTGCGCGTTGACGTGGAACAGGGGCAGCAGCATCCCGACCCGCTCGCCGGAAACCAGCGGCAAAAGCTCCGCGCCCATCGCCGCGTTCGCGAGCACATTCCCATGCGTGAGCATCGCGCCCTTCGGCTTGCCGGTCGTCCCCGACGTGTACATCAGCGTGGCCAGATCGTCACCGCTGCGCTGGGCGGCGGGAGCCTGGCCACCGCGACCGGCCAGCGACTCGAGTGTCAGGTCGCTTCCGTCGTCCACCGAGATCAGATGCCGTAGCCGCGCGAGCTCGGGAGTCCCGGCCGCGCCTGCCAGCGTCCCCGCACCCCGGGCATCGGTGACAACCGCGACCGCTCGCGAATGACCGAGCACATACGCCGCCTCGGGCGCGGTGAACGCCGGGTTGATCGGACCGAACACCCCGCCGGCTTTTAAGATCGCCCACCACGCCTCGAGGAACTCGAGGCAATTAGGGAGCATCACCGACACAACGTCGCCGGGCTTCACGCCCAAATCAGCCAAACCCGCCGCCAACGCGTCCGTACGAGCATCGAACTCCGCGTAGCTCACCGTCCGCCCGCGCCACCGGACGAACGGCTGATCGGGGATGCGGGAGGCCTGTGCCCGCAGCAGTTCGGGGACATTGTTGATCGCGCTCATCGAATTGCTCTCCTCATAAGGGGGCTTGGGTGATGACTCGATTGATACGCGGGAAACGATCGGAGGTCGCTGTCGTGAGGCCACAAAACTGGGGGCTGGTTCCTGTACCGAGCGCTCATAGGCGCAGCACCCCCGCCACGAATACCTTGCGGCCATGGTCACCCCAAGAGTCATCGAAATCCAGAGCTTGTCGGCGCACCGACGGGATGTCCCCGTGATCGCCAAGGCTCGCCAGCAGCGATCCTCCGAACATACCGACGGAGCCGGAGGATGAGGTCGATGCTGTACGTGGGTATCGCACCGGCGCTGGCATGCGCCGTCGTGACGCAGGTCGCTTTTCTGCTCAAGCAGCGCGGTGCCCGGGCCGCGAACACGGTTCGGCTCGACCGTCCGCTGCAAGGTGCCAGAGCGTTGCTGGGGTCCCCGTGGTTTGCCCTCGGC
>DATJYY010000051.1:0-11185 GCA_035499395.1 Solirubrobacteraceae bacterium
GTGAGCTGGATGTTCTCGGGCGGGACGTCGAGGACGACGCTCGCGGCCGGGACCGGCCTGACGAGATACGCATGGGCGACGCCGCCCTCGCGAGTACAAGCCAGGCCAGCATCACGGCCACCGTCAGGACGATCCCACGCCGCGAGGTCACGCGAGCGTCCGCTCCTTCGACCCCCCGAGGAGCGCGAACCCGCCGGCGATCAGGCCGAGCACTCCGACGATCAGCGCGATGATCGTCAGCAGCGACACACCGCCGCCGCCCAGCGAGTCGGCCGCCTCGATCGTCGGGGCGGGCGCCTCCGAGGACTCCGAACCCGCCCAGTTCACGATCGACCCGTCGGAGTACGTCTGCTGGACCTGGAACGTGTACGTCTTGGCCGAAGCCGGCTGCGCCAGGAACTGGAACAGCGAGTCCTGGCCGGTCGGCGTGCTCCCGCCGGTCCACGTGACCTTGGTGACGACCGCGTCCTCACCCGATCCGGTCTGCTGCAGATGCATCTGCGCGGCGGGTCACTGTCAGGGTGCTCCTGGCGAGGCCCGCGTGATGGCTTTTGGCTGTCGCTGGCGAGTCGAGTGTCGATGCGATGGTTGTCATCTGCGGATTTGCCTTTCGTTGTTGTGCGCTATGCCGCCGCGCGGGCGGTCCTCGCGGCGTGGTCGGTGTCGGACCGAGATGCGGTTAGCGTCAGGAACACCTCGTCGAGGTTTGGCTGGCGCACGGCGATTTGGTCGATCTCGATCCCGGCGATCTGGACTGATCGCAACGCTGTCGTCAGCCCATCGGCGCCCGAGTCGACTCGTGCGCTGACCCGTCGGGTCGCCTCGTCGATCTCGGCAGCACCGGCGTCGATCCGTCCGAGCGTCTCGGCGACGGTCCCGAGGTCCTGACTGTTGCGAACGTGGACCTCGGTGACCTGGCCGCCTATCCGGCGCTTGAGCTCGGCGGGCGAGCCCGTCGCGACCGCCCGGCCGTGGTCGATGATCACGATCTGGCTGGCGAGATGGTCTGCCTCGTCGAGGTACTGGGTGGTCAGCAGCACGTCGGTCCCGGAGTGCACCAGCCGTCTGATCGCGTCCCACAACTCGATCCGACTGCGCGGATCAAGCCCAGTCGTGGGCTCGTCGAGTAGCAGCAGCCGCGGAGACCCGACCAGGCTTGCGCCGAGGTCCAGCCGGCGGCGCATGCCGCCCGAGTACGTGCGCGCGAGACGGTCGCCGGCGTCGAGGAGGCCGAGCTGCTCGAGAACCGCGGCGGCGCTCGCCTTTGCAGTCCGCCGGTTCTGTCCGAACAGGCTGGCGACCATCTCGACGTTCTCGCGGCCGGTCATCGCCGGCTCGATGGCCGCAAACTGACCGGCTAGCCCTATCGCGCGCCGCACGGCAGCGGGCCGCTTGCGTACGTCTTGCCCTGCGACCAGCAAAGCTCCCCCGTCAAGCGCGAGCAGTGTCGCCAGAGCGCGCACGAAGGTAGTCTTGCCGGCGCCGTTGGGGCCGAGCACCGCGACCACCTGGCCAGCATCGGCGACCAGGTCCAGGCCGTCGAGCGCCACCGCCTTGCCAAAGCGTTTGGTGAGGCCGTGGGCCTCAATCGTCGGTGTCATCTGGCTGTCCTCCTCGTGTTCGGGCTAGTTATCAGTGACGGTGAGGCGTTGAACATGTCCGGCAGGGTCGCGCAGCAGGGCGGCGCTCGCACCAGGGAAAGCACCGGTCGTCACACCAGTCGGGACGCCGGCGCGGCGCGCACGGACCGCGCTGTCACGTCGCTCACCCGTTGGGTGGTGACGGGTTCCGACCTCTCATGGCGCGTCGAGGACGGCAGCGTCGGGATTAGGGTGCGTCGATCATGGGAGGTATCGGAGGAGTCGCTCGCTGCAGATATCGGCCTTCGGCACAAAGCGAACGCCGTCAAGCTGTTCGCGAAAGACCAGGCCGGTCGAACTCGACGTGAGCACGACCGCCGGAGCGTTTGGCAGCGCCCGAAGCTTGGCGATTACAACAGGGAGTGGTTGCTCGGAGGTGACGTCGAGGATCACCAGGTCGGGACGCATGGTCTCCGTCACCGCGATCGCCTGGTCACCGACCGGGAGGTCCGCGACGACATCGAGCCCTTCTGTGTGCAGCAGCGCTCGGCACGCGGCACGGGAGATCTCATGGTCGTCGATGATCACGACGCGAACGCGCCGAGCGTCGGCGCTGGAATTGTCCATTCCTGAACCGTGCCGCATGGGAGTGCGGCTCGCATCAGTGACATCCCCAGTTCCGGGGTGTCAGCGAACGTTCTCGAGTGTGCGTCCGCGTCGGATGAGCTCGCTGCGGGATGCGATCCCGAGCTTGCCGAACACCTTGCGCAGGTGGTATTCGATCGTCCGCGGACTCAGGAACAGCTGCGTGGCGATCTCGCGATTGGTCAACCCCTCTGCGACGAGATCGGCGATCTGCAGTTCCTGCGGTGTCAGCTGATCCAACGTCGAGGGATCGCGCTTGCGCGCCGTCTCGCCGGATGCGCGCAGCTCCGCCGCAGCGCGCTCCTCCCATGGAGCGGCACCGAGCACGCGGAACAGCTCGCTCGCGGCGCGCAGGTGAACGCGGGCCTCCGTCCGCTTGCGCTCGCGACGCAGCCACTCGCCATAGAGCAGTTGGTTGCGCGCGCGGTGAAACGGTGCGAGCGTGCTCCCCAGCTCCACGGCTTCGGCGAACGCATCGCCCGGCCCGCGTAGCCCGAGGAGAGCCTCACAACGCGCCAGCAGCGAGTGACGGGCGTCGGTCGGTGCGTGTAGGACCCACTCGCGAAACCGGGTCACCGGCCGCTCGATAGGGCCAAGAGGGTGATCAGCCCGCACGGCCGCTTCGACGAGATCCGGCACCGCGTTGATGGCGATGATCGGCTGGATGTCCGGTCGCTCGGCTGCGGTGATCTCGAGCAGCACTTCGGCGGCCTCGTCGGGTCTGCCGATGGTCAGTTCGAGTAGCCCGAGCGTCGCCCGGGCGAGCGTGGCGAGAAACGTCTCACCGCTTCGCCCGGTCAGGGCCAGCACCTCGTCGATGTGTCGTCGAGCGTCCTGTTCGCGACCCCAGACCGCCTCGACTCCGGCCATCGTCGCCAGATGCCATCCCCAGCCGTGCCCCAGGTCGAGCGAGAGCAGGTATCCCTCCTCGGCGGCGGCGTAGGCTTGCTCGAAGCTACTGTTCGCGAGCAGCTCGAGTCCCTGTTGCTCGAGTGCGACCGGGAGGAGACTCAGCAGCCCGCGCTCGCGCGCGAGTTGCACTGCCCGGGTCGCGAACTCCCGCCCGGCCCCAAGGTCAGAACCGCCGGAGGCGGCGTTCGCGGCCCAGATCTGCGTCTGTGGATCGTCATCGAGCTCGCGAGCCAGGTTCAGCGCATCGTCGAAGATCGCCCGGGCCTGCGCGTGTTCGCCGGCGAACAGCGTCGCGAAGCCGGTCAGCACGAGCTTGCTGAACTCGTCGCGTCTGGCCTGCGCCGGGACCTCCTGCGCGCGCGCGCCGAACGTGCTCACCTTGGCTCGATCGCCGGTATCGGCGGCGGCTTCGGCGGCTTGATGCAGCATCTCGATGGTCAGCGACGGATCATCGCTGGCGTCGGCGCCCTCGATGAGGGTTGCTGCGGCGTCGCGCATGGGTCCGCAGCGCGACTCGATCAGGCCGCGCAGATACAGCAGCCGCGCCCGCTGTCCTCGCTCCGCGCTTGGCATCGCTCGATTGATCAGCCCTCGCGCGCGATCCGGTTGACCGGCGTCCCACGCAGCACTGGCGGCCGATTGCAGGCGCGGAACGAGCCGGGCCTGATCGAGCGTCAGCTCCGCGGCGCGCTCGAACGCGGTGGCGGCCGACGCGTGACCGGCACGCCGGCGAGCCCGCCGCGCCGAGGCCTCGAGCGCCGCCGCGACCTCCTCGTCGCCCGCCAAGGTAGCCATCGCCTGATGCCAGACACGCCGATCGGCGTGTTCGTCCCCGGCCAGTGCGCTCGCGAGCGCCGCATGCACTCGCTGACGTTGACCGAGAGGTGCTGCCTCATACAGCGCCGAGCGCACAAGCGGATGCCGGAACGTGATCGAACCGCCATCGGTGCGGATCAACGCAGCGCTCTCGGCAGGATCAAGCGCATCGGTTGCGAGCCCGAGACCGGCGGCCGCGCGCAGGACGGTGGCAAGCTCACCGGTGTTGTCGATCCCAGCGATCAGCAGTGCGGTTTGTGTCGTCTCGGGCAGCTGCGCGATCCGCTCGCGGAACAAGCCGTGAAGGCGCGGTGTCAGCGGGATCGCATCGGGCAGAGGATCGTCGCCGCCCAGTTGACCACTCGTCAGCCCGGCCGGCAGCTCGCGCAGCGCCAGCGGGTTACCGGCCGCTTCGGCCAACAGCCGTCTGCGCACGACCGGCGCGGCGGTACTCGCGCCGACACCGAGGATCGCCTCCGCGGAACGCGCGTCCAGCTGACCGACCCAGAGCTCCGCCAGCCCAACGGCTGTGAACTGCTGCGCCTCACCCTCGCGTGCCGTGAACAGCATCGCCACGCGCTCGGCGCGCAGGCGGCGGGCCGTGAATACCAGAGCGTCGGCCGACGGGCGATCCAGCCATTGCGCGTCATCGATCAGACACAGCACCGGCTGATCCTCGGCGGCGGCAGCGAGCAACCCCAGTACAGCCGCCGACACAAGCAATCGATCCGGATCGGTCGACGGTGCTATCCCGAGCGCTCCGGCGAGCGCCGCGGCCTGCGGCTCGAACAGCTGACCGAGCTTGGCGAGCACAGGTCGCACCAACCCATATAGCCCAGCGAAAGCGAGGTCGGACTCCGCGTCGACGCCCGTCGCGCGCAGCACGATCATCCCGGGCGCGCACGCCGCCGCATGCTCCAGCAGCGACGTCTTCCCGATCCCAGCCTCGCCACGGATCACCAGCGAGCCGCTGTTGCCCGAGCGGGCGTCCTCGAGCAACCGCTCGACCTCACTGCACTCCTCGCCTCGCCCGACCAGAGCGCCGCTCGGCCCGCTGAACCCGAGCTCAGACATCGCTCGCACCATAGCCCGTCGCGGCCGAAACGGACAGGGCGGGCGAGATCGGATCGCCGACAGGTGAATCGACCGGCGACTTCCCTGATGTGAGCAGGCGGCCGCTCGGCCATGGTTCCGTCGCATCGACCACCCGGCCCTCCAGGAGGACAGATGAACGCCAACCAGCACTTCCTAATCGCGCAGCAGCGCGTCGCGGATCACCTGCGCGCAGCCGAGCGCTCCCGGCTCGCCAGCGAAGCCCGCGCGTCGAGGCGCGATCGGCACGACGCAGAACGGATCGCCAACGTGAGGGCGCGGCTATTCCGCCTGGCGGCGCGACTCGCGAGTCCGAGCTGATGACGGCCATCGACCCCACGCTCGCAATCCCGAGCGGATCCGCCAAGCCGAAGGAGGTCTTCGCCGACGCCCGCACGGACCTAGACGAGGCCGTTCGCCAGGATCCTTCCGCGTTTCGGATCCTTACCGGCGACCGCCCGACCGGGCCGCTGCACATCGGCCATCTCTTCGGCACCCTCGAGAACCGGGTGCGTCTGCAGCAGCTCGGAGTCGAGCTGCTCCTGGTGATCCCCGACTATCAGACGATCACCGATCGAGACAGCCCCGCGTCGCTGCCTGAGGACGTCGAGGGCCTCGTTGCCGACTATCTGGCCGTCGGGATCGACCCGGCTTGCGCGGTGATCTTCACGCACAGTCACGTCCCAGAGCTCAACCAACTGATGTTGCCGTTCCTCAGCCTCGTCACTGTGGCCGAACTCGCCCGCAATCCGACCGTCAAGGAAGAGATCGCGGCAAGCAAAGGCACGGCCACATCCGGGCTGATGCTCACCTACCCCGTGCACCAAGCCGCCGACATCCTGTTCTGCCGCGCGAACCTGGTCCCCGTCGGCAAGGACCAACTTCCGCACATCGAACTCGCCCGAACGATCGCCCGCCGGTTCAACGACCACTACAGCCCCGGCCAGCCGTTCTTCCCCCAGCCACAACCACTCCTCAGCGCCGCGCCGCTGCTCCTCGGGCTCGACGGACGCAAGATGGGCAAAAGCCGCGGCAACTCGATCCCGATCGCCGCCGACCCGGACCAGACCGCACAGCTGATCCGCGCCGCCAAGACCGACCGCCATCGTCACATCAGCTACGACCCTCAGCACCGGCCGGAGATCTCAAACCTGCTCGACATCGCGGCGCTCTGCCAGCAACGCCCAGCCGCTGACATCGCCGAGGAGATCGGGGACCACGGGGCCGCCACGCTCAAGACGATCGTGACCGACACGCTCAACCAACGAATGGCCCCAATCCGAGCTCGGCGCGCGGAACTCATCAAAGACCGCAGCCACCTCCGCACCGTCCTTCACCACGGCAACGAACGCGCACGCACGATCGCATCCGCCACGCTCACGGCCGTCCATCAACACATGCACACCCAGTACCTCGGCTGACGACGCATCAGAGCAGTAGGAGGACCAACGCTCAAGGCTCAGCCAGGAAACGATCGAGTACCGCGTTTCCCCATGCGCTCGCGCGGGCGACGGCGTCGGACGCGAGCGCACCCTCGGGCATCTGGTCGGCGATCGCTCGCGCCAGCTCGGCGTTGATCTCAACGTGAAACTGGAGCCCGTACACGTTGTCGTTGACCCGAAACGCCTGCTCGATCCCCGAGCTGCTGGTGGCCAGGCGAACCGCTCCTCGCGGCAACGTGTAGCTGTGGCGGTGCCAGTGCAGGACCGTGAGGTCCGGGGCAGCTGAACCGAGGACTCGATCCGCGCGGCCGGCGGCGGTCAGCGAGGCGGCACCCATGCCAACCTCGGGTAGACCGTCGCTGATCACCCTTCCGCCCAGCGCGACCGCGAGCAGCTGGGCACCGAAGCAGACACCCAGAACCGGCAGCCCAAGGCCTACTGCATCCGCGATCAGACGTCGCTCTGCTACGAGATGCTGACAGCCGCGGTCATCGGCCGACCCGTCGGGCGCTCCGAGCACAATCAACCCCGAGAGGTCCGCCGCGCGCGGGACGGGATCACCCCGGAACGGGCGCACGCTGACCCACGGACATTCGGCGCGACGCAAGGCGTGGCCAATGGCGCCCTCGCCGTCGTAGTCGACGTGCTGGATGACCGCCCAGTTACGGCGCGGCCGGTGCCTCTGCGCCGCACCGCCGGTCGGTAGGTCGGGCATCACCTCGCCCGCACGATCATCGCCGGGCGCACCAGCAAGTCATTGCGGCGCGCGGGAGCCTTGCACGAGTGCGCCGAGCGCGTGTCCGAAGAGATCGTCGGGGACGGCGTCGGGGTCGGCGAGGAGGTCAATCGCGAAGCCGTTGCCGAGCGCGATTAGGACGGTGGCGAGTTGGTCGGTGGGGAGCGTGGGTCGGGTGTCGCGTTCGGGGATGGCGGCGTCGAGGAGGCGTCCGACGACGGCTCGGAGGCGGGCGTGGCGCTGGGCGAAGCGCTCGGCTGCGGTGGGGTCGCGTACCGCCTGGCCCCAGAAGTCGATCAGCAGCAGGAAGGCGTCGCGTTCGCCTCGGAGCAGCGACACGAAGCGGCGGGCTGCTTCGAGCGGCGGGACGCCGGCCGCGAGTTCGGCCTCCAGCGCTTCGTAGACCTTCGCCAACCGTGGGTCGATGCGCTCCTCGAGCAGTGTCATGAACAGGTCCTCCTTGCCCTTGAAGTTGGAGTAGACGGCGCCGGTCGAGTAGCCGGCCTCCAACGCGATCGTGTCGACCGAGGCGCCCCGCAGGCCGTCGCGGGCGAATACGCGCTCTGCGGCATCCAGCAGCTGTGCGCGGGTGATCAGGCGCCGCTCGCCGCGTCGCGGGCGACCGGTGACTTGACGCTCAGGCATGAGGATAGTATAACCACGCTATTGAGGATAGCAAGATTATTCGTAATAATCTCGCTATCGAACTCCTGAAGGAGGCGTGATGACAATGAAGAACTTGATCAATGGGCAAGGTCGACGGTGGCTCGCTCTCGCGGTCGTGTGCATGGGGCAGCTGATGATGGTGCTGGACGGAACGATCGTGAACGTCGCGCTGCCGTCGATGCAGCGCGACCTTGGCTTCTCGCAGGCCAACCTGGCGTGGGTGCTGGACTCGTACCTGATCGCGTTCGGCAGCTTCCTGCTGCTGGCTGGGCGCCTGGGAGACCTGCTCGGGCGTAGGCGAATGTTCCTGAGCGGCGTGGTCCTGTTCACGCTGGCTTCGGTCGCATGTGGGCTGGCGGGCGATCAGGTGGCGCTGATCGCGGCCCGATTCGTCCAGGGACTGGGCGGCGCGGTGGCCTCGGCGGCGGTGCTGGCCTTGCTGGTTACGGACTTTCCCGAGCCGTCGGAGCGCGCGATCGCGATGAGTGTGTACACATTCATCCTCGCCGGCGGCGGGTCGCTCGGGCTGCTCGCCGGCGGTGTGGTCACGCAAGCCGTCGACTGGCACTGGATCTTCTTCATCAACGTGCCGATTGGCCTTGTGACATTCGCGCTCGGCTCGGCGCTGATCAACGAGACCGAGCGCCTCGGGCTCGGGCACGGCGTCGACGTGACGGGCGCGGTGCTGGTCACGGTCGCGCTGATGCTCGGGGTGTACGCGATCGTGAAAGCCGCCGACTATGGCTGGACCTCAGCGCACACGCTCGCGTTCGGCGGCGCGGCGGTGGCGCTGCTGGCGGTGTTCGTGGTGGTCGAGGCGCGGCTGTCTAACCCGATGTTCCCGCTGCGGATCCTGCGCGTCGGCGGCCTAGTCGGATCGAGCGTAGTGCGCGGCTTCGTGGGCACGGGCATGTACTCGACCTTCCTCCTCGGCGTGCTCTACCTCCAGCACGTGCACGGCTACGGGGCACTCGAGACCGGCCTCGCCTTCCTACCGCTGACGCTGCTCATCGGCCTGTTCTCGCTCGGGCTGACCGCTCGACTGATGAGCCGGTTCGGGGCCACACGTGTGGTGCTCGCCGGCCTGGCCGCGCTCGCCGCAGCGCTCGTGCTGCTCTCGCGGTTGCCGACACACACGAGCTACTTCCCCACGATCGCGCTGCCGTTCGCGCTCCTCGGCCTGGGCGCGGGGTTGTCGTTCCTGCCGCTGACGACGATCGCGATGGCCGACGTGCCGATCGCCGACGCCGGTCTGGCCTCCGGAATCCTCAACGCCTCACAACAGATCTCGATCGCGATCGGAACCGCGGCGCTAGCCAGCCTCGCCGCCCAGCACACCAAAGCACTCGCCGGCCAGGGACAAGACCACCTCCAGGCGCTCACCGGCGGTTTTCACCTCGGCTGGGCGATCGGCGCCGGCGCTGTCGGAGTGGGCGCACTGATCGCCCTGCTATCCCTCCTCCCCAAGCGGCGGCTGGCGGCACTCGTAACCGTCCGCGATCGCGACTCGGTCGAGTTCGAACAGGAGACCGCATGATGAAACGGATCGGGATATGTGAAGGTCCGGGTCTCGAGCTCGGCGACGAGAACCTCGCCGAGATCGAACGGCGGTCACGATGAGCGCCCCAGCGGCGTCCGCCCTCGCGGCTCTGCGTGCCCGCCGCAGGCCCAGGCCGAGCCGGGTCATCACGCGCATCAGCGGCTACGAGAAGCAGGAGTTCGTGCTCCGGATCGTGCAGCCCTCCCTCGTCGGAATGATCGACGGCACCGTCTCGAAGCTCGCCCCGATCTTCGCCGCTGCCGTATCGAGCAACTCACGAACGCGCTGCTCGTCGGACTGGCTACCGCGCTCAGCGCCGGGATTAGCATGGGATTCTCGGAAGCGCTCTCAGACAACGGCGAGCACACCGGCCGAGGCTCAGGCGTCATCCGCGGAGCAATCACCGGTGCCGCCACGACCCTCGGCGGGCTGTTTCACTCCCTCCCATTCCTCATCGCCGATGTCAGTCGCGCGCTGATCGTCGCCGGCACCGTTCGCGATCGAACTGTTCGCGATTGCCCACGTGCGACACCGGTTCCTGCACGTCAGCTTGCGCTCCTCGATCGTCGTCGTGACCCTCGGCCGAGCCATTGTGCTGGCAATCGGCGTCGCGATCGCGAGCGCGTGACCCATGTGCCGCGTCCGTCTGGCAGTGGCTCATCGCATTGGGACCGGACGAGGTGCGAACACACCAACAGAGGCCCGACATCCACTGGTCGAGGTTCCGCCCGCTCAGCCAGGAAAGGCGGACGCGGCGTGCTTGGCCGCGGAAGGTTGGGACCAGGCTTTTTGAGCAGGCGCGCGCTGCGACCTGAGGACGATCTAGGCGCGTCGCTCGAAGACGCGGAGGCGGACCGCGCCTGTGACTGGGATCGGTTCTCCGAGCGTGGCTAGGCGGCCGTCGAAATCCGGCCGGAGATGCCGCGCTGCGGGTCCCATGCGAAGAACGGCTGCCGCTTGCTCCCTGCTGAGCTGAAGGGTCCATGTGATAGGCCGGACGCTGATGGGCTGGAACCAGGGGTCGAGTGCACGGCGCAGCCGGGCCGCTTTGTCCGGATCGATTCGGATCGAGTGGAGCGGGGCGAGCTCCCGAAGGTGCCTCGCGGTCGGCGTCACGGACAGCATGGTTCCGCCCGGGCGCACGACGCGCCCGAGCTCGGGCCCGTTGCGCGGAGCAAACACATTGAGCGCTAGATCGACGGCGCGATCGGCGAGCGGAATCTGACGCCACACGTCAGCGCGCACAGCAGCGATGGCTTCGTGCGCGCGGCCCGCGGCGCGAGCGGCGGGACGTGACGCGTCGAGCGCGACGCCGCCAGCTCGCGGCAGCGATCCGAGGATGCCTGCGAGGTGGTACCCGGTCCCTGCGCCCACGTCGAGCACGAGCGCTGTGTCGGCCCCCGTGAATCCACTGGCGGTCTGGACGAGCGCGGCGGTCAGCGGCGCGAAGTGGCCGGCTTGTTCGACGCTCGCGCGGGCAGTAACCATCCTCCCGTCGTCCCCGAAGGCATGCCCCACGCCCGTCCGAAATCGGGTCCGCAAACGCCCGAGTTCCCACGAAAGAGCATCGGCCGCGCGCGCTTGCTCAGATCCGCCCCGGCCGTCGTGAGCTAAGGATGTCCCGGCGGCGGGCGGCTCCCACGCCGCCTCGCGAAGGAGCAGCGTCATGCCACACACGCACAGTCGACGCCGCAGCGGTCCCGAGGCTGGTGGAAATCGTCCAACTCGCCCTGCAGACGTATTGGTGGTCGGCCGG
>DATJYY010000052.1:0-9808 GCA_035499395.1 Solirubrobacteraceae bacterium
GATGATCCGCCAGGTGGCGGGCCGGTTCGTGACCGCCTCGAGGAAGCGCTTCACCCCGGCCGCAAGCAACTCTCCCGGCGCGTGGTCGCCGGGCCGCTCGGGCACCACCTCCGCGAGTTGCTCGAGCGAGATCCGCTCTTCCCGTTCGATCACGGCATGCAGCAGCCGGTTCAGATTCGGGAAATGGTCGTAGACCACTGGCCGCGTGATACCGGCCTCGCGGGCGATCGCCTCGATCGACACCCCGCCGTACCCCCGCTCGAGGATCACCTCGAGGGCCGCGTCGATCAGCTGTTCGCGACGCTGTTCAGGGGCCATGCGCGGCGCGTATCGGCGCCGCGGCTTAGCCGAGAGATCGGAGGAATGCGAACCCGATGGCATGGCGCGGGGCAGGCTAGCGGACGGGACAGCTGCCGCGCCGAGGTTCACGCCCCGATGCGGTCAGCTGCGTCGCAGCCACCGGTGGCCGCTGTCGTCCATCACCTGCCGGAGCACGTCCTCGCTCCAGTCGCGGGTCCGGAGCAGCCGGTAGCGCTTGGCGGCGATCCGCATGTAGGCCTCGGTGGGGGTGGCGTCGCCGACCAGGTCGAGCTCTCGCAGCAGAGCCACGGCGGGCCGGTATTCGGTCTCCAGCCACAGCAACGCGGTCTCCTGGCGGCGGAGCGCATCGCCTCGGCTCTGGCTGGCGCGAAAGCCCCACGCCTCGACTGCCTCGGCGAGTACGGCGAAGTCCCAAGGATCAGTCAGCTGGATCTCGGGCCGCGCCTCGGCGGGCAGCGGCACGCGCTCGAAGAAGACCCGCTCGTGGCTCTTGAGCGGAAGATCGGAGAGCCTCATCGCACGTTCGGCGTCGACGCGTGTCACGACCTCGGTGACGTAGGCGTCGATGTCGGCGCGCCCCAGCGCACGGGCGACCGACACGCGATGGTGGCCGTCGCGGACGAAATAGAGCTCGCCGACGCGCAGGAGGTCGATCGGCGGGAAAGACTCGCCCCGGCGTGCCGCGGCGGCGATCTGCTCCCAGCGTCCGCGGGAGCGGCCCGACGTTGGCCTGAACCGGCGGTCGTAGTCGCGGCCGCGATCGACCGAGCCCACGATCGCGTCGAGCGGGATCACGTGCAACCCAGTTGGGTGCTCGCTGACGAAGCCGAGCGCCTCGATCACCTCCTCGTACGGGAGGACCACGCCGACATCGTCGGGCTCGCCGCGCAGCCGCGAGATCAGCCCGGCAATGGTGGCTCTTCGCCGGGCGCGTATGAAATCGTGCTGGGCATCCATTCCTGGGAGCCCTGTGGACCGCGGTGCCGGCATGCTTCCGTTGAGAGTAGCCCCGTCGCGCCCGGCCGCAAGCCACCAGGCGCTTAGTGTGGAGCTCAGGTGGAGGTCGGAGGCGGGGTCGCCGCCGGGTTCTGCGATGCGGTCGATGCAGCGGCCGCGCGGTCGCCGTTGCCGTCGGCGGCCAGCAGGCTCTGACCCGAATCCACATCGAACAGTTGGAGGTGCCTCGAGTCGAACCACAGCTCGGCCTCCCGGCCTTGCTGCACCTGGCTTTCCGCCGCGAGCCTCGCCGTCACCTGAACGCCGCCCTGGGCACGGGGCAGATCGGCCCCACCGATGTCCTCCGCAAGCTCCTCGAGCTCGGTCGAAGAGACCTGCTCGGAGGCGACGACGAAGTACGCGTAGTACTCCGAGCCCATCGATTCGAGCACGTCGATCTTCGTGTTGAACGTGGTTCCCTTGGAGCGATCCGCGACCAGCGCCGCGTCCTCGAAGTGCTCCGGGCGCAGACCGGCGATGATCCCCCTCCGGCCCCCGCCCGGGCCGGACTCGAGCCGGTGGCGCAGCTCGTCCGGGATCCGGACGTCGCCGATCGGCAAGTGCACGGTGTCGCCGTGGATCTCACCGGACAGGAAGTTCATGGACGGCGACCCGATGAACCCCGCGACGAACAGGTTGTTCGGGTGGCCGTAGAGCTGCGACGGGGGCCCGACCTGCTGCAGGATGCCTGCGCGCATCACTGCGATCCGGTCCCCGAGTGTCATCGCCTCCGTCTGGTCGTGGGTGACGTAGATCGTGGTCGTCTCGAGCTGCTGCTGGATCCGCGAGATCTCGGTACGCATCTGGACGCGCAGCTTCGCGTCGAGGTTCGACAGCGGCTCGTCCATCAGGAACACGCTCGGGTTGCGGACGATCGCGCGGCCCATCGCGACCCGCTGCCGCTGGCCTCCGGACAGGTTGGCCGGCTTGCGGTCGAGGTGCTGCTCGAGGTCGAGGATCTTCGCCGCCTCGTTGACCTTCTGATCGATCTCCGACTGCGGTGTCTTGGCGAGCTTCAGCGCGAAGCCCATGTTCTCGCGCACGGTCATATGCGGGTACAGCGCGTAGTTCTGGAAGACCATCGCGATGTCCCGGTCCTTGGGAGCGCGCTCGTTGACGACCTGGCCGCCAATCTTGAGCTCGCCGTCGGAGATGTCCTCGAGCCCGGCGACCATCCGCAGCGCGGTCGACTTCCCGCAGCCGGACGGACCGACGAGGATCATGAGCTCGCCGTCGGGGACGTCGAGATTCAGGTGCTTGACGGCCTCAAAGCCGTCGGCATACCGCTTGGTCACGTCTTGGAACTGGATCTCGGCCATGTCTCAGGCTCTCCTTTTCTGGCTATCCCTTGACTGCGCCCGCGGTCAGGCCGGAGACGATTCGCCGCTGGAAGATCAGGACAAGCAGCATCACCGGGACCGTCACGACCACGGCCGCCGCGGCGATGTCGCCATACGGAACGCTGAACTGCGAGACCCCGGGGAACGACGAGATCGCCGCGGGGACGGTCTGCGCGGCCGACGTCGAGGTCAGCGAGATCGCGAACACGAAGTCGTTCCAGCAGATGATGAAGACGATGATGAACGTCGTCACGATCCCCGGCGTCGCGAGCGGGACGATCACCTTGCGGAACGCCTGGAACGGCGTTGCCCCGTCGACCTGCGCCGCCTCCTCGAGCTCCCACGGTATCTCTCGGAAGAACGCCGAGAGCACGTAGATCGACAGCGGCAGCGCGAACGTCATGTACGGGATGATCAGCCCCGGCCACGTGTCGTACAGGCCGATCTGCCGCCACAGGTTGTACAGCGGACCGACGAGTGAGATCTGCGGGAACATCGCCACGCCGAGGGCGACCAGCAGGATCACCTGCTTGCCCGGGAAGTCGAGCCGCGCGATCGCGTAGGCCGCCGACGAGGCGATCCCGACGGCCAAGACCGTCGAGATCAGCCCAATGCCGATCGAGTTGCGCAGCGCGTCGGTGAAGATGCCCGTGCTGAAGATGTCGGAATAGTTCGACAGCGTCCACTGATGCGGGATGAAGCTCCCGTCGGTCGCAGTCGCCGGCGTCTTCAGCGACAGGAAGATGATCCATAGGACCGGGACCAGCGAGCAGATCGCGACGACCAGGATCGCCGCGGACCAGCCGGTGGTCTCTCTCCGCTTGTGGGTCATCACGTCGCCTCCGTCCCGGGCGCCGCGCCGCCGGCGCCGAGCACCTTGATGAAGAAGATGGCGATCAGCGCGACGAGCAGGAACAGCAGTACCGATACCGCCGAGCCGAGCCCGAGGTTGAGCCGGTCGAGCAGTGTGTTGTAGTTGAGCATCGAGATCGACTCGGTGCCCTGCGCGCCCTGGTTGAAGATGTAGATCGTGTCGAAGATCCGGAACGCGTCGAGCGTCCGGAACAGGACCGCGACCAGGATCGCGGGCTTCATCAGCGGCAGCGTGATCTTGGTGAATCGCTCCCAGGTGGTCGCGCCGTCGACCTTGGCGGCCTCCTGCAACTCGTCAGGCACGAGCGCGAGCCCGGCGAGCAGGAGCAGCGCCATGAACGGCGTGTTCTTCCAGACCTCGGTGACGATGATCGCGACGTAGGTGCCGAACGTGTGACTGAGCGGATCGCCGCTCAGCCCGAGCAGCTTCGGGATCCAGCCGCTCTGGAGCGACCAGGCGAGCTGCCAGGACTCGGCCGCGACGACCGCGACGATCCCGTACGGGACCAGGGCGATCGCGCGCACGATGCCCCGGCCGAAGATGATCCGGTGCATCACCAGCGCCAGCGCCATCCCGAGCACGAGCTGGATCGACACGCTGATCACGGTGATGATCACCGTGTGGAATACGTCCTGCCACCAGACGGGCGCGGACAGGACGTGGCCGTAGTTCGCGAGGCCGATGAACTTGGTTGCGTTCGGGAAGCGGAGGTCGGCCCGTTGGAGCGACAGGATGACCGCATCGATGATCGGGTACGCCGTCACGGCGAGCATTACGACCGCGGCAGGCGCGACCAGCCAGAACGCGAGTCGACGCTCGGCCCGGGCGCGGTCGCTGAGGTGCTGCTTGCGGGTGATTCCGCGCGCGCGCGTGGTGGGTGGGGCGGTGACGGTGCTCATAGCAGGGCCGACGAGGACAGTGAAGCTTTGATCTCGTTACGCAATGTGCTGACCACCGTGTTGGGGTTGATGTTCGAGGTGGGCGACAGCGTCTTCTGGATCGCGAGCGTGACGTCCGCATAGGCCGGCGTCTGCGGCCGGATTCCGTACGTCTGCAGCTGCTGCTTGATCAGCTGGTGGAATGGATACGCCTTGTCGAACGACGGTTGGTCGTAAATGCTCGCGGCGACCGGCGCAAGGCCGCCCTTGATCGCGTCACGGCTCTGATTCTTGTCCTGGGTCAAGCACTGGACCGCCTGGAAGGCCAGGTTCGGGTGCTTGGAGAACGCCGAGATGCCTAAGTTGTAGCCGCCGATCGAGACCTTCGGTGAGATGCCGGCGGTCACCTGGGGGAAGTAGGCGTACCCCATGTCCTTGAAGACCTTGGGATTGCCCGCCTGGGTCGCCGACCAGACGAACGGGTAATTGATCATGAACGCGGCGGTGCCGCTCTGGAACGCCACCTGTCCGGGGCCCTCTTGCGACACGTTCAGCGACGGATCGGCGCCCTTGGAGGTGGCGAGGTCCTTCATGATCTGCGCCGCCTTCTCGGTGGCGTTGTTGAGGACGACCTTATTGTTGGCGGTGAGGATCTGGCCGCCGGCTGAGTCGACCATCGAGTTGAACCACACGGTCAGACCCTCGTACTGCGCACCCTGCTCCTCGATGTAGTGCGGCTTGCCCCGCGCGGCCAGTTGATCGGCCTCCTGGATCATCTGCGTCCAGGTCTTGGGAGGGCTCGGCACGAGGTCCTTGCGGTACCAGAGCAGCTCGGTGTTCGAGTTGATCGGGACCGCCCACAGCCGGTTCTGCCACGTGGCCGTCTGAACCGGGCCGGCCAGATCCTGGGACTTGATCTGGGCCGCAATGCCCGCCGGGACGGGCTTAAGCCACTTGGCGGTCGCGAACTCGGCAGTCCAGTCGACGTCCATCGCGAGGATGTCGATCGCGGAGTCGTTCGCAGCCAGGCGTCTCACGAGAGATACGCGCTGCTGGTCCGACGAGGTCGAGAGGAAGTTGATCTTGATGTTGTAGGCGCCGTGCGAGCCCTGGCTGCACTCGGTGGCGGCGGCCTGGAACGAGCCCGACGGCTCGGGGAACACGTACCAGTTGAGGGTCACCGGGCCCTTGCTCGATGAGCCGCAGGCGGCCAGGAGCACGGTGACGGCGGCGGTCGACAACAGCGCCCCGACCCGTTTCCGGGCTCGGGTTCGGGAGCCCTGGTTCTGTGCTCTCTCCCGACCCATACGACTTCTCCTCCCGATCCCTATCTCCCTCCGACGTGACCCCTCGTACCCAAATCGGGATTCGACTAACCCCGATTTGTGAAAACCGGCGAAGTGAGCAATCGCAGGTGTGCCGGGTCGACCTAGCGGGACCGTTGGGGCGGCGTTGCTACTGGCTACCGGCCGCTGGACAGCTCAGACCGGGTCGGCTCGGCGCAGAGCGCGCACATGCTCCAGTCGAACGGCCGCGCGATCCCGCGTATCCGTTTGTCGTTCTCGTGCCACTCACGGTTGAGGTGGCGGCCGATCACGACCGCGGCGGTCGTTCCGGCGCCGGCTGCCCTGAGTGCGGCGGCGGCGCTCTGGGCGCTCGTTCCGGTCGTCCAGGTGTCGTCGATCAGCAGTACCGATCGGCCTTTCAGCGGTTCGGTCGCCACGAACTTGTCCGGGCTGAACGTGCGAGGTCGGACCTCGGCGTCGGAGCGGCGGAGGAGGCGCTCGTGGCGGTCGCGGGTGGGTCCGACGAGCTCGCCGACGATCCAGCGGAGAGGATGGCGTTCGTCCCTGATCTGGTTTCCGGAGGGCACGGTCGTGACGAGCTCGAATTGGTCGGTCCCGGCGGCGCGCGCCAGGCACCGCTCGTGCTCGGCGATGAACCGCCACAGGATCGCGGCGAGGCTCGCGCCGAGCCGCCGCGCGACGTCACCGTCGAGGCGCTTGTAGCTGGCGAGCGCGTGATGGAGCTGCTCGCGCGCGACGCTGTACGAGATCGGAGCGACAGCGTCGAGCACCAGCCGGCCGTGATCGCACGCGAAGCACCGCGCGTATCCGTCCGTGAAGTTGAAGCACGTGCCGCAGACGCTTGAGCCGCGCCGCGGGCCGAGCATCACGTTCTCATACAGCGCGCTCAGCTCACGGACCGAGGGCATGGTTTGGGGCTATGCGACGAGGGATCCGGGCGAGATCAGGCGCTCGAGGACGGTCGTGATTTCCTCCGGCGACCGGATGACCGTCGTGCCTGCTCGGGCGGCGTACTCCCGGGCCCAATGCTGGCGCTCGACCAGCGACGCGAGGAGAAACACCGGCCGCCCCTGTGCGCAGGCAAGGCGCGCCTGCATCCTCGCGCCGCTCGTCTCCGACGCCTCGACCACGACTGTGGCCAGCGTGACCCCGGACATCACGGCATTGCGCATCGGGAAGCTACGCCGGCTGGGAGGCGCATCGGGCCAGAACTGGGAGACGACCGCGCACTCAGAGGCGATGCGACGCTGGAGCGCTGCGTTCTGCGGCGGATAGGAGCGCTCGAGCCCGGTGCCGATGACCGCGACCGTCCGGCCTCCGCGGGCCAGTGCCGCGGTGTGAGCGGCGGTGTCGATGCCGGCGGCCAGCCCCGACACGACCGTGTACCCGCTGTCGACGAGGTGCTCGGCGATCGTGCTCGCCTTTCTTACGCCGTCGTGGGTTGCCTCGCGAGCGCCGACGACTGCGACCGCGTGAGCGTCCGCCGGCGTCAATGCCCCGGCCACGAACACCATCGGCGGGCGGTCATGGACGGCGCGGAGGTTCGGGGGATAACCGGGGTCGAGCACAGTGATGAGGCGCAGGCCCCGTTCGCTCCAGCGCTCGAGATCGGCGGTCGATTGGGCGAGGAGTTCGTCTAGGTCCTGCGGGGGCGCGTCGAGCATGCTCGTCTGCCCGGTCGCATCCGGACCGGCGAACTCTTGCTTCAGCGCTGCGGCGGCGGAGCCAAGCTCCTCGACACGCTCGGCGTACTCAACCCATGGCCGCCGGCCGGTCCTGAGCAGGGCCACCATGGCAGCACGCTCGTCGGCAGCGATCACCGATCGAGCGTACCGGGCCCGACAGATGTGGTTGGCCGGGTCTCAGCCGACTGGCTGAAACGGTTCCGCCGGCGGAGTGGCGGGCTCCTTCGGCTGCGTCGCCTCGACGCTGCTCGCCTGGCCCACGATCTCATCGCGCGGCTGGTGTTCGTCGCCGCTCATCGCGCTGCGGAAGTCGCGGATTCCCTTCCCGAGCGCGCGGCCGGCCTCGGGCAGTCGCTTGGGACCGAGCACGAGCAGCGCGACAACGAGGATCAGGAGCAGGTGGGTGGGCTGAAGGATGTTGTCGACGAATGGCATCGAGACAAGCTTACCCGGTGCGGGGCGTCGGTCTAGGGACTTTTCGTTATTCGCGCTCCGTATGCCGCGGTGAGGCCGGATGATCAAGGCATTCCTGGGTGCGATCGCGGTGCTGCTGGCGGCGGCCGGGTCCGCAACCGCGCCGGGGTTGCGGACGCATCCGGCTCCGGTGAGGCTTCCTGTCTGGTCCTCCCCTGAGGGTGCGAGCTCGACCCCGGGCGTATTCGCGCTGCCGCAGCTCGGATCGGCAGGCTTTCGCTGCAACCCGGGCTGGACGGTCCAGCCGTTCTTCGACATGCGCCGCGTGACGGCCACCGAACCCGTCACGATCCGCGCCGGCGCGCTGACCAGGCGCAGTTTCCCACGCAAGGTCGTCGGCCGGCTCCACGGGAAGCCGCTGATCGAGGAGAAGTTCTCGCGCGCCCTGGAGCCGGCGCTGCCCTTTGGGCACTACCGGAGGGTCGTGTTCACGGTCTACCAGGGCACTGAGGCCGGCGCCCATCCCGACGTTCCGCAGACCGTTGTGGAACGGCCAGCAGATCAGCCTCAGCTCGTCGGACATATTTCAGCGGTGCTGGTGCCCACCAACGATCACCGTCACTCGCTGGCTGGCAGCCGGGGCATACGGATAGTTCCCCATCGGGAGCGACGCGATCTGGAACCAATACCTCCGATGCACGCTCGGATCTCCCGGTCCGAACGACGCGACCGTCGAGAAGCGACCATCGCCCATCACGTGTTCCTCGACGCCGTAGGTGTTGTACGTGGATCCATAGCCGATCCGCAGGCGCACGAGCGCGCCCCCCGGCGGCAGATAGCCGCCGAGCAGCTGGCCGACCAGATGGACCGTGCCACCCCACGCGACGCGCCGGGGCCAGACCTTCAGCAGCCGGATACTCGCCGGCACGATCGTCGTCACCTGCCCGCTCGACGGCAGGATCGTCGCGGTGCCGTTCGTAACCGCCCGGATAATTTGGGACGGACCTGCGGGTAGCGTCGCCGTCCAACTTCCGTCGGCGGCGGTGGTGACGGTGGCGACCTGGCTGAACGGGGCAAGTCCATTGTTCGCCGCCGCGAGGATCTGGACGGGCTGCCCTCCGAGCGGAACGCCCTGACCAGTCGTGTACAGGCCGTGCACGGTCACGGTTTGGCCGTACGGCACGTCGAGCGTCTCGGTCGCGCGCGGCTGCGGGGTGCTGCAGACCCTCTCCTCGCGCCACCGTTTCCGACCGGTCCGCACGCGCTTGGTCGTGCACCGCTGGACGAGCTTCACGACCTTGATCGTCTCGAAGTGCCCGCCGCGCTTGACCCGCACGACCTTGTGACCCTCGTGGAGTGTCACCCAGTGCCAGCCGACCCGCACTCGCTCTCGTACCGTGCGGCGCCGCAGGGGATTGATGATCTTCGTAAGGCTCACCTCGGAATCGGCGGCAACGCGCAACGGAAGCGTCAGCCGCTCGGTGGCGGTCGCGCAGTTGCCTACGTTGTCGCACGAGGTCGCCTGAAAGGTGTACGGCCCGCTGCGGCCGGCGTCGTCGAAGTGGCTGAGGAGATGCGATCCGTCGAAGGTCGTGGGCAGGGCAGTCCAGTTGCTGGTTCCCGCAGGCGCCATCTCGATCGATCCGTCCGCAACCCCGGACTCGCTGTCGCTTGCGTCGACGACGAGGGCGGTCGGGTTGCTCGGTTTCTGCGGTTCGAACGCGAGCGAAGGAGGCGCCTCGTCGATGTGGATAGTCATCGAGTTGGACCCGGTGTTCGGCTGGCCTTGGGGGTCGACCGCGTCGTTCCAGGCGGTGCACGAGACGGTGTGGACCCCGTCGCCATCGACCGCCAGGCCGTTTGACGGATAGGGCCTTGCAGTTCCGCGGTCCACGTTGCAGTTCATCCCGCCAACCCGCGAAGGGCCGGCAGTCGCGGTCGCATCGACCGTCACGGCGTGGTTGATCCAAACGCTCGTATTCGCATCGTTCGG
>DATJYY010000053.1:0-5814 GCA_035499395.1 Solirubrobacteraceae bacterium
CGGTGGGCTGAGGAGACGTGTTCCCGTGGAGGACCGCAAACGGCTACTGGTGTGCACGCGCTGTGGCGATCGCATCGGCGTCTACGAGCCGCTGTGGGCGGAGCTCGCCGACGGCACTCTCCACTCCAGCTCCTATCTCAACCTCTCCGGGTGCGACCTGCACGAGGAGTCGCGCTTCTGGCATCTGGGCGGTCTCGCTCCAGATGCCGTCCCTGCTGCAGTCGACCGATGAAACCCTCAGGGCCCGCGCCACCCGATCCGGCTGCCGGCCGGAGCTCATTGAGCGGCGCGATGCCTCAAGCGCCGCCCAGCAGCATTCGGAGGCCGGGCCGGTCTGCGTGCCGAGATGTGCCGCGCCGCTGGTCTACGCGTCTCCAGCTCGGGCGCGAGTGGGCGCAGCTCATCCTCGGGTGCGCTGGCTGCTCGGTGAGGTAGGTCGCGATCAGGCAGACCGCCGTGTGGCTGCTCGGCGGCAGCGGGTTGAGCGAATCCGCGCCGGGATCAGCCGGCCGTCGGCGGCGCGGACGGAATCTCGCTGTGGCAGGCCTCGGTCGCTGCGCGGGCGAGCAGCTGCGGATGGGTCGCGGTCGCCGGGGGTCACGAAGCGCTCGGGTGGCTCGGCGATCATCGGCTGGCGTGGCGAGGAGCTCCGTGAGGCGGCGGTTGGCGTAGAGGACGATGCCTCGGCGGGCAGGCTCGCGGCGCTCTCCGACATCGCCTCGACCATCCATCCGGTAGGCGATATCGGCGCCCTGGAGCGTCAAGACCCGGTCACCCGGGTCGTCCACAGGACGAGCGCGTCGACCTCGCCGGTGGCGGATCGCGTGCAGCGCTTCCTCGGCCTGGTCCAGCCGCACGCGCGCAACTCGTCGATGGTCTTGTGCATTCGCTCACGCTCGACGCTCATCGCCCGGCCACCGGTTCGATGCCGAGCGCCGCGAGCACGCGCTCGAGGTCGGTCAGGTCTCCGATCACCATCCGGATCGGCTCGGGGAGTCGCTTGATCAGCGTCGGCACCGCGACGATGTCCGCCTGCTTGGCCTGCTCGGGCTGCTGGTAGATGTCGATCACCTCCACCTCGCAGCGACCCTCGAGCTGCTCGGTGCAGATGCGGCGGATCGACTCGATCGCGCGCGCGGAGCCAGCGGTCGCACCCGCGACGTATAGCTGCAGCAGGTAGCGCTCGGGGTCGCTCGTTCCCTCGCCGCCCGCGTTCATCGCCGCTCCGCCCCACGCGCCGTCTCGGACACGATCTCGAGGCCGGCGAGGACGCGCTCGGTGCTCGACAGATCGCCGGTCATCATCTTGCGTATGGGCGGGGCGGCTGGCGCACGGTCGTCGGGATCGCAAGCACGTCGTGCTCGCGGGCGGGCTGCGAGGCTCGGTCAGGTCGATCACCTCGATCGTGCACCGCTCGTCGATGTGCTCGTCGCAGATGCGCTTGAGGTTTCGCGATCGCGGCCCGGCGACCCGGGCATCTGTCCGGCGGGTACAGCTTCAGGCGCCAGGAGGTCGGCTCGCCGGAGGTCTCCTTGCGCGCGGGCACCTCAGCCCTTCCGCCGCCCGCCTGATGAGCGGCGCCGCGCGGGCGACGCCCGCGGCGCGTCGGCGCGGCGGCTCGCATCGATTGCCGCGCGGTCCGCGGTCTCGGCTGCGGCGCGCTCGCGCTCCTCGCTCTCCCCATGCTCGACCTCGGCGACTTCCGTCTCCAGCTCGGCGCGCAGCGCTGCGATCTGCGCCTCCACCGCCGCCCGCCTGGTCTCCAGCGTGCGCCACCGGCGCGCGAGTTCCTCGTCGCGGCGGACCTCCTCGGCGCGTTCGCGCGCCTCGGCTGCGATCCGCGCGGAGCCGAGCGCCATGCCGTCGAGGCCACTGTAGACGTTGCGCAGATCGACGCCGGTGTCGGTGATCACGAACTCGCGCACCTGGTTCGAGTGCGCGATCCCCCGCGACTTGACGATGTCCAGCAGGCGGTTGCGCTCCCCGTTGGACTCGACGTTGCGCAGCGAGATCCAGGTGTCGATCACGCTCGAGATCCCGAGCGCCTCGAGCTCGAGCTGACCGTCGCGGCGGGTCAGGCTCATGAACATGGACGTGATCCCGCCCACCTTGAAGTAGTCGACCAGCCGCGCGAGCATCGCCGTGGTCTCATCCTCGGGACCGTGAAGCGCGCTGATCGTGTCGACAACGACGACGCTGGGCCCGAACTCCTCGCACGCCGCGGACAGCTCAACCAGGTGAGCCTCCAGCCCTGAGCTCGTCGGCCGCCGGGCGATGACGCGCAGCACGCCGCGATGGACCCAGCGCTGAAGGTCGAGGCCGATCGAGCGCATGTTGCGGAGGATCTGCGGCGGCGACTCCTCGAACGAGAAGTACAGCGCGCGCTGGCCGCGGCCGCACGCCGCGTCGGCGAACAGCGCTCCGAGACTCGTCTTGCCCGTGCCGGGGCTACCGGACACGAGCACGCTCGAGCCCTCGTAGAGGCCGCCGCCCAGCAGCGCGTCCAGCCGCTCAACGCCGCTGGAGACCATCGCCGACGGCGCTTCGTGGCGCAGCCGCATTGCCGTGATCGGCACCACCGAGAAGCCCTTCTCGGTCAACAGGAACGGGTACTCGTCCGCGCCGTGCGTGGAGCCGCGGTACTTGACGATCCGCACCCGCCGCGTCGCGAGCTGGCCCTCGATGCGGTTGTCGAGCAGCAGCACGAAGTCCGACACGTACTCCTCCAACCCGTAGCGAGTCAGCGTCCCGTCGCCGCGCTCGGCCGTCACCACCGTGGTCAGCCCGCGATCGTTGAGCCAGCGAAACAGCCGCCGGATCTCCGCCCGCAGGATGAACGCGTTCGACAGCGAGGAGAACAGCGCCTCCAGCGTGTCGAGCACCACGCGCTTGGCGCCGATCGAGTCGATCGCGTGGCCCAGCCGCACGAACAGGCCCTCCAGGTCGTAGGCGCCGATCTCCTCGATCTCCGACCGCTGCCCCTGCACGTAGTCCAGGCTCACCACACCCGCGCGCTCGAGCCCGTCGAGGTCGAAGCCGAGCGAGGCCACGTTCTGCTTGAGCTCGTCGGTCGTTTCCTCGAAGGACATCAACACGCCCGGCTCGCCCAGATCCCGCGCCCCCCGCACCAGCAACTCCACGCCCAGCACCGTCTTGCCCGTCCCCGGCCCGCCGCACACCAGGCTCGTGCGCCCGCGCGGAAGCCCGCCGGCGGTGATTTCGTCCAGCCCCGCGATCCCGGTCGGCGCCTTCACCAAGCCCGTGACCTGCCTCCTGCGACGTGCCGCGCTCTTCGCCATCACCGCCCTCGCTGAGACCCTTGTTGCGCTACCGGACAGCCGGTTCGCGGACCGTAGCACTCTCCCACCGCCGGTCCATCCACACAAGCCGGGCAAGGCCCGAGGCGAAACCCGCAAGGCCCCGCGACGGATCAACTCCACGTTGACGGCCTTCGGCCGTGAACGAGCGTGCGATAGCGCCCACAGCGTCTCGGGCGCTTGCCCCTGACGACCTCGTAGACGGGCTGGATCGCATCATGCAGCCGCGCCCGGGCCGAAACCCGTAGGACTTTGGCTCGAGCCTCCCCTCCCACTCGGGCTCTAACGCGCTGACCTGCCGAGCCTGGTGTGCTCTGTCGGCGATCACGGGCTCGCCTGCATGCGACCTCGCCTCGCAGCGTCCGAAGCGCCAGTCCGGCCGGTAAGCGGTCGACTGCCAGTCGTGCCTGGCGAGACCTGTGCGACAGCGGCTGGGTCGGCTACCATGGCGGGATGGGGGCCATTGATGGTCTCCCGCCCGACGAGCACGAGACGGTTGAACTCGCGGCGCAGCTCGGGGAGTCAGGGAGGGAGCCTTCACCGCTGATCGTGCGGCTGAGAGAGGGGGAGGTCGGTCCAGAGCGCGCACGGGAAGTGTTGCGGGCCCTCGCCGAACTCGACGTCGATTTGCTGGTGCAGATCACGCTCGACGGCTTGATCAGCGTGTACCTCGAGGACCCGGGGCTTGCGCACCGGTCGGCACGTGTGGTTCGCTGGAACGAACAGGACACCGACTGAACCGGGCGCCTTCGCGCGCGGGAATGTGCTGGCACGAGGACAGCCAGCTCGCAGACTACGCCGCCGAGCGACGTAGTCTGTTCCGTGTGTGTGGCGCGAGATTGGGAGAGGCTCAATGAGCCCCTCCCAAGACAGGCCCGCCGGGCCGTCTGTCTTGTTCTGAACAAGCGGCAACATGCCGTGGGGATCGCGCACGTCCCTCGTTGGCACGCGCATTGGTCAGGAGCAGCAGTGCGGCGTGTGTGCCACGCCTCTGACCCGCACCGATACGGCCGGTGCATACGCACGCGGCGTCCAGGCCGCTCCGCCGCTCTGATGCTCGAGCGCGCGGGGGGTGAGCGTTTCCGCCAGGGAAAGATCGCCAGACCGGCCGGCGGCAAGCCAGGCAGCTGAGCCAAATCGGACTCACGCTTTCGGCGTGACCGCGGACGCCTGGCGCCGGACGTCACCATCGGCGAGGCTGCAAGTCTCCGGCCTGGATCAGTCCGGAGCTGTGCGATACTTGCTTCTTTGGGCGCGTGAGCGATCCCCCGTGACGGGCGGTTTGCCCCAGAGATGGCATCTCTTTCAACAGTCCGCTTGCTCGACGTCGAGCCCGACATCGGACGCTTTCTCACTGCGGAGGAGCGCGCAGCGGTCCTGAAGCTGGTGTCCGTGCCGGTGGCGACGGTGCTAAAGGGAGAGTTCACGCTGTTCGACGGTGGCAAGCCGTTTGCGGCGCTGGTGCTGGAAGGGATGCTGTTCCAACGGCTGCGGGTCGGCGATCACGTCGCATTGCGGCTGCTCGGTCCGGGGGACCTCGTGTCCGCCGGTGGAACATTGCGCTCGACGCTGCTGACAGGGGCCGAGTGCCGTGCCGCGAGCAGCACCGAGGTGGCGCTGCTGGGCGATGAGGTGTTGGTCGCGGCTCGAAGGTGGCCGCAGCTAATGGCCGGGCTGCATCTTCAGATCGCGGAGCAGTTCGAACGGTTGGCGATCCAGATGGTGATCTGTCAGCTTCCGCGTGTCGAGCAGCGGCTGCTGGCGCTGATGTGGCTGCTGGCGGAGTCGTGGGGACACGTGACCGCGGCCGGCACTGTCCTGCCACTCAGCCTTACGCACGAAGCACTCGGCGAGCTGATCGGGGCTCGCCGTCCGACGGTGACGCTGGCGCTGATGGAGCTGGGCAAGCGCGGAGCGATCGTGAAGGAGGATGGTGGCTGGCTGCTGCTCGAGAGTCTGCTAGAGCCCGTCGGTGAGATGGCCAGGATCGTGGAGCCGAGACTGCTTGATGAGATGGACAGGATCGGGGAACCGAGATTGCTTGAGCCCTCGGGCTCGGCCAGTGTCGATGAACAGCAGCAGGTCGGCCCGCTGCCGGGCCCCGCGCTGGGGGAGACGATCGCCGCGTTGCAGCAGCGCCGGCGAGCCATCGACCGTTGTCGCGACCAGATCGGCCGGGTTGCGGCTTCGCGCGGGTCGGTCGGCAGCGTGAGCGAATTCCTCTGGCGGCAGGCGCCCTGACGGGGGCGCGGGCAACGCGGCGCCATCTAGGCTGCCTCGCGTGCTAACTAATGCCCGAGAAAATTGAGAGTTGGGCCGATTGACGCAGAGGAACACGGCCTCTCTGGAAGCGCGCGCCGTCTTCTGGAGCGCTCGCGGATACGCGCGATCGCGGTGGTTTCTGGCAACCGGCTGACTAATCGGCACCCGTGGCCTCGCCTCCGGTCTCGATCGAGGGCAGGCATCGACGATTCGACAGCTTCAGCGCCATCACCGC
>DATJYY010000054.1:0-3308 GCA_035499395.1 Solirubrobacteraceae bacterium
CGGCAACACCGGATCCGCCACCGGGCTCGGGCAGCTGAGCGGTCTGCTACCGGCCAGCCATCTCACTGAGGAAAGCGCCATTCAGGTGAACCTCAGCAACGAGACCGTCCGGCTTCCGATCTACCCCGGTGACGCGCCGGACCCGAATCATCCGGGACAGACCGAGAAGGTGTGGTATCTCCTGCTCGACGCCTCGGACCAGGGTCTCGCCCACGACCTGGGCGTCAACTACGCGCCGAAGCTGGCGAACATCGGGATCGGCTGCCCGGCGTGCGTCCAGACGGTGACCGAGGACAACCCTTCGCCCCAGGCGAATCCCTTCGGGCCGGCCCTGATCCACTTCGCGGGCGCGCCGGACTTCAGCCCGACGCGGGTCGCGGTGCCTGGTCCGACCGGGTTCCCGCTGAAGTCGCTCCAGCCCGGGGCGGTTGCGGGTCCGGGGTACAGCCCCTTCATCCGGATCGCCGGCTCGGATGTGGTCTACAACGCGCCGATCATCGCCACCGGCGATGGCCCCTACGACGTGGTGCACCACACCGACACCGCAGACCGGGCCTTGGGGATCCACGTCGGAGGCCCGTCGGCGCCCGGCCAGTTCTCGGAGTCGTGGGCCGACATGCTGTTCGTCAAGGGCTTTGACGCCGGAGAGCCGATCGTCTACCTCAGCACGGACGCCGGCCAGCCGCTGACGGCCGTGCTGGAACGCTCGACGTACGTTCCCGCGCTCAACGACGCCTCGTACAACGGCGGCGACGACTTCCTCGGCTCGGCGCGGGAGCGCCTGTTCGGGTTCCTCAACGGCCAGACCGGCGCGAGCAACCCGAACGCCCAGGGATTCCAGCACCTGGCTCTCGACGGGTATGTCGGCGATGACGCGTCGCTCGGCAACACGGCGATGATCGACGCGCTGCGCCACGGAGGGGATCTGCTCAACGTGTTCGGGGACTTCCCGACGCTCACCGACCCCCGACACTCCGACGCCTACAGCCCGCTATGGGACGCACAGCTCGGCCTGTGGACAGCGAAGGCGATCAAGAAAGGCCTCGACACTCGCCAGATCGACGAGAACCAGGTGTTCAATCTCGCCGCCACCCGGCCCGACCTGCTGACCGGCGGCGACCCGGCCACCCTGCAGCCAGTCTCATACGGCTCGGTCGGCGTCGACATCAACTGCGCGGTCATCGGCTGGTCGGGGAAGAACCCACCGACGGCCAACCTCGCCTCGCCCGCTCCGGGCTCGCAGTTCCCGCCCCGCTAACTCGGCGAACCAGTGGGGCGACCGCCGGTCGCCCCACCGGTGCCGGAGTTCGCCCCTCCTCTTTCGAAGCATCGCCGCCGGCGTGAGCCGGGCGAGGAGGCCAGCGGGCCTCAGCCGGGGATCGACTTGATCGGTAGCTTGACCTGGACGGCTGTCCCACCGCCCGGAGGGCTGTCGATGTGGATCCTGCCACCGATCGCCTCGACTCGGTCGACGAGTCCGGTGAGCCCAGAGCCGCTCGACGCCACTGCGCCACCCTGTCCGTCGTCGGTGACGATCACCTCGAGCCACGCGTCGCGCTGCGTGGCCCTGACCTCCGCCCGCGATGCCTGGGCGTGCTTGGCGGTGTTCGTCAGCGCCTCCGAGACAACGTAGTAGGCCGCCACCTCGACGGGCTCCTCAAACCGTCCGGCACCAAGGTCGAGGCGCAGCTCGACCGGAACCGCGGACCGTAGCGCGAGCGAGCTCAGCGCCGGGGCCAGTCCGTCCTCCGACAGCACCGCGGGATGAATGCCCCGCGACAACTCGCGCAGGTCGTCGAGGACTTCGTTCAGCGCCGATCCGAGCCGGGAGAGCCGACCCCTGAGACCACCCAGCTCGGACGGCAGCGTCGCCTCCGCCGCGCGCAGTTCGAGCCCGAACGAAACGAGCCGCTGCTGGGCACCGTCGTGCAGGTCGCGTTCGAAGCGCCGCCGAGCCTCATCTCCGGCCCGCACGATCCGCGCCCGAGACTCCGCCAGATCGGAGCGGCTCTTGGCTCTGGCTACCGCAATGCCCGCATGACGGCTGAACTCCGCGAGGCGTGCCTCGGTGTCGAGCGGAAGCGACTCGGGGTTGCGGGACAGCACCGCAATCACACCCCACGTCGCTCCCTCGACGATGATCGGGCTGGCCACCGCGGCACGGATCCCGAGCTCGCGGACAGTGGCGGCGATCGGCCCTGCCGCAGCCTCGTAGCCTTCCCTGCGCCGGGCCCGCCCCGTGCGGTGCACCTCGCCGGCCAGGTTCGCCCCCTCGAGCGGGAACCGCTCGCCCACCGGCATAGTGATCGCCCCGTCGCTCCAGCCCGCGACGACGGTCGCGGTTGAGTCCCGCTCGTAGCGCAGGATTGCCGAGCCGTCGACTCCCAACAGCACCCCGATCTCCTCGGCCAGCGTCGCGAACAGATCATCCGGAGAATGCTCACGCGCGACCAACGTCGCCACGCGCCTGAGTGCCGACTGTTCCGCGGCGAGTCGCTCCACCTTCCTTCGGGACTCGACGTTCGAGATCGCGGTCGACACAAGCTCCGCGAACTGCGCGACGCGATCTTCAGCTCCGGGCAGCAAGATCCTCTGAGATGCCACTGCCATCGCACCCCAGGTCCGACCGTCGACGACGATGGGGCCCGCGGCCGCGGAGCGGATGCCGTGGTCGTGCAGGGCCGCCGCGAGCGGACCGCTCACCTTCGTGTAGTCGTCGACGCGGACGGGGCGGCCTGTGCGAAGCACCCGGTCGAGGACGCCTCCTCCTGCACGAGGCGTGTTCGTGCCCGCGGATACCAGGTCCTCGGGCATGCCCTGGGCAGCCAGGATCGTGGCCGTCCCGTCCGGTTCAAACCGGACCGTGCCGACCATGTTCACCTCCATGAGGCGGCTGAGCTCCTGCGTGACAATCGCGAATACCTGCTCCGCCGCTGCATGCCGAGCAACGAGTTCGGCCACTCGACGGAGCGCGGCCTGCTCGGCTGCCATTCGCTCCACCTTCGCCCGCGACTCGACGTTCGAGATCGCCGTGGACGCCAGCTCCGCGAACTGCGCGACACGCTCTTCACTCCCCGGCGGCAAGGCCTCGGCGCTCCGCGCCCCGACCGCCATCGCGCCCCACAGGCGCCCGTCGACGACGATCGGCCCGGCAACCCCGGCGCCCCCGCCCTGCTCCCGCAACGCGGCGCCGATCGGACCCTTGACCTCAGCGAAGTCGTCCACACGCGCGGGGTGCCCAGTCCGGAGCACCTTCCAGATGGCGCTTCCCTCCGGAATCTCAAAGTCGTTGCCCTCGGTAAGTCCGT
>DATJYY010000055.1:0-36902 GCA_035499395.1 Solirubrobacteraceae bacterium
TAACGCCCGATGATGTGCTATCGACGACGAGGGCGGTTCGAAAGCGCCTGGACTTCACGCGGGCCGTGCCGGACGAGGTGATTCGGGAGTGCGTCCGGCTGGCCATGCAGGCGCCCGCCGGCTCGAACATCCCGCGGACGCGCTTTGTGGTCGTGCGCGACGCGGAGACCCGGCGCAAGCTTGCCGCGCTCTACAACGATGTCTACACCGAGCTGTACAGCAACTCGCCGAGCTACGTGCGGCGGGTGGGCCAGCCGGGCACGGGAGAGTCCGTTCCCGACCGCCAGCAGCGAGTTGGCGACTCGGTCGACTACCTGGCCCATCATCTCGCCGAGGCACCGGTCATCGTCGTGGCCTGCCTCGCAGGCATGCGCGTCGACGGCGAGCTCGCGCACATGGCCACGACCTTCCTCGGACAGAGCTGTCCGGCCGTTTGGAGCTTCATGCTCGCGGCCAGGGCCCGCGGTCTTGGTACCTGCTGGACGACGATGCACATGCCCCGCGAGAGGGACGCAGCCGAACTACTCGGGATCCCCTACGACACCGTCCAACAGGTCTGCCTGACGCCGCTGGCCTACACCATCGGAACGGACTTCAGGCCTTCCCACCGGGACGAGCCCGAGACCTACATCCACTGGGATCGGTGGGATCCGACCAAGCCGGTCCCGGCCCCGTGGGCCGGCTTCGCAACCTCGACGCGGACCAACGGAAGTGAGGACGGGATGACCGACGCCCAGGAGATCCTGAATGTGATGTCGCGCTACTGCCGAGCCGTCGACGACCGTGAATTCGACCTGTTCGCCGAGCTCCTGGCGGAGGATGTGCGGTTCGAGATGGGCGATGTCACCGAGAGCCGGGCCGAGCTCCTCGAGTACATCCAGGCGAACCTGTGGCCGGCCGGACGCCATGTTTACGCCAACCCGATCCTCACCGTGGACGGGGACACGGCCCGTGTGGACAGCGACTGGCTCTGGTTCAACCCCGACTTCGTCCCAACTCGTGGTGGCCGTTACTCCGACGACCTTCGACGCATCGACGGGCGCTGGGTGTTCACCGTGCGGCGAATCTCGATTGCCTTCGATCGCGAGACGTCCGAGGTCGGCTGACTCGATTCGACATCGATCGCACGATGAAGGCCGTCCAGCTGACACAGTGGGAGTCACCGCCGGAACTCGTTGATATTCCCGTGCCCGACCCGGGTCCGGGTGAGGTGCTCTTGAAAGTTGCCGCCGCGGGTCTCTGTCATTCGGACCTTCACGTGATGGAGTGGCCCGACGGCGTGCTCCCGTATGACCTGCCGTTCACGCTGGGTCACGAGAACGCCGGCCACGTCGCCGCCGTCGGAGCGGGTGTGACCGGGGTGGGCGAAGGCGACGCAGTGATTGTCTACGGCCCGTGGGGCTGCGGCACGTGCTGGCGGTGTGCACAGGGGATGGAGAACATCTGTGAACGGGCCGAGGAGCGCCGGGCGCATGGCGGCGGGCTCGGACGCGACGGCGGTCTCGCGGACTACGTCGCCGTTCCCTCCGAGCGGCTCCTGATCCCCATCGGCGATCTGGACCCGGTCACCGCGGCTCCGTTGACCGACGCCGGCTTGACGCCCTACCACGCGATCAAGCATTCGATGCCCCATCTCGTGCCCGGGAGCACGGCTGTGGTTATCGGCGTCGGGGGGCTGGGTCACATGGCGATCCAGATGCTCGGCGCCCTCACCGAGGCGCGAATCATCGCCGTCGATCCTCGCGCGGAGGCACGAGCGCTTGCGGAGCGCGCGGGCGCACACGTCGTCGTGCCATCGGGAGAAGCCGCCGTGGGGAGCGTGCGCGCGGAGACCCCGCGGGGAGCGGGTGCATCGGTGGTCCTCGACTTCGTCGGGAGCGACGAGACGACCGCTCTCGCCGCGGCCGTCGCCGCTGTCGGGAGTCAAATCGTCCTGGTCGGCCTGGCCGGTGGCCGATACCCGATGGCGTTCGGTGCCTCGCCGCTCGAGGCGTCGGTGTTGCTCCCGAACTGGGGTACCCGGAACGAGCTCATCGAGGTCGTGGCGTTGGCCCGTGCCGGAGCGCTCGACGTCGAGGTCGAGCGCGTCCGCCTCGATGACGTTCCCGCGACCTACGAGCGCCTGGCGGCCGGGGGGGTCACGGGACGGGCGGTCGCGGTGCCGTCGTCCTGAGCGATGGAGACGCGTTGAACGAGCAGCTCCAGGCTCTGCTCGACAAGCAGGCGATCTACGAGGTCCTTGTCAGGTACTGCCGCGGCGTCGACCGGTGCGACGAGGCTTTGATCCGCTCCGCCTTCCACGACGATTCGTATGACGACCACGGGTATTGGAAGGGTCCGGGGCACGAGCTTGCTGCGTTCCTGGCAGACCGTCTGCGGAAGGTTAACTCCGCGACTACACATTCGATCACGAACGTCCTGATCGACGTCGACGGCGATGTCGCTCGCTCGGAGGCGCAGGTTCATGCGACGTTGATCAGGAGAGGGACCGCTCCGCCTGAGGTGGACGTGGTCGGGGCCCGATACATCGATCGCTTCTCGAGGCGAGCGGGCATTTGGCGGATCGAGCACCGAACCGTCGTGCTGGACTGGCAGCACAGCGAGGTCTGGCAGGACTCGACCCCGCAGGTTCCCACCGAGGGCTTCGCGCGGGGTGCACGTAGCCCTGAGGATCCGAGCTACGGGGAAGCGCCGCGAGCCGCGCCCTAATTCTCCGGGTCTGCCGAACATGGAGTTGTGAGTCGCGGGCCGGATGACGGCCATTAGCGGCCCGTGCGCCGCGATCTTTAGATGACTTCAGTTCATAAGTCAAGAGCATCCGCCTTGTCCCAGAGGTTGACGATGATCTTTGCATGACGGTCTAACAATGCCCTAATTGACAACCGTGCGCTGGTTGCTACAGTGCCGCTGCCCACCTGAGTTCAGTTTGGGTCTGCGCGGAGCGAGCGGCTCCTCAGCAGACAGGGAAAGGAGAGAGCACCCATGAATCCGCAGTTCAGACCCGGCCGCCGTGACCGGCGCCACCGACGCGCCCGGCATGTGATGGCGCTTCTATGTGCGATTGCGATCGGTGCCGTCTTGGCCGCCTGCGGCTCCTCGAGCTCGTCGAGCTCGTCGAACTCCGCCGGCTCCGCGAGCAACGCCACCACCACCGGATCGACATCCGGCGCGTCCAGCGGCGGCGTGGCGATCGCCGACGCAAAGCTCAAGCAGTACGAGGCAACGCCGACGAAGATCATTCAGACCCAGTCGCTCACGTCTGCTCCGCCGACCGGCAAGACGCTGGTCATGCTGGGGACGGCCGACCCCGGAAACGTCGTCATCCAAAAGGGTCTGGCGCAGATGGCGAAGCTTGCGCACTGGAACTACTCCCAGATCAGCTACGACCCCGCCAACATTGGAACGTTCAACGCCGCAATCGACTCGGCTCTGACCAAGCACCCGACTTACGTTGCCGAAGCCGGCCTGCCCGTCACCTCGCAGGCGCTTCAGAAGGTGCAGTCGGCCGGGGCGAAATGGGTCATCACCGCTGTCTGCCCCGTGACCGTGAAGCCACCGATCATCGCCGCATCGAATGGATGTGAGAACGATGCGTTGATGGGCCGAGTGCTCGCCTACTACTTCGTGTCGGACTCGGGCGGGAAGGGCAATGCCGTGATCGAGCACGTGCCGGCCTACCCCGTCCTCACCGCGTTCACCGACGCGTTCACGGCGACCGTCAAGTCGCTGTGTCCGTCGTGCAAGACCCAGATCGTGAACATCACGATTCCGGACCTCGCGGCAGGCAAGATCCCGAGCCGGATGGTCTCGGCGCTCAAGACCAACCCCGATGCCAATTACCTGGTGTTCGACTACGGCCCGTTCGCGGAGGGGATCAACTCGGCGCTCAACGCCGCAGGTCTGGGTGGAAAGGTCAAGATCATCGGCCAGGCCGCGGATGCGGGCGCGATTGCCGCCCTGAAGAGCGGTCAGCAGGCTGCGTGGACCGGCTTCGATCCCGGCTACCAGCCATATGCGATGTTCGATGCGATGTTCCGTGATCAGGAGGGTCTGCCCATCAACCAGACGGAGCAGGCCCAGCAGCCGACCCAGATCCTGACCAAGGCGAACATCAACTCGGTCAACGTCAAGGACGGATTCTGGAGCGAGCCGGCGGATGCGCTCAGTCAGTTCAAGACGCTCTGGCACATGCAATAACAGCGACGCAGCGGGCGGGGTAGCGGAGCGCTACCCCGCCGCGGCGCGCCGCCATCGCTGTTCGGCGTCATGAGTACTGATGTGGTCACCGAGCACGGCACGATGTTCAGCGGTGCGAACCACATTTGCATAGTGACCGCGGATCTTGACCGAGCGGTTCGACGGTGGTGGGATCGGTATTCCGTCGGTCCATGGAGCGTGTTCAGCTACGACAGCTCGAACATGCAGGCAAAAGTCACCGGCCGTCCCGTCGACTTCAAGATGCGTGCCGCGCTGGCCCAGCTCGGGCCCGCCTTTCGACTCGAGCTCATTCAGCCCCTCGACGAGCTGAGCCCGTACGCCGACACCCTCAGCCGAGCAGGCGGCGCCGATCACGTCCACCACGTGCGGCTTGATGTCCCGGATTTCGCGCGGGCCCGCGACCAGCTGGTCTCCCTCGGCCTTCCGGTTAGGCTCGAGGCGAGCTTCACAGGTGGCTCGCCCGAGCACCGATTCCAGGCGATGTACTTCGATGCCCGCGATGACCTGGGACTGTTGCTCGAGATCGGGCAGGCGTCGGCCGGGTTTTCGATGCCGGAGCCGGATTACGTCTATCCGCGCTAGGCCGCAGCAAGGAGCTCAGCGACCGTGTGCCACAACCGGCCTGATGCAGCCCCGGACGAGCGTCGTCACCACGTACCTGAACCCTCGGATGGGAACGTGTCGATTCCCACGACTTCGTTCACGGGACGGCGCTTTGCCGGACGGAAGGTGTCGCCCGTGTAGTACGCGACCGGAAGGAGGCAGACCTGCATGACCTCGTCGTACGGGATCCCGAGCAGGTCGGCGACCTGCCGCTCGTAGGTGAGGTGCGCGCCGGTCAAACAGCTTCCCAGACCTCGTGACCGCAGCGCGAGTTGGAGGTTCCATACGGCCGGGTATACCGACCCGAACTGCGCGGATACCCAATGGGGGGTGTCCTCCGGCGTCGCCCGGCCGACGACGCAGGCGAGCACGAGCACAGGCGCACGGTGCATGTTCTCGATCAGGTAGATCACAGAAGACTGCAGCCGATCCTCGGCGTCCAACCGCTGAGCGAACGAGTGGTGGTAACCGGCTTCGGTCGGTGCTGCGTCCACGCTGACGTCGTCCGGGACGTCGAGGATCTCACGGAAGGAGCGAGCGTAGAGAGCAGAGATCGCCCGCCGCTTGTCTTCATCTACGACGATCACCCAGCGCCACCGCTGGGCGTTGCCTCCAGTGGCAGCCTGGAGAGCGATCGTCATGCACTCCATCACGAGATCGACGGCGACTGGGCGATCGAAGTCGAGACGCTTGCGAACCGACCGAGTAGTCGTAAGCAGGCGGTCGGTTGAGGCTAGGTCGAATTCTGGTGTCATGAACTGCCTGTCCTTCCGAGAGATGTTCTCGGCGTGCCTTGGAGGATATTAGTTGACACCGGCGTGTAGCACGCAATCGCCCCGGTGCGGTAGTGGCAGGCCGTGACTTAAGTCCACCCGCTCCTCGATTACACTGCTCCCATCGGGAGCTTGGCCACCAAAGATCTCTTCACCGGCGTGGCACACGTCTGCGTCGTCACCACAGACGTTGACCGGTTGGTCCGCGTGTTCGCCGATCGATATGGCATCGGCCCGTGGCGAGTGTATGTCTATGACCGCTCGAACATGACAGTGGATGTCGACGGGGAGGGAAGCGACTTCGGTATGCGCGTGGCACTCGGCAGCGTCGGTAACTGTGGCATCGAGCTGATCCAGCCCAGCGGCGGGCGCAACCCCTACACGGAATCACTCGCCCGCCACGACGGCGCCGATCACCTGCACCACCTCAAGTTCGACGTCTCGGACTTCAACGCCGCGGCCGGGCATCTCGAAGGTCTGGGGATGGCTCGGACCCTTGACGGCCTTTTCAGAGGTGTCGACGCGAAAGCGCAAGCGCACGGCGTCTACTTCCCGACTGAGAGCGACCTCGGATTCACGCTCGAGATCGGCGAGATGCACGAGGCGTTCGAGCCGGCACCACCGGAGTACACCTATCCGTAGCGGTGCGCGGCGGGCCGGCGGTGTAGTCGGTCAGCCGACGTTCGCGCGGTGATCGTCGGCCGTCTGCTCTTCGCCGCGAGCGATTCGGTGGAGCGCCGCGGTGTCCACGAGCCGGAGCTGATCCGGGCCGTCCCGCGAGAGCACACCCTCACGCTCCAGGTCGCGGAGGATGCGCGAGACGACCTCGCGGACGGAACCGGACGCGGCCGCCAGGCGACGGGGTCTGGCGGTCACGAGCAGCTCTGAGCCGCGACGCTCGGCGAGATCGAGGAGATGGCCGGCAACGCGGGCCCGCACGGGCAGCAGCATGCTGCCGGTCAGGGTCTCCTGGGTGATTAGAAGCCGCGCAAACAGATATCGACACAGCGAACGGGCGAAGGCCGGGTCGGATTCGAAGGCGCACTCGAACGCTGCGGAATCGAACCTGAGAACCGCAGTGTCGTGCACGACATCGGTGTTGAGCCGCTCGGCGAGCACTCTCTGCCGACCACTGGCGAGGAGACCGGTGAGTCCAACCAGGTCGCCGGGGTTGACGTAACGGGCAGTCGTCTCCCGCCCGTCCGGGTCACGACGGAAGACCCGGAGCAGACCGTCCACGACAAGCCCGGGGGGATCGCTCGGCAGGTCGTGCTCCGAGTAGAGGAACTCGGTCCCGGCGGCATGCCGGGTGAGATATGCGCTGGCCAGCAGCGCTTCGAGGCCGGCGGGGGAGAGCGCATCCAGACTGCTCTCGGCGATGGCTCCGGTGACGTCGAGATCGGCCCACCCGGCGGGCTGCGCGGTGTCGAAATCGGGCACGTCGGATCCGAATGAGCGGTCACTTCCTGCTCCTGAACTCCGGCCAGGAGCAAACCCAAATTCGACGATACCACGGACTTAAATCACGCCGAAGTTGAACCGACTTCAGGGTAGAATTCCGCCCGACCGAGAGGACTGATATGGATTTGCGACTAGGCGGCAAGCGGGCCATCGTGACCGGCGGCTCAAGGGGGATTGGCCGGGCGATCGCGCTTGGCCTTGCCTCTGAGGGAGTCGCGGTGGCCATCGGCGCGAGGGATCTCGATGGAGTCAGTGCGACCGTGGCCGAACTGCGTGGATACGGTGTGGAGGCGCATGCAGAGGCTGTCGACGTCACTGATGCAGACGCGCTGGAGGCGTTCGTCCGATCGTCCGCTGACGCGCTCGGCGGCCTTGACCTGCTCGTTGCCAATGCGGGCGCACTGAGCGGCGGGCCTCAACTGTCGGCCATCGGCGGCGACGACTGGCGATACACGCTCGACATCAACGTGACGCACCCCGCCATCGCCGCCCGAGCGGCGCAACCACTGATGGCTGAGAGCGGTGGCGGGGCGATCCTGTTCATCGCCTCGATCGCCGGCATGCATGCCTGGACGCGGCCTCACTACGGTGCCGCGAAGGCGGCGGAGATTCACCTCGCCTCATCCCTCGCCCTCGCCCTCGCGGCGGACGGCATCCGGGTGAATGTGATCAGCCCCGGGTCGATCATGTTCCCGGGGTCCAACTGGGAGCGCCTGGCCGAAGACGAGGACGCGTTCAATCGCTGGCTCGATCATGAGTTCCCGTTCAAGCGACTCGGTACCGATCGGGAAATCGCCGACGTCGCATGCTTCCTCCTTTCCGAACGCGCATCGTGGGTGACCGGGATCAACGTTCCGGTCGACGGCGGTCAGACCGCACCGAACATGCTGACCACGCAACCGATGGCCGGTGCATGGGCCAATCGCTGAAGGAACGTTCCGTGCACGCCGACCCGCCCCAAGGCGCGGTCGCGGTCGACGCGACGCGCCTGCGCCGGGCGCTCGCAGACGAGGAGCGTAGGTTCGCCGAGACGACGGCCGGGTCTCATCATCTGTACCGCTCCGCGCGGGAGGTCCTGGTCGGCGGAGTCCCTTCCAGCTATCAGTCAGGTAACCCCTGGCCCCTCTATCTCTCTCACGGGAATGGGCCAGTCGTGTGGGATGTGGACGGCACCGACCGCATCGATTACCACGCCGGTTTCGGCGCGATGGTTCAGGGCCACGCACATCCGGTCCTGGTGAGGGAAATGCACACCCGTTACGCAAAGGGGTCGCATATGGCGGCCCCGACCGAGGACGCTGTCCTCGTCGCCAAAGCGCTCAGTGGGCGCTGGCGCCTGCCGAGCTGGCGTTTCACCAGTTCGGGCTCGGAGGCGACGGCGGACGCCATCCGCATCGCTCGCGCCTACACCGGCCGGGATGCCATCGTGAAAACGGTGGGGTCCTATCACGGGCACCACGACGCGGTGCTGGTCGGACTGGGGACCGACGCTGCCGTTGATCCAGTCTCCGGCACGTCACGACCAGCCAGTGCCGGCATCCCCGACGCTGTGGCCGCCCAGACGCTCGCCGTTCCCTTCAACGATGCTCCCGCTCTGACGCGGTTACTTTCCGCACTATCGATACGGGATCATTTGCCCGCGTGCTTCATCCTCGAGCCGGCGTTCATGTTCGGGCTGGCCAATCCGGAGCCCGGTTACCTCGAGGCGGTCCGCGACATCACCCGTCACTACGGGGTCGTTCTGATCTTCGATGAGGTCAAGACCGGGCTGACGATCGCGGCGGGAGGCGCGGCCGAGCGTTACGGCGTGATGCCGGACATGGTCACGCTCGCGAAGGCGCTCGGCGGGGGACTTCCGTCGGGGGCGGTCGGAAGCACAGAGGAGATCATGGCGGTGGTCGAGAGCCGCCGGGTGCTTCAGGCCGGAACGTTCAACGGGAATGCACTTACGATGGCCGCTGCCCGCGCGAACCTGACCGAGATCCTGACCCCGGAGGCCTACGTCCAGCTCGAGCGGATCGGCGCGCGCATCGTCAGCGGATGCCGTGCCGTTCTCGACGAGCACGGCATCACGGGCCACACAGTGTCGGCCGGTGCTCGGGGATGCGTCGCTCTATCGGGCGGACCGATTCGCGATCACGCCTCGCTGCGCGACTACGAGCACCCGGGGCTGACGCGTTTGACGTGGTTGCATGCTGTGAACCGCGGCATCTATGTCACTCCAGCGCGCCCTGAGCAGTGGACACTATCCGTCGCGCACGCCGAGAAGGACGCCGATGTCTACGTCGAGGTGTTCCGGGAACTGGTGAGCAGTCTCACCAGTTGACACGGAGCGACAGGAATCGAGGCAGACACTGTGCGACGGCGGTTCAGCCGGCGGTCTCAGTGAATACGAGCGCGCCCGACTCGTGCACTCGCCCGTCCAGGCCAGCGTCGATGTAGGAGGTAGTCGTCGCCTCCATGATGATCGCCGGCGATGGCAGGGGATCGCCCGGCGCCAAAGCGTCGCGATCGACCACCGCGAAGTCACACCAGTCGTTCCGCTTGAAGGAGAAGGCTCGGGCCACGTCCGGGCTGCGACCAGGGGATCCCGTGGTGCCGAGGCCGGGACGTCCGGTACGGGGCAACACGGTTCGCTCGATCGCGCGGACGGTCAGCAGTTCGACCTCGAGATCGAACCGGTGCCCATAGTTGCGCTCGTAGTCCTCGCCGAAGCGAGCGGCGATCCGCTCGGGCGAGTCGGCGACTTCGCCGGCATGGAGCGAAACGGGCAACGTCAGCGTGTATTCCTGACCGGGATAGCGCAAGTCAAACTCCGCGGAGCGCACCGTGGTTCCAAGTGCCCCGCTGGCCGCCCGGGCATCGATCTGCCCGAACAGCCGATCCAGGGTCACCTCGGCCTTCGCTATGCCCGCGCCGTCGAGCTGCGAGACGATCGTCAGCGCGGCGGAGCGCACCAAGTCCTGCTCGAGCAGGCCCCAAGCGGAGAAGTTGCCGGCGTAGTTGGGGATGATGATCGTGCGGATATCGAGCTCTCGGGCCAGCAGCGAGACGAACAGCGGGCCTGCGCCTCCGTAACCGATCAGCGCGGCTTCGCGAGGATCCTCACCGACCTCGATGCTCACTGCTCGAATCGCGCCGGCCATATGCGCCGCCACCACGCGCAGGATCCCTCGCGCCGCGTCCTGAGCATCCATGCCCATCTCGGCCCCGACACGACCCACCGCAGCTCGGGCCCCGTCGATGTCGAGCCTCAGCCCGCTGGCCAGCGTCTCCCGCGCGAGCATGCCGAGGGTGACCGCCGCATCGGTGACAGTCGCGTCCGTGCCGCCGCGTCCGTAACAGACCGGGCCCGGGAGCGCCCCGGCGCTTTCGGGGCCGACGTGCAGGAGTCCGCGGTCGACCGAGGCGATCGAGCCACCGCCCGCTCCGACGGAGCGGACATCGACCCACGGCATCTGTAACGGCATACCGACGACCGCGCCCTCATTGCGGACCCTGGGGTGACCGTCGACGAGCAGACAGGTGTCGAAGCTCGTGCCGCCCACATCGGCGGTGATCGCGAGGCGAAGGCCGAGCTCGCTGCATAGCTTGCTCGCACCGACAGCGCCGGCGACCGGGCCGGACATGATCGTCTCAAACGGCCGCCGGCGCGCGTCGCCGAACGCCACGCTGCCCCCCGAGGACGTGGTGATCAAGCACTCGCCGGCGAAGTTCTCGGCTTGCAGGCCGGATTCCAGCCGCTCGAGGTAGCCCGAAACCGCCGGGCGTACGTACGCGTCGACGACTGTCGTCGAGGCCCGCTCGTATTCGCGGTACTGACCGCTCACGGCGTTGCTCAGCGAGATCGGGCCGACGAAGCCGCCGTCGCGCAACAGCTTCTCAGCTGCGAGCTCGTGCGCCGAATTCGCGTGCGAGTTGATGAATACCACCGCGACGGAATCGACGCCCTCCACGGCGAACGTCTCGGCTGCCGCGCGCACCGCTGCCTCATCGAGCGGGACCGCCTCGCTGCCATCAGCCAGGATGCGGCCGTTCACCCCGATCCGGAGGGGACGTTCGACGAGCGGCTCCGGCGTCCGGAACAGGTTGTCCCACATGTGATCGCCCGACTCATCGACGCGCAGCAGCCGGCGGATGTCGAGCACATCACGAAACCCGGCGGTGGTAAGAACGCCAACCTTGGCGCCTTTGCGCTCGAGTAGCGCGTTGAGGCCGACAGTTGTGCCGTGCATGAAGTACCTGGCCCTCGCCGTGGCGTCAGCGCCGACGTTCGCCGCAAGGACGCCACGAACCGCCTGGTCGACCGCGTCGGGATCGGATGGACCCTTTCCCACGGTGACCGTCCCGGTTTCATCGTCGAAGAAGATGAGGTCAGTGAAGGTCCCGCCCACGTCGATCCCGATGCGGGTACTCATCGGTCGATCTCCTTGAACGCATGTGGGTAGCTCACGACGGCCTGGTCGTGGCTGACGTATCCGAACCTGAGATCACGTTCGACCTCATCGCGCGAGCGCTCTGAAGGAGCCCCCCATCCGGCTCCGCCGCCGGTCTGTACGACGATGTGGGTGCCCCGCGGGATCCGCGCGCCTGTGACCTTCGTGTATTCGGTGACCTGCCCGTCGGAGTCCCTGACGAAGGCCCGGTTGCAGCGGCCGGGAAGGCCGCCGGCCAAGGCGAACGGCGGGACCTGACTCCGCTCATTCACGATCGTCAACTCCATGTCGTCCAGCGCACGCACCACGAGCTCGATTCCGAGGCCACCTCGATACCGACCCGCGCCGGCCGAGTCCGGGGAGTAGTCGGCGCTCTCGACGACCATCGGGGTCTTCGCCTCCCAGACCTCCCAGGACATGCCACGCAGGCCGGAGATACCCATGGGCATGAGCGGAGCGCCGCCGTTGCCGTATTCACGGGCGGCCGGAGCCCCTCCGACGACGTTGATGGAATCCGCCCAGAAGCCATGGACGGGATGGTTGCCCCACATCACGAGACTGACCGGCATGTCGTACCCGCCCGGGAGCCGATCGGGCACGGCGCGAGCAATCGCCTCGTTGATCGCCTCGATGAGGATGTAGTTGGGGTAGCTGGCCAGCGCGGTCGGCGATGGCCGCTGTGGATCGAACATCGAGCCGGGTCGTGTACGCAGGCTGATCGGCCGGAAATAGCCTGCGTTCGCGCGTCCGTCATCGATGGCCATCGCCAGCATCGCGCAGCGCACGGCCGAGACGACACCGACCCTGGGGCTGTTCGTGGGGCCAGGCTGAGCGTCGGGAGCGGCCGTGACGTCTACCGTGATCCCGTCCGAGCCCACCTCGACCACGACCTCGAAGGCCTCCATCACCGGCTCGATTCCGTTGTGCTCGTGCACCATCGTGCTCGTGTGACGTCCGGCGGGGAGTTGGGCCAGCACGTCACGCATCCGCGCCTCGCCCGCGTCCAGAATCACCTCCACCGCCGCATCGAACTGGTCGATGCCGTAGCGCTCGATGAGTTCGATGAGCGCGCGCAGGCCGGCGCGGCACGCACCTGCCTGGGCGCTTAGATCTCCGGCGGCCGACTCCGGCAGCCGGGTGTTGGCCAGCATCGTCCGATACAGATCTTCGTCTCGGACGCCCGCCCGGTAGAGCTTGACCCCCGGATAGATCACCCCCTCCTGGAACACGTCGGTGCTGTTGCTGACGAACGGCGCAACGGCCGCGACATCGAGGTGATGCGCCTTGATCCCCGCGTAGGCAACGATGTCGCCGTCGAGAAAGCCCGGGACCAGCACTGCGACGTCCCACTGATGGGTGCCGGTGAGATACGGATCGTTCACAACGATCACGTCGCCGTCATGAAGGCCGCCGCTGGCCGCGTAGTGCTCCACGACCGCCTCGAGGCAAAGATCGAGGCTGCCGACGAACATCGGCAGCGTCTGAATCTGGGAGAGCATGCGCAGATGACGGTCGTAAAGCGCTCCGCCGCCATCGAGGACGTCGTAGATGATCGGAGAGAACGCCGTCCGCTTCAGGGTGACCAGCATCTGGTCGGCGGCGGCGTCGAGACCGTGGCGGATGATCGATGCCGTCACGGGGTCGACCCTCTGGGTCACGGACTCGCGGTCGCTCTCAGGCGTGGTGACCACGGCTCTCTCCTCTCGTCAATAGACCGTCAATACAATTTCGCTCACACCAGGTCGACGGCGTGCAGTGCCCGCTCCAGTTTCGCGAGGAACTCGTCGATCTCCGCGTTGCTGTGGCTGGCACTGAGCAGGAGCGTCCCGAAGGCGAACTGGTAAACGCCCTCATTGAGGAGGCCGAGCATGATGTTCGCCATCTTCTCCATGTCCTCCAGCATGTGCGTGCGGTGATCGACAACACGCTCTGGCGCCCAATGCATGCCGTAGAGATGTCCGAGGCCCGTCGCGTGCAGAGGTATTGCGTACTTACGGCCGATCTCGTCGATCCCAAGGCGCATCCTCTCACCGACGCGCTGCACGTGTTCGTGGACTTCGGGTGTCAACTGCTCGATCGCGGCGATCCCGGATGCCAGGGCGGTCACGTTGCCCCCGAACGTGGATGCGGCGAGCACCGGAGCCCGTCCCTCGTAGCAGTCGGGGTCGAGCAGGTCCATGATGTCGGCCCGGCCACCCACTGCGGCTTGGGGAATCCCGCCGCCGATGGACTTGCTCATGGTGGTCAAATCCGGAGTGACGCCGAAGTACGCCTGGGCGCCGCCGTATGCGACCGGGAAGGTCACGACTTCGTCGAAGATGAGGACGATGCCCAGGCGAGTGGTCACATCGCGCAGACGCTGCAAGAATTCCCTTGTCGCAGGCACCATGCCCGCTGCGCCCATGACCGGCTCGATGAGAACCGCGGCGATCTCGTCGCCGTGGCGTTCGAGAACCTCCTCAGCCAGATCTGGGTCATTGAAAGGGAACTCCACAACGTCCTGGGCGACCCCGGGCGTCACGCCGGCCGGGATTCCCGCCGAGTCGAACCCGATCGAGGAGTCGCCGACGACCAGGATGTCGGCGATGCCGTGGTACGCGCCACGTGCCTTGGCCAGCTTGTTCCGCCCCGAAAATGCCCGCGCGAGGCGGATCGCCAGAAGGTTCGTCTCGGTTCCCGAGGCGAGAAAGCGCACTCGCTCCACCGATGCCATCCGCTCGCACAGGAGCTCGGCCATGCGCAGGGCGAGTCCCGACTCCGGGCAGCCGAGCTGCACGGCGCGATCGAGCTGGGCGACGATTGCATCACGGACGTTCTCATTGCGGTGGCCGAGCGCGATCACCCAGTCGCCGATCCGCATGTCGAGGTAGCAGTTGCCGTCGACGTCCCACACGCGTGCCCCTTCGGCGCGATCCAGGCACACCGGGTAGGGCAGCTGATACCACATGCCGCCGGCGTGGCCGGTCGGAATCAACGGCTTGGTTCGCTCGAGCAGCTCGCGCGAGCATCGCGTCCGGTCGCGGTAGACGCGGACGCTCTCGGCATGCAGCTCCATGCCGGTTGGGGTTTCCGCGACGGCAGTTGATAACGGCGACACGCTTTCTCCCTCTTGACGAGTCCACTGACAACAGCACGACTGCGCGCGGGCCAATTCTAACTGAATCCAGGTCAGTTCAAGATGACTTAAGTCCACCAACCCGAAGTCGATTCAGGTAAGCTTTGGGGTCTCTGTTGACCGATTGGAGGAGGGCGGCGTGAACGAGTGCGAGCGTAGTTCGCTGCTGCGGGAGTGCCCGGACCATGTCGCCGCCGAGGAAACGGCGGGCCGGTGACCCTCTCGGTGTCCCCGGAGGCGCTCGGATCTGCCTTGAGACTCGGTGCGACGGGCTCTGCCGAGCCTGGACTCCGTTTCGCCGACGGTGTGTGCGGCTACTTCTCGAGTTCGGCGCAGGGGCTCGTAGCCGAGTGCTGCCGCACCGACGGGCCGGATGCGACAACGCGCGCGATCGCATCCATGGCGCCGTGTCAGCTAACGCTCGTCGCCGAGGCGGGCGGCGACAGCGAGTGGTGGGCCGAGGTCACCCGCGAGGCTCCCGATCACGAGCCCGAGACGATCGTGCTCTCGCTGCGCTGTGATGAGGGAGGAGCGATCAAGCGGATCGTATGCCTCGGGGCGAGCTATGTTCCCATGCCGACTGCGTCCGACGCCGGAAGCACCGCTCCCGCCCGAGCACTGTTCGAGGGTTACTTCGAAGCTCTCCAGGATTCACGCTTCGACGACGCGGCGGCATATTTTTCGATGGACACGCTCTGGGCGCATCCCCCCTATGCGGGTCGTCCGGAGCGTGAGTTGGCGGGTGGACGGCGGGAGCTGATCCATACCTTCGTGCACACGCGGGGCGTCAGCCCGGTTCGGCAAGTGATCACCGGGTTCTGGCAGGCCGGCGATCGCGTATTTATGGAGGGTGTCATCGAGGGCATCCCCGACGGCGGCAGCTTCGCCAGCACCGGGCAGCTGAACGCCTCGGGCGAGGTCAGCCGGTACGTCGCGTTCTACACCGCGGCCCGCTGGTAACCGCTCATTGCGCGTGGTACCCACCGTCGATCGGAAGCGTGTGGCCCGTAATCCACCGGGCGTCGTCCGAGCACAGGAAGGCAACAACAGCGGCGACATCCTCGGCGACCGGTAGTCCGGGCATGGGCGTCTGGTTCTCGAGCAAGCGGCGCATCGCCTGCGGATCTGGCGCGCGTTCGATGTGACCGAGCACGAGCTCGGTCATCACTGCGGTCGGCGCGATCGCGTTCACCCGAATGCCGCGCGCCGCGTATTCGATCGCGGCCGCTCGCGTAAGCCCGATCAGTCCGGCCTTCGAGAACGTGTAGGGCGTCAGGTTCGGCTTCCCCCCCAAACCGGTAGATGACGACGTGTTGACGATCGCCCCACCTCGGCCCTCAAGCATCGCTGCCAGTCCTCGGCGCAGTACGTAGAAGGCTCCATCAGCGTTCACGGCCATGACCCGCCGCCATGTGTCGTCGGTAGTCTCGTGCAGCGGCGTCTGCGCCCCGACCGTCCCGGCGTTGTTGAAGATCGCATCGACCGTGCCGAACGCACCGAGCGCTTGCGCGAATGACCGGTCGACCGAGGCTGGATCAGAGGTGTCAACCCGGACGGCAAGCGCATCGGAGAGACCCGATGCGACCGACTCGGCGCGGTCAACATCGATGTCCGCAACGACCACCGATGCTCCCTCGCGGGCAAAGCGCTCGGCGGTCGCCTTGCCGAGTCCGGCAGCACCGCCTGTGACGAACGCCACCTTGCCGACGAACCGCGGCGCGACGGGGGCCTCCTGCAGGCGGGCGTCCGCCGTCGGTGGATGTGTCGGCTCGGTCATCTCCGCGACTCCTCCTCTCGTTTTCGACGTTTGACGTCCACGTGGTCTCGCTCGTAGGCGTCGAGCAGCGCAAGCGCGCGGTCGGCCCACTTGACCTCGAGGGCAGCACGCTCTCGGTCGCCGCCGTATGCGAGATCGCGCAGCAGCAGGCTCAGTTCCTGCTCGGGACCGGACCGGCCGCGGAGGCGGGCTTCGACTCGCACGTGCTCGCGGGAGAGGATCGCCTCGCGGATGTCGTCGATCCGGGCGCGTTGGCGCCCGAACCGATCGCGGTGAGCCTCTATGTGTCTGCGAATCGCGTCGAGCGGTGCCCGATCGGCAAAGATCAGCTGAAGACGCTCAGGGTCGCGATTCGGTCTGTAGATCGGGGTCCCCGCTGCCCAGGTGGCGAGCGCATCAGTGCCGGCGTCGGTGATCGTGTAGATGCGCTTCTCGAGTTTCTCGCCGACGGGTGTCGGTGCTCCCTCGATCAGACCAGCCTCTTCGAGGCGGCGGAGCTCCGGGTAGATCTGACTGTGGGCGGCGCACCAAAAGCTCCCGCGAGCACTGTCGAGATAGAGAGCGAGGTCATAACCGGAGCACGGTGTCGTGCTCAGCTGGCCAAGGATTGCGTACCGAAGCGCCACGGTTGCCTACCTTGCAACGCCCTCGAAGGCGAGGGAGGTGGTTCGCGCCGCGTAAATTCGGACTGCGCGCTCTTGGGCGTCGACCTGCGCCGCCATCGTGAACGTTCCGAGACGCTCTCCGTATCTCGTCGTATGTCCCAGCACCACCTCGGTCTGCCCGGTTCGCGTCCACAGTTCCACGTGGTGGGCTTGACCGTCCGGCTGACGCTGATCAAGGTACCCGCGGTACTCCGCCAGGCCGCCGGCGAACTCATGTGCTTCCCCGTCGATCGAGTAGAGGACACAGAACGTGAACTCCGGTGCCAGGAGTCTGACCACTTCGCCGGGCTCGAAGTCGAGCTTTCGAAGAAAGTCAGTGATGAATGACGCCGTCATGCGAGCTCCTCATGTCCTCGCGACCGAGGTTGCGAGCTCGGCTGCGTCGCGAATTGGATCGTGACCGTCGAATGACTCGCTCAGGGCCGCGATCCTGCGGTTGGTCTCCGCCTTGGCCGGCGAGAGTTCCGTGATCTCGAGGACCGGTCCGACCGTGTTCGGACCGAGGTAGCTGAATCGTTGGCCATCAGCGCCGCTCGCGTTTCCCCACTGAACCGGCTCATATCCCCGCGCGCGGTAGGCGGCGAGCGTCTCGTCGTAATGCGCTGTCCAGATCGCCACGTGGTGCATAGCGCCGGAGACGGCACCGCAGTACAGCGAGGGCGAGTCGTCGTGCTGCTGGATGAGCTCGATCTGCACGGGGCCGGCCTGCCCATAAGCGACCGAGAGGACCTGTTCATGGGGTTCTCCCTCGAAGAAATACTCGGCGAGTTCGAACTTGCGGAAGACGAAGATCGGAGCGATGCCGATGTGCTCGTGCCAATGCGCGATCGCGTCGTCGATGTCATCGACAACGAACCCGATCTGTTGAAAGCTGACCATCAAGCCACCTCCAATTGCTTGGCTACCCACGTGCGGACCGCTCCTCGGTTGAACTCCCCGAACTCGGTGCGCGGGATCTCGTCCACGACGAGCAGTTCCTCGGGGAGCGACTCGGCCGGGATCCCACGGTCCGTGAGGACCTCGCAGAGGGCAGACAACTCGGGCTCGGAACCCGGCCGGGGCACCACGACGACCACCGCCCGCTCGCCGAGCCGGGGATCCGGTGCTCCCACCACGATCACCTCCGCGATGTCCGGATGCTCCGAGAGGAGATCGGATAGCTCGATCACGTCGATCATCAAGCCGCCGCGGCGGACGATCTCCTTGATCCGACCCTCCCACCGCAGGTAACCGCCAGGATGCTCCACGAGTAAGTCACCGGTCTTATAGAAACCGTCCGTCGTGAGGCGGGCGGCCGTCAACTCCGGCTGACCGACGTAGCCCATGAAGAACGACGGCCCGCGGCAGACATATTCACCCACCTCTCCGGGATCGAGTCGTTCACCCGTTTCGGGATCGATGACACGGTTCTCAATCCCGGGGAAGACGACGCCGTCAAAGCGAAGCCGCAACTCGGGGGGGGCATGTAACGGCGACACCGCATGTCCCATGCACTCGGACAGGCCGTAGCAACGGACGATCGGAACCCCGTACCGGCGCTCCACGTCCTCATACAGGTGGTCCGGGCCGGCACCCGACAGGATCGTCCGCATCGAGGACAGGAGATGCTCGTGACCGGGCTCGAGCTCGAGGAGGTCGAACATGTGCGTTCCGACCGTGATGCAGTACGTCCCGCCGTATTCGCCGACGGCCTCGAGCACCGGCGCTGCGCGCCAGCGCCCGAGCGGGAGCACGGACGCGCCGAGCAGCAGCGGCATGTAGACCTCAAACAACGAGCCACTGGCGTGGCCGTAAGGTCCGAACGCGACGTGAACGTCGCGTTCGGTGAACTCGCACGCGGCGGCCATCGCCTTGGCCGCCCACACCATTCCGTTCTCGGCCAAGAGGACGCTCTTCGGCGCGCCAGTCGTGCCCCCGGTCGAGAGAACCAGGCACCCGCGCCCGGGATCCCAGGCTCGCTGGTCGATCGCCGGCCCGGCGGTGATCGCTTCCTCGAACGGTGCGCCGGTCGTGAGGATGTGCCCGGGCCGTGCTTCGTTCACCGCCGCCCACTCCGGCCGCTTGAGCAAGTCCGCATGGAGGATCACGCGACACGCCCCCACTTGATCAGCGACGTTCAGCGCGAGGCCCGGCGAGACGCGAGTTGACAGCGGCGCGAGACCCAAGCCCGCGATCGAGCAGGCGACGCTGAGGACGACGCCCTCCGAGCAGTTCGGAAGGACGGCCAGGATGAACGCGCCGGGCTCCGCGTCAGCAAGTGTGCCGGCCAGTCGTCGCGCCGCCTGCCACAGCGCTCCGTAGCTGAGCGGATCAGGGCCAGTGATCGCCACCCGCTGCGGATCTCGCTCAGCCCAGTCTCGGACTGCCTCCGCGAGCGTCAGGTCCTCCCAGTAGCCGAGCTCGCGGAAGCGGACCTGGAGCTCTGGGGGGAGTAGCGGGTGGGTGCTGACCACGACCGGGAGGAGATTGACATGAACTCAGTTCTATGTCAACCTTGACACGTACGTTTTGTCACCTTCAATCGAAATCGAGACAAATGGACCCGTCCGGACTCTGTGGTTAAACCGTCCTCGCATCAATAACGCGTATGACGCGGAAGTGCTGGATGCGCTCGAGGTGGGTATCCATGATGCGGAGCGGGATGCCACCACTCGCGTCGTTGTCATCCGCGGCCGTGGCAAGTCGTTCTGCGCCGGCGCCGACATCGGATGGTTGGCGGCCGAAGCCACCTGGTCACTGCTCGCCGACCGCGTCTCGAGCGTCTTCAGGGGCATCGCGGAGTCGTCTCGGATCACGATTGCTGCGGTGCATGGGTGGACGGTCGCGGGGGGATTCGAATTGATGCTCGCGTGCGATTTCGCGTTGGCCGCGGAAGACGCACGGATCGGAGACTTTCACATCCGCAACGGCCTCTTTGGAGGTGCCGGCGTGATCTACCGGTTGCCGAGACTGGTTGGTCCACGCAAGGCGCGCGAGCTGATGCTTTCGGGCGAGATCCTGAGCGGCGCGGAGGCAAAGGACTGGAATCTCGTAAACGCCGTCGCGCCTCTCGATCAGCTGGATCGTCTCGTGAGCGACTTCACCGCGCGCTTCGTCGACAGGAGCCCGGAGATCGTCCGACTCACCAAGCAGGCGCTGATTGACGCCGCGGATGCAGACTTCGAGTCCGCGGCTCAGATCCAGCGCGTCACATCCGACGCGGTCGCCCAAACCGCGCAGGCCCGAGCGGGCGTCGCCGCGTTCCTCGAGGGCCACCATGGCTAGGCGAGCGCTCGTCACCGGAGGGGCGGGCGCGATTGGCGGAGCTATCGCGAAGCAGCTCGCCGACACCGGGCTCGACGTGGCGGTGTGCGCTCGTTCGCCGGTGGCGCCGGCAAGCCTCGCCGGAGTCGGCCGTGCCTTCTGCGGCGATCTGTCTGACCCCTCATCGATCGACGAGATGGCTGACCAGGTCGCCGCCTCCGGACCCGTGGATCTGCTTATTCATTGTGCTGGTTGGGGCGACGTCCAGCCGTTTGCGGAGACGATTCCCTCGACTTGGGATGCGATTCTGGCCGTCAACCTTCGTGCCGCGATTCAGCTGACCCACCGGTTCCTCGGCGACATGAGCGATCGCGGATGGGGCCGGATCGTGTTTGTCGGCTCGGACGCCGGGCGCGTCGGCTCACGCAACGAGGCGGTCTACGCCGCCGCCAAGGGCGGGATCAACGGCTTCTGCAAGTCGATCGCCCACGAGGTGGCGCGGAGAGGGATCACGTGCAACGTGGTCAGCCCGGGCCCCACGGAGACGCCCCGTCTCGAGCGCTATCGCGAGTCTCATCCCGAGAAGATTCCGGTTCTGCTTCGCCGGATCCCGGTCGGTCGGGTCGGCCGACCCGAGGAGGTGGCTGCTCTGGTTGCGTTTCTGTGCACCGACCAAGCGGCCTACATCACAGGCCAGGTCATCAGCATCAACGGCGGCCTTCACATGCCGTGACGGCTCAACGGCGGCGCAGCGGACCGTTGCTCGGCGCGATCAGCGGAGCCGTGGAAGCAAGTCGCGGCCGATCCGGAGCGCGTCTTCCTCGACGTCGACGCCCACCGCGCGCGTCCCGTTCTCCATGACGGATGCCGCCTCGGAGGTGAAGTTGCCCGAGAACCGACGCCTGCCAACCGCCCGATCTCCGCGGCCGGCACGGGCGTTGCGCCCGTTCGCCAGAAGCGTGTGTCACTCATCGGTCAATTCCCGGGACTCGGACTCGGCTTTGGATCCTCAACCGCTGTAGGGTCCGGCTCCGACCCCGCCGTCGAGCGGAAAACTGCCGCCGGTCGCATAACCGCTCTCGTCGCTGAGCAACCACGTGGCGAGAGAGGCTTGCTCGTCAGGCGTCGAGTAGCGACCCAGTGGGACGCCGGCTTGGAAGGCCTGTCTGGCGCTGGTCACGTCAGCTTCGCCGGCCGCAAATGATTCCGCGCGATCGACCAGCCGGGTCGCCACATAACCGGGGCAGATCGCGTTCACGCGGATGCCGTGCCGCCCGACCTCGAGCGCTGCCGAACGAACAAGCCCCATGATCGCGTGCTTGGAAGCAACATAGGGAGCGAAATACTGCGAGCCTTGCGACGCGAGCGCGGACGCGGTCGCGACGATCGACCCAGCAGTCCCGTCGCCGACCATCTGCCGGATCGCCGCCCGCATCCCGAGGAACGTGCCGCGAAGATTGATGCTGACCACCCGGTCGAAGGCCGCGACGTCGTAGTCGGCGATCAGGGCGATCTCGCCGCCGACACCCGCGTTCAGGAACACGCCGTCGATCCTGCCGAGATGCTCGCTCGCTGCCAGCATGTAGCCGCCGACCCCATCCTCGGTGCTGGTGTCCGTCGCAAACGCCTTGCAACCGTCGAGGTTCCGCGCGACCTGCTCGAGCTCGGCGGCGTCGACGTCGACGATCAGGGTTCGTGCGCCCTCGGCGGCGAGGCGTCGGGCCGTCGCCGCGCCGATACCGCGGGCCGCACCGGTCACCACGATGCCCTTCGAGCTGATTCCTTGAATCGGCATGCGCGGGGTTGTCAGCCTCCGGCCGCGGCCGGCTGATCGATCGGTAAGCCGGCCGGGTAACTCCAGCGCGGCAGGAACTCAGGCGTCAGGCGGAACCCTCCGTCTGACGCGATCACCTCACCGGTGATATACGAGGCGGCCTCGCTGAGGAGGAACATCAGCGGATCGACTGCCTCGCGCAGTTCGCCAACGCGTCGTAGGGCGATGTTCCGCTCGACGGCGGCGCGAAATTCGGGCCGGCTCACGAGTTCGGCATTCCTCTCCACCGGAAACACCCCCGGGCCTACGACGTTAAGGCGAATGCCCGCGGGACCCCATTCCCGTGCGATGCTCTTCACCATCGCCTCCACACCGGCCTTACCCGCAGACGAGTGCGCCGCGCCGGGCGTCCCGCGCGTTGCGATATGGCTTGTCACAAAGACAGCAACGGCCGGCTCCCCGGCGGCGAGGAGCGGAGCCGACCAGCGATGCAGCACGTTGAACGCGCCAAACAGCACCGACTCAACAACATCGCGAAAGCCGCGCGGCGTCAGTTCGGCGGCCGGCGTGTAATTCACCGATGCGGCGCAGTGTGCGATGCCGGCCGCGGATCCGCCGGCCGACTCGATTGCGGTAAACGCGTCGTCGACTGAACGCTCATCGAGCACATCGCAGGTGATCGGAGTCACGCGACCCGGGAGGTCGCCTGCCAGGCCCACCGTTTCCTCGAGCATCGCTCGCCGCCGCCCGAGGACGAAGACGTCGGCGCCCGCGCTTGCCAGCGCGATCGCAAGCCCCCTTCCGATCCCGGAGCCGCCGCCGACCACGACGTTGCGCTGACTGATCAAGGGCGCATGCCACCCTGCGTCGGTGCGTCCGTTCATGAAGGTCCGGGCGCTGCTACTTCACGATGTTGCCGGCGTCGACCGGGAGCGCGACCCCGGTGATGAACTTGGCGTTGTCCGAGCACAGGAACAGGACCGCGTCGGACACGTCACTCGGCTCGAGCCACGCCACGCCGGGAAGAATGTTCAGCTCCTCGAACGGCTCGCGCACGTCGTCCTCGGTCGGGTTCTCGAGGTCCGGGGCGAACAGCTCGAACGTCGAGTCGTTGATCACGAGCGGCGTGCGCACGGTCGTGGGGCAGACCGCGTTGACGCGGATCCGGTGCGGGCCCGCCTCCTGAGCGAGCACTTTCATCAGGCCGATGACGCCGTGCTTGGCGGCCGTGTAGTGAGCGGTGTTCGCGTACGCGCGCAGGCCGGCGGTCGAACTGGTCAGCACGACGCTGCCACCCTCGCCGCGCTCGACCATCGAGGGAAGCGTGGCGCGCACCGTGTTGAACACGCCCGTCAGGTTGACGTCGATCATGTCCTTCCACAGCTGCTCGGTCATCTCCCATGCCACCGCCCATGAGCCGATTCCGGCGTTGGCGCAGACGATGTCGATCTTCCCGAGCTCGGACAGGCCGGCGTCCGCTGCCTGTTGCATCTCCGATAACGAGCGGACGTCGGCGACGGCCTTCACCGCGCGGCGACCGAGCGACTGGACCTCCTTGACGGTGGCGTCGAGATCGTCCTCGCTCGCCAGCGTGTACGAGATGGTGTCGACGCTGTTCGCGGCGACGTCGACGGCGATGATGTCCGCGCCCTCCGCCGCAAGCCGCACCGCGTGCGAGCGGCCCTGTCCCCGCCCGGCGCCAGTGACCAGCGCGACCTTCCGGTCAACGAGTCCCATCTCTCTGTTCTCCTTCCGAGGTTTGGACGGACACTATCACATGAAGTGATGTCAGTTCACCTCCGTTGGGAGGCGGGTCGGGACAACGACGGCGCGCCCGAGCACATCCCCGTGGCGGAGCTTGCCGTACGCGGTGACGGCGTCATCGATGCCGTACACCTCGCCCTCGGAGTGGATCGCGCCGGCGCCGGCGAGCGCCACGACCTCGGCGAGCTCCGCCAGCGAGCCCCATGTCGGCATGCGGACGGTGCACTCGTACGGGATCAGTCCGGGCGCGACGCGGAGCTCGCCGCCGCCGCGGCCGACGAACGTCAAGTCGCCGCCCTGTGCGACCGTCCCGGCGGCGAGTGCGAGCGTGGCGTCGTTGCCGACGAAGTCGAGCGCGACGTGCGCGCCATCGGGGCCCGTCTCGGCGCGGATGTCGTCCGGCGTGAGGCCGTCGGCGGAGAGCACCGCGTCGGCGCCCGCCGCTCGCGCCATCTCGAGCGCGGCGCTGCGGACGTCGACGGCGACGATCCTTGCTGGCGTGATCGCCTTCAGGACCTGAATGGCCATGTGCCCGAGCCCGCCGACGCCGAGGACGAGCGCGGTGCTGCCGGGCCTGAGTTGGTGGAGCGACAGCTTGGTGGCGTGGTACGACGTCAGCGCGGCGTCCGTCAGTGGCGCGGCCCGGACCGGGTCGAGGCCAGGCGTCGGCACGAGGTATCGCGCCGTCGGGACGAGCAGATACTCCGCGAGGCCGCCGTCGCGACCGAGCCCGCCGCCGTGGGGGCCGCGCTGGGTGCGCGCGCACGCGTTGTCACGGCCGTTGGCGCATTGCCAGCAGGTCCCGCAGCCCCAGCGGCTGTAGACCACTACGGAATCGCCGACCTCGACGCCCGACGCGCCGGGGCCGAGGGCGGCGACCCGCCCGGCGGTCTCGTGGCCGAGCGTGAACGGGAGCGTGTACGGATACACGCCCGGCTTGGCGCTCATGATGTGGATGTCCGAGCGGCAGAGACCGGCGGCCGCCACCTCGACCAGCACCTCGGAGCCGCGTGGCTCGGGCACCGGGATCTCGCTCACGACGGGGTCCGATTGCCACTCGGTCAGACGTACGGCACGCATCGTTGTCACGCTCACGGAAGCTGCTCCAGGAATCGAAATAACAGAACTGAACTCAGTTAGAATGGTACACTAGTCGCCCGTGCACCCGAATGCGAGCATGACCATGACCAGGGACGCCGAGTGAACACATCGGGCCGCGTCGCCGGCAAGGTTGCGCTGATCACCGGCGGCGCCCAGGGCATGGGAGCGTCACACACGCGCGCGCTCGCGCGCGAGGGCGCCATGGTGGCGATCGCCGACATCGCGACGCAGGCGGGCGAGAAGCTCGCCGACGAGCTACGGAAGGCCGGCGGGGAGTGCGCACACTTCGACCACGATGTGACCAGCCCCGAGGCATGGAGCCGCCTCGTGAGCAACGTCGAGCAGCGATACGGCGTGATCGACGTGCTCGTCAACAACGCCGGGGTCCAGGTCCGCTCGGCCGGCATTGAAGCCGATGACGACGAGTGGACGAAGGTCACCGCGGTCAATCAGCGCGGCGTCTTCCTCGGCATGCGCGCCGTGATCCCGGGCATGGTGCGCAATGGCGGAGGCTCAATCGTCAACATCGCCTCGGTCGCGGCGCTAGTCGGACTGCCCGGGTCGATCCCCTACCAGGGCAGCAAGGCGGCGGTTCTCGGGCTGACTCGGGGCGCAGCGGTCTCGTATGGACCCGACAACATCCGCGTCAACGCGATCTGCCCTGGCCTTGTCGTCACCGCGATGACGCAGAGCGCATCGGCCGATGCGGTCGCGTCGATGAAGGCGCAGATTCCGCTGCGTCGAGACGGGCGGCCCGACGAGATATCGGCCGCGGTCGTGTTCCTGGCCTCGGACGAGTCGTCCTACATCACGGGCGTCGCGCTGCCGGTCGACGGCGGCTTCGTCGCCCTCTAAGCGCGACGGTCGCCTACCCGCCGGTCACGTCGATCGGCCCGAGCTCCTCGACCCTCAGCAGGTTGACGTCAACCAGCGCGGGGTCGCGCAATGCGCCACCGCCAGCGATCGTGCCGAGGGCCTCCTCCCCCCAGCGAGGGTGATCGAAGTACGCTTCGACGTAGCCGACGCGCGTGGTGTCCTCGAGCAACCCGATCGGCCTCTGACCTTCGACGTCGAGTGGTTCGCACTCGACTTCGCTCAGCACGCGGTTGACGGTCAGCCGCCGGACACCGAACGCCCGGTCGACCGCGGCATGGACGCGATCCGCCAGCCGGCTGAACGCTACCCACGCCGTATCCGCGTCGACGCCCGGGGCGCGGTCGGCCTCGAGCATGAACTTGGAGAGCGCGAGCTGGCCATCCACGCGGTCGAGCAGCACGCTCTCCTCGACGTCGCAGGAACGCAGGCGGTACAGGCAGTTGACGTGATCCTGAGCCACCATCTCGTTCTGCTCGGCGGTGAAGGCGAGCGTCGCCCCGGGCGTGAAGCGCAGCACGACGAAGCGCCACGCGCGCGGTCGCTGGCTCCACCCACCGTTCACGTCCGCCTGAGCGACGGCCCGATCAGTGTGGTAGCTCAGCAGCGTCGGCATCGGCCGCAGGAGATCCTGGGCCATACGAACGTGGACCTGCGTGTAGTGGCGCTCACACTCCTCCGGCGCACGGGAGGGAGTCGGATCGAAGCGCCCGATTACCTTGCCCATGCCCGTCAGTGGATCGCCTTTAGTGGGCCTGGCCGCCGTTGGCCGCGCCCACCTCCGCCGGAACGGCGGCCATCGGCATGAACCGGCGCGTGATGTTGCCCTCTGTCAGCTCTGCGCCCTCGAGCACGCTGCTGATCTTGCCGTCCACGATCACGAGCACCCGGTCGCAGAGATCGGCCAGCTCCTCCAGATCGCTCGAGCTGACGATCACTGCCGCGCCGTCCTCGGCGGCGGCGACGAGCTCGCGATGGAGGTCGGCCTTGGCGCCCACGTCGACGCCCTGAGTCGGCTCGTCGAGGAGGAACACGGAAGGCTTCTGCGACAGCCACTTGCCGAACAGGATCTTCTGCTGGTTACCACCGCTGAAGATGCTGAGCGGCTCGTCGACGGCGTCGCCCGGCCTGACCGATAGCCGCTCGAACCACTCCGTCGTCCGCTTAATCTCGGTCCGCTTGCGCAGACGCAGGCCCTTCCAGAACGGCTTCAGGTCCGGGAGCGTCAGGTTCTCCCTGGCGCTCATGTTCATGACGCCTCCACCGATTTTCCGGTCGGGCGCCAGGTACGCGATACCCCGGCTGATGGCCACGTCAGGCCGTCCGGCCGGGAGCGGTCCGCCCTTGACCGTCACGTGGCCCGCGGTGCGAGGGAGAGCGCCGAAGCTCGCGCCGAGCACGCTGTCCCGGCCGGACCCGGCGAGGCCGGCGATGCCGACGATCTCGCCGCGTTCCACCCTGAAGGACACGCCGGCAAGCGCTCCCGCGCGTAGATCCTTGACGGCGAACACGGTTTCATGATCGCGGGCTGCGGCCCTCGCGGCCTTCTCGCGGCGGGACTCGGTCTCCTCGGCGAGCAGCTCCTCGCCCGCGAGCAGCTGGACGATCGCGGCGTGGTCGAAGTCTTTGACAGGTCCGGCTCCGACGACAACGCCGTCGCGGAACACGGACACCTTATGCGCGACGCGGAACACCTCTCCGAGGTGGTGGGTCACGTACAGCACGCCGACGCCGGTCGCAGCCATCGCGCTGACCCGGTCGAGCAAATGATCCACCTCGTCGACGGGAAGCGTCGCCGTCGGCTCATCGAGCACGAGCAGGCATGCCGGGTACTGCGGGTCGTCGCGCAGCGCCCGGGCGATGGCCACGCCCGTGCGCTCCGACGCGCTGAGGGTGGCCACGAGGGCCCTCGGGTCGATGTCGAGGCTGAGCCGCTCGAGGTCCGCCTTGGCCTGCTTGTAGGTGGCCTTTCCATTGATCGTCCCGAACTGCGTCGGAAAGCCGGACCCGAGCGCCATGTTGTCCAGGACGGACAGTGTCGATACAAGCCCGAGATCCTGCTGGACGAACCGGCATCCGAGCCGGTAGGACTGAACAGGTGACTGGAGCGGCAGGTCTTGACCCTCGACCCGGATACCACCGCCCGGATCGGGCGCGTGGTATCCGGAGAGGATCTTGATCAGGGTCGACTTCCCCGATCCGTTCTGCCCCAGGAGGGCGTGAACCTCGCCGGGCTCGATGGTCATGCTGACGCTTGACAGCGCCTTGGTGCGTGTGAATGTCTTCGACACACCCTCTACTTCGAGCACGGCACTCATCGTGTCCTCCTGGCGTAACTCACCTTCGGGTTTCCTTACTGGCTCAGGTGCCAGAGCTTCAGGAACTGGGCCTGGGCGTCCGTCGGAGCGCTCCAGTTAGTCGTCGAGCCGATCGTGTCCTTGGTCAGGAGCTGGGTCGGCTGCTGCGCCTCTTGGTCCAGCGGGACCGTCATGCCCTCGGCGTTGCGGAACGCGATGTCCATGTCCTCGTAGGCCTGGTAACCGGGATCGAACCCGGTCCACGCGGAGTTAGTCCCGTTCTTGAGCGCGGCGATGCCGGCCTGATCGGCGGCCTCGCCGATGACCTTGACCTTGCCGTTGAGACCGGCACCAGCGAGGGCGGACGTGATGCCGTCGGCGAACGGACCGTCGTCGAACACGAGATAGTTCGCAGACGGGTTAGACCTGAGCGCCGATACGAGCGTGCTCGGGGTCTTCCCAGCCACGAGGTCCGGAATCGTGATGTTCGTCGTCGAGAGCTTGCAGCCCGGGCACTGCGCCTTCACCTCTTTGCTGAAGCCGTCCGTGAAGCCGTTGAGGATCGGATAGGCCGGCACATGCTCGATCACCGCGTTGCCCTTGCCTCCCGAATCACTGACAAAGTAGTCAGCAGTGATCTTGCCCATCAGCGCATCCTGGGCATAGGCATCCACCTGGCCGATGACCGGGTCCTTGACCGAAACCGGATAGACCGAGTCGAGGATCCACTTCGCCCCCGCGTTCTTCGCCATCGCGAGCTGGGAGGCGGTCAGGGGGAGGCCCGCTTCGACGAGGTACTGCGGATGCTTCGCCAGCGCGGTGGTCTCCGCCTGCGTGAACGTGCCCGGGTTCGCGGGGTCGTAGCTGACCAGCGAGTAATTCCACCCTGCCTTTTTGGCGAGGTTCGCGAGCCCCTGCTGGATGATCACGTTCGAGGGGTTGTTGGTCCCGAGCATCACGATGGTCTTGCCCTTCGGCGGAGCCGAGTTGAGCGGGGTCGTGATGTTGATCTGCGTCGGGAGCGACTTGTACGGCGTTAAGGCCGCCGCGGCGGCGCTGGTGGAGGCCGAGCCGCCCGAAGACGCGCTCGAGCTTGAGCTGGTCGACCCGGACGAGGCCGGCGCCGAGGCTGAACTGGTACTTGACGAGGAGGAGCCACAGGCCGCGAGCGCCAGGGCGAGCACGAGCGTTCCGATGATCGCTACGAACCCGCGCGTGCGCAGCCTTCCTCCTCTCCGGCGATCGTGGTGTGTCATGTTTTTCTCCTTTCCGATGTGAGTAACTTCACGACTGTCTGACGGCATCTGAGCACGCGTCTCGTGAGATTTCATGAAGAGCCGTCTTACTTCAATTTGGCCTGGCGGCCTCGGAGCCGACCGGGGCGCTAACTGCCTCCAGGGACGCATCCGCCCCGGTCCCCGGCTGCTCTGGACCGCCACCGGTTCCACCACCGGAACCGCGGCGTAGAGCGCCCTTGAGCCGTTGACCGATCGCCGATGGCGACCGCTTGATCGACAGCGCGACCGCGAGGATCAGCGCCACGCCGTTGAACATGTCGCTCAGCCAACTGGCACCAGAGACGAGCTGCAGCCCTTGGACGCCGATGGCCAGCACGTAGATCGCCAACAGCGTCCCCCACACGTTGAACCGTCCCGGGATCAGCTGAGTCGAGCCGAGGAAGGCGGCTGCGAACGCCGGCAGCAGAAGGGTGGAACCGAAGTCCAGCGAAGGACCGTTCAGCGACGAGAACATGACCCCGGCGAACCCGGCGACGGTCGCCGAGGTCACGAGCGCGAACGTCGTATAGCGCTCGAGGCGCACGCCGGAAAGGCGTGCCGCGTCGGCGTTGCCCCCGATCGCGTACAGGTAGCGCCCGACCGGCGTGTGCGCCGTCAGCCACCACAGGATGAACGCGAGGATCACCAGGTACAGCACGACGATCTGGAAGCCGCCGACGGTGGTCTGCGTGAGGTTGTTCCAGGCCGTCGAGGTCGGGGGGATCGGCTGGCTGTTCGAGGAGATGATCACCTCGACGGCGGCGAGGATGGATCCCATCCCGAGCGTCGCGATGAAGGAGTTCACGCTGAGCTTGACCACGATGAACGCGTTGGTCAGGCCGATGGCGATCGCCACGACGATCCCGGCGATGATCGCGGGAACCACGGCCCAGTGGCTGCCGTTCATGAGAACGATCGTGAGGATCCCGGACACGTTCGCGGTGGCCCCTACCGACAGGTCATACAGCCCGGCCGCGAGCGGAATCAGGACCGCGAGGCCGATCATCCCGGTGACCGCCTGCTGGGCGGCGACGCTGTGGAGCGTTGACGTCGTCAGGAACTGGGAAGGCACCCAGAGCCCGAACACGATGATGAACAGGGCCCCGAGGTAGAGGCCGCTGAAGCGGTCGAAGCCGGCGTTGAACTTCCGGCGGGGCTTCTGCTCCGAGGTCTGCTCGCTGACGGTTACCACCGGGCGTCCCCCCTTGCGCGAGACGTCGGCCCGCTCAGATCGGATCTATGTGATTCGCGCACCAACGCGGCGCGGGGTCCATCTCGCATGTAGCACCGTCTCCTCGAAGGTGAATTGAACTCAGGTCGGATCCTAAACACGGATCGCGCGGAAGTCAAGTTGATGCTGCGTTACGGTGCCCGAGTGCCCGCCAGATGGGGGGTCTGGGGCCGTTTCGGGGTCTGGTCGGCCTTCTCCGAACAGCTACGCCGAGGAGCCCGACAGAAGTGTCTTCACCTCAACAGCGGCTTCCATCGCGGCCGGAAGGGTCGTCCCTTCAGGGACGAAGTTGAAGTTCCGGCAGCCGAGCTCGACGTACGACGCGAGCGCCTCGGCGACCGCCTCGGGCGGGCCGTAGGGCACATAGCGCTCGAACCGCTCGAACGGAAGCGCGTAGGCGGCTTCCATGGTGCGCGAGAGCTGCTGCCTGGCCTCCGCGCGCGATGCGCCGAAGCCCGCCCATAGCTGAAGAGCGTGTTGCCAGTGGATCTCACCCCGTCCGGCATTCGCGGCGGCGTCTCGTATGCGGTCGAGTGCCTCGGCGTACCGGCGCGGCGACACCCACAGCGCCAGCCAACCGTCCCCCAGGTGTGCCGTCCGCTCGAGCGCTGCGGCGGAGCGACCACCGACGAGGATCGGGATCGGGATCGCCGGGGCTGGACGGATGGCACCGCGAACGTCGAAGAACCGCCCATGAAACTCGATCTCCTCGCCCTGTAGAAACAACCGCACGCAGCGCAAAGCCTCGGTCGTCCGAGCGCCGCGCTCGCGAGGGTCGATCCCGCACAGCTCGAGCTCGCGCGGGTCGTCTCCGCCGACCCCGACGCCGAACGCGAATCGGCCGGGGGCGAGCAGCGCGATCGTCGCGAGCTGGCGAGCGACGATCGCCGGGTGGCGCAGGCCGAGCAGGTAGACGCCGGTCTGAACGGACACACGCGGGTGAGCGGCCAGCAGCGCGGTCGCCTGGATCAATCCGTCGGCGCCGTGGCCGTGGGCGAAGCTGACGTGGTCGCCGACTGTCAGGTGATCGATGCCGGCCGCGACGGCGTGCTCGGCAAGTTGGTCCAGCCGGCCTGCCCATTCGCTGAGGTCCTGCTCTCGAAGCACGATGCCCACCCGGACGGGGTCGACAGCCACGGCCTCATCCCCAGGTTTACGCGGAGGTTGCGTGCTCTGCTGTCGCCGTCGCGGCCGCCTGCAGACCGAACACCAGCGCGCACGCGAGACCGCCGGCGTAGGCGCGGTTGAACACGCCACCGGCGTCCGCTCCGGCAGCCAGCAGCCCTGGAATCACCTGGCCCGCTTCGTCGACCACTCGCGCATGGGAATCGATCTTCAGCCCGCTGAACGTGAACGTGATCGCCGGGATCACCTCGATCACGTAGTACGGCGGCGTGACCAGCGGGGCAGCGTCCAGCTTGCGGCTCGGCGAAAGGCCCCCGGACTTGCATTGGCGGTTGAACTCGAGCAAGGTGTCTCGCGCGGCCAGGCCCGGGTAGCCCCATTCCTCCGGCAATGCCTCGAACTCGTCGATCTCGTCCGCGACGGCGGCCCGGGCGCTGCGGCGGTACGCGAGCTGAAACTTGTCCAGCGGCTCCACGCCTTCGACGTATGGCGCCATCTCCCACTCCTCGTGGACGCGCTGGTCGTAGACGAGCAGGGCGCGCGCCTCCGGCTGGCCGAGCACGTAAAGCGTATTCAGATGGTCGCCGACGGTCTCGTCGCAGAACCTCTGGCCCTCGAGGTTCAGCAACACGCCGTGCTCTGAGTGGTAGAAGGTGAGATCGGTGAACTCGTAAGGGTTGTTGTAAGCGACCTTCGAGGGGATCAGGTGGCCGTAGAAGCCGGCGTTCTCCTGTCCGAAGGCGGCCCCGGCCGACATGCCGAGCCGGAGACCGTCGCCGACGCTGTGCGGGTTCGCCCGCAAGGGCAGGTCGGCGGCGAGCGGGCCGATATGCTCGGCGCGGAGCCCGGGATTGCCCCCGAAGCCGCCGGTGGCCAGTAGCGTGGACCGCGCGCGGATCACCCGCGTTTCGCCCGATCCGCTTCGGATTTCGGCACCGACGACGGCTCCATCCTCGAACAGAAGCTGCTGTGCCGACCAACCAGTGAGCACCTCACCGTGCTGTCGCACGAGCCGATCGCAAGCGAGCAGGTAGTTGGCCATGTCGGTCTGGGATCCCCGCCCGTAGCCGAGCACGGCCACTGGCTCGGCAACGTGAACGCCGAGCGAACGCACCCAGTCGAGCGCCTCGCCGAAGCCCTCGACGACTCGCGCCGACAGTACGTCGTCCGCATCCGGATTGACCTCGTGCATCACCTCAACCGTTGGTGCAGTCCAGATGAAGCCCGCGTACATGGCCGACCCACCGATTCCTGGGCCTTTCTCGACGAGGACGACGCTCGCGCCGTCACTGCAGGCGCGTGCCGCCGCGCTCATTCCGGCCATGCCACCGCCGAATACGAGAAGGTCGACACTCGAGACTGAATCCGACATCAGCGGATCTCCTTGTACTTCCGTCATTTGAACCGATATGAGCCTGTTCTTCGTGAGCTTACTTCAGTTTGGCTGCCAAGGCGACGCCGGTTTCCGCGAACGCGGGTTGCCGCGCGGGCGCGACGTAAAGAAACGTTGATAGCCTATCGACCTGACGTCAGTTCAGAATCTTTGGCCGAGCGCCAACGCGAGCGAAGCGTCACGATCCACGAGCCGACCACGCCGCTCCGCGGCTATGAAACCCTCGAGCTGCGGGTCCTCGCGGACTCGCCGGCACGAGGACTACACATTGCCGACATCCAATGGCCGCCAGGCTGCAGTCATCACCCTCAAGGTCCGCCTCCGCCGGCCCGGCGGAGGCCGATGCGGTCAGCCGGCCTTCCCACAAAGCCCTCGACCATCAACGGGTAAGGAAGGGATCGTCGGTTCGAGTCCTAGGGCTTCGCGGCGGGGATGCCTGCGCCGACCCCCGCGGCGCTGGGAATCCGGCGCGGCCAGTTCATCTGAAGCTGTGACGCGCGCAGCGGCCGTTAGCGGTCCCATTCGCGGCGTTGCGCGAGCCGCCGCTGTTCGCGTTCTGCGCGTAGCTTTCGCCCCGCTTTCTGCGCCGCTTCGTTCCGCCGGGCGATCTCCTTCTTGAATTCGCTCATCGCGGCTTCGGCGGTGGATCGTCCCGGTCCCGGCCGACTCGGCGTTGCCATCGGAACCTCACATTCCGGCTCTCTACGGATTGGCCACAGGAGAATGCGAGAGCTCGGGCACTCAGCGGTGGGCGCTTTCACGGTCGAGCGTAGCCCTCGGCGCCCGGATTGTCGACAGATCCCGCAGCCAGGCGGACGAGCACGAGCGGGCCGCGGCCGATCGCGTGACTCTGGAGCAAGAGCGCCGGACGAGGCTGGAGCATCGCGAGCGGGCTGTCGAGGAGCGTGAGCGCGCGTTGGCCAAGCGCGAGTGGATGGCGAGTGAGCGTGACCGGATCGCGGATGAGCGCGAGCAGGCGGCAAACCGTCGCGAGCAGATCGCCGATCGCCGCGAGCGTCTTGCCGACGAGCGGGAGGGAACGGCCGAGGAGCGCGAGCGAGAGCGATTGGAGCGCGTTGACGAGGGCGCGGAGCGTGCGGCAACCTTACCTCGGTCGCCCGGGTTGCTGCCTGACGTCGAACACCCGCGTGTGCGGGCGCGCGAGCGCGTCTTCGGCGCTGTCCGGTCCGACACGGACCATCAACTCCCCGCCGTTGGAGATGCCCACGGCCATATTTCCCTGCAGCAGGAACGCGAGGCCGCCGAACATCGCTTTCTCGTCACTCCGGCCCCGTCGCCGAGCTGGTCGCGGATGCGGCGTGCGAGGTCCTCGTCGCAGCCCATCTCAGCCGGAAAGGTACACGCGCCAGAACCCCCGTTCACGCTTCGCTATTCGCCCGTCCGGTCTCGAGGATCGCAGGCAGACCGTCGAGCCGGGCGACCTCAGAGCGCACCGTACCGGTGACTATCTTCCGCGCTTGCACACGTGCCCGGACACCACGAAGAGGCCGCCGAACATGTCGCGCTCGGTCAAGGTCGCCGCGGCCGGACAGCAGCCTCCGCGGCCGAACCGCGAGCCTTTCGTCGTGGACCACCGGCGGCTACTCCGGGAGGGTTCTCGGCAGCCCGAAGGCCGCAAACACACTGGTGTCGGCGAACCCGGCCAGCCCCGCCACCCGGTCTGCGCGCAGCGTGAGCACCATCAGCCCGTAGGCGTGACTGATCGGCGTGTGCGGATCCCGCAAGTAACAGCCGAAGGCCGGCTGACCGTTGGCCCGTGTCGCCACCAGGCGGAAGCGCTCAAGCGCACCGGCTGCCGGGACCGTCGACAGGAAGCGGCCAATCGCTGCCGGGCCGTGATATTCGGCGGCCTCAGGCGGCATGGTCAAAAGCGCATCGTCGGTGAGCAATGCGATCACGCCCTGGATGTCCCCGGCCTGAAATGCTGTGGCGAAGCGTGAGACGAGCTCCCGCTCCTGCGCTGAATGGGGCAGCGGCACATCCTGGAGGGCGCCCGGCGAGACGCTCCGATCGACGGTTTGGCGCACCCGCTGGAGCATGCGGTTGACCGCGACCTCGGTGGCGCCGAGCATCTCGGCCACCTCCGCCGCGCGGAATCCGAGGACGTCTCGCAGCACCAGCACCGCGCGCTGGCGCGGAGGCAGCCTCTGGAGCGCGACCATGAACGCCAGGCTGATCGCCTCCCGCGACTCGTATCGCGCATCAGGCTCCTGTGCCCGGTCGGCGAGCACCACGTCGGGATAGGGCTCCAACCACAGCGGTTCGGACATTCGCGTTGGCTCCGGCGGCGGAGGGATGGGCTCGATCGGCGCCGGCACTTCGGGCAGGCGCCGGCCCCGGCTTCTGAGATGGTTCAAACAACGGTTTGTGGCGATCCGGCACAGCCACAAGCGCACCGACGAGCGACCCCCGAACTCGCCGAGCGCCCGCCAGGCCGCTACCAGTGTCTCCTGCACGAGGTCCTCGGCGTCTTGCACAGAGCCGACGATCCGGTAGCAGTGGACCTGTAGCTCTGACCGCAAGGACTCGGTCAGCGCCTCGAAGGCGGTCTCGTCGCCCGTCTGCACGATCCGGCGTTGGGCCGCCGGTTCACACACCGATCCACTGGGACACTGCGTACCGAGGCGATCTGGTAGCTCTCCACACAGGCTGCGTGGAACCCGGCCACCCCGGCCGGCCACAGCCAACGCCAGCGCCCCCCGCGTACCAGCGAAGCGTGAGCGCAGCCGATCGGGCGCAATGGCCGGATATGCTCGGCGCGTGTTCGTCCGCCCGGCGGTTTGCCGCCCTCTCAGCCGCGTTCTCCCTAGGAGACACGGCTCGTTCTCCGACGCTGGGTGACGAATCGCATGGCGAATGGGTCAGGCGGCAAGGGTTCGGTCGAGCAAGGCGACGCTCGCCTGGTCGCGCTGACGGGGGAGCTGGGCGGCCAGCTGCGGCGCATAGGAGCTGCCGGGCCGAAGGTCATGCAGTTACTCTCAATGATCCAGCTCGAAAGAGCCTCAGGCCAGGCGCCGGCGCGTCCACTGGGCGCGCTGCTTGAGGCGAGAGAGCCGCTCCCGTTGCCCCGCGTGCGACGCGTGATCGAGCAGGATCTCGATGCCCGCCTACAGGACGTGTTCTCCGTCTTCGACGAGCAGCCGTTCGCAATCGCCTCCCTCGGTCAGGTCCATCGCGCGGACCTTCGCGACGGCGAGCGCGTCGCGGTCAAGGTTCAGCGCCCCGACATCGCCAACGAGATCGCCAGCGACGTGCGCGCCATCGGGGTCGTGAGCCCGATCCTCCAGCGTCTGGCTCCGGGCTGTGATGCCGGGGCGCTGTTGACGGAGGTGCGTGAGCGCATCGCCGACGAGCTCGACTACGAGATCGAAGCGCAGCACCAGCGCCGCCTTGCACGGCTCTTCCGGGGCCATCCTCACGTTTGTGTGCCGCGGGTGCACACGGAGCTTTCGACCCCACGCGTGCTCGTCACCGAGTACGTCGACGGTTTGGGCTTCGACGAGATCGCGCAGCTCGACGAGACCGAGCGCGACCGCATCGGCGAGATCGTGTTTCGCTTCTTCTTCGGTCTCGTCTGGCGCGAGAGCATCGTCTGCGGCGATCCCCATCCCGAAAACTGCCTCCTCTGCCCGGACGGCCGCGTCTGCCTGCTCGACTTCGCGCTCCTGCGCAGCCTCGAGCCCGAGTACCTCGACGGCGAGCGCGATGTGATGCGAGCGGTGATCGAGGCCGACCCGGACGCGGTTCACCGCGCC
>DATJYY010000056.1:0-6002 GCA_035499395.1 Solirubrobacteraceae bacterium
AGCTGCCGGCCAAGTTCACGCCGCATTGGCTGCGGCACACTCACGCCACGGCGCTGCTGATGTCGGGGATCGCGGAGCATGTGGTCAGCCGCCGCCTCGGGCACTTGGACATCCAGACCACGCAGAACCTCTACGGGTGGGTGTCCGAGGAGGCCGAGCAGCGCACCGCCGCGCAGTGGCAGCAGCTGACCGTCGGCTGGAGGACGGGTGAGCCAGAAGGTCGCTAGCGCCGGCCTGGTTGAGGCGCTGGGTGGCAGCGGCCTCTACACCGAGGAGCGCAACCTGGGGCAGTGGCGGCAGGTCCCGGCGGAGCTGCGCCTAACGGAGTTCTCGCCGCGGACGCTGCCGGATCATCCGGCGTTTCGGTGGCGGCTGGGGTGCCGGCCGGAGTGGCGCGGGTTCGATCTCGGTCCGCTCCCGGAGCCGATGCAGCGCGACTTCGCGTACTGCCTGTGGCGGGTCGTCGACTCCGGGTTGACGATCACCGCGCCCTACGCGCTGCTGGTGAACTGGTTCGTCTACTTGGCCGAGGATCTCCGTCTCGCTGGGCGGCCGCCGTTGCGGTCGCTCATCGACCGCTCGGTCTCGGAGTGGGAGCACGAGCTCATCAAGGAGCGCGCGCGGCGCCGCGGCAAATTCGGTTGGCCGAAGTTCGGGACGGGGATCTTCAGGCGCTGCTACCGGCATCTGCTGATTGCGTATGACCCGCGCGAGTGGTGGCAGCACGACGCGTGGAGCCCACGGTTCGACGCGCGGATCCCCTTGCGTGAGCACGAGCCGGCCGTGGCGCGCGCCGGCTATGACTTCACCGTGATCGAGCAGCTCTGGCTTCGCGAGGCGCTCAAGTGGCAGCTGAAGACCGCGCTTGAGACCGGGCAGCTGCGCTGGGCGTCGGTGCTCAAGCGGCTTGACTCGTTGACGATCTTCAGCCGGTTCATCGACGAGCGCGGGATCGACGAGCCGCGCCTGTGCGCGGACCGCGCCGAGCTGAGGCTGCTGGCGCTGGACTTTCTGGCGCACGTCAAGCAGCGGCCCGCGCGCTGCGGCGCGAACCGTGGCGAGCTGGTCGCCAACGGGACCGTCCGCCACACGATCAATCACGTCGAGCGGTTCTACGCGTTCATGGCCGATTACAAGGAAGAGGCGGCGTCTGCGCTGAGCGAGCCGCGCTGGGAGGCGCTCGGCGATCAGCACGCGCGCCTGTGGCGCCCGGGCGAGAAGCCGCTTCCACCGCGGTTGCCCGAAGAGGACGTCTACTTCGACGATCACACGATGGCGCAGGTCATGCGCCACGCCGGCCGGCTCGGCGCTCCACCCGAGGAGGGCGGGATCGGCGACGAGCAGGCGATGCGGATCCTCATGCTGTTGGCCCGCACCGGCCGGCGGGCAGGCGAGCTGCTGCTGTTGGATTTCGACTGCCTGCTACCGATCCCCGGAATCCCGGCTCACCAGCACGACACGAGCTCGGACGCGGTCGTCGCGAAGCTGCGCTTTCAGCAGACGAAGATCGAGGGGGCGCCGAACACGATCTTCGTCGACTCCGAGGTCGTCGCGATCATCCGCGCCCAGCAGCGGTGGGTGCACGATCACGTGCGGTCGCTGCTGCGCGACCCGGCCGCGCCGCCGCCGCGCTACCTGTTCCTCGCGATCAGCCGCAACAACCGCGGCCGCCACTCCTACCCAAAGACCACGCTCACTCTGCGGTTGAAGCAGCTCGGGGAGCTGGCGGACATCCGCGACAGCCAGGGCCAACGGCCACCGCTGTCGCACGTGCATCGTTTCCGGCACACGCGCGCGACGAGCCTGATCAACGCGGGTGTCCCGGTGCATGTGGTCCAGCGATATCTAGGGCATCTGTCGGCGGAGATGACGATGCGATACGCCCACACGCTCCGGGAGACGCATGAGCGGGAGTTCCTGCGCTTCAAGAAGATCACCGCTGACGGCTCGGAGCTCGATCTGAACCCGCGCGACCTGTTCGCGCTGATCGAGCTCGGCAAGCGCACCGACCGGGTCCTCCCGAACGGGCTGTGCATGCTCCCGCCCCGCCAGGCATGCAACCGCGGCAACGCGTGCCTGACCTGCGACAAGTTCACCACCGACGCCAGCTACCTGCCCGAACACGAGCAGCAGCTTGAAAAGCTGAGCCAGCTGATCGAGCAGCGTCAGTCTGCGTTCCTGGCCCGGACCGGCGAGGAGATGACGCGCTCGAACGTGTGGCTCGAGCAGCGCCTGACCGAGCAGCCCGCCGTGCAGCAGATCATCACCGTGCTCAAGCAGCCCGAAGTCACTGAGCACCCCGAACGGGCCGTGCGCGGCAGTGGCACGAGCGCCCGCGCCGCCAACGAGCCCGCCGGCGATCAGAGCTGAGATGGCGCACGGGAACCTGGAGAACCTGCGCGCTGCCGCGCAGCGCAAGCACAACGCCGCGATCGCCCGCGCCACCGGCGCCTTGGACGCCCTCGAGCGCGACGGCAAGCCTGTGACCTTCCGCGGCCTTGCGAACGCCGCCGGCGTCTCTGTCGACTTCCTATACCGCTCGCCCTTGCGCGCGCGGATCGAGCAGTTGCGCGCCGAGCGAGACAACACACCGCCCGCGCCGCGCTCCGTCGAGCCCTGCGAGATCACCACGCAAAGCAATGTGGTGCGCACGCTGACCGCGCAGATCGCCGAACTCAAACAGCGCCATCGCATCGAAACCGAGCAGCTGCAGGCCGCGCTCGCCGTCGCGCACGGCGAGAACCTCGAACTGCGCCGCCAGCTCGCCCGCCAAAGCCGAACACCGGCCGCCTGACCGCCATCCCGATCGACGGCAGACTGCGGCCCGGCCCTCACGTCACAGGAACATCTCCTCGAGCTCGCGCCGCAGCTCGGCGAAGTCACGGCCCCGCGTCTCACGTCCCGAAAGCAGCGCCGCCAGATCAAAGATCGAGCCGCCGCGCCCGCACCCGAAGCAATACCAGCCACGACCCGGTTCCGGATACACGTGCAAGCTCGGGGTTCGATCATCGTGAAATAAACAGCGCAGCTTGCCCGACCTTCCAACTCGCAAGCCCGTCAGCCGCTCGAAATACACCGGCGCCGGCACCAACCGCAGCGGATCGAACGAACCGACCGGCGAGGGCACACGCGACCGATCGGCATCGATCGACAACGCGGACTCCGAGCACTCCCACGGGCCTCCACGATCTCTTGACGACGCGTCCACAAGTGAAGAAGCAGGTGAAACACCGTCGCCATCAGCTCGCCCTACGGATAATTCGTGAAACGGGCAGTGAATTTTGCCGGTGCGGTCGGGAGTGATGCCCGTGAGCGCGTACACGTACTCGACGGCCGGGATTGCCAGCAGCAGCGTGTCGAGCTTCGTGCGGCCGGTTCGGCGGGCTGTCGTCGCGCTGACGGGTGGCCGGCCGGGCGGGTCGTCGAGTCCGGCGACGAGCTGGTCGAGGTCGTACCGCCGCGCCGGGTTGAGTTCGACCAGGGCGACGGGTGCGGGGGGCGAGTGCTTGTGATTCCACGAGGATGGTGGTCGGAGGATGCGCGCGGCGTCGACGGAGGCGAGGTCACCGCCGAGGGCGTGCGCGAGGCGGCGGTTGGCTTGCTCGAGCTCGGACACGATGACCGGCGCGGACAGGATGTAGTACGCGTGCGCGTGCCCCGCCGTGCCCGAGAGGACGATCGTGCTCGGGGGGTGCCGGAAGGCCCGGAGTCGGTCGCGGGCGTCCGGGGTGTCGATTTCGACGAACGCGAGGTGGGAGCGGTCGATGGCGTCGCGTCCGCCGGCGCGGCGGGTGCGCAGGCAGACGCCGACGTACACGTCGGTCCGCGCGGCGAGTCGGCGGATGAGTCGTGTGGCGCCGGGGGCGCTGTGCGCGGCGACGAATAGGCGTCCCATGTCGCGGTAGCGGAGCGCGAAGCGGATTTCGAGCAGCTGCGCGCCGGGCGCGGCCCCGGCGAGCATTCGCAGGTAGCTGTCGAGCGCTTGAGCGTCGGTGGCTGTCTTGGCTGTGCGGTTGTGGTCATGGCAGGGCCTCGATTCGGACGGTGCGGGTGCCGCCTGGGCGGGGCTGACGCCATGGCCCGTGCTCGTCGGGGAGTTGTGTGAGCCCGGTCAGCGCCCGGGCGAGCGCGAGGGCGTGGTCACGGGGCTGGGGAAGGCTTTGGTAGGTGTCGCCGTCGTGCGCGGCGAGATCAGGGTGTACCTCGTCGGTGGCGATCACGCGGTATTCGGTCATCGTGACCGTCCTTGGTTGGCGCGGCAGATCGGGCAGCGGCGTGAGGCGCCGCCGTGGCGCTTGAGTTGGCGTTCGCGGTCGCGGGTGCCTTGCCAGGTTCGGGCGAGCGTCCATCCGATCCCGGCCTGGGTGATCACCTGCAAGAGCCGTGCGCCGCGTCCGGCTTGGTGCTCGGCGAGCCGGCTTTCGAGATCGGCGGTCCAGCCGGTGTGGTGCCGCGCGTGCCGGTAGGGCTGGGTGAAGTGGACGAGGTATACGACGCCGGTGGGCGCGGTCGGGGTCGCTGGGGCGGTCATTCGCAAACCTCGGCGAGCTTGGCGGCGATCCATTCGAATTCGCCGTGGACGGTCGGGACCTCGTCGGGGTGCCGGGCGCTCCAGGCGGCGAGCTGCTCGTAGGTCAGATCGCCGCGGCGCATCGCGGCGACGCGCTGTTCGGGGGTCATCTGCCACAGCGAGCGGAGCCTGCCGGCGCGCGCCCTTTGCGCTCGCTGGACGGACTCCCACCAGGTCTCGGGTGCGGTGTGGCGATTGGGGTCGGGTGGAGGCATGGGTGCTGGCTGCGGGTCGGGGACTCGGCGAGTCCCGCCCGTCGGCGTCCCGGGCGTAGAGCTCGGATCGCCGTTGGATAGCGGTGTCCGCTGGGGCTTTGGGGTCGCGCGCGGGCGGCGGTGAGAATCGGGCGAGGCGAGTTCCCGGCCCGGCTTGGTGGCGCTCATCGCCCGAGCCTCCGCCGGATCGCGTCGAGCGTCGGGCAGACCCACCGGCCGGCGGTGCACCCGGCGCCGAGCGCGAGCAGATCCTCGAGCGTGCTGTCGGGTGTGATCGGGCAGCGGCACTCCTTCGCGCGTGGACGGGCGAGTTCGTCGCGGATCACCGCCGCGCGCCGGCCGGCGTCGGCCTTTGCTTTGGCGGCGCGGGCGCGCCGGATTGCGCGGATCCGCTGGCGGGCCGCGCGCTCTTCGGTCTGTGGTGTCGCCTCGACGGTCATGGCCGCACCTGTTCGTAGGTGCTGCCGAGGGCCGCGGCTGCCTCGAGGTAGCTCGCGGGTTGCTGGTGTGAGTCGCGGACGGGCCGCAGGCGGACGTGGTCGGGGTCGGGGATGTGGATGACCTCGACGAGGCGGTGGTGGTGGGCGCGGTCGATCCAGAGGCTCCAGACCTGGACGCGCGTGTCCGTGGTGGTAGAAGTTTCGTGTCGCATGTCGCTCCTTTGTGGGGCGGCGCGGTGGCGGGACGCCCCTCGCCGGGCGTCCCGCCGTGCCGTCGTCTGCCTACGCGGCGGCCGCCGCGGGCTCGGGCTCTGGCTGCTCGCTGCGAGGGGCGTCGAGGAACTCGACGCTGCGGGCGATCACCTCGAGCTTCTGGCGGCGGCTGCCGTCCTCGGCCTCCCACTCGGAGTGGTGGAGGTGTCCCTCGACGGCGACCCGGCGGCCCTTGGCGAGGTACTTGGCGCAGGTCTCGGCCTGGCGGCCGAAGATGGTCACGTCGATGAAGTCCGCGCCGCGGTCCTCACCGTCCTTGCCGCGCTGGCGCTGAACCGCGAGGCGTAGCCGCCCGACCTGGGTGCCGCCCCGCTCTTCGATGGTTGGTGCGGTGGTGAGTCGGGCGACGATCTGTACGGCGTTCATGTGGTCCCTCCTTGTGGGGATCGGTTGGTTGAACGAGGGCCGGCAGCGCCGGCTGGGCGGCCGAGCGGAACCGAAGCCCGCAGGGCGAGGGGAAGGGAGCGCAGCGACCTTGAAGCGAGCCGGGCCGCCGCCGGCGCA
>DATJYY010000057.1:0-10786 GCA_035499395.1 Solirubrobacteraceae bacterium
AGCCTTCGAGGAAAGTCCGGACATCACAGGGCAAGGGTGGTCGGTAACGCCGACCCGGGGAAACCCGCGGGAAAGTGCCACAGAAAAGACACCGCCTAAGCCTGGAGCCGCTGCAGAGCCCCAGGCCGGTAAGGGTGAAATGGTGCGGTAAGAGCGCACCGGCGTCGCGGCGACGCGGCGGCCAGGTAAACCCCACTCGATGCTAGGCCAAGCAGGACCGTTTGCAGGTGACCCGCCAAGGTCCGGGTAGGCCGCGCAGATGGATGGCTGCTCCCGACAGAATCCGGCTTACAGGCCTCCTAAGGAAAGACCCCGCCCCGGCGGGGTCTTTCTACGCTCGGGGGCGGGGCGGGTCGTGGAATAGCCCTCCGGCGCCAAGCTTGTCGATTGGCGGTGGGCAACGGCGGGCTCCTGACGGTGGGACCGGCGGTGGTCGGAGGCGCGGGCGTCTGGCTGGTCATGGGGTGCGGGCGTCTGGCTCGTGGGGCGCGGGCGTCTGCGCTGGTCGTGGGGTGCGGGCGTCTGGCTGATCGGGGGGCGAGTGCGGCTGACGGCGCAAGGCGACCCGCCCGATGCACTGGAAATTAGGGCCACTAAGTGCTCACTCGGCACTCCGCCGGCGTCGAGTGCGCCGTAAGGCGGGTATAGCGCCGCTTTCGTCACACTCGAGCCGCACGGATCGTCGAGTGCGCGGTTATGGGGGTTGAGGGGTGCGGTGGGGTCTCGCTGCCGGCGCGGGGCGTGGGCCACCAGGCGCCTGCACCGCCACGACGTTCGAGCGCGGGTTCCGCAGGTGCGCAATCAGGACCGTCCGTCGGCGAGCGCCGCCCGCGCCGCGGCATCGCCCGGCACCCCGTGAACTGCCCCACCGGGGAAGGCGGCGGCGCTCCCCAGGTACAGGCCGGGCAAAGGGGTCCGGTACGGGGAGAACCCGGGCACGGGTCGGAAGATCACCTGACGCAGGCGATAGCTGCCGCCACCAACGTCGCCATGGACGAGGTTGCGATCGCGACGCTCGAGCTCGCCCGGGCCCATCACGTGGCGCGCGAGGATGAGGTCGCGGAAGCCAGGCGCGAATCGTTCGACCTGGGCCTCCATCCGCTTGACGACTCCCTCCAGCTCGCCGCTCCAGTCGATCCCCCCTGCGGGTCCGTGCGTGTACGCCCAGGCGGTGTGCATGCCGGCCGGCGCGCGAGACGGGTCAGCGAGCGATTGCTGACCGAGCAGCATGAACGGCCGCGCCGGCAGCCGGGTCTGGCTGATCGCGATGGCCTGGACGAGCTCCTCCTCGCCGCCGCCGACATGAACGGTCCCGGCGGCTCGCGCCTCGTCCGCCTCCCACGGGATTGCCCCGGCGAGCGCCCAGTCGACCTTGACCGTCGCCGGCCCGTAACGGTAGCGGCGCAGGAGCGAGGCATATCGCGACGGCAGCGCGTCCCCGGCCAGAAGTACCAGCGCGTGGGGCATGACATCGGCGATGACCAAGTCGGTTGCGATCCGCTCCCGGCCGGTGATCCGCTCCCGGCCGGTGATCCGCTCCGGGCCGGTGATCCGCTCCGGGCCGGTGATCCGCTCCCGGCCGGTGATCCGCTCCCGGCCGGTGATCCGCTCCCCGCCGGTCATCCGGTCCGCGCAGGTGATCCGCTCCCCGTAGGCGATCCGGACCCCGGCGACGCGGCCCCGCACTGCCTCGACCGTCTCGACGAGCGCGCCCGTCCGGATCTCGCCACCGCACTCGCGCAGGTAACCCACGAGCGCATCGGTCAGCCGCTCAGCGCCGCCGGCGGGGCTCGGCCAACCAACGGCATGACCGATCAGGTTCAGGTAGACGCCGGCAATCGCGCTCCCGGCCCGGGTCATCGGGACGTCGCCATGCCCCGCCGAGCCGTACAGCCACGCCCGCGACGTGCGACCGTCGAACAGGCGCCGCCCGAGTCGCTCGGCCGAGGCGGGCAGCAGTGCGGCAAATCGGGCCGTGCCGACCGGCCCGAGGCCACGGATCAGACCCACAGCGCCACCGATCGGCGGGAACGCCCCGAGCATCGTGTACCGGATCGTCTCGAACGCGTCGAGCATCGGCGCGACGAACGCCCGCCACCGGGCGCCGTCGCCCGCGTGCACCGCATCGAGGCTCGCCGCGGTGCTGTCGAGGTCGCGGTAGAGCGCCACCGCGCCGCCGCTCGGCGCCGGGTGCGCGTAGCAGATATCCGGGTGGATCCACCGGAGACCGTGGCGCTCGAGCGGCATCCGCGCGAACACCGGCGACGCCGCTCCGGCCGGGTACACGGCGGAGAACGTGTCGTGACGAAAGCCCGGCAGCGTCAGCTCCTCGGTCCGGACCGCCCCACCCGGGCGGTCGGCGGCTTCGAGCACGGTCACCGACATCCCGGCCTCCGCGAGGCGGATCGCGGCGGCGAGGCCGTTGGGGCCGGCGCCGATGACGACCGCGCGCAACGGGATCGCCGGCCTTCAGCGCGGCACGGGCGCCCCGGCGAGCGCCAGCACCAGGCCGACGATCGCCGCGCCGACGAGCGTCCAGACGATGCTGAGCCGCAGCAGCAGCAGCGCAACGGCCGCGAGGCCGAGGACGACGAACTCCCAGGTCTCGCGCAAGGCCGCGGTCAGCGGGATCGCGGCGCCGAAGATCGCGCCGATCGCCGCCGGGCCGGCGCCGGCCAGGAACGCCTGCGCCCGCGGGCTCGTCCGGACGCGCTCGAACTGACCCCCGCCGATCAGCACGAACAGGAACGAGGGCAGAAACGCGATCAGCGCCGCGAGCGCGGCGCCCCCGACGCCGTGCGCCGCGTAGCCGACCGCGGCCACGGTGGCGACGACCGGACCGGGCGTGATCTGGCCGAGCGCGACCGCGTCGAGGAACTGCGAGGACGTCATCCAGTGATAGGTGTGGACGGCGTCGCCCTGCATCAGCGGGATGATCACGAAGCCGCCGCCGTAGGACAGCGCCCCGACCTTGAACGCGACCCACGCGAGCGCCCCGAGCCCACCCGCCCCGGCGACCGCCGCGGCGCCCGGCGCGATGACCACGGGCGCCCACCCACTGACGCGCGACGAGTCGCCGAGCCCGACGACAAGACCGAGCTCGAGCAGGCCGCACCCGAGCAGCACGAGGACCAGGTACCGGCCGATCAGCGCCGCGGAAGCGAGGCCGAGCACCGCGTACGCGAACCAGCGGGCCCGATCAGAGGTGCGCTTGAGGCTCGGCCCGGCCAGGCTCACGCCGGCGCTGACCGCCACCGCGGCGACCGCGGCGCCCGCTCCCGCTCCGAGGCCGCGTATCCACACCGGCGGCGACTCGCCCAGGAACACGACCGACAGCAGGATGATCAGGACGACGGCCGGGACGATGAAGCCGAGCCCGCCGACGACGGCGCCCCTGGGGCCGGCGACGCGGCGGGCGAGGAAGATCGCCAGCTGGGTCGAGGCGGGGCCCGGCAGGAGGTTGCAGGCCGCAAGGGCATCCTCGAACTCGCGCTGGTCGACCCAGTGCTCGCGGTCGACCACCAGCCGGCGGAGCAGCGCGATGTGGGTCGGCGGGCCGCCGAAGCCGGTCACGCCGATCCGCGTCCATTGAATTGCGATCGTCCGCAGCGGAACCGTTTCCGCGGCGGCGCTCGCCATCAGTCGGCCGATCCCTGGCCGCACGCGACGCGCGCTAGCCGATCGCCATCGAGCCGGTGGAGGATCCAGTCGTCCAATCGGCGCGCGCCGATCTTGTCGTAGAAGCCCAGTGCGAGCTCATTCCAATCGAGCGCCGCCCACTCGAGCCGCGCGCACCCTCGCTCGACGGTGATCCGTGCGAGGTGGGCCAGGAGCGCGGCTCCGACGCCCGCACGCCGGTTGACGGGCGGAACGTACAGGTCCTCGAGCCAGATCCCGGGCCGCGCCTCCCAGGTCGAGAACGTCGAATGGAACAGGGCAAACCCGGCCGGCCGCCAGTCCGCAGGCTCCTCGCGCGTCTCGCCGATCACCGCCTCCGCCGACGGCGTCGATCCGAACAGCGCCTCCTCGAGCAGCGCGGGAGTGCCGGTCACCTGCTGCGGGGCGCGCTCGTACTCGGCCAGCTCGACGACCCAATCGAAGATCAGCGCGACGTCTTCGCGCCGTGCGTCCCGGATCTGGACCTCCACGCTCAAGGCGGGCTGACAATAGCCGGTGGGCGGGGTGGCGCTGGCGTCGCGCGCGCGGTTCCGACAACATGGGGCGCCGATGCCACGCGTGCCGAGGACGATCACCGCGCCCGTCAGCCGCGTTGGCGCGGCTGCACAGAACGCGCTCGAGGTCGCTCGCTTCGGCGGGCTCGAGACCGATGATGAGCCGGCGCCGTACCAGGTGGTCGCCGAGGAGCGCGTTTTCAGGCTCCGACGGTACTTCCCCGGCACCGATCAAGGCGCTCCGACGGTCCTGCTGGTCCCGCCGCTGATGTTGGCGGCCGACGTTTACGACGTGTCGCGGCGCAGCAGCGCGGTGACGATCCTTCACGAGCACGGGATCGACCCGTGGGTGATCGACTTCGGGGCGCCCGAACACGAGAAGGGCGGGCTAGAACGCACGCTGGGCGACCACGTGCTCGCGGTTTCCGAGGCGGTCGATCGTGTCCGCGCCGAGACCGGCCGCGACGTTCATCTCGGCGGTTACTCGCAGGGCGGCATGTTCGTCTACCAGGTGGCCGCCTACCGGCGGAACGACGGGCTGGCCTCGCTGATCACTTTCGGCAGCCCGGTTGATACGCGGCAGGGCGCGCCGTTCGGGATACCCGGCCGGTTCGCGGTCGAGGTCGCGGAACTGCTGTCGCTGCTCTTCCGGGGCGGGGGCGTTCCGGCCTGGTTCAGCCGCAACGGCTTTCTCCTGCTCGATCCGGTCAAGACCGCGCGCAACCGGATCGAGTTCCTGCTCCAGCTTCATGACCGCGAGGCTCTGTTGCCGCGCGAGCGCCAGCGCCGGTTCCTCGAGGCGGAGGGCTGGGTGGCCTGGCCCGGGCCGGCGCTCGCGGAGTTCGTGACCCAGTTCGTCGCGCACAACCGGATGCTCGAGGGCGGATTCGTGATCGAGGACCGGTTGCTGAGCCTGGCCGACATCGCGGTCCCGGTCCTGTCGGTGGTCGGGACCGTCGATGAGATCGCGCCCGCCGGCGGAGTGCGCGCGATCAGGCAGGCCGCGCCTCGCGCCGACGTGTACGAGCTCGACCTCCAGGCGGGTCACTTCGGTCTTGTCGTCGGGTCGATCTCGAGCGCGGTGACATGGCCGACGGTCGCGGCCTGGGCGCAGTGGCGATCGGGCACCGGGGAACTGCCGGACAATGTCAAACGCATCCCGGATGACGGCACCGTCGAGCTGGTGCCAGAGGTCGGCAACCGGGTTGGCTACGGAGTGGAGCTCGCGACGACGGTCGGGGTCGACGCGGCGCGGTCCGCGTTCGGCCTGGCCGAGCGCGCCGTGCGCGGCGCGCGCGGGCTCACGCGTGAGGCGGCGGCGCAGCTTCCGCGCCTGGCGCGGCTGCAGCAGATCCAACCGAACACCCGGGTGTCCCTGGGTCTACTGGTCGAGGAGCGTCGGCTCAAGGCGCCGCGCGACGTTTTCTTCCTGTTCGAGGACCGCGCCTACGATGCCCGCGAGGTGGGGGAGCGGGTTGACAACGTCGTGCGCGGGCTGCTCTCGATCGGCGTCCGCCAAGGCGAGCATGTCGGCGTGCTCATGAGCGCCCGGCCGAGCGCGCTGGCGGCAGTGGCGGCGATCAACCGGATCGGCGCGGTTGCGGTCCTGATGCGGCCCGACGGGGACCTCCGGCGTGAAGCGACGCTCGGGCAGATCGAGCGTATCGTCGCCGATCCGGAGCGCGCCGGTCTCGCCTCGGAGCTCGAGGGCATCGAGACCTTCGTGCTCGGTGGTGGCGGCGCCCCGCGGGACCTGGGTATCGCCCGCGCCACCGACATGGAGCAGATCGACCCGTCCGCGGTGACTCCGCCGGAGTGGTACCGGCCGGACCCCGGCCGCGCCGGCGATCTGGCGTTCATCGTGTTCAGCGGCGAGGGTGAGTACACGCGGGCGAGTCGAATCACGAATCGGCGGTGGGCCCAGTCGGCGTTCGGAACGGCCTCGGCGGCGGCGCTCAGCCCCGCGGACACGGTCTACAGCGTCACCCCGGTGTACCACCCGTCGGGCCTGATGATGAGCATCGGGGGAGCGATCGCAGGCGGCGCTCGTCTTGCGGTGGCGCGTCGCTTCGACGTCGCCACGTTCTGGGAGGAGGTCCGGCGCTACGGGGTGACGGTGGCGTCGTACACATGGACGATGCTCGACGCGGTCGTCGACGCGCCGCCGCAGCCGGCCGAACGACACCATCCGCTGCGCTTGTTCATCGGGTCGGGTATGCCGCGGTCGCTGTGGGCGCGGGTCGAGGAGCGGTTCAAGCCGGCCCGGGTCGTCGAGTTCTACGCTTCGACCGAGGCCGGCGCGATTCTCGTGAACGTCCGCGGCGCCAAGCTCGGATCGATGGGCCGGCCTCTGCCGGGCAGCGCCGACGTGCGAATCGCCGTGTACGACCTAGAGACCGAGGGTCTGGCGCTCGATCGGGCCGGGTTCGCCCAGCGCTGCGCAGTCGACGAGGTCGGAATGCTGCTCGCGCGGGTGAGCCCGGGTGAACTGCTCAGCATCACGCCGCTTCGCTCGCTGTTCGAGCGCGGCGATGCCTGGGTCGTCACCGGCGACCTGTTCAGGCGTGACGCCGACGGCGATTACTGGCGCGTCGACGGCGCCGGCGACGTGATCGACACCGACCAGGGCCCGGTGTTCACGACGCCGATCCGTGACGCCCTCGGCGCGATCCCCGCGGTCGACCTCGCGCTCGCCTACGGAATACCGCGCGAGGCCGACGAGCATGAGATCGCCGTGGCGGTCGTGACCCTGCGCGCAGACCGCGAGCTGACTGCGCGTCAAGTCAGCCGCGCGCTGGGCGTGATAGACCGCGAGCAGCGGCCGGCGCTCGTCCACGTCGTCGACCGGATCCCCGTCACGACATGGTTCCGGCCGATGTCGCAGGAGCTCCGCGCGGCCGGGATCCCCGAGCCCGGCGAAGGGAAGCAGGCCTGGTATCTCGACGCGTCCGGTCAGACCTACCGGAACCTGACGACGACGGCCAGGCAGCGCCTGATGCGCCCCGCGTCGGCTACGCGGACGCGGGGAGGGTCTCGCCCGAGTACAGCTTGACCACGCGCACGGTGCCGGCGGGCGCCGCGTTGATGCACAGCTCGCACAGCACGCACTCGTCGAGGTTCTCCTCGACGATCTCGACGCCGTTCGGGCCGGCGCGGAAGATGTCGACGGGGCAGACCTCCTCGAGCTTGGCGGCCATCCCGGGGTCGCTGGCGGCCGGCTCGTCGACCTCGACCGCGATGAACAACGCCTCGCTCATACCTTCGCCCCAATGCGGTCCTTGACGATCTGGGGAATCTCCGAGATCTCCTCGGCGACGACGATCCCCGCCTCGGCCAGGCGCGCGATCTTCTCGGTGGCGGTGTCCTCCTTGCCCTCGACGATCGTGCCCGCGTGACCGAAGCTCATGCCGGGCATCTCGTCCATGAAACGCCCGGCCATGAACGCGACGATCGGCAGCCGCGAGCCGTTGTCGGTTACCCAGCGGGCCAGCTCGGCCTCCATCCGGCCGCCCGGCTCGGTGTAGATCACGATTGCCTCGGTGTCGGGATCAGCTTCGAACAGCGGCATCAGCTCCGCGTAGGTCGAGCCGATGATCGCGTCGCCGCCGATCGATACGGCGGTCGACTGCCCGAGGCCGGCGGCGGTCAGGGTCGAGGACATCTCAGTGGTCATTCCGCCCGAGCGCGAGATCACCCCGACCGGTCCCGGCGAGTAGGACTTGGCGGCGTCGCGGGCGGGGCCGCCGATGCCGCCCATCTTGATCACGTCGGGGACGATGATCCCGAGGCAGTTCGGCCCGATGATTCGGGCGCCGCGCTCGTCGGCGAGCTCGACCATCTCCGCGACGTCGCCACGCGGGATCCGCTCGGTCACGATCACAACGAGCTTGACGCCGTTCTCGAGCGCCTCGAGCACCGCGTCCTTGGTGAACGCGGGCGGGACCGTGACGACCGATCCGTCGATCGGCGCGCCATGGTGCTCGACTGCCTGCGCGACCGTGTCGAACACCGGCACTCCGTGCACGTCGCGCCCGAGGCGTCCTGGGGTGACGCCGCCGACGATCTTCGCCCCGGAGCCGTAGTCCAGGCACTCGCGGGTGAGGTTCACCGCCTCGCGGCCGGTGATTCCCTGGACGATGAACGTGGTGTCGGCGTCGATCAGAATACTCACGCCGCAGCCCCCTGGATCTTCACGACCGCGCGCCGCGCGGCCTCGTGCAGCGACACCGACCGGTTGGCGTATTCGACGCCGTACTTCTCGAGGATCTTGAACCCCTCTTCCTCCCACGCGCCCGGGATCCGGAAGATCGCGATCTTCTCCGCGGGGTCGTAGCCGAGCTCGACGCACGCCTTGATCACGCCGCGGGCGACGATATCGACCCGGGTGTTCGAGACGATCGACATCATCACCGCGATCTTGTCGACGCCGGGTTTCTGCAGGACGAGCTTGGCGAGGCCGCAGGCCTTGCTCACCGACGGGTTGCCTCCGATCTCGCAGTAGTTCGCGGGGTCGCCGCCGTGGGCGCGGACAGCATCGAACAGCGTCAGCGACCCGCCGCCGGCGCCGATCACGAGGCCGAGGTTGCCGTCGAACTCGGTCACGTTCCCGGCCACGCCGCGGTGGTCCTGGGAGTCGACCTCCTCGCCCGCGAGTTCGAACGGCGTTGGCTCGCGCGCCAGCCGGGTCTCGTCGTCGCCGACCCCGAGCTCGGTCAGGATCGCCTTCTGGCGCGGCCGCGCCTCGTTCTCCATGTCCATATGGGCGTCGAGCGCGACGAACGATCCGTCCTCGAGCTCCCCGAGCGGGTTGATCTCGGCCAGCGTCATGTCGTACTCGAGGAACAGGCGGGCCAGCCGAGCCACGATCGGAGTCAGGCGATTCAAGGCGCTGCCGCTGATTCCTAGCGACGCGATCAGCTGCTTGGCCTCCCAGTCCGAGAACGGAGTGCGGGTCGAGAAATGGCGGCGCGCGACGTGGTCCGGGTGCTCCTCGGCGACCTGCTCGATGTCGATCCCGCCCATGTCCGAGAACAGCATCACCGGACGCTTCCGGATCCCGTCCCACACCACGCCCGCGTAGTACTCGTGCTTGACGGCGGCCCGGGAGTCCACCAGCACCCCGCGGGGCATGTGGCCGCCGATCTCGAGCTCGAGGATGTCGGCGGCGTGAGCGGCCGCCTCGTCGGGGGTGTCGGCGAACTTGACGCCGCCGGCCTTCATCCGGCCGCCGCTCAGCACCTGCGACTTGATCACCACGGGGCCACCGATCTGCTCGGCGATCCGGCGTGCCTCGTCGGTCGTCTTGGCGAATCCGTGCTTGGTCACGGGGATCCCGGCCTTGGCGACGATCGCCCGCGACTCGTATTCGAAGAAGCGCATCGGGGCGCCGGAGCGTAGCGAAGCCGGCGCCGGAAGGCGATGCGCCTACGGTGGCGTAGCTTCATATCCAAACACAGTAATCCGATCAATCTGGTAATGTCAATGAAGTAAGTGAGGTATCGTCTGGCTGCGCCGCGCCACTTGACGTGCGCGGTTGACGGGTGCCCGGATCGCCGGCGACTGAATGACAACACGAGCAGGGAGCCTCGATGAGACTACGAACACTCCGACCCCGACCCACGTCACGAACAGGAGCGCTTGCGCTTCTCGCGATCGCCGGCCTGGCCGCCGGGCTCGCGGGGTGCGGTGGCTCCTCGGACTCGACGAGCAGCGCCGGGAGTGCGACCAACGCGGCCGCGACGAGCGGCACCGGCAGCACCCAGCTCCAGCTCGTCGCGTATTCGACGCCGAAGAAGGCCTACGACGCGCTGATCAGCGCGTTCACGCAGACGGGTGCTGGTAAGGGGGTGTCGTTCGGCCAGTCGTTCGGGGCTTCGGGGTCCCAGAGCCGCGCGGTCGACACCGGTCAGCCCGCCGATGTGGTCGCGTTCTCGACGACCCCCGACATGAACCGCCTGGTCAAGGACGGGATTGTGTCGGGGAACTGGAACGCGAATCCCGAGAAGGGCTTCTCGAGCGACTCGGTCGTGGCGTTCGTAGTGCGCAAGGGCAACCCGAAGCACGTCTCCGGGTGGGACGACCTCATCAAGTCGGGCCTCGACGTGATCACGCCGAACCCGTCGACGTCGGGGAGCGCGCGGTGGAACATCCTCGCCGGCTACGGCGCCGAGCTCAAGGAGGGCAAGACGCCTGAGGAGGCGCTCGCCTACATCAGCACCCTTTTGACCAAGAACGTCAGCGTCCAGGACTCGAGCGCAAGCGCCGCGCTCCAGACGTTCACCGGCGGCAAGGGCGACGTCCTGCTCGACTACGAGAGCGACGCGCTCGCCGCGGAGAAGGCCGGAGACCCGATCCAGATCGTGTATCCGAAGCAGACGATCCTAATCCAGACGCCGATCGCGGCCACGAGCAAGAGCTCCCACGGCACGCAGGCACAGGCGTTCGTCAACTGGCAGTGGTCGGACGCCGGGCAGACGATCTGGGCCCAGCAGGGGTACCGACCCGTGGTCGCGTCGGTCGCCCAGCAGTTCGCGAGCAAGTTCCCGACGCCGCCCGACCTGTTCACGATCGACTATCTCGGCGGATGGACGAAGGTCTCCAAGGAGTTCTTCGCG
>DATJYY010000058.1:0-21473 GCA_035499395.1 Solirubrobacteraceae bacterium
AACTGCGGTCCAGGCAACGCCGGGGCGGGCAAGCCGTACGCGGACTCGTTCGGCTGGATCAGCCACACCTACGACACCCCTTACATGGACGTGGGCTGCGCGACCCAGAACTACATCGAGGCGGAGCTTAACGAGAACACCAACGTGGCCCACGGGGCGATCGGCGGCACGGCCGGTACTGGAGGCCTCGGTCTGGCCGAGACTACGGACCCGTCGCTGTCGCTCGGATACGAGGACGGGCAGGTGTTCGTCCCGGGCAATCATTCCGGGTTCGCGGACCTTGTGCCGGGAAATCCGGCCACCGTCGATCCACCGATGATCGACGATGACCTCACGACGCAGAGTGCCACGGGTGGGTCGCTGCCGGCCGGCACGTACGAGTACGCGGTCACCGACCAGTTCACGAACTCGCCCACCGCGGGTCAGTCGGCGGCTTCCGTGACAGCCCCGATCGACGTGACGGCTGGGACGACGAACACGATTTCGATCTCCTGGCAGGCGATCTGTCACGCCGCGGACTATGTGGTCTACCGTGGCTATACGGCCACGCCGAACGCGACCACCGGGTTCACCTGGACCCGGCTGCCGGCGGCCGCCGGGTCCGCATACGGCGCGGTGTCGACACCGTTCGATCCCACCTCCGCGAACACCGGCAATCCCGCGTCGACCTCGGATGTCACCGGCGGCGGCGAGCCGGAGCTGACGTATCCCGACACCGGCGCTGCGGGCACGGCCACGACCGAGCCCTCGACCTCGGCCGAGGACGCAGTCGAGTCGCCATGGGAACAGAACCAATGGTTCATCCCCGCGCTCGCGGCGGTGGGAATCACCGCCGTCGGCGATGATGCGTCAAAGCCCTACCCTAACCCTCCCGACACCCAGTTCGGCATCGGGGCCAGCTATACCGGTAGTGAATATCCCGCGAGTTCGACCTTCCTGGAAGGATCAGCGCGGGTCGTGCCGCGTCACCCGGTCAACATCTACTACAACGCCGGGACAGACGCCCAAGAGCTCGACGAGTACCAGACGCTGTATCCGGCTGGCTCGTTCGCGTGCCCCACCACCTGCAACTTCCGCGACGTCATCACCCAGGTGGTCTCGGGGCTGTTTAGCACGATGATGGCCAACGATTCGCGGCCAAGCTACGTCCACCAGACGAACATCATCGGCACGCCACCGGCTGGGTCCGAGGAATCGCCTGATCTCCTCCCGCCGTCGACCTACGTGCCACCGGCAACGTGCACCGCGGGAGCACCGTGCACCAAGGGCGACGGAACGCTGTATCAGGCGCTTGATCCGCTGCTTTACCAGTACAACGAGTACTTCAACCCCAATGCCCCGTTCGTGGAGCTGACCGAGCAGGCGATCGCGAACCTGGTAGGCGAGCAGGACGGCTGGGCGGCGGCCAACGCCACGCAGATCACCGGCTCCATCCAGGGCAAGGTGGTCACCGTGCAGAACGGCGGCGCGCCGACCGAGATCCCCCTGACCGGCACCAACGTGGGTACCCCGTACGCCGGCACCCAGTCGGGGTGGACGTTGGCGTCGAGCGGCGCCAGCACCTACACCGCGCTCGCGGCCTGGCCGGCCCCGCCGACGGGCCCCGCGATCCCGACGCCACCGACCGGGTCCTCGCCGGGCAATCCGGCCGGGGCGCTCACCTACATCGCGATCCAGGCCGCCCCAAAGACGGTGTCGATCAAGAAGGGGAAGGTCATGGTGTCGTTGAGATGCGTGGCCACGAGGGGCAAGACGAAAAAGGGAAAGGTCTGTCAGGGCCGGTTCAAGCTCAAGGTGGGCGGCCGTGTCCTCAGCCACAAGTTCCGGTTCAAGTCGGGGAAGATCGACCACATCCACCTGGCGCTCCCCAAGCGCGTGCGGGCCAAGGTCGCATCCCTTCATGGCAAGCACCGCAAGCTCATCGGAGCGCTCGTGATCTCGACGAAGCAGCCGAAAGGGGCGACGCGAGTCACCTACGGCAAGTTGGCGATCAGGAAATGACGCAGGGCGACGCTTGACCCTGGCGTGGCGGTGACGGCCATTCTGAGCGCGTGGCGGTTGTGCGCGACGTCAGCAGCGGTTGCCCAGACGGTCAAGGTCGAGGTCGCGTCCGACAGCATCGTCGCCGACGGCAACTCTGCCCAGCACCGTTCCGCGGTCGTCACCAGCGGTGGGTCCGGGTCAAGAGCAACCAGCTCCGAGGTCGATGCCTAGTCGGGGGTCAGATGGTGTCGACCAGGAACGGTGACCCGTGCTGTCGGCGCAGAGGTCCCTTGCGCGTTGATCCGCGAAGAGTCCTTTCCAACGACAGTTCCGGTCACGACGCCAGGCGCGCCCGAGGCGCCTGCGGGTCGCAAACTGGCATCGAGCAACTCGTGGGAACTGCCTGGCGCCACCGAAACAGCGGACCTGGACCGGCTGAGGGCTCAGTCGTTGTGCGTGATGCCGGCGAGGGCGGGTGGCGTGGAGCGGACGGGTGGTCGGGCTGTCCGATGGCGGCGCGCGTATGTCCATGTGCGACCGGCGGCGTAGCTCATGGCGCTGATGACGCCGACGTAGAAGCCGACGGGCCAGTTGGTCTGGTAGGAGAGGGCGATCGCGGCCCAGGTGATGAGGAGGGCGATGGCGATCGAGAGCGCGATCGCGGTCGTGGGTCGGGTGGTGAACGCTCGGGCGGCGGCGGGAGGGCCGATCATGAGACTGAAGATGAGTGCGGTTCCCACGACCGGCACGGTCATCGTTGTAGCGAGCGCGACGAGGAGCAGGAAGCCGAGCTCGACGGTGTGGGGCGCGATGCCGCGAGCGTGGGCCGAGTCCGGAAGGATCGAGGAGAGCAGCAGCGGCCGGTAGAGAAGCGCGAGAGCCGCGAGGCAGAGGGCGGCGAGCGTGATTGTCGGCGCGAGCTGGTTGGTGCTGATGCCGAGCACCTCGCCGAACAGCAGCGAGTAGATCTCGGGGGCGTATTCGACGCTGAAGCTCAGGAACAGGGCTCCGAGGCCGAGCATGAACACGAGCGTGAGCGCGGTCGCGACGTCATAGCGGCCGCGGCGGCTGAGCAGTCCGATCCCGAGCGCTGAGGCGACGGAGAAGACGCCCAGCCCGATGATCGTGTTGATACCGATGAGGCTGGCAGCGGCGGCGCCGGCGAACGAGCCGTTGGGGATCGCGTGCGCGACGAACGCGGAGCCGCGCAGCACGACAAAGAACCCGATCGCGCCACCGACCACGGCGACGATCGTCGCGACGATCCAGGCGTTGACCATGAACCCCGAGAACATGCCGGTCAGTGGCCCCTGCGGCGGGTGGGGACGACACGTGAGGCGAGGTAGGCGAGCAGCACCAGCGTGACGACGAAGAAGCTGACCGGCCAGCCGTGATGCCGCGGCGGCCAGGCGTAGCTGTCGTACGCGAGCACGATCCCGAGCCACATCGCGCCGATGCCAAGCGCTGCCGCGCAGACGATCGCGCGGCCCGGGCGGCGGGTCAGGTGAAGGGCAGTAGCGGCCGGCCCGACGAGCAGCGCGGTGGAAAGGATGGCTCCGATCGTGACCGCCGAGAGCGCGACCGCGAGCGCCATCGCGAGCAGGTACAGGCTGCCGATCACCCGGACCGGGAGCCCGCGCGCCGCGGCGAGCTCGGGACTGGCCGAGACCAGCAGCAGCGGCCGGTAGAGGAGGAGGACGGTCGCCAACGCGACCGCTCCGAACACGGCGACGAGCGGCAGGGTCGCGGTGTCAAGCGCGAAGATCGACCCGAACAGGATCGTGACGGTCGCGCCCGTGGTGCTCTGGGAGGTGGTGCCCAGATACAGGAACAGGGCCGCGAGCCCGAACCCGGCGCCGAGCACGATGCCGGTCGCGAGGTCGCGTCCGCGGGCGCGCTGGATCCCGATCAGCTCCATGATCCCGGCCGCGGCGACCGAGATCCCGACGAACCCCCACAGCGGCGCGATTCCGGCCAAGTACGCGCTCGATCCGCCGGTGGCGCCGATGTCACCGAGCGCCTCCCCAGCGAACGACTGGCCGCGGATCACGGTGAACACCCCGACACAGCCAGCGACGATCGCCACGAGCGCGCCGACGACGAGCGCGAGCCTCACCGAGCTTGACGAGAAGAACCCCGGCTCGATGATCGCTGCCAGGAGCGCCGGCACGACGATGGCTAGACGATCTCGACCGGCGCCGACTGAATGTCGGCGTGTTCGACCTCGGCGTGCTCGTCGTGACCGGCGCCCGCGACCACCAGCACGCGACCGTGGACGCGCAGCACGTCGACGTGGTGCCCGTAGAGGTCGCTGAGCACCTCAGAGCGGACGACCTCCTCGGCGGTGCCGCTGGCGGCCCGGCCGGCCGCGAGGTACACGATTCGATCCATCACCGGCAACAGCGGGTTCATCTCGTGAGCGGAGATCAGCACCGCGACCCGTTGATCTGAGGCGATCCGGGAAAGCAGCCTGACGACCTCCTGAGCGCTCCTGAGGTCAAGGTTCGCCAACGGCTCGTCCAGCAGCAAAAGCTGCGGGCGGCTGATCAGCGCATGTGCGATCAGGATCCGTTGCTGCTCGCCGCCCGACAGTCGCCCCACCCGCTCGTCCGCGAACGCTTTCGCGTCGACGGCGTCGATCATCCCCTGCACCCGGGCGCGGCGCTCGCGCGAGCGAAGCGGGATCCCGAGCCGCTCCCCGTCGAGCCCGAGCGCGATCAGGTCCCGGCCGCGCAACGGCATGTCGGGGTCGAGCAGGAACTTCTGCGGAACGTACCCGAGATCACCCCGCGACCGCCGCCCGCCGCCGACGCGCACGCTCCCGGACAGCGGCGTCTGCAGACCGAGAATCACACGGAACAGCGTCGTCTTGCCCGCGCCGTTCGAGCCGATCAGCCCGGTGAACTCTCCGGCGCGAATCGAGAAGCTGACATCATCAAGCACGGTCCGCCCGCCCAGGCGGACGGTCACGCCCTCGACGGCCAAGGTCTCCCGCGTCTCGGCGGCGGCCGGCGCCTCGGTGCTCACTTCAGCGTCTCGGTCGAGACGTGCTCGGCGACGGCCCGCCGCAGCGCCTTGACTTCGGCCAGCATCCACGACTGGTAGTTATAGCCCGGGGTCGGCATCGTCTCATACACCCCGACGACCGGTATCCCGTATTGGTTGGCCTTGGCCAGGAACGACTCGGTCAGCGAATCGGTGACCTGCTGGTTGTAGAGAAACGCCTTGACCCTGTGTCCGGAGAACAGGCCGTTCTGAAGGGTCACGTCCTGCGGCGCCGGATCCACACCGTTCATGATGTCCGCCTGGAACCCGAACGGGGTCAGGTTCACCGTCCCCGCCGCTTGCAGCATGTAATCCCCGACCGGCTCGGTCGTCGCCACTGGCGTGCCCGGATAGCGAGCGGCGAACTGCTTGAGCGCCTGATACCACGGCCGCAAGGAAGCATCGAACCGACGGGCGTTCGCCGCGAAATAGCTGGCGTGGGACGGGTCGATCGCCGACAGATCCCTGACCAGCGCGCCCGCGACCGCCGGCATCGTCCGCGGCAGATACCACAGGTGCGGATTCGGGGTCGAGTCCGGCAGCCTCAACAGCTTCTGAACATCGATCACCTTGCGCGACGAGCTGGACGACGCCGACTCGATCTTGTTCATGAACGTGTCATACCCCACCCCGTTCTGGACCACCAGCCGCGCCGACGCGACGGTCTGCGCCACGCTCGGACTGGCCTCGAACGTGTGCGGATCGGTGTTCGGGTTGCTCTCGATCGCGGTCACCGCGACGTAACGCCCCCCGACCTGCGAGATCACGTTGGCGTACTCGTTCTCGGCGCCCACGGCCACGATCCGATCCTTCCCCGCCGACGCCCCAGCCGAGCCGCAGCCAGCCACGGCGACCACGACCGCGACCGCCACCCCGCACCAACGACCAACTCCAAGCGAACGACCGAGCTGCGTCATCGCGACCTCACCTCCCGGGATTGCCTGAATCAACCGAAAGCACCGAGCCAGTTTAACATAGAATGAGAGCAAGTCTCAATCTCGTGAGTTCGAGACCTAGACTCACTCTGATGCGCCCGTGCGATAGCTATGCTTGGCGACTTGGCAACCCACCCCTCCACCGACACCGGGGCCGACTGGGCCGAGCACGCCCGGAACGTGCTCGGCCGGGCCGGGCATCACCGCGGCGCCGCGCGCGACCGACTGATCGACCTGCTCGCCGGACAAGACTGCGCGCTCAGCGCACTGGAGATCGAAGACGCCCTCCGCCGCGGACGCCGCAGCCAACGCCCGGTCGGCCGCGCCAGCATCTACCGGGTGCTCGAACTGCTCCACACCCACGACCTCGTCAACCGCCTCGACCTCGGCGACGGAATCGCCCGCTACGAGCCGACCGACCCCGCCGGTGAGCACCACCACCACCACCTCGTCTGCGCCGAATGCGGCAAGCTCGTCGCGTTCAAGGACCCCGGCCTGGAACGCTCAATCGACCAACTCTCACACCGGCTCGGCTTCAGAACCACCGATCACGAAGTCACCCTCCGCGGCAACTGCCCCGACTGCCGGTAGAGCACGCCCCACCCCTTGTTGGCGAACGCGGCTCGAGGGAACGCCACGAACCAGGCCTCCCCCTCGCGAGAAGCGAACCACGCCGCCCCGCCGACCCCGCCGCGACCAGACCCCTCCCCTCGTCCGACGGCCCCACGCTCATTGGAATCACATGCAGCTTGCGGCTCGAGGCAGAATCGACTCCGCTGCTGCTTCCCAGTTAGCCGACAGGCATTCGACCGCTGGCACGCCGGCCGCCGCGGCCGCTCGTTCACCGAAGCGGCAGCCGCTCCGGCACGACCGCTTCAGGCGGATTGACAAGAAAAATTAACGGCCGGATGCCGGTTCGAAACGACCGGGAACGCAGCCGCGTACTGCGCTTCGAACGACTGGACGTGATCACCGCGCTCGGGCTCGCCGGCATCGTCAGCAAGCCGCCAATCGCCACACACACGCCACCGACACGGGACGTCTTTCGCCTATCGAGCGCCCGCCAAGTCCACTTGCGCTTCGGGACGGAGAAGCCATGTCTGGCGACGCTGTCGCGTGTCTCGAGCTGTCCGGTCCCGGCAGCGCGCTTGTGCCGACTTACGCTCGCGTGGCAGCACGCGACCGGCGCTGAGCGGAGATCCCGTGTCCGTGTGATTGACGCGGAGCGGCTCAGCTAACTGCCGCGAAGGCGACGGGCAAGTGCGCCGTCACGTCCGAGCCAGCCGGCGCGATGGCATAAGACGTCCGCGCAATGTCGGCCCGGTGATCCGCCAGGATCGCAGATACGAGCATGCCGACGATTACGGCGACAACGCCGATGGACAGGACGAGGTTCAGAATCAACAAGCCGGTCATCGCTTCCTCCGTTGCATCCGGTGATGGTGGAAGTGGACAATCGCTGCTCGCGACCCTCTTGAAAACCCTCCCAAGGGTCAAGCGCTCACACCTCCCCACCGGTCACATTCAACCGCCGGTCCGTCTCGAGACACGCTGGACCCTGGTCCGTCGGGGCAGCAGTCGCGCACGGCGACCACTTCAGGGGCGGCACGGGGCCACGCGCGTCGACGACGCTCCGCGACCGCATCGCGCTCAGACGAGGAATCCATGTGTGGGGCCGGCACGCGCCTGGGCCAACTGCCGGGCCGGGAGGACGCCCTTCCTCGCCAGCTCGTACACGGTCGACGTCGGCATCCGCAGTAGGTCAGCGACCTGGCGTGCAGTCATCACCTCGTCGCGCGTGAGCATTGCCGCGGCTTGAGCAACGGGTCCGGACGGAACTGATTCCGTGATGCGGGTGGCATACGCTCCCATCGTCGTGACCTCCTGGTAGGTCTCGGCCGGGCCCCGGAGTGTTCGCGCACTGCCGAGGCCGCTCTTGTCCTATGAATGCAGGATATCGCTGCCTACGGACGGATCCGCCCCCTACAGATGTAGGATGGCACCCGTGTCCCCGAAGGTCGAGATCGATGATCTCCTCGACGCCCAGGGCGTAGCCGACGTCCTCGGCCTCTCGCACCGCAACACGGTGTTCCAGTACCAACGGAAGTACGAAGCCATGCCACGGCCGGCGATCGACCTCGGTGAGGGCCGCGTCAAACTCTGGCTCCGTCCTCAGATTGAACGCTGGGCGACCGAGCAGGTTGCTCAGGGGCGTACGCGTCGGAAGCGCGGATCCGATCGCTGATCACGCCGGTCCCCATTAGAGGTTCCTGATCGAGCGAGTCTCCGGCCGGCCGGTCATCTGGGCGCGTTTGGCGACGGCAAGGATGCCGTCGCCAAACGCGGGCGCTCGCGTCGCGCCGATCACCAACGAGAACACAGTGAAGTCGCACATTAAAGAGATCTTGCGGAGGCTCGAAGCGCGGAATCGCCTCCAGGCGGCAGTGCGAGCCACCAGGGAAGGTTGGGTCTAAGCCTGAACTCACCGATTCGTTGGGTGGATGAGTCCGTTTGCCGGGGTTGGTCGGGTGAGGTGGTGTGACGGTCGGTTGTGCCTGGGTTTTGGTGGCGTGCGCCCGCGTCCACGCTGGCCGGCTCCTTCAATAGATGCGCGAGAGCCGGGCCACAGCTATCGGTCCGAAGACCGTCGGCTAACGCCGTAGCGAGCACGATCGCGCGGCCAGCGCGCGAGAGGTAGCCGCACGCAAGCTCGAAGTCCTCGCGCGACGCGGCCTGCACGTAGGCATGCGCAACTCGCAGTGCGGCCTCCTGATCCTCAGCATCCATGAGATCGGGCACGACGGCCGGAACCTACCAAGCGGGACCGTCCACGACCCCGCTGGCGCGACGCGCCGGCTCCCTGCCAAGCAGACCACCGCACGTCTGGCTTCTGGATCGTCGCCACCCGGGCAGCTCGGGCCGAGAGTTCTGCTCCTGATCGCGGCCGAGCCGAAGGAGTAGCGCGGCGTCCGGGTTCAGGCGTCGGTCTGGGTGCCGGACGTGCGTGAGAGCGGCAGCGCGCGGGCTCCGGCTAAGAGTTCCGCATCGACCGGGCTGGTAGCCGGAAGCCTGCAAGCACCCGCGGCGCGGTTTTGGCGAACAGGAGGGCTCCACCCCAGCGGCATGCGCCGGACACCTGCACTGTGCTCGCGAGGGGTAATCGACGACGTGACCTCAACGGTCGTGTGGGCCGGGGTCGCCTGTCGGCTTCTGCGTCCTGGAGGACAACAGATGTTCGCCGACCGAGACGACGCTGCTGCTGCTCGACTAACCGGTCAACGGGAGAGAAGTCAGCTTGTTCGACCTGCAGGGGGACGACGCCTTTGAGCAGGAGAGCCGACAACTTGTGCGCGCGACTGTCGAGAGCGCGTGCCACCCCGGGCCGCGCGGCCGGGCGGCGAGTCACCGCCGCGGTCATCATCGGCCGCACCGGCGGCGCACAACGCTTCCGATCACAGGCGTGGTTCGCCAGACACGCCGGCACCGCCCTGATTCCCGCCAGCTCCGGCAAAACCATCCGCCACCGCCTGCACCGCGGCGGCGACCGATAACCAAACCGAGCGGCCGACATCATCGCGCTCGGCCGAGCCAAGCTCGACCCCGCCACCCGCGCCTACCTCCAGCGCAGACAGACCGAAGGAAAGACCAAGCTCGAAGCGATCCGCTGCCTCAAGCGCCACATCGCCCGCCAGATCTGGCACCTCCTCGACAGCGGTCAACCGCGGTCTCAGGCGCCGTCCTCCCAAACACCAACACGCGTCGTTGTCACCGCCGCGCCAGCGCTTATGCCGTGCGTCCGTTAACACGCAAATAGCGACTCGCGCTTGACATAGGAGAGGCGAAAGGGATCGCCGCAAGAGCGCCTCAAAGAAGCGGCCAGCGGCTCACGGGCGGGAAGCCGCGCTCGAGGCGGTGGTCAGCTCTCCCTAGGCCATGCCCGAGGTGAGCAGCACGACGTCCGAGAAAGCTCAGCCGTATCCGGCCGCCGACCGCATCCGCTGCGGCCTGCGTGATCGAAGCACGGGCGCCACTTCTCGCGGGGGATTACCTGCGATGTGATTGCCATATCACTGGGCCCGTTAGGCCCACCCGGAGGACGATCAGGTCGTTACTGCCCGTTCACACCGGCTTGCGCGGGCACGATCGTGGCCTAGCACTGATGCCGAGTAGCGGACTGCAACGGAGGTAACCCCATGATTCATCTCGTCATAGGAATCCTGGTCGTCGCCTTAGTGTGGGTGCTGACCGCGGCGCTCGGCCTTCCGTACATCGTCTCGGTGATCATCACGATCTTGGCCGCCCTGTACGTGCTCGGACCGGGCCTGGGCGTCTTCGGCGGAGGCCGGAGCCGGCTCTCCTAGCCATGCCTGAACCTCGTCGTGACGTCCCGCGGCGGCCGCGAGTGGACCCACTGGTCGCGGCGGAGGAGGCCGCCGCGGCCGCTGAGGCCGCCCGCATCGGCGGCGTGGTGCCGCGAGTGGTCGATGACCCCGCGCTCGAGCCGCTGTACGAGGCGGGCGAGGGCGAAGAGGACGGATGGGAGCTCGCCGAAACGGACCTGATCGAGAACGCGTCGCACGGCGATGGGCATGCCGAGCCGGAGCTCGACGCGTTCTCACCGGAGCGCGAAGCCGATCGTTCAACCGGCGTCCACGGCGCGACCGACGCGATCCGCTCAACCGAGACGGACGAGGACTAACCCGGTCGACCGCGACGGGACGAGGACTCAGTCCGGGTCCCGAGTGACCCCGGTCCCGGAGGTCCTACGGCGTGACCTTGAGCGCGGAGGCGAACCGAGTTCCGTGCGAACCTTGAATCTCCATGTGCAACAGCGCCAAACCCTCGAGATCGGCCAGCGGGCGCCAGGGCGCCTCCAGGAGGTGTTCCTCAGCGATACAAGCCGTGACGTGATCCGCCACGCCCCGGCCCCGTCGTGATCACCCGCCACGCGAGCGGCTAACGCCACCCACGCCGGCGGCTAACGAGCGGCGGCGCGCAGCATCTCGGAAACGCCGTCAGCTCGCCGTCTCGGACCTCGAAGTTCGCCGTGCCGTCGGTCTCGCTGCCGCCGACGAGCTCGACTACGGGCGTATCGATACGCATCGTTCCGTTCCCGCGAGACAAGGTCTCGGTGCCGCGCCGGAACAGCCACACTCGCGCCTTGCTCGCCGCCTCGACGATCCTCTCCACGGCGTCGCGGCCGTGCAACGATCTCCCGGATGGGTTCCGAACTCTGTGTCGTCCGCCATCAGCACCACGAGGGCATCCATGTCGCGTGCGTCCAGCGCCTCGATGAACAGGCGCGTCAACACGAGCGCGCGTGTGGCCTCGGTGTCAGCCGCTTCGCTCATCCCAGGCTGCCGATAGGACGCTTGCGGCTCCAGGTCAACCCGCCGCAGGCCGGGTTGTGCCTTGCGGGTTGTGGCCTAGCAGCAGATATACGGGTCACCGACGCGAGTCAAGTCACGGCGCCGTCTACCTCAGTGAACCGGGGCCGAGCAGGCAACACCACGACCGAGGAGCTCATATTCACATGGCCACTTCCGAAGTAATCGCCCCACCAAATCAAGTGCCTGCCGGCGCCCGCGCAAACGGCGACGGGATCGTGCTCGGCAGCGGCCCGGCTGTGGTCGACGCGTACATCGACTTCCTGTGCCCGTTCTGCCGGATGTTCGAGGAACGAAGCGGGCCGATGATCGATGCGCTGGTCGATCGCGGCGTGATTACGCTTGTCTACCACCCGCTGGGTTTCCTCGATCGGCTCTCCACGACGCGCTACTCCACGCGCGCGGCAGCCGCCTCTGGTTGCGCGTCCGACGGCGAGCGGTTCGGCGAGTATCTGTACGCCCTCTACGAGAACCAGCCCCCGGAGGGGAGCGACGGTCTCAACGACGAGGAACTGGTCCGGTTGGGGCTCCAATGTGGGCTGGACGAGGACTTTGGGTCGTGCGTGATGGCCGGGCGGTACATCCCGTGGGCCGAGTACGTGACGGCGATGGCGATCACGCGCGGCGTCAACGGGACGCCGAGCGTGTACGTCGACGGGCTGGGCGTGCCGGCGAGCGCCCAGGCGATCTCGGCGGCCGTGACGGCCGAGCTGAGGTGAGGGCGATGCAGCAAGGTGATGAGCAGCGCTCGGACAACCTGGACAATGGCAACGAGGAGCGGCCGAGGCTGCTGGTGGTCTTGACCGGCGCCGATACGTGGACGCTCGCCGATGGGACGAGTCATCCGACGGGGTTCTGGGCCGAGGAGCTCATCGAGCCGATGCGGGTGTTCCGCGACGCCGGCGTCGACGTGACGGTCGCGACGCCCCGCGGCATCGCGCCGACGGTGGACGAAGCCAGTCTCTCTCCGGACGGGGCCCGCGGAGAAGACCGTGCGGCGGAGCTACGCGCCGCGCTGGTCGCTCTCAGCGACGTGCTCGCCGCTCCTGCGGCACTGGAGGAGATCTCCCCGGACGATTACGAAGGCGTGTTCGTGCCGGGCGGTCACGGGCCGATGGAGGACCTCGCCGAGTCGCCCGAGCTCGGGCGACTGCTCATCGCGATACTCGACGACGACAAGGTCATCGCGGCGGTATGCCATGGTCCCGCAGCGCTGCTGAGCGCCGAGCGCGACGACGGGTCGTGGGCCTTCAGTGGGCGCGAGCTGTCGGCGTTCACCAACGAGGAGGAAACCCAGGCCGGTCTCGCCGGGAGTGCGCCGTGGCTCCTCCAAGACAGGCTGCGTGAGGCCGGCGGCAAGGTCGCCACCGCGCAGGCGTGGCAGCCGTTCTCGATCGTCGACGGAAACCTCGTCACCGGGCAGAACCCGCGCTCGAGCACCGAAGTCGCGCAGCGGACCGTCGAGCGTCTACGCGCCAGGGCGCACTTCGTCCACGTCGTGCCTCACCACGGGACATGGACCTACAAGCACGAGCACGGTGAGCCGCAGGGGGAGTTCCCGACCAAGAAGGCGGCCGCCGGCGCGGCCATGGACCACGCCCGAGCCCACGGTGATTGGGAGATCATCCTTCACGATCGGCATGGCCGCATCCAGGACTCGCAGGCCGTCCGTCCGAGCGGCTGATCCGGCGGACCGGCTCGTCTATGTCAGCGGGGGGGAGCTCGCGCTCCGCCGTGAGCGGCGCGACGGTCAGTTCGTCATCACCGACGCGGATGGGGTGCCGGTAACCGACCGCGAGACGCTCGGGCGCGTCGGCGCGCTCCGCATCCCGCCGGCTTGGACCGACGTTTGGATCTCGACGGCACCGAACGCTCACCTCCGGGCGACCGGCCTCGATAGCAAGGGCCGCCGCCAGTACCTCTATCACCCGCTGTGGCGGCTACGGCGCGACGAGGAGAAGTTCGACGACATGCTGGAGTTCGCCGAACGCCTCCCTGGCGTGAGGGCCGTCGCGCGCGGACTGCTGGCCTCGGATCACGCGGATCGCGAGCGCACGCTCGCGCTCGCGGCGCGGCTGCTCGACATCGGCTTGTTCCGTGTCGGCTGGGACCGCTACGCGCGCGACAACGGACACGTCGGGCTGACGACGCTCCGTCGCGAGAACGTCACGTTGCAGGGTCTCGACGTCCGCTTCGACTTCATCGCCAAATCGGGAAAGCGGCGACGGATGAGGGTGAGAGACCCGCAGTCCGTGCGCGTTTTGGCCGACCTCAGGCGCCGCCGGGGCTCCCCGCATGAGCTCCTCGTGTATCCGTCGCAGGGGACCTGGCACCGGATCCACCCGGCCGACGTGAACAAACGCTGCGCTGCTGGGGTAACGGCCCGTACTCGGCCAAGGAGTTCCGCGCCTGGGCGGGCACGGTGCTCGCCGCGGTTGCCCTCGCCCGTGAGCACGCGACCGGCAAGCGGGGCCCGAGGGCAGTGAGCCGGGCAGTGCGGGAGGTGAGCATGGCCCTCGGCAACACGCCGGCGGTTGCCCGCAGCAGCTACATCGATCCCCGCGTGATCACCCTGTTCGAGAACGACGTGGTCATCGACCTCTCCGATGCCTCATCGCCGCCGGCCGTGCCGATGCGGATCGATGGGGACGTAGTCGTCGTTGAGTTGCCCACGGACGTCGACGAGGACGCCATCCGCCTCGACGTCGAACACCGCGTTCGTGAGCTCCTCGTGGGTGTGCGGACCGCTCGCGCGCAAGCGGCTTGACCGAGGAGGCATGCGGTGTATACCAATCTCGGAGGTCGATAAGTGAAGCTGAACGAACGCGCATACGACTACGCCAGGAAGCTGATCGCCGAAGGGAGGTTCGTTCTCGACGATCGCGACGACTGGAGTGAACACCAGCCGTCGCCGCAGGACGAGAACCGCTTCATCGAGGAGCACGGGATGGACGAGTACGCCCTCTGGCGCCTGGGGATCAACGAGGACCAGCCCGCGGAGAACAAGGGCCGTTACCGGTTCCCGTACGGCGACTTCGAAGCCGTGCACCGGTGCGGGGTGCTGGCAGCGGAGTCGCGCGCGGGGCAGTACAAGCACCTCGACATCGAGCGCGCGGCCGCCCACATGCACGGCATGCTCGACGCGCTGAGGGACGCGCCCACCGGCGCCTCGAGCCGCCGTCGCTAGTCGCTGTCTCCCGACCGTGACGGCGACGACCACGTTTGAGATCGCGCGGGCTCTGAAAGCGCTCAACGCCGAGGGGCACTACCGGTCGATGTTCCGCGGCATTGAGCTGACCGTGCTGCCGTGGTGCCGTGCCCACGGTGTCCCGGTGATGGCCTACCCCCCTCGAGCAGGGGCGGTTGCTGGAGCATCCGGTGGTGCGAGGCGTCGCCGGCCGCTACCGCGTAAGTCCGGCGCGCGTGGCGCTCGCCGGGTTCTCGCCCAGGACGGAGTCTGCGCGATTCCCGCGGCGGGAACCGTCGCCCATGTCCGCCAGAACCCCTCGCTTGACCTTCGCCTTCACGAGTCCGACATGCTCAGACTCGACGAGGCGTTCCCACCGCCCCTGACGCCTCAACCGCTCGAGATCCTCTGAAGTCCTCAGGTGCTGTGCGCGAGCCGCTCCCCCGCCCGCCGCCGCCCACCGCTTTCACATGCTTGACCACCCCTATCCGACTGCTCGGTGTCATCGACGGGGTTTCACCCGCCAGCCCCGTGGAGGTAACAAAGGCCCAAGTTCGTTCGAGATGACGATCATGATCATGCTTCCGATAGGACAGCCCGCCACACACCGAAGTATCGCGGCTCTGGCATGGATCGCTCCTGGAGAACTGACTCCCTGCTGCAGTAGGTTCGCGCTCCGCGAAGACAAACACGCGCGGCTCGTCTCCGGGCGCACCGCACCTGCGCGCTGGGGGACGCTTGCCTCCCAGTGGCCGCGGTCTGTCTCCGGGGTTCAGCCGGACGAGCGACAGCCGCCTCCGAGAGCCGCCGGTCTGGACGGCGTCACACCGTCTGAGCCGGAGGAGCAGGCCGGTCCGATCCTGATCACCTACAAACGGCTTACCGGCGCCGCTGCGCGCTCCCGTCCTGGCGACGCGGGTGCTCGCCGAGCGCCGCACCCCGCTGGTCGTGTGGAGGAGGGGACTCGGAAGCGAACTGCTTGAGGCCCCGCTTGTCCCGGGACTCCCGCCGGCCCGGATCGACATCCGCGCGGCGCAGGAGATCGACGAGGCGCAGCTGAGACCGCACGCCGGATCGATCGCACGGTCGGCGCCATCGCGCGCGGCGCGGGTTCGGAGACGGAGGTTCTCGCTGTGGCTGAGATGCCGCAGATTGCCGTCTTAGAGACGATCGTCCGGGTCGCGTGCGAGCGAGACCCCTGCGCCGGGCTCGTCGCCGTCCGCGCCCTGCTTTGTCAAAGCCCGGGTCGAACGGTGATCGTGCCGGCGTCGGCGGCGTGCCTGAGGGCCTCATAATCCCGTTCGTTCTGATCGGCATATCCGTCGGCAAAGGCGCACATCGCCAGGTCGAACGTGTTCCCGGTGCCGAGATAGCTGCCGATCGCAACCGCGTCGCCTGAGCGTGCGTGAGCACGCGCGAGGGCCCAGCCGCACAACTCGCCGTAGCGGCCGAGGGCGTCCGGGTCGAGCACGTCGACGGGAGCAGAGCCCTTGCCGTCCCACAACTGGCGAACGTAGAAGTCGCGGTTGACGCCGTCGATCCACTCGGTTGTCCGGATCCACCCCAGCATGATGTCGCTCGCTGCCTGCATCAGCCTTTGGCCCTCCACCACGCGTTGGCCGTGGTTCTCGAACTCGCTGTGGCCGAGATACGGCTCCAGCACCGACGCCTCGGCCTCCTTCATCTGCAGGAACAGCGGGTCGTGGTCATCGCGCCCGAGCATCAGCATGATCCAGGCCCGCGTGCCCACGCTGCCCACCCCCACGACCTTGCGGGCCGCGTGAATGTACCGGTATCGCTCAAGAAGCCTCCGCCGGTCCCGTGGCAGCGTGCGGCGGTAGTAGTGCAGGACGGAATCAACCGCCGCCGCGAGCGTCTCCGGATCATCCGCGCGGGCGAGCGCTTCGATGGGGACGACCAGCGGCGGATCGTGGACGATCCGCGGTTGCCCGTCCACCACCCGTGTGAGCTTGGCGAACGCACGCAGTGAGTCCTTCGCCCTCGCCTTGGCAATGTTGCGTTCAAAGTACCTGAGCTGCTTCCGGCTGACCCGCGATGCCCACTCCCGGACGATCTCCTCGAGGTCACGATCGAGGTGGACGTACCAGAGCTCCAGTGTCCGCAGCTCCGCGAAGCTGCGCATCGCCTCCCGGTAGGAGCGCGCGACGGCTAGATCGAGGGACCGCCGCGCAACCCCATCGAAGCCGCGATCGCGTCCGGCGACCTCAAAGCTGGCGACCAGGCGCTTGACGTCCCACTCGAACGGGCCGGGGAGCGTCTCATCGAAGTCGTTGATCCCGAACACGAGCCGGCGGTCCGGACCGGCGAACGTGCCGAAGTTGGAGAGGTGGGCATCACCGCACAGCTGGGCCTTCAGCGCCGTACGGGGCTCCTGGGCGAGATCCCAGGCCATCACACACGCGGCCCCCCGGTAGAACGTGAACGGCGAGACGAGCATACGGCCGTACCGGATGGGGATCAGCTCCGGCAGACGGGTGCTCGCCTGCTCCTGGAGCAGCTCAATCGGATCCGGCCTGGACGGGTGCGGTTCCCAACCGCCGTGCCTCGAGCGCGGAACCGCCGCCCGGGCCGCCTTGCCGAGCTCCCGCCGGTCGGCCGCACTGGGGTGGCGGAGCCGGGCCAGGACGGGCTCCGGCCGCCATGGCGCACCGACGTCAACGCGCGCGCCTGTCAGCGGCCGCCCGTCCACGGCTCGATCACCGCCCAGGCATGCCAGGACGTCACCTCGATCCAGGCGCTGACCCGGCCCCGGTCCCGCTGGGGGTAGGCCCGTCCGGTGTAGTGCTCAGACAAGCGGTCGATGTCGGTGAACTGCGGATCCGGCACCAGCTCGGCCACGTGTCCGCGCAGCGTGACGTGGTGATACCAGTCTTCACGGCCGAGCACGGTGAGCGAGACCCGGGGCTCCTGACGCAGGTGCTCCAGCCGCCGCCGACCCTCGTCCATGTTGACGAGCACGCGACCGTCCACCCACAGGTACCACGTCGCCGCGGTATGCGGGCTGCCATCCGGCCGGATGGTGGCGATGACCGACGGGTTGGGCTCAGCGAGAAAGGCGACCAGGTCCGGCGGGAGGGGCGGTTTGGGCATGGCCCTTCGACGATCGCGGCTGACCGTCGGCCTAGGGCACGAGCGAGGGCCGGGGGTCAATCGAGGTGATGCGCGCCCAGATGACGTAGAGGACCACGCCGTCGATGCCCTCCAGCTTGACCTGGTCGGAATGGCCGCGTCTGACCACCTGGACCACCTCGTCCTCGGTTCCGGTGACCGCCGTCTCTTGACCGTTAAGGAAGACGATCCGCGTCGCCATGCTGCACCCGGCTTTCGTCGATGGGGGAGTGCGCTCGCTCGGTGAAGCTAGGACGCGGGCGCCCCGGGTCAAGACCAGTGCGCGTCCATCCCCCAGGTCGCTTGACCCGGCGGCCGGCTGGCATGCAGACTGCCTGGTGAGCTTCTTTGCTCAGGCAGGCGTCCCGTCCCAGAACATCGCGCTGCACGAGCGCAGCCGCGAGCAGCGCACGCGCCTACACGCCGTCTCCGCGGAAATCGACCGTATTTGGGAGACGCTGCGCGAGCGGGCCGAGCGGATCGCACACCGTCACGAGTCCACCGGGAGTGGCCAAGCCGCTCTGCATATGCAGCCGATCTGTTCTGCATACCGTCGCACCCGCCCCGCTTCCGGCGAGCCTCGGGTTCCAGCGCGACCACCCCGACGGCAAGCTCTGAGCACCCACAACAACCTCCATCCCCGACGCGGCCCGCTCCAATTCCTGAGGACCCACCCGCGCCGACCTCAGGGCCCCGTAGCCCGCAGCGTGCACCCGACCACCAACCAGAAGCCAACGGCCAGCTCACCGCGGTCGCGAACAGCCGGCTAACCCCAAGTGCTACGTCAAACGAGCAGAACAGCGCTCCCGTCCACGAGGCAACATCCTCGCCGAGCTCGGCGTGCACTCCCGGCTCCAAGCCCTCGTGTTTGCCCTCCGCTACGGGATAGTCGAAGTCCGCCGGTACCCGCGCGGCGGATGATGGTCAGGACGCGCGTTCGGCGCCGGCCGGCGGGGGTTCGACGAGGCCGTAGTCGCCGTCGTGGCGCAGGTAGAGCACCTTCCCTCGTCCGTCGGCCGCATCGATGAAGTAGAGGAAGCGGTGCCCCAGCACGTCCATCTCGTCCCGCGCCTTGGCGAGCGGGATCGGCTGTTCGTAGCGGCTCCGCTCTGGGACCACGATGTCGTTCTCGCCGGAAAGCGCGCTGCCGGGCGGGTGAAGCAAGCCGATCCGCCCGCCATCGCGCCTGTGCACCACAACGTCCTCTCCCGTCCGGGCGTGACGAAAGAGCAGGAACTCGAGGTCCAGGTCGAGCAGGTCCGCCACGGCGTCGAGCGTCGACTCCGGCAACGGATACGCGGTGCGCACCGGGATGACGTCGCGCAGGTCCGGCCGCTTGAGACTCGGTCTCGGCCGGTGTCTCCGTTCGCGGATGACGTGCGCGAGCGCGCTCTTTATCGCCCTCCGATCGTTCCGCAGCGCCACCGGCGCATCCGCTGCGCGGCGCATCTGCCGGTTGAGGCGATCGGCGGCCTCCTTCGCCGCCTGCGCCGCGCTGCTGCCGGTGGCGTGCGAAGCTAACCGCCTGCCGTTCAGCACCAGCGATGCGTCGGCCACCCATCGCAGGCGCGCGGCCCTCGTCTCGGGGCGGCGGAGCGTGATGCGCACCCCCTCGATCGGGTCGTTGGTGTAGCGCGCGAGCCGCTCGAAGCGCTCGAGTATCTCGCGCCTCTCGCTTCGCGGCAGATCGGCGGGCAAGTGGACCTCTATCGCCACTGCTGCCTGATCAGCGCTCACTACCCTCCAGATAGGCCGTTCGTCGGTCCGGGCAATGCACCGTCCTCGGGCCGGTCAGCCGGCGCTGGCGTTCGATGGCGCCGGACTGGACGCCTATCCAGCAGGCAGCGCGGGCGGGCGCTCGAGATGGATGAGCCACTGATGCTGCTCCCCATCCTCGATGTCGAACGTGACCTCAAGCGGCGGGGGCTCGCCCGTCGCGACGAGAAGGCGCTGCGGCTGCTCGATCACGTGCTCGATCCGCTCCACCTCGGAGTCTGGAGCCTTGAGTCCGTACGATGATCGCGTCGTCGCGATCATCGTAGGTCATGTCGCTCGGGATCTGCCGCTCGTTCGCGAACTGGTCGCCCAGGTCGCGCCCGACCACCTCGACCGTCGCCTCGACGGTGCCGAGCACGTCGGTCAACTCCTCAAAGTACGAGCGCCATGCCTGACCTCGGATCTCCTGCGTGGTGATTGTCATCACCCTCCGGTTTGGCCCCGCCGCCGCGCGACAAGCCGCTCGGAGAAAAGCGCGCAGGACGCCTTGGGTGCTCACGCTCATGGCCTAGCAAACGCAGAGAGCTAGCGGTCCCAGAAGTGAGGCTTGACCATGATCCACCTGCTCATCGGAATCCTGATCGTCGCGCTCGTGTGGGTGCTGACGGCGGCGCTCGGCCTTCCGTACATCGTGTCGGTGATCATCACCGTCCTGGTTGCACTATACGTCCTCGGGCCCGGACTGGGTCTCTTCGGGGGCGGTCGCCGCAGCATCCCCTAGCCGCGAGGCGGGAAGCTTGGCTCGACGGACTCAGGGCGTGGCTGACGACATAGCTGCCTTCCTTCCGAAGGAGCTGGGAGGCGCCGTGACATCTGTGCCCGAGCCGGCGGAATCGTTCGGATTAGACGAATTCGTCCGCCGTGCAGCCGAGCGCGATCATGTCGACCGGGACACCGCCTATGACAATCGCGAGGCGCTCGACCTGCACCTCCGCGAGATCGACATGATCAAACTCGAGGAGGCGTTTCCGCCGCCGACCGGACCGCGGCCGCTGGACGTGCTCTGAGCGCAAGAGAACCGGACAACTCATGAGGCCATAGCCATGGCGACACACATCGTTCTTGTCAACGGGCAGGAAGCCGACGTCAGGGAGAACGAGTCCGAGGTGGTCCAGGCGATCCGGCGGGACCACCCCAACCCGGTGAAGCTCGCGGGCCTCAACGGCGTCGTGATGTACGTCAACTCGAGCCGGGTCACCTCGATCGGGCCAAGGCCGGAGCCGCGGCTGGCACGACCTAACGCCTGCGCAGCGGCCTAATTCAGATCAGAGATCAGACAGGAGGTGCGACGATGAGCATCTACGGACAGGCCGGGATACCGCCACGCACCGCCGACGACCTCTCCTCGATCCCGTGCGAGCTGAGGCTGTTCGCGAGGATCGAGGGGCTTGTCGGGGAGGAGGCGGCGCTTCTGGCCATCCCGCACGAGAAACGTCGGCGCGATCAGCACGAGCGGCTTCGCGCGATCTCGGCCGAGCTTGACCGCATATGGGAGATGTTGCGCGAACGGGCCCGCCGGCTCGGCCACGACGGCGGTCCGGCTCGGTCCGAAGGCTAGTAACCCTCCGGCACGTCACCGGGCCAGCGTTGCGCTCGAGAGCCGGCCGAGCTCGGCGGTCCTGGCCCCTGGCCCGCAGATCCGCCAGCGCCCAGTGCCCATCGGGAAGCTCCCGCGGAGCCACCACCCAGGCTCTTGCCCAGGCGGGGCCGATACGTGCCCACAAGCCTCTCCGCCAAGAGCGGTAGCGACGCCGCCGTTACCCGAATATGCGTCAAGCACGCGCCAGCGGCCGATGCTCCTCGCGATTGCTTTTGCCATCTGGAGGTAGCTGCAGCTCACGAGCGGATCGGCGACGATCCGGCACTCCGCCGGCGCCAGGGCGAGCTTGCGCTTCGCCACGCAAGCAATCGCCAGCTCAGCCGGTGCCGGACGATCGCAACGGTGATAGGAGCGATTGCCCATCTTGGCGGTGATGGGTGTTGCGGCTGGCGATTGCGTTGCGCGCGACCACGTGTCCCGCGGACGATCTG
>DATJYY010000059.1:0-8683 GCA_035499395.1 Solirubrobacteraceae bacterium
GTCCCTTCCCGTCCTCGCGGGGGTAGGGGAACGCCCGCTCGCCGCGGACCGTCAGCTGATCGTTCTCGAGTTCGATCTCCAGGTTCTCCGAGCGCAGGCCCGGAACATCCATGTAGACGGTCACCCCGTCGTCGTCGATCAACAGGTCCGCCGGGGGGATGAATGCCCCCACGGGCGCCTGGTCATGCAGGACCGTTCCCAGCCCGCGCAGCCAGGGCGCAAACGGCTCCACCAATGTCGTCGCCATCGAACCTCCATAGGTGTCGCTTCGAGGCTCCCATCGGAAGCCTCCGATCTCATGGTTGCCGCTAGGACGCCGCGGGAACGCCTCAAGTCGAGCGGCCGCGGTTGCGCCGATCGCCCAGCGGCCTAATCGGCCCTCAAGGAAGCCCGGAAATGCACGCCACCGTCGAGCCAGCCGCCAAGCCCGAGCGCCAAGAGCGCCGTTGCCTGGAGCGCTCCTGATGGCGATGCAGGCACCGGTTCTGACCGAGTCGCCGGACCTCTACGGCGCGTTTCCCAGGCTGAGCGACGAGCAGATCAGGGCGCTTGAGACGGTCGGTGAGCACCGGCGGGTCGAGCCGGGAGATGTTCTCTACCGGGAGGGCGACGGGAACTGCGATTTCTTCGTGATCCTGGCAGGGAAGGTGGCGGTGGTCGAGGAATCGGGCGCCGGTGAGCGGGTGATCGGCGTCCACGGACCGGGACGGTTTCTCGGAGAGCTGGGGTTGATCACTGGCCAGGCCGTGTTCGTGACCGCGGTCGTGCGTGAGCCGGGTGAGGTTCTGGTCGTCCCGCAGGAGCGGCTGCGCGAGATCGTGACGCACGATCTCGTGCTCGGGGATCTGATCCTCCGCGCCCTGGTCATGCGTCGCTCGGTGCTGATCGGCCTGGGGATCGGCTTTCGAATCATCGGCTCGCGCTACTCGCCGGACACGCGGCGACTGCGCGACTTCGCGATCCGCAACCGGCTGCCGCACCACTGGGTCGATCTCGAATCCGACCCCGGCGCGGAGGAGATCCTGCGCCGGCTCGGGCTCAGCCCGCAGGAGTGCCCGATCGTCCTCCTCGGCCCTGGGCGCGTGCTGCGCAACCCGAGCAACTCAGAGCTCGCCCGCGCACTGGGGCTGCGCCCCCCGGCCGTCTCGGACACGACCTGCGATCTGATCATCGTCGGCGGCGGTCCAGCCGGGCTGGCGGCCGCCGTGTACGGCGCTTCGGAGGGTTTCTCGACCGTCGTCCTCGAGGCGCTTGCGACCGGTGGTCAGGCCGGGACCTCATCCAGGATCGAGAACTACCTCGGCTTTCCCGCGGGAATCTCGGGCGCCGAGCTCGCGGAGCGCGCGACGATTCAGGCACGGAAGTTCGGCGCCGGGATCGCTGTGCCCGGTGAGGCGATCGCGCTCGAGCCGCTCGACGGGACGTTTCGCCTCGAGCTTCGCGACGACGCGCCGGTCGTCGGCCGCGCGGTCGTGATCGCCACCGGGGTGCGCTACCGCAGGCTGCCGCTCCCCGATCTGCCCAGGTTCGAGGGAACGAGTGTCCACTACGCCGCCACGGAGGTCGAGGCGCAGCTGTGCCGCGGTAATCCGGTCGTCGCCGTGGGCGGTGGGAACTCGGCCGGCCAGGCTGCCCTGCTCCTTTCGCGCTACGTGCCGCACCTGAGCCTGGTCGTTCGCGAGCGGGCTCTCGAGGAGAACATGTCCCGCTACCTCGCGGACCGGCTCGCGAGCACGCCGTCGGTCGACGTCCTCACACACTGCGAGGTGCGCGAGCTGGTCGGCGACGACGCGCTTGAGGCGGTGATCGTCGAGGACACCGAGACTGGCGAGCGACGCCGGATCGACGCACGCGCGCTGTTCGTGTTCATCGGCGCCGATCCGCACACGGGATGGCTGCGCGGCCGCGTGGCGCTCGACGACGGTGGCTACGTCCTCACCGGCCAGGACGCCGCCGCGTGCGCGACATTCGAGGCCGGCAATGGAGCGAGGCGGATACCGCAGCTGCTCGAGACCAACGTGCCGGGCGTGTTCGCGGCCGGCGATGTCCGGAGTGGCTCGACGCCGCGCGTCGCGGCTGCCGTCGGCGACGGCGCGATCGCCATTCGCCAGGTGCACGGGCTTCTCCACGGACGCCTGGAGGCGGTTCGCCTCGCTCAGATGTACGTCTCGTCGAAGTAGCACCATCGCCAGCCCGCCGGCGGCCGGTACGCCTCGACGACCGGGTGGCCAACCACGTGGGCATGCAGGCGCGGGATCATCGACAGATGCGCGCAACGCGCCGGCCAGCTGCCGGGCACCGCGCTCATGCTCTCTCCCCGATCGGCGGGAGCGCGAACCGTAGCCACGCGGCGGTCAGGCGGTCGCGCAGGATGGTGTCGGCCCGTACATACCGGATCGAGCCGCCCTCGTCGATCACCGCCTCGACCAGCTCGTCGATCACGTCGGGCGTGCTCCGGGTGGGTCGCCCGCACAGCGGACAGGCCTCCGCCTTCGTCCCCAGCCACCCGGAGGCTTCGCACACCACCCCGGGCGAGATCGCTCCGTCGTGGACAAGCAGCGTGCGGATCGCCGCCACCGAGCCGCCGGCCAGACAGGGCTCGAGCCCCACCGTCCCCAGGCCGCCCGCGGCGGAGGCCTGGAGCAGCTCTCCGACCGCGCGGCGCTGGTGCTCGAGCTCGTAGCGCTCGAGGATCGCCTCGGCGGGCGGACGCACCGTCGCCGAGCCGGCCGTGTGCGGGTCGATCGAGAAGGTGCCCGCCAGGCGCTCCCGGAGCGACCGAGGCAGGAACTCGAGGAAGCCGGGCAGCTCGTGTTCGTGGCCGCCCACGACGAGTACCTCGTAGCGCTCGGCGCGAAACAGACGATCCAGCATCCCCGCGACCCCGCGGAAGTGCCGCTTGGCGAGCTCGTCGGCCTTGTTGCGAACGCGCCCCTCGGACAGGCCGTGCCAGCCGGCGTGGGCGGGGTCCCGAAGCGCGGTGCCGGCGACGCTTCCGACCTCTCGCAGCTCGCCGAGGTACAGCCCCCATGCCCGGGCGGACTCGTGATCCAGCACCACCGCACAGCAACGGTGGTACTGGTCGATGACGGCAAGCATCGGGCCGACCCACGCCGTCGCGTCGACCATGATCCGGTCGCGGATCGCATGCGGGAGACGGACGACCTCGAGCAGCCCCCCTCCACTGCAGGCGAACACCGCCACCGTCCCGGGAGCAAGGAACTCGGTTCTCGCCACCTCTTCGATCCGGGCGATGTCCGCTCGCAGCGACACGCGCGCGGCGTGAGCGAGCGAACGGTCCTGAACCAGCCCGCGGACCTGGTGCAGGAGACTGTCCGCCTTGGCCCGGACCGCGCGTCGGCCATCGCGGCCGGCCGACCCGGCGAGGTACGCCGAGACGACCGGCAGCCGGTCGCCGTGGAAGCGCGTTATGCGGTCGACGGTGCTGGCGCTGAGCACGCGATCCGCGTGCGCTTGCTCGGCATCCGGTACCGCGCGGGTGCGCGGGAGCGTTTGGGTGGGTCGAGCGGACATGCCGGTCGTAGTCCGGGTTTAGGCCGGGGCGGGCCATGGTCAAGTGGCTTGTGAAAGCCTCGCGCCGACCTAACGCGACGCCAGATGACGCCGAGCTGTCAGTAGGTGAGCGGTGACGATACCCGCGTGCGCTATCGAGGCCGCTAGCGCCGTGCGAGCCTTGATCTACGCCGCGCGTGGCCTAGGGCACACGCTATGACCATCGGCGGGAGCCTCATCCTGATTGCCGTGGGCGCGATCCTCAAGTGGGCAATCACCGCGCACGTGGAGGGCGTCAACTTGCAGAACATGGGCGTGATCCTGATGGTGGTCGGCGCCGTCGGCCTCTGCATCGGGCTATATCTAGTGCTTCGCGCTCGCTCGACGACCGAGCCGCGACCCGGACCATTCTGAGGGAGACCGTCCGTGACCTTGGACGGCCACTGGAGCGACGCCCCGGGTGCGCCGCGAGACGATGCAGGCACGGATGCGAACAGGCACGGCTTCGTACCCAGGCTGTCGCCGCCCGATCGCCGGGGGCAGGCACGGGTGACGACCGCCTTCGTGGTCCTGATCGTGACCCTCGCGCTCGCCAACTTGCTGATCCCGTTCGGCCCGAGCAGGGCCGTGATTCCCTACTCCCAGTTCCTCCGGCTGGTCGAGCAGGGCCGGGTGCAGAGCGTCTCGATCTCACCGACGGATGTGAGCGGCGTCTACCAGGGGTCCACCCGTCAGCAGCTGTTCGATGCGACGCGTCCGCCGCAAGCGGACGACACCGCGCTGGTCCCGCTGCTCGAGCGCAAGGGCGTCCAGTTCACGGGCTCACAACCCAGCCCCATTGGCAGCTTCATCACTGGCTTCCTGCTCAGCTGGCTGTTGCCCTTCGTTCTCCTCGCCGGTCTCTGGGCGCTGGCGTTCCGTCGCTTCGGCCCCGGCGCCGGCGCGATGAGCTTCGGCCGCTCGCGCCACAAGATCTACGACCGGCGCGATCTGCGCACGACGTTCGCCGACGTCGCCGGCGTTGATGAGGCGGTCGAGGAGCTGCGCGAGGTGGTGGACTTCCTGCGCCGGCCGGAGCGCTACGCGCGTTTGGGGGCGCGGATCCCGAAGGGCGTCCTGCTCGCTGGGCCACCAGGGACCGGCAAGACACTGCTTGCGCGTGCCGTCGCGGGCGAGGCCGGCGTTCCGTTCTTCTATCTGTCGGGCTCGGACTTCGTTGAGCTGTTCGTCGGCCTGGGGGCGGCCCGCGTCCGCGAGCTGTTCGAGGAGGCGAAGGCGAAGGCGAAGGCGCCGTGCCTGGTGTTCATCGACGAGCTCGACACGATCGGCAAGGCCAGGAGCGGCGCGGGCCCGTCGGCGATCGGTGGTCACGACGAGCGCGAACAGACCCTGACCCAGTTGCTGAGTGAGATGGACGGCTTCGACTCCTCGCGCGGGGTGATGATCATGGCGGCCACCAACCGGCCGGAGGTCCTCGATCCCGCCCTGCTTCGTCCCGGGCGCTTCGACCGCCAGGTCGTGGTGGACCGGCCGGATCGGCGCGGGCGCGTCGCGATTCTCTCTGTGCACGCTCGCCCTGTTCGCCTGGCTCCGGACGTCAATCTCGACAGGGTGGCCGCGCGGACGCCGGGCTTCGCCGGCGCCGAGCTGGCCAACGTGATCAACGAGGCGGCCCTACTGGCAGCTCGCCGTGACAAGTCGGCTGTTGGGATGGCTGAGCTCGACGAGGCCATTGATCGTGTGTCGATGGGACTCGAGCGGCGCTCGCGCGTGATCACCCCTGAGGAACGCCGCAGGGTCGCCTATCACGAGCTCGGCCATGCGCTCGTCGCGCTCGCCTCCCCGCGCGCCGATCCGGTGCATCGCGTGTCGATCGTGCCTCGCGGCGTGGCCGCGTTGGGCGTGACCCAGCAGCTTCCGGCCGATGACCGATACCTGATCTCGCAGCCCGAGCTCGAGGATCGGCTTGCGGTCATGATGGGCGGGCGCGCCGCTGAGCGTCTCGTGTTCGGCGAGCTCTCCAGCGGCGCAGCCAACGACCTGCAGCAGGCCACCGCGTTGCCACGTCGCATGGTCGAGCAGTTCGGCATGTCGACGAAGGTCGGGCCGGTGGCGATCTCGACGCCGGCGACGTTCCTGGACCAGGACGGTCACCTCGAGGCCCGCTCTCCGCAGCTGATCGCCGAGGCCGAGGAGGAGATGAAGGCATTCTTGCAGCAGGCCGACGAGCGCGCCATGTCGTACCTGAACGAGCGGCGCCCGATGCTGGACCGGCTGGCGGACCGTCTGCTCGAGCGGGAGGAGCTCGAAGGGTCAGAGCTCGAGCGACTGCTCCAGGAAGCGGGGTCTGCAGCGGAGCCAGTGCACCATTGACACATCCGGACCCGATCGACGAGTACCTCGCTCACGCCGAGTTCCATGCGCGAGAGAATCCGACCCGGATCGGGGCCGCTGTCGTCCGCTCCGAGTACAAGGACGGCGGGCGGATCTGGGATTGCGTGGTCAGCGACGGCGGCGAGTGGCGCTACATCCGCGTCGAGAGCACGGAACTGCGGCCGTTTCCGAACATCTCAACCGAAGACATCGAGGAAGGGATCATCCGCTTTGCCGCGACGTTGCCGACGCGCGATCGCATCCGCCACCTGCTCAACGCCAACCCGCTGCATGTGGACCCTGACGGGGAGGTGGGGGACTGAGCCTCCGCGACGCACCGCTCTTTGTGGTGCACCAGCACTCCGCGCGTACGCGCCACTACGACCTTCGCCTCGAGATCTGCGGCGTACTCGTCTCCTGGGCGGTGCCGAGGGGGCCCTCGATGGACCCGCGCGACAAGCGCCTGGCGATCCGCGCCGAGGACCACGCGCTCGATTACGCCGACTTCGAGGGGATCATCCCGCCAGGCGAGTACGGCGCGGGCGCCGTGATCGTCTGGGACCGCGGGCGGTATTACAACCGCACTCGTCACGCCGGCGAGCCGGTCCCGGCGAAGCGCGCGCTCGAGCGTGGCCATCTCGTCGTCGAGCTCTGCGGAAGCAAGCTGCGCGGTGGCTTTGCGCTGACCCGCACCGACCTCGACGCCCGTGGGCGCGAGCGCTGGTTGCTCGTCAAGAAGCGCGATGCCGAGGCCGACGGGTCAAATCAGCCTGTGACCGGTCGGCCGGAGTCCGTCCTGAGTGGTCGTACGATCGAGCAGCTGGCGGCGGAGGCGCCATGGGCCAGTACGCACCGATGAAGGCGATCCTTATCAGCGCTCCGTTCTCGGATCCGAACTGGCTGTTCGAACGCAAGCTCGACGGTGTTCGCGCCGGAGTGGTCGTCAACCAGGGGGCCGTGCGGCTGCTGTCCCGCAGCGGTCACACGATGAACGCAACCTATCCCGAACTCGTCGAAACCATCGAGGCAGACCCAGTTCACGACCTGATCGCCGACGGCGAGATCGTCGCGTTCGAGCACGGTCAGACCAGCTTCGCCCGCCTCCAGCGCCGCATTCAGATCCACGATCCGGAGCGGGCGCGCCGCAGCGGCGTCGCCGTCTACCTCTACCTGTTCGACCTGCTCGAGTTCGACGGCGATGACCTCCGGTCGGCGCCTTTGCGCGAGCGAAAGCAACGGCTGCGCGGCGCGTTCCGTTTTCGTGACCGGCTGCGCTGGACGCCCTACCGCGTCGGCGCCGGCGAGACCGCCTTCCGCCATGCCTGCGCACATGGCTGGGAGGGCGTGATCGCCAAACGCGCCGACAGCCCGTACGCACCGGCCCGATCACGTGACTGGCGCAAGATCAAGTGCAGTCGCGGTCAGGAGCTGGTGATCGGTGGTTGGACGGCCGGGCGCGGGGCCCGACGACGGCTCGGCGCGCTTCTGCTCGGGTACTGGGAGCAGGGGCGCTTGCGCTACGCGGGCAAAGTCGGCACCGGCTTCGACAGATCTGAGATCGATCGTCTCGCGGACGAGCTGGAGTGCCGCGAGCGCTCGTCCCCCCCGTTCGCCGACGAGCGGCTTCCCCGCTCCGCCCGCTGGGCCGAGCCGGAGCTGGTCGCGCAGATCGCCTTCACCGAGTGGACGGAGGACGGGAGGTTGCGTCACCCCCGCTATCTCGGCCTGCGCGAGGACAAGCCGGCCCGGGAGGTGGTGCGCGAATCACCGGCGGACGAGGGAAAGCCTGCCGACGTCAGACCGGGCGCGGCTCCGGCGCCGGTCCGATCGAGGTGATGTGGCTCCAGTTGACGTACACGACCAGCCCGTCGAGGCCCTCGAGCTTGACGGGATTCGGGTGATCGCGCCTGACTGCCTGCACGACCTCCTCCTCGGTCTCAGTGACCGTGGTCTCGTGGCCGCCGAGGAAGACGATGCGCGTGGCCATGTTCACCGGTCCTTTCGATTGAAGATGGCTTGAGCTACCACTCCGCCACCGGCGGGATTCCCCCGGATGGGGTCGAGGTAGTTCCTAGGCCGCCCACGGCTCAGCGCAAGGCAACTGACCCGGCAGGCGCCTCGCCGCTCAGCTCGGACGAAGCTGACGCGGCCGGCGAGCAACGCCTTGGCTTCGGCCGCGGGTGCCCTAACACCAGCCGTGATGCAACACCTGCGGTTCAGCGACAGAGCAGGAGCTGAACCGGCGCGCCCGGGCTCTGTTGGCCGGCGAGTATCGGCTCGAGATCGTTTCCGGAGCGGGTCGTCTCTTCGAGGAGCCGGGCGCGCCCGAGCGCGTCGCCGCCCTTACCCGCGCGTGGTTCTGCAGGCACCTCGGAAGCCGGGTGAACTGACGTTCCGCCAGGTCGTGGGGCTCCGCACGCATCTGATCGTCGGCCTCGGAGCCGGGCTGTTCACACTGGTCTCCGCCTATGGGTTCACGGGCGCAAGCGCCTCCCACGCCGATCCGACGCGGATCGCCGCTCAGATCGTCTCCGGGATCGGATTCCTGGGCGCAGGAGCGATCCTGCGATACGGCGTCACAGTTCACGGCGTGACGACGGCGGCCGCGCTGTGGATCTCGGCGGCGATCGGCATGGCGGCCGCGGCCGGGTTCTACGTGGGCGCCGTGGCCACAACCGCGATCGCGCTCGTGGCACTGGTCGCGCTGCGCAGGCTCAAGCCTGTGGTCAGGCGGCGATTCACCGGCGAAACGCTCAGCCTCGAGCTCGGCCTCGTGCCCGGCGCCTCGATCCGCTCG
>DATJYY010000060.1:0-12229 GCA_035499395.1 Solirubrobacteraceae bacterium
ACCCGCGAGTTCATCATGAAGGACTCCTATACCTTCGATCGAGACCCTGAGGGCCTCGACGTGGCCTACCAGAAGCACGTCGTCGCCTACGACCGGATGATGGATCGCTGCGGCCTCGAGTGGTACCGGGTCGAGGCCGACGTCGGGATGATGGGCGGGAGCGGCGCGCACGAGTACATGGCGCCCTGCCCCGCGGGCGAGAACGACGTTGCCGTGGCCGCCGGCTACGCCGCCAACGTGGAGGTGGCCAGCGCGGAGCCTCAGCCGGTGACGCTCGAGCCCGCGCTCGACGCTCCTCAGCTCGTCTCGACGCCCGGGATGACCACGATCGATGCGGTGGCCACCGAACTCGCGCTGCCGGCGGGAGCGCTGCTCAAGGCGTTCCCGGTGATAGTCGACGGCGACGCGATGAAGCTCGTCGTCGTGCGCGGCGACCACCGGGTCAACGAGATCAAGCTCGCGAACGCGCTTCGGACCGAGTTCCGCCCCGCCCATCCCGACGAGGTGGCGGCGCGGCTCGGGCCCCCTGGCTACATCGGTCCGGTCGGCGCGCAGATGCCGATCCTGCTCGACGCCGGCGTGGCTGACGGCGGCTATGTGGTCGGCGCGAACGAGCCGGACGCCCACCTGCGCGGGGTCGAGCCGGGCCGGGACTTCCCGTTCGAGCGCGTCGACGTGCGGTCGGTGATGGCTGGGGACACCGTCAACGGCAGCGCGATCCGGATCGAGCCGGCGATCGAGGTCGGCAACATCTTCAAGCTCGGGACCCGGTACTCGCTGCCGATAGGCGCGAAGTATCTGGACGAGTCGGGTCAGGAGCAGCTCATTCACATGGGGTGCTACGGCTTCGGTCCGGCACGGGCCGCCGCCGCCGCGGTCGAGCAGTACGCCGACGACCAGGGCATTTCCTGGCCCCGGGCGATGGCGCCGTTCGACGTCGAGCTCGTCACGCTCGGCAAGGAGGGCAGCGACGAGCGAGAGCTGTCCGACCGGCTGTACGAGGAGCTGTCGTACCTTGGCCTCGAGACCCTCTATGACGACCGCGACGCTGGCCCGGGTGAGAAGTTCACTGACGCCGAGCTGCTCGGCTGCCCGGTCCGGGTGACGGTCGGGCGGCGCACGCTGTCCTCCGGCGAGGTCGAGGTGCAGATCCGACGAGGCCAGGAGTCGCGGACGGTCCCGGTGGAGGGCGCGGCCGAGGCGGTCGCGGAGCTGTCGCGCGGACTGCCGTAACTCTTCGGGCACCAGCGCGGTGAGCCCTCGCATCAGCAAGCGACGTCTGAGTGGCCTCGACCGCTCCGGGCCGGCGCCCGACGCGACTCTCTCCGGACACCCGCTGAACCCGTGGACGGTTCCGAACGCGATCGACTTCATCCGGCTAGCGGCGATCCCGGTGTTCCTGGTCATCGCGCTGTCGAGCGATGACGGGCAGGATGCCCTCGCGGTCGTGCTGTTCGGGGTGATCGGCTGGTCGGACTACCTCGACGGCTTCGCAGCCCGCCTGACTGGCCAGTACAGCCGCCTCGGCGCGCTGCTCGACCCGCTCGTGGACCGGCTGCTGATCGTCTCGGGGATGGTCGTCTGCTGGCATTTCTCGCTGCTCCCGAAGTGGGCTCTGGCGATCGTGATCGCGCGCGAGCTGTTCATGCTGGTCGCGAGTCGCTACGCGCTACGCCACGACATCGAGATTCAGATCAACTGGGCGGGACGGCTCGGAGTGGCGCCGATCGCGGGTGCGCCCTTCTTCGCGATGGCGGGCGTTCACTGGCTTGCGTTGATATTGCTGTACGTTGGCATGGCGTTCGGGCTCATCTCGACCGTCATGTACGTGCGTCGCGGGGCCCAGGTGATGCGCGCTCGCCGTGATGCCGAGGAGGACGCGCCCGCCTGACTGACTAGCTTTTTGATCGACGTCCCCCGGCGGGCGTCGGGCAAACTCTCAAGTTGAGCTTGAGCCTCCGAGTTTGGAAGGCTATACTGCCAGCTTCGCTCACTCCGACCCGGAAGCACCCGGAGGATCTGATCTACATGGACACGTTTCCCGACCTGGGCTCACTGACCGATCAGGAGCTCAAGGAGCTCATCAAGCAGCTGACCGATGAGGAGATGGAGATCTCCTACCGGCGGCGGATTCTGCACGGGAAGATCGACATCCTCCGCGCCGAGTTGGTCAACCGGCTGCGCAAGAAGGACGAGACCGGTGAGCTGGTGATCACCGGAGCCGATGTCCAGCAGCTAACCGACATCCTGGCCGGCCGCGTCCCGGGGTCCGAGCCCGAATAGCCGGCGTCGGTGGCCCAGCACTGTCCAGAGTGCGGCTTTGCCAACGATGACGGCGCCAACTACTGCCAGCGGTGTGGCGCGTTCCTGGCGCACTCCGACCCGCCGCCCGGAACGACCACGGCGACCTACAAGCTCGGGGAGACCGGCGAGCTCGAGGAGGTCGACTTGGACGATGTCATCGAGCGAGGCCCGGCGCTGGTGATCCGCGCCGGGGGTGGACGCGCGGGCGAGAGCTTTCCGCTCGGTGCGGGGCGGGTTACGATCGGCCGCCGGCCGGTCAGCGACATCTTCCTCGACGACGTCACGGTCTCGCGCGACCACGCGATCCTCGTGCGCCGCGGCACTGAGTTCTTCCTCGACGACTGTGGCTCGCTCAACGGCACCTACGTCAACCGCCGTCGGATCGAGTCGCACCACCTCGTCGATGGCGACGAGCTCCAGATCGGCAAGTACAAGCTCGCTTTCCTGAGGCGCTGATGGCCACTCCCGAGACCCGCGAACCCGCCCCCGTCGACCTTCCCGATCCATCGGTCCACGATGCCGAGCCGCCGCGCCAGAAGGCGGTCACGATCGGAAACGTGTGCAAGGCGCTCCAGCAGGAGTTTCCGGACATTTCGATCTCCAAGATCCGCTACCTGGAGGACCAGAAGCTGCTCGCGCCCCGCCGTACGCAGGGTGGATACCGGCTCTATACCCAGACCGACATTCAGCGGCTGAGGACGATCCTGCGGTTGCAGCGGGACGAATTCCTGCCGCTCCGGGTGATCCGCCAGGAGCTCGCCGGCGGGCGCGCCGAGCGCGAGGTCACCACCCCGCCAGCAGCCGCCGATGGCCGCTCGATGCGGCGGGCGCTCGTGTCCACACGCGATCCGGGAGCGTTGTACTCGCTCGAGGACGTGGTCGAGGAGACCGGAGCAGATGCCGGGCTGATCCGCGAGCTGGTCGACTTCGGCGTGATCAAGGGCGAGCTGCGCGCCGGCGTCCGCTACTACGACGAGACTGAGCGCGAGATCGTACGCGCGGTGTCCGAGCTCGCGCGCTACGGCGTCGGGGGTCGCAACCTGCGGGTGTTCCGCAGCTCGGCCGATCGCGAGGCTCAACTGCTCCAGAGCATCCTTGCCCCGGCCCTGCGCTCGCGCAATCCCGAGCGCCGGCGGGAGGCAATCGAGGCGCTCGAGAACCTCGCGTCGGTCACATCGCATTTGAAGCATCTGCTGTTGATCCGCGATCTGCGCAAGATCGCGACGTAGCTCGTTTCTTGCGGGTGGGCGGCGGTATGAGCCCGGACGAACTTCGGGAGCTGGTCCGTGAGATCCCGGACTTCCCGCAAGAAGGGATCCTGTTCAAGGACATCACGCCGTTGCTGCTCGACTGCGTGGCCATGGACGCGGCCGTGTTGGATCTGGCGGCGTTCGCCCAGCCGTTGCGCGTGGATTTGGTGATCGCTGCCGAGGCTCGCGGGTTCATCCTCGGCGGGGCGCTCGCGCGCGAGATCGGCGCGGGCTTCGTTCCGGCGCGCAAGCGCGGCAAGCTTCCATCGGAGACGGTCAGCGTCGAGTACCTGCTCGAGTACGGGGTCGATGTGCTGGAGGTTCACTCCGACGCGTTCGCGCACGGGGCGCGCGTGCTCGTCCACGACGACCTGCTCGCGACCGGCGGGACCGCTCGGGGCGTGTGCGACCTGGTCGCCGGCCTCGGCGCCGAGGTCGTCGGGTGCGCATTCCTGATCGAGCTCAGCTTCCTCGGGGGGCGCGAGCGGCTCGATCCGTATCCCGTGCACGCGGTGCTCGAGTACTCCGCGTGAGCCGGGCCGAGCGAACCCGCCGGTTGTCGTCGACGCCCGCGGCCGTGTGGGAAGTGATCGGCGACCCGTTCCAGATGCCGCGCTGGTGGCCGGGGGTGACGCGGGTGGAGGGAGTCGACGATGAGGCGTTCACGCTCGTGTTCCAGACCAAGCGCCGGCGGCCGGTCCGGATGGACTTCCGCGTGCTCGTCTCTGAGCCGGACGCCGGTCGGCGCGCGTGGGAGCAGGAGGTAAGGGGCACTCCGTTCGAGCGTGTGCTCGATCAATCGGTGATCGAAGTTCTCCTCGCGCCGTCGGACGACGGCGGGACGCAGGTCACGATCTCGCAGGTGCAGAAACTCCGCGGGTTCTCGAGGACCGGTGGGATCATGTTGCGCCGGGCCACCGACAAGCGGCTGCGCGAAGCGCTGGAACGGCTCGAGCTGATCGTTGGCGGTTAGGGGAGCTTGAACGGGCCCTTGAGGACGACCTGACCCGGCGTCTTCGGGCTGTTCTGTGTCTCGAGCGTGAGCAGCAGCTCCTTGAACTTCCCGGCGTCGGCGGGGAGCGGACCGCCGGTCTCGAGCTTGCCGTTCTTCCCAACGGCCTGGTTGACGAAGCCGACCCGCGTGCTGTCGGTGGGCGTGTTGGACAGCCACACCGCGTACGCGTTGTGGGAGTTCGGGGCAAGGCCGGACGCCTGGATGATCACGCCGAACGCATTGCTCGCCTGGACGATGACCGCGATGCCCTTCGCCGCGCCCGTGCCGCTCGGCGGGTTCAGGTTCACCTGGCCGACGACCTTCGCCTCGTTCGTGGAGGTGGTCCCTGTCGCCGGGGTGGTCGAGGACTGCGTCGAGGTGCCCGAAGCGGCCGCCGTGTCGGTCGAGGTGTGCTTGCTGGATCCGCTGCTGAGGACGGCGATCAGGATGATGACGATCACGACGACGATGATCGCCCCGACCCCGAGGAAGATCGCGCCGCCGCGGCGCGAGGTCGGGCGGTCACCGGGCCGGGGTAGGCGCGTCCGCTCGGTCTTGGGCCCCGGCTTCGGCTTCGGCGTGGGTGAACGTGCCTCGGCTGCGGGGGAACGTGCCTCGGCTGCGGGGCTCTCCGCAGTGGTCGGCGCCGAGCCCGCGTCGCTCTCCGGCGCCTTCGACCGCGCCGTGCCGTCGGGGATCTCGGGGAGGGGCTCGCTCGCCACCGTCTGGAGCTCGGATGCGATCACGCGTGCCCACGCCCGCTCGTACGGCGACTCCGCGAGTCGATCGCGCGTCTGCTCGGCGACCCGCGGCGGGAGCTGGCCGAGCAGGTAGTCGGTGATCAGCGCGCGGCTCTCGGGCGCGAGGCCCGTGTCCGGTCCGATCCCGTCGAACGCCTCCAGGGCTCGTGCGCGCACGCCTGCACGGTCGATCGCGAGCAGGCCCGCGATGTCGTCGTAGCTGCGGCCGCGCCGAAGCACGAGATCGAGGACAGCGCGTTGGTCGGGGGGAAGCTGGTCGAGCGACGCCATCGGAACCGTTTAGCGTAGTAGGGCACACGGCGGTGTGCGGCGGGTGGGCGGCCAGTATGGTCCCGCGTTCGCATGGGGTTCGACGCGCTCTACGGACTCGAGCTGATCGACTGCTCGGACTCGGTGGTCCGGGGTACTGTCCCCGTGCGATCGGAGCTCACGCAAGGTGCCGGCCGCGTCCACGGTGGCGTGTACAGCGCGATCTCCGAGGCGCTCGCCTGTAGCGGTACCGACGCGGGGATCGGTGGTGACGGTCGGTTCGCCGCCGGCCTTTCGAACCTGACGACGATGCTGCATCCGATCACAGCCGGCACGATCCACGCCACCGCCGTCCGCCGCCATCGGGGACGGACGACGTGGGTGTGGGAGGTGGAGTTGGTGGACGATGAGCAGCGCCCGTGCGCGGTGGCGCGGGTGACCGTCGCAGTGAGGGATCCTTAGGGCGCATGCGCCGAGCGCTCCTGTCCGTGATGGTGCCGCTGGCGATGGTGCCGGCCGGCTGGCCCCACCACCTAGCCCTCGGCGTCAGCGACCCGCCGGGCGACGCTCACGCGCTCAGGGCCGATGCGCCGGTCGACATCCGCTACCAGTACCTGGCCGGTGGCGTGAACACCGGCCACGGCTGGGCGACGTGGAACCCGAACGGAAGCTTCGTGTCGATGTACGTGCACGAGTCGCTGGCCGCGCATCTGATTCCAGTCTTCAGCTACTACCAGATGCTCCAGTCCGCGCCGTCCGTGGGCGGCTCCGAGCAGGCGCGGGACCTTTCGAACATGCGGAACCCGGCGACCATGCTGGCGTACTGGGCTGATTTCGGGTTGCTGCTGCGGCGGATCGCCGCGTCGGCCGGGTCGCACCCGGTCGTGGTCCACGTCGAGCCTGATCTATGGGGATATCTCGAGCAGGCCCACGCCGCCCAGCTGGCGCGGGCATTTGCCCACCGGCTGATCGCCCTGCGCGATCGGCTGGCGCCGCATGTGCTGCTCGCGTATCACCTCAGCGTCTGGGGCACGGACGAGGACATCACAAACTCAGAGCCTTCGCTGGCCCAGATGGATGTGCTGGCCGCGAAGTCGGCCGCGTTCTACGAGTCGCTCCACGCCCACTTCGACCTCGTGTTCAACGACGTCACCGATCGCGATGCCGGCTTTTACGCCGATGTCGAGGGCAATCCCCACACGTGGTGGGGGCCGGCCGATTTCGCCCGCGAGAACCGGTACATCGCGGGCTTCACGGCGCGGACGCATGAGCCGGTCGTGCTCTGGCAGCTACCGCTTGGGGACACCCACGAGAACAACACCTGGGACCACTACCAGGACAACCGCCTCCAGTGGTGGCTCGGGGCCGGGTCCGCGGGGCATCTGCGCGCGACCCGCGATGCCGGAGTCATCGGCCTGCTGTTCGGCGCCGGCGCATCGGGCAACACTACGGCCATGACCGACGGCGGGTTCTTCTACAAGCTGGCTCGACGTTACGAGCAGCACCCCCTGTCGCTGACGCAGCCGCTGTAGCCCGGGTGGCACCCCGATAACCCGCCACTCGGCACCCTTCCGGGGCCGAATGCATATTCGTCACGGTATGGCACCGTTGTCTGCGCACTCGACCCCGCGCGGTCGTCGAGTGCGAGGTTGTCGGGGCTCGTGCGAGCTCTACTGCGCGCCGCGGCCCAACCAGAACGACGCGAACTGGCCGAGCTGAGGATCCGACGGCGAGCTCGCGCGCAGCAGATGCGTCCAGGCGAGCGCCACCAGCCCCGCCGTGCCGGGTCGCCGGGCGAGGATCACGGCGTTCCCGGCCGCTGCGAGTGCCGGCGTGAACGACGGCGCCACCGCTCGCGCGAACTTCGCCAGCCCCGGCGGCGGCTGCCGGCTCCCGTAGACGATCACGACGTTCCCGAGCTGGAGCGCCTGGAGCAGCTGATCGTCGTTGAGCGTCGTGCCGTCGCGCGTCACCGCCTCGGGGACATGAGCGCCGCTCGTCGGCGGGTCCGAGTTGTAGCTCGGGCGGGGCTGGCCTGGCGACAGCGCGGCGTGACCCTGATCGCTGAACGCCTGCCCGGGTCCGCTCGCGCCACCGGAGACGGCCGCCTGGTCGCGTCCGGCGAAATACCCCGACAGCAGCAGGATCAGCCCGATCGAGAGCACCAGCGACGCGACCACGATCGCGATCCGTTCGACCACCCGGACCAACCGCGACTCGCCGGGTCCACGCGCGGACTGGCGAGCGGCCGGAGTCACCTCGCGGCGCGGGCCTGCCGCGTGGAGGCGCGCGGCGATCCACCCGCCGGCGCGGCGACGGGCACGCCCGCAGCGCTCGCGAGCTCGTCGATCGAGGACCGCAGCTCATCCGCGAGCACCTCGAGGTCGGCGAGCGCGTCGAAATCGCCCACCAGCCCGAAGTTGAGCTGGCCGTTATAGCTGAGGATCGCGATCCCGAGCGCGGTGTTCTCGGCCAGCGGGACCATCGGGTAGATCGCCTCGAGCTCCCGTCCGAGCAGATACAGCGGGAACTGCGGCCCGGGGACGTTGGTGACCACGAGATTGAACAGTCGCTGGCGGGCTTGAAGCCGCGCCGCCTGCGCCATGATCGTGGGCGGGGCGAAGCCCGACACGGCCGTGAGAATCTCGGCGCCGACCGCCTGGCCGGACTGCTTGACGCCGACCATCGCCTCGCTGACAGTGTGCAACCGAGCGACGGGGTCGGCTTGCCCCACCGGCAGCGTCGCCCACATCGCCGCGACCCGGTTGCCAAGCGCGCCGCGCTCGACGTCGGCGCGGACTGAGACCGGAACCATCGCCTTCAGGTCGACGCCGTCGGTCTGCCGTCCGTGCAGGCGCATGTAGCTGCCCAGGGCGCCCGCCACCGCCGCCAGCACCACGTCGTTGACGGTCCCGCCGAGCGAGTTCTTGATCGCCTTGAATTGCGCGAGATCGGCCCGCACCCAGGTGAACCGGCGATGGGGGCCGATCCGCTGGTTGAACGGGCTCGGCGGAGCGGCCTGCAGCCCCGTCCATGCGAGCGCGCTGACGCTGCCGAGCGCCCTTCCGGCTCGCCGCGCCACCGTCCGCGGTCCCCGCAGCGTCGCCCGGATCCCGCGAGCCGCCTCGGCCGGGACCGTCGCGCGCTCGAGCAGCGCATCGGCCAGCAACTGCGCGCGGCTCGGCAACGGGCGTGCGTCCCACTCCTGGTCGGGCGCCGCCACCGGGAGCGGATCGGGCGAGGTGTCGAACAGCACGGTGGCGATATCGACCCCGGAGATCCCGTCGACGAGCGCGTGATGCGTCTTGGACAGCACGGCAAACCGCCCGCCGGCGAGGCCCTCGACCAGCCACAGTTCCCACAGCGGACGGCTACGGTCGAGCGCCTGCGAGAACACCCGCCCCGCGAGTCGCTTGAGCTCGGCCTCACCGCCGGGGCGGGGAAGTGCCGTATGGCGGACGTGGTAGCGCAGGTTGAAGTGAGGGTCGTCGACCCACACGGGGCGGCCCTGACCGAGCGGCACGAACGCCAGCCGCTGCCGATAGCGCGGGACAAGGTGCAAGCGCGACTCGATCGCGGCTACCAGATCGTCGTACGGTGGCGCGGAGCCGGCGAACACGGAGCAGCCCGCCACGTGCATGTGGGCCGAGTCGCGCTCGAGATGCAGAAACGAGCTGTCGAGCCCGGTCAGCCTGTCCTTATTCGCCACCGGTGGGATGGTAGTCACCGGTCAACCTGCCTTGCCGCGGCGGCCGCTCGCTCGTAACGAACGCCACTTGTCGTGTGACGGACCTCACACTCAGACCCTCAAGGGCCCTCCTAACCTGCCCGACTTATTGATTGACCTGCCGAATCGTCCTCGTCCGGTACGAGGGTGAACGGGGGACCCATTGCCAGGCGGATGCATGCCTGGCTGGGGCGAATCGACTTGCCCGGTACCAACGCCCGGCCGCAGTCGTAGTGCCCGCCTGGTGAGCGCGCGGAGCGTGCTTGCAGTGGTGCGCGAGCCCGTCAGCTAACTCCGTAGGCGCCCGGTCGAGATCAAAGGAGGTCCTCGTCTTGAGGCCTGAATTAGCCATGCACAACACGCGCCGTCGTCGGCTGGGCGCAGGCGCGTTGATGATCGGAATCCCAGCTTCCGCGGCCGCTCTGGTGGTGGCCGGCCAAGCGCTCGCCCTGCCGGCGGCGCCGGTTCCGCGGATCCAGCCGCAGTCGCGCCATATCGCCTACGGCCACGACGTGGTCATCAAGGGCGCCGCGCCGGCCTCGGACGCCGGGCACACCGTGGTTCTCGAGTTTGCCCGCCGCGGGGCGACCAACTGGAGCCAGCTCGGCTCGACGACGGTCGGCACCGCGGGCGGGTTTCGGCTCAGCGGCCGGCTCGACCACTCCGGCGTCGTGCGGGTGCTCGACACCTCGAGCCAATCTCTGACGCCGTTCGTCGCCTCGAGCGGAACCGACGGAAGCGCCACCCCGGTGAGCGCGCCGGTGCCGGTCGACGTCGCGGCCCGCGTCAGGGTGCTTAGGCGTTCGGTGGACGTTCTCGCCGGCCAGGCCGTCCAGGTCCGCGGACGGCTGTTGCCGGCGGTCGGTGGCCGCAAGGTGACCCTCCAGGGCCTGCACAACGGCTCCTGGCGCACGCTCGCCACCGGGCGGACCAAGTCGGCGGGGCGCTTCGTCCTCCGCTACGCCGCCGGCACCGCCGGTGACCAGCCGATCCGGGTCCGCTTCGCCGGGGACCGGTCGAACTCCCGCTCGACGGCGCCGGCCGGTCACATGACCGTTTTCCATGCGGCCCTCGCATCGTGGTACAACGACGGCGGCAACACCGCATGCGGCTTCCACGCCGGGAACGGCGTCGCCAACCGGACCCTCCCGTGCGGCACCAAGGTCGTGTTCCGCTACGGCGGGCGTACGGCCACCGCGACCGTCGACGACCGCGGACCGTACGTCGGCGGCCGTGACTGGGATCTGAACCAGAACACCGCCTCCGCGCTCGGGTTCGGCGGCGTCGGCGAGGTCTGGTCGAGCCAGTAGCGCTTGGCGCAGGCTGGGGCGCGTCTCACGTCTGGGGCGTGTCCTAGCCTGAGGTCGATGGCGGACCGCTGCGTCGCCCACCTCGACATGGACGTGTTTGCATTTACGTTGCTGTCGGAGTAGGGTTGGCGCCGATGGCGCTCCCGCTCGACGGTTACGTTCGTGTCTCCCGCGTAGGGGCTAGGGATCAGACCGACGGGTTCATCAGCCCCGACGTCCAGGAGAAGGCCATTCGGGAATGGAGCGCTCGCGGTGGCGTCGAGGTCGTAATGCAGCGCCACGAGCTGAACATGTCCGGCGGCACGATGGATCGGCCGGTCTTCAACGCGATCCTGGACCGGATCCGGAACGGCCAGTCGGGCGGTCTCGTGGTCTACAAGCTGGACAGGTTCGCCCGCACGCTCCTCGGCGCGCTGAACACGCTCGAGGAGCTCGGCCGTCACGACGCGACGTTCGCGTCCGTCAGCGAGCCCCAGCTGGATTACACGACGCCGGCGGGACGCGCGTTCGTCCAGCAGCTGTTCGTGTTCGCGGAGTTCACCCGTTCGACGTTGAAGGAGTCGTGGGCGGTCGCGCAGCGGCACGCGATCGACCGCGGAATCCACATCTCGCCGAACGGCTATCTCGGCTACGACGTCGGGCCGCACCGGCGGCTCGTGCCGAACACTCAGGCGCCGATCGCCATCGAGGTATTCCGTCGCCGCGGCGAGCTCGGCGAGTCGTGGGCGACCGTTGCCGACTGGCTGCAGGAGACCGCGCCGCGCGCGGATGGGACGATCTGGACGCCGCAGGCGGTTCAGCGCCTCTGTGCGAAGCGGGTCTACCGCGGCGAGGCTTCGCGGTACGTCGTCCAGGACATTGATGGCCGCGGCCCGATCGTCAATCCGAACGCCCACCCGGCGCTTGTCACCGAGGAGACGTGGCAGGCGGCGCAGATGAATCCGCGTGTCGCCCGCGGCGGCAACAACGGGAAGCCGCTCCCGCTGCTGTCGGGTCTCATCCGGTGCGCGGGCTGCCGGTACAGCATGAGTCTCGGCTACGCGCCCGACGGGCGGCACATGTACCGCTGCCGCCGGCGGCATGCGAGCGGCACGTGCCCGCGTCCGGCGCAGGTAATCACCGACGCGATCGAGAACTACATCGAGGAGCTCGTGCTCGAGGAGATCGACGGGACCGCGAAGCTCGTCCCGGACTCCAGCGAGCGAGATCGGGTCATCGCGGAGCTGCAACAGGCGCGCGAAGATCTCGACGGGTTCAGGCGTGACAGAGCCGCGCGGCGGAAGCTCGGCGCCGAATGGCACGAATGGCTCGACACGTACCTCGCCGCCGTCCGCGAGAAGCAAGCGGAGCTCGAGCGGATCGACCAGCGGACCGGCGCCGGTCAGGCGGGTCTGACGCGCGACCACTATCTGGGCCTTCCTGTTGACGAACGCCGCGAAGTGTTAGGCGGCTTCATCGACACGGTCATGGTCAGGCCCTCCAAAGGGCGCGGACGGAACGTCGACCCGATCAAGCGGCGCGTGCGGGTCCTCTGGCGCGGCCAGGGGCCCTCCGACCTTCCCCGCCGGCGGATGATCAACCCGATCATCTCGTTCGAGTTCGAAGACGACATCAAAACCGGGGTTGCGACGGCG
>DATJYY010000061.1:0-21196 GCA_035499395.1 Solirubrobacteraceae bacterium
CCGCGCCGCCCAGTCGATCGTCGACACCCACCGGGTCTACCTCGACGAGCTCGCCGCGACCCTGCTCACCAACGAGGTCCTCGAGCGGGCCGACATCGACCGGATCATGGGCAACGTCCCGCGCGCCGCGCCGCCCCGCATCGGCGAGCTGTCCGTCGCGGCCGCCACCGCGGTCAAGCCCTTCCGTCAGTAACCTCCGGCCGCGATGCTGTCCGCCGTCGACCACGTCGGCGTGGCCGTCGAGTCGATCGACGACGCGCTCGCGATCTACCGAGATACGCTCGGGATGCCGCTCGTCCACCGCGAGACCGTCTTCGAACAAGGGGTGGACGCGGCCTTGCTGGACGTGGGCGACTCCCACGTCGAGCTCCTCCAGCCACTCGGTCCGGACACCGCCGTGGGCAAGTTCCTCGCCCGCCGCGGCCCCGGCCTGCACCACGTCGCCTACCGGGTCGAGTCGGTCGAGGAGACGCTCAAGACCCTGAGCGCAGCCGGCGTGCGCCTGATCGACGAGCACCCGCGCACCGGCATCCGCGGCTCCCTTGTAGCCTTTCTCCATCCCGCATCGACCGGCGGCGTTCTCACCGAAATCGTTCAACACTGATATGCCAGACGACAAGCCGCAAAAGATCTCGATCGGTTTCGACGGCGGCCAGACGCTCGGCGCCCGGGTCCAGCCGGACGAGCTTGCCAAGCTCCGCAAGGCGCTCGGGTCGATGGGCTGGCACGAGCTCGAGGCCGAGGACGGGACGGTCGCGCTCGACCTGAGCCGGGTGCTCTACGTCCTCGTCGACCACGAGGACCACCGGGTCGGCTTCGGCCAGCGCTGACGGCCCTGACTAGCGCTCGATCGCGATGTGCCCCTCAGGGTGCGCGATCGCCGGCCCATCGGCGACGTGGCGCGCTGAGCACGTCGCGGCGCCGCAGCTGACCGCGTCGGTCTTCGCGCCGCCCTCGGTGGCCACGAGCAGGTCGCCGGGCCGCGCGCCAGCCGCGAACAGCGCCGCCGAGCTCAGCCGCAGGACGACGTTGTCGCCCGGGTGCCGGTTCCCCGGCGTCAGCCGGTCGGCGAGCAGCGCTGTGAACCGTCCCTGCGCCGGCAAGAACCCCTCGCTCTCGACGCCGGTGTCGCCGCCGTGGGGTAACCCCGACCGCGCCACGAGCGTGGTGGCGCCGCCCGGCGAGATCGCGTAGATGCGCCCGCTGTTCTCGTCCGAGGCGATCAGATCGCCGGCGAAACGCCCGAACGTACTCGGCGCCACCGTGATCCCGCCCTCGACCTTGGGGGCGTGCCGGGTGACCGTGGTCACGCCGCCGTGGCAGTCGATCGCCACCACCGTGCTCCGCGGCCCGGCTTCGACGGTCACCAGCAGGCGGTAGCCGAAGCGGCCGGTCTCGTCGAACGCGATCCCGTCGATCAGACCGGGCGCGCTCGGTTTGGCGAACAGCCGCGCTTGCCCGCTCGGCGAGATCGCCACCACGCCATGCCCCTTCGCCAATCGCAGCGCGTATACGGTGTTCGCGCCGAAGCTGCACCCGCGGTGGCCGACCGCCGGCACCGCGATGTACGGCTCCTCGCCACCGGGGCTCCGGTACCCGGGCGCGTATGGCGTCACCATTCCCGAGGCGGGCGCCAGCAGGAACAGCTTTCCCGCAGCCGCCACCACGAACGATCCGTCGCGGCGCGGCCCGGCGAGGTCGAGCGGCCTGTCGATGTGGACGAACGCCGTCCACTGCGCGAGCTTGGGCGACGGCTGCGCGGCGAGGGCGCCGCCGCAGCCGACGGACACAATGCCCACCACCACAAACGCGAACAGCCGCTTGGCAATCAACGACAAGGAGTATGCCCCGTGAGCTTTGAGACCCTGCTCTACGACGTCGCCGGCCGAGTCGCGACGATCACGCTGAACCGCCCCGACCGGCTCAACACGATCGTCCCGCCGATGCCCGACGAGTTCGAGGCCGCTGTGCGCGACGCGACCCTCGATCCCGAGGTCAAGGTGATCGTGCTCCGCGGCGCCGGCCGGTCGTTCTGCGCCGGCTACGACTTCTCGGGCGGCTTTCACCGCTGGGACGACATGCTCACGACCGACGGGCGCTGGGACCCCGGCAAGGACTTCGCATGGGCCGCATCGCCGTATGGGCCCACGCAGAAGTTCCTGAGCATCTGGCGCACGCCCAAGCCCGTGATCGCCCAGATCCACGGCTGGTGCGTCGGCGGCGGCAGCGACATGGCGTTGTGCGCCGATCTCATCATCGCGTCCGAGGACGCACAGATCGGGACGCCCTACTCGCGGATCTGGGGTTGCTACCTGTCGGGTATGTGGCTGTACCGGCTCGGTTTGACCAAGGCCAAGGAGCATGCGCTGACCGGCAAGCCGCTATCCGGGCGTGAGGCGGCCGACATCGAGTTGATCAACGAGGCGGTGCCATTCTCGGAGCTGGAGGCTGTGGTCGGGCGGCAGGCCGCGCAGCTCGCGAGCATTCCGTCCTCCCAGCTCGCCGCGATGAAGCTGGTCGTCAACCAGGCGTACGAGAACATGGGGCTCCGCGCCGCCCAGACGCTTGGCCCGATCATCGACGGGCTGATGCGGAACTCGCCCGACGGGCTGGCGTTCATCGAACGGGCGACGACCGAGGGCGTACGCGCCGCCACCCACGAGCGCGACGCGCCGTTCGCCGACTACAGCGCCGCAAGCGGCGAGCGCCGCCCGGACCCGGAGCACGTCATCGAGCCCTGAGCAGCGCGTCCACCTCGGCGGCCGTCGGCAGCGACGGCTGCGCGCCGGGACGCGACGCGGCGAGAGCGCCGGCCGCGCAGGCTCGCTCGAGCGCCGCGCCCCGCTCCCGGCCCTCGAGCAGCGACACGACGAGCGCGGCGGAGAACGCGTCGCCGGCGGCCGTCCCGTCGACGGCCTCGACCCTGGGCGGGGTCGCCCGCGCGATCTCGCTCCCGGCCTCGAGCAACACCGCCCCCTCGGCCCCAAGCGTGAGCGCGACGAGGCCGTCGTACGGAGTCACCTGGTCGTACTCGTACCGGTTGACGATCAGCAGATCCGGCTCGGTCTCGAGCTCGATTCGGCCCCGTGCCGGCGCGGCGTTCAGGCAGAAGAAGCGGGCGTTCGCGGCCGCCGCCGCCACCGCGTCGTACGGGATCTCCAGCTGCGAGATGACCGCATCGGACTCGGGCACGTGGACGTCGTTCGCCGCCAGCCGGCGGTTGGCTCCGGGCGCGACCACGATCACGTTCTCGCCGGTGCGGTCGACGATGATCAGCGCGACGCCGGTCTCGCCCTCGTCACGCACGACCCCGCTCGTGTCGACGCCCTCGTGTTCGAGCGACCGGAGCACGAGGTCATCCCGCCCAATCCGCCCGACGAACGTGACCGCGGCGCCGAGCCGCGCGGCCGCCACGGCCTGGTTGGCGCCCTTCCCGCCCGGGATGCGCTCGAACTCCGCGTCGCTCACCGTCTCCCCCGGCCGTGGAAGCCGCTCGCAGCGAGCGACGTGGTCGATGTTCGCCGACCCGACGACGGTGATCCGAGGAGCCACGTCCGGGACACTAATCACCATGATCGATCGCTCGCAGCTTCCCTACGGGGGCGCCGGCGATGCCCAGGCCGGGCGACTTGAGCTCTCCGACCGCTTTCGCCGGCATGCCGATTCGCTCGTGAGCTCGGGGCGCTCGCCGCTCTACATCGTTCTGATGCGGGCCGCCGCCGATGACATCGATGCCCGCGGTGTCGTGGCCCGCCTGTTCGCCGGCATCCCCACACCTCCCGGGTCGGTCCCTCAGCTCCGCCTGATGGGCGCACTCCACTACCTGGTCCTCTCCGGGGAGGCGCCGGCACTGGCGGCCTATTACCCGAGCGCCGGCGGTGATCGGCCGGTCGATGGCGTCTGGCCGGTCGCCGAGACGGCCATGGAGGAGCACTTCGATCAGGTGCGCGCACGGCTCCACCGCACGGTCCAAACCAATGAGCCCGGCCGCTCGGCCGTCCTGTTCGCCGGGCTGCTGTGGCTGACCGACCGCCACCGGCGCCCGATCCGTCTGCTCGAGGTCGGCGCGAGCGCCGGCCTGAACCTGCTCGCTGACCGGTACTCCTACGTCGTGGCAGGCCGGGAGCTCGGCGATGCCGCGTCGCCGCTGCGGTTCGAGGACCCGTGGACGCCGCCGCCACCGATCGACTTGGAGGCTACGGCCTCGGCGCTTCGGATCGTGGCGCGGGCCGGCTGCGATCTGTCGCCGCTCGACCCAACCCGGGCCGACGATCGGCTCACGCTGCTCTCCTACATCTGGCCCGATGAGACGCGCCGGATCGACCGGATGCGAGCCGCCCTGTCGGTGGCAGAGCGAGATCCGATCCCGGTGGCGGCGGCGCGGGCCTCGGAGTGGCTGCGTTCGGCGCTCGACGAGGTCCGCGACGGCGAGCTGACTATCGTGTGGCATTCGGTCATGCGGCAGTACGTCGAGCCCGACGAGTGGGCGGCGATCGAACGCGCGCTCGAGAGACGGCCCGATGCCGTCCGGCTGAGCATGGAGCCGGCGTTCGCCCAGCATGCGCGCATGCAGCTGACCGTCCACGATCCGGCGAGCGCGCCCGAGATGCGGCTCGCCCTGTGCGACGACCACGGGCTCCCAATCCGCTGGGAGACGTAGAGTCCGCCCGCGTGGCGCTGAGGGACATCGACAAGGCGGGCCTCGTGTTCGCGCGCACCCGTGGCCACAGTCCTCGGCTCGAGCGCACGGTCGCCGCATACTCACGCGCCGGCGAACACGCGGCGTGCTGGATCGCGCTGGGCCTGTTCGGCGCGCTCGTCTGCAAGGACCGAGATCGCCGGCATGCCTGGCTCCGCGGGGTCGGCGTCGTCGCCGGCTCCTACGGTGTGAACCAGGCGATCAAGTTCGTGGTCCGCCGGCGCCGGCCCGACCTCGCGGGATTGCCGCCCCTGACCCCGGTGGTCACCCAGCTGTCGTTCCCGAGCGCGCACGCCACCACCTCATTCGCGGCCGCGCGCGCATACCGCGGACTGGCGCCGGCACGGCTGCTGTACCTCGCCGCCGGCGCGTTCGCGGTCAGCCGTCCGTATCTCGGCGTCCACTACCCGAGCGACGTCGTCGCGGGCGCAGCGCTCGGCACCGCGGTGGCGAAGCTGTCGGCGGCCGCGGTTGCCGGGAGCGCCGGCGGGCCTCCGTGATCGGCTCGACTCCCCGGGGGTGGGGGCGGACCGTTCTGGCCCGCCCCCACCCGAGCTCGCGCCCCCTTACTCGGCCCCCATACGGCGTGCGGCCATTCGGCGCTCCCAGCCCTTGGCCAGACGTCGAGTGTGGCGTGCCACTCGCGCGAGTACTGAGGAGAATTCTGCAACCGGCGTGGGGAATTTTCTGCCCACCCGCCTAAGTCGGGGGTCGGGTCAGGGCCTCCTCTCGTCGTAGCCGTTCCGCGGCGACCACGGCCTCGCGGCGTGAGTTCACGCCGAGCTTCCGCAGGATGCTCTTCGTGTGGCTGTACACCGTCATCGGCGAAAGCACGAGGCGGTCGGCGATCCGCTGGGTCGTGGCGCCTTCGCTGAGCAGCTCGACAATCTCCCATTCACGGGTTGTGAGTCGGCTGCGCAGCGGCCTCCACCCGGCGTCCGGAACCCCTCGCAGCGCGTCGAGCAGGGCGGGCATCAGCCGTTGCGAGACGATCACCTCGCCGTTTGCCGCGCGCACGACCAATTCCGCGAGACCCTCTGGGTCGGTGTCCCTGGCGATATGGCCGACCGCACCCGCTCGGAGGGCGGCGATCGCGGTGCGGTCGTCGTTGACCGACACCGTCAGTACCCGCATGTCGGGGGCGGCGTGCAGGAGCGTCCGAACGAGCTCGGGTCCTCCGGTCGGTGGCACGATCGTGTCGACGATCGCGACGCCGGGACGAAAGTAGCGGGCGAGCTCGAGCGCCTCGCGCGCGTTCCCGGCGGCATGCACCACCCCGATCCGATCGCTGCTGGAGAGCGCGAATCGCATCATCCCGCGTGCGAGTCCGTCGGCGACGGCGACGAGTACCCGCACACCCGCGTCGGCCTCGCCTCGTGGTCGGGGCAGGTTGAGGACCGCCCCCAACTGCGTGCGTTCTGGCGAGCGGTTCATTGGTGCCCTTTCTCGGCGACGCTGAGTCCGAACGCGAGCGCTTGCGCGCGGGAGCGTGCGAGCTCGGCGATTTCCGGGTCTCGGGATCTTTGGGCGCGCTGGTATGCCTCGAGCGCGGAGTGGTAGTCGCCGTGGCGCTCGAGGAGCATCCCGAGTCGGGCTGCCGCTTTGGGATCGCCCCGTTGGTCGGCGCGTTCATAGGCGTCGGCCGCGCTTGCCGGGTCGCCGTGTTCCGAGTAGAGGCCGCCGAGGTTGTACGCGCCGTCGGCGCTCCCTCGGGCATCGGCCCGGCGGTACGCGGCCTCCGCTCCCGCGAGGTCACCTCGACGTTCGAGCAGCACTCCGAGATTGACGGCGGCGCCCGCGTCACCTCGCTCGTCAGCTCTGCTGTAGGCGTCGCATGCCCCGGCCTCGTCCCCCTTCTCCACCAACAGCAGCCCGAGGGTCGCCGCCGCCGCCGCGTCCCCCCTTAGGTCGGCGCGATGAAGAGCAGCCATCCCGGCGTCGGCGTCGCCGCGCTCGAGCAGCAACCCGGCCAGGTTGAACGCGCCTTCGGCGCTGCCCCGCGCGTCCGCCCGGCGGTACGCCGCCTCGGCGCCCGCCAGGTCACCTCGGCGCTCGAGTATCACGCCGAGGTTGGACGCGGCGACCGCATCGCCCCGCTGGTCCGCACTGCGGTAGTCAAGCTCCGCTGCCTCCCCGTACTCGGGCGTTCTGGAGCTCGCCGGTCCCGATGCGACGGGGTCGACGACGGCGGGTTGGACGGCAGCCTTTGCCGCTCGCCGGCGGCGCGCGACGAGCCACACCCCGGACACGAGCGCCGCGAGACAGAGCAGTCCGACGACGACCAGCGCCACCGGCCAAGAGGTCCCGTTGGGCCGGCTCGTCCGCCCCTGATGCGCCGGAGCGGTGGCGGCAGGCTGAGCTGGTTGCGGAACGGTCGGATGCGACGGCTTCGGGTGAAGCTTCCGCGGGGGATGCGGGGGGGCCGGGTGCGCTTTCGGGCGTGAGGGCGTTTTCGGGCGTGAGGGCGTTTTCGGGCGTGAGGGCGTTTTCGGGCGTGAGGACGCGGTCGGGCGTGAGGACGCGGTCGGTCGTCCAGCAGCGAGGCGCGTCAGCTCGCCGAACGTGTGCGGGCCGGCGATCCCGTCGACGTGCAGCCCGTGGGCCTCCTGGAAGCGGCGTACCGCGCCCTCGGTCAGAGGTCCGTACCGGCCGTCGATCGGCCCAGGGTTGACCCCGTCGCGGCGAAGCTGCCGCTGGAGCCGGCGGACCTTCGACGACCCGGCGCCCGCGTAGCCGGTCCCGGGGTAAAGCACGGTCGTGTGCAACGCCGTCAGCGTCAGTGGCCCGGCGCGCCCGTCAACACGCAGGCCACGCGCGCTCTGGAACGTCTCCACGGCGGTTTCGGTCCTCGGGCCGTAACGCCCGTCCACCGGCCCCGGGGAATAGCCCTGGGCCTCGAGACGACGCTGCAGCGAGCGGACGAGCGCGGCGTCCTTCCCGCCGCCATAGCCGCTGCCCGGTGCGAGCACAACCGGGTCGGTCGCCCGATTCGCCTGCGGTGCAGCTTGCGCTGTCCGCCGCGACGAGGCGAGTGCTCGAGCCGGCTCCACGGCCATCACCAACATTCCGGCTGCCGCCAATATGGCGGCGCATTTCGCGGCCGAGACTGCACCAGGCAGGAGCCGCGGTCCGAACCGTGACCAACCGTCGAACCGACGTCGCTCCCCGGCGCCGCGGACCAATCGGCCACGCCGCCGAGCCTCAGCCAGCGCCCAACGTGAGCGTGACATGAGTTCGTTCTCCTGTTGCTAGATGGAGATGCACCCGGGCTCAGGCCCGGCTGCCACTACCTGGGGACCGACGTCGGTCTCAGCCAGGCCGCTCTAGCAAGAGGAGAAACGGCTCGGGCGCATGCGACCACGCAAACACCCGCAGCGGGACAGTCACGCGCTGCGCGTAGGCGACGGCCCTCGAGCAAATCTCGGCGGCGCCCGAGAACCCTCCGGCGCCGACGCCGGTGGCACCGTCGCCACCACTTCCGATTCCGAGCGCAGACGGGAACGGCGCCGGGGGAGCGGCGGGCGTACGGTCTTCCCGTCGCGCCGTTCCACCTGGCGTGCGCAGGGCGGGAGCGCTGTTCGCGAGCCCCGCGGTCGGCCCGGCTGAGCGGCGGGCCTGCGCCGCGCCGTTCATCGATACCGGGTTCTTGATGGCGGCCCAAATCCTCTCGGCGCGACGCGCCCGGGTCGTCGTCGTGCTCGGGCGGGTCGCTTGGGGCTGCGGAGCGGCGGCGCCTTGGGTTGACCGCACCACCGCGCCGGGCCCCGACGCGGTGGCCGGGATCCGCGAGGACGCGGTCGTGACGTTGGAAGCCGGCGCGACCGTGGTCGCGGGCGTCCTCGACGCGGTGCCGCTGCCGGCTGCTCTCGGTCCGGCCACAGACCCGGACGACGCGGTGTGCGCTGGCGCCGGTGGCGCGGGATTGAACGAGCCGCCCGCGACAACGGGGACAGCCGCTTGCACGACCGGCGCCACGGCCTGCAGCACCGGAGCAACCACGTGGGCCGCAGGAGCCACTGCCTGCGCCACCGGAGCCGCCGCCTGCGCGACCAGAGCCACCACCGGAGCCACCGCCTGCGCCACCGGAGCCACCGCCTGCGCCACCCTCTGCACCACCGGAGCCGCCGCCGTCGCCACCGTCCCCACCACCGGAGCCACCGCCTGCGCCACCGGAGCCGCCGCCTTCGCCACCGTCTGCACCACAGGAGCCACCGTCTTCGCGGCTGTCTGGACCACAGGAGCGGCCGCCTTGGCGACGGTCTGGGTCACGGGCGCCACGACCTTCGTAGCCGCCTGCACCACCGGAGCGGCCGTCTTCGCGGCTGTCTGCACCACAGGAGCGGCCGCCTTGGCGACGGTCTGGGTCACGGGCGCCACGACCTTCGTAGCCGTCTGCGCCACCGGAGCCACCGTCTTCGCGACGGCCTGGGTCGCGGGCGCCACCGACTTCGCCACCGGCGCGGCCGCCGTCGCGACAGTCTGCGCTACCGGAGCAGCTGCCTGTGCCACCGGAGCAGCCGCCTGCGGGACCGTCGCCACCGACTTCGCTACCGGAGCAGCCGCTGTCGCGACAGTCTGCGCCACGGGAGCAGCTGCGTTCGCCACCGGAGCGGGCGCCGGCGTGACGGCCGGAGCCGCCGCCGTGACGCTCGAAACCGCACCGGGCAGGCTGCCGGCGGATGCCGTGCTGATTGGGGCGAACACAGTCGCGACCAGGCCTAGCAGCAGGGCGAGACAAACGCTCGCTTCGAGCCGCGCATTCCTAACGAACCACGGCGTTCTCGAGGCTGACTGCACGGTCCGACCCATATCTCCCTCGCACGGACGGCCAAGCTACAAACACTTGACCGACTGACAATTCCTGGCTATCCCAATTGACCGTTGGCTAAACCTCATCCGGACCGAGAACCACCCGTAAGGGCAGGTACGCCGGGGCCGATTCCGCACCGAGGACGTGCTCAGAGACATCGCCGGAGCCGGGCGCGTACATTCCCGGCCCGTGTCCTCAATAGGTCTCGATGCGGGAGTGCCGCGTTGAAGGTAGGCATCGTGGGAATGCCGAACGCCGGCAAGTCGTCGCTGTTCAGCGCGCTGACCGGCGTGGCCGCCGAGGCGGCCAACTACCCGTTCACGACGATCGAGCCGAACGTCGCGGTCGTCCCCGTGACCGATGAGCGACTCGACGAGGTGGCGCGCACGGTCAAGGCGTCGAAGGTCGTCCCCGACACAATTGCGTTCCACGATATCGCCGGCCTGGTCGCCGGCGCCCACCGCGGCGAGGGCCTCGGCAACCAGTTCCTCGCGAACATCCGCGAGACCGACGCGATCGTCCACGTCGTCCGCGTGCACAACGACCCGAACGTCGTCCACCCGGAGGGGCGCGTTGACCCGCTGAAGGACATCGACACGATCGAGACCGAGCTGATCTACGCCGACCTCGAGCAGGCCGAGCGCCGGCTCGAGCGGGTGGCCAAGACCGCCAAGAGCGGGGACCGTCACGCCGTCGCGGAGGCCGCCTGGCTACAAAGGCTGATCGAGGCGCTCCAGGCAGGCCGGCCGGCCCGGACCGTGCCGCCACCCGCCGACGCCCCCGACGCGATGACGCTCCTCTCGCCGCTGACGGCCAAGCCGGTGCTGTTCGTCGCGAACGTCGACGAGGGCAGCGGCGAGGTCCCCGAGGCGATCCTCGAGCACGCCCGCGCGCAGGGTGCCGAGGCGGTCGCGATCTCGGCGCGCCTGGACGCCGAGCTGGCCGAACTCGACCCCGAGGAGGCGGCAGCGATGCGCGAGGAGCTGGGCGTCGCGCACTCGAGTCTCGAGACCGTCGTTCGCGGCGCGTTCGAGCTGCTTCACCTGATCGCGTTCTTCACCGCCGGCGAGGACAAGCCGGCGCAGTCCTGGCACCTGCGCGACGGGCTCTCGGCGTGGCAGGCGGCGGGCATGATCCACTCCGACATCCAGAAGGGCTTCGTCCGCGCCGAGGTCGTGAGCTGGGACCAGCTGGTCGACGCTGGCGGCTACGCCGGCGCCCGCGACCGCGGCACGCTGCGCCTGGAGGGCCGCGATTACGTGGTGCAGGACGGCGACGTGATCACGGTCCGCTTCACGCCCTAGCACCCCGATAAGTGCGCACTCGGCATCGATCCCGGCTCGAGTGCACCGCGATCGGTGCCATACAGGCACGAATATGCATTCGGCCCGCGGCAGGCGTCGAGTGCGCGGTTATCGGTGCTCGTTAGAGGTCCGCGACGTCCGCCGCGTCGTCGAGCCGCTCCGCCAGCCGCCGCAACCCCAGCCCCCGCGCCGCGGCCGCCCCGCCGTCCAGATCGGTGACCCGATCTGGGGGCCGATCCACCGGAACCGTCCGCAGCGTCGCGATGTCCCGGAATGCACGTAATTCAGAAGCGGACTCCGTCAGTGCCGCCGCCACCCGTGGCTTCTCGCCGGAAGCCCCGGCGATGGCTCCGTCGAGCGATCCGTACCGATCCAACAACGACGCGGCGGTCTTCGGGCCGATACCCGGCGCGCCCGGCAGCCCGTCCGAGGGATCGCCTCGCAGGGCGATGAAGTCCGGGACTAGCTGTGGCCCGACCCCGTAGCGGCGGAGGACCTCGTCCGGGTCGACCTCGGTAAAGCCGGTGATCCCGGACTTCAGAAACAGGACGGACACGGAGCCCGACACGCACTGGTACATGTCGCGGTCGCCGGTCACGATCAGCGCCCGGCCGCCGGCGTCGGCCTCGACCGTCGCGAGCGACCCGAGAAGATCGTCGGCCTCGACCTCGCCTGACGACTCGACCCCCCACCCAAACGCGGAGAACAGGTCTCCAGCCGCGGAAAATTGCCAGGCCAACGCATCGGGCACGGGCGGCCGATCGGCGTGGTACGACGGGAACAACTCGACCCGGTATGCGGCCGCCTCCGCACCGAAACACATCACGATCGCGCGCGGCGCGAAGTCTGCGGCGGCTCGCAACAGTAGGTTGATCGCGCCGAGCAGCGCATTGACCGGACGGCCGTCGAGCCCGAGAATCGTGTCCGGCAGCGCGTAGAACGAGCGGTAGAGCACGTACGGCGCGTCGACTGCGATCAGCGGACCGGGCATCGGACGCCCGAGCCTAGCGATCAGGGACCGCTAGTGAACGTCGACCAGCGGCCCATCCAGGCCGCGATACACGACCCGGTACGTCCCGCCGGACGCCACGTGCACCGAGTACGCGCCACCGTGCCGAAGCCGGACGACCAGGGCCTTGCGCCACCGCTTGCCGTCACGGACCTCAATCTTCACGTGCGCGCCCCTCCGGGCGGGGAAAACCGTGCCGCTCAGAACCCGTGACGTCTCGCCCATCTGCGCGAGCAGCCGCTGCATCTGGGAAAGGACCGCCAGGTTGCCTCGTTGGTGAGCCGGCACGACCGCCACCTTCGAGCTCGAACTCGACGAGATCGTTGTGAACGTCGCCCACGTGCTCGGCAGCCCGAACGCGCCCTCGAGTTGGCTGCCACTCACCGACGTCGTTCCTCGAGTCCCGATCACCCGCGCAGCCGTGATGCGCGGCGACGCGCCGGTCTTCGTGACCTTGATCCCTACGAGGCTGCCTTTGACGAGCTTCCCGAGGTCCTTGGTGGCCGTGGCCAGGCTCAGCTGGCGCGTCCAGTGGTGGTAGGGGTCGCCGCCGGCACCGTCGTAGGGATCGGATACGCCGCGCAGCCAAGGATCTGCCGTGGCGCCCGGCCACGCGTCCTCGACGTTCTCGGTGTATCCCCCCGAGCTAGCGAAGAAGTACGTGACCGCCGGAGCACCGTTGAACGTGACGATTTGCCCGGACGTCGCGGCGACCGCAGCGTTCGTGGAAGCCGTCTCGGCACCCACCCCGCGGTACATCTGGGACCGGGTATCTGGGTAGAGGTTGTAGAACGTCCCGGCGACGTCGGTGGTGATCGCGTATGTGCGCGCCGCGACCGCCTGGGCTTTCAGGGCCTCGGCCGACCATGTCGAGGGCATCTCGGCCGCGATCACGCCCTGAACGTAGTCGTCCAGCCCGATGACGTTGACGGTGTAGATGCCGCCCGAGCCGTTCGGACGGAACTCGAGAGAGCCACGATACGTGCCGGCGCCCGCGCCGGCGAGGCTCAGCGGCTCTGAGCCGGTCGCGGTGAGCGGCGCGGAAAACGTCCCGACGGCCTTCCGGTTCGATTGGTTGACGACCTTCAGCGATCCGTTGGCTAGCGGTATGACGTTGTAGGTGATGCTCGGATCAACCGGCTTGTTCCCGACCTGAGTCGCACCGGCGAAGGCCGCTGACCCGCTCCCCAGCAACACCCGAACGGTCTGAGTAGGGTCGGTCGTGCCGATCGCGGTGCCCGTGTAGTAGTGGCCCAGGATCTGCTGGTAAGTCCAGCCGTGGAGCGCATACCCGTACGCGCCGTACTGGCTCATCCCAATCCCATGCCCGTAGCCCCCACCGCTCACGTATAGCGTGGTGCTTGCGGCGGACGCGGTCCCGGCAAGGGCCAGCGTCGCCGCCATCGACAGACCCACTGCCAGCGCGCGCATCTTGTTAGCAGGACACATAACACGGAGCCGCGTTGCGGCGTGTTTCCATGTTGATTTCGTTAGGTAGGGTGCGGATATGAGCGAGCGCAAAGCTTCTGAAGTTTTCGTGGAGTGCCTGGAGGCGGAGGGGGTTCGTTACGTGTTCGGGATCCCGGGCGAGGAAACGCTCGACCTGAACGAGTCCCTGTCGGACTCCTCGATCGAGTTCGTCCCCGTGCGCCACGAGCAGGGCGGGGCGTATATGGCGGACGCCTATGGCCGCCTAACCGGCAGGGCGGGCGTCTGTCTGGGGACCCTCGGCCCAGGAGCGACGAACCTGGTCACAGCGGTGGCCGACGCGTTCCTGGATCGCGCTCCTCTGGTCGCTCTGACGGGACAGTCCGACATCGAGCGCATGCACAAGGAATCGCACCAGTACATAGATCTCATCGGCATCATGCGGCCGATCGTTAAATGGAACGCCCGCGTTGCAAGCCCGGAGATCATCCCCGAGGTCGTACGCAAGGCGTTTGCCGTGGCGGAGTCCGAGAAGCCCGGTGCCACCCATCTCGAGCTCCCCGAAGACGTGATGCAACGCCCGCTCGACGCCTCACCGCTCCCGCGCCACGCCCCCGTCCGGCCCGAGCCCGGCGGCAAGGAGCTACAGCGCGCCGCCGATCTGATCGACGCCGCCCGCAACCCGCTGGCGCTAGCCGGCAACGGCGCGATCCGCGGCCACGCCGCTCGGGCCCTGCGGTCGTTCGTCCACAACACCGGGATCCCGGTCGCCGAGACGTTCATGGCCAAGGGCCTCGTCGACTACGAGGATCCGAAGGCGCTTGGCACGGTCGGGCTCCAGGCCCACGACTACGAGATGGCGGGGTTCGACGATGCCGACCTCGTGATCGCGATCGGCTACGACCTCGTCGAGCACTCCCCGAAACACTGGAACCCGCGCCGGGACAAGCAGATCATCGTGATCGACTCGATCGCCGCCGAGGTCGACCAGAACTTCGTCCCCGACGTAGAGCTGATCGGCGACATCGCCCACGTGCTTGCCCGGCTCGCGGCAAGCTGCACCCGCAGCCAGACCACCGCTGGCACGAGCCGGCTGCACGAGGTCGTGATGGGCGCACTGAAAGACGCCCGCGACGACGACCACTTCCCGATGCGCCCGCCCCGGGTGCTGTGGGACATCCGCGAGGCACTCGGGCACGACGACATCCTCGTATCGGACGTCGGCCTGCACAAGCTCTGGATCGGGCGGATGTTCCCCGCGCACGAACCGGGCACGGTGCTGATTGCCAATGGCCTGGCCGGGATGGGTTTCGCGCTCCCGACCGCAATTGGGGCCAAGCTCGTGCACCCCGATCGAAAGGTGGTCGCGGTCAGCGGCGACGGCGGCTTCCTGATGAACAACCAGGAGCTCGAGACCGCTGTCCGCCTGCAAACCGCGGTCGTGAACATCATCTGGGAGAACGCGCAGTTCGGCTCGATCGTGTGGAAGCAGGACAAGAAGTTCGGCCGCCACTTCGGCGTCGACTTCGGAAACCCCGACTTCGTCAAGCTGGCCGAATCGTTCGGCCTGCCGGCATGGCGATGCGCGAATGCGGACGAGTTCCCGAGGCGGCTGAATGACGCGCTCGCCCTGGACGGCCCTTCGCTGATCGTGGTGCCGATCGACTACTCGCTCGACGTCGCAATCTCGGAGACACTCGGCGCCGAGACCGTCGCAACCTGACCCTTTCGCGATGTAAAGGGGCGCCCGAACACACCGGTAGTTAGGGGCCGCGGAATCCGCCGGGACGCGCTTCGCACCGCGAAATGTCGTCGCGGCGGGATTCCGTTAATCGAATCCGGCGCCCGCACGTAACCGAGCCCGGCCTCTGTTGGAGCCGAATTCCGCGAGGCCGGTTCCGCCGGGCATTCTTGCCCGGCGGGGCGGTCGCCCACCCATCTACGCAGCGATCTCCGAGACCCCCCGCGCCTGGACGGCCGCCGCACGAGCCCTGGTCGGCAGCCCCACGCTCGCCACCGCTCCGAGGGCCGACAACCCCGCCGCCACCGAGATCGCCGTCGTGAACCCGTCGCTGAACAGCTGCGCCGACCCGTAGCCGCCGGCGCCCGTGAACACTGCCACCAGCGTCGCGATCCCGAACGCGCCGCCGAGCTGGCGGAACATGCTGAACGCGCCCGACGCCTTGCCGATGCTCTCGGGCGGCACCGAGCTCACGACAGCGCTCTGGATCGCCGGCATCGCCATCGACACCCCGCAACCGGCGATCGCCAGAGGCGCCACTAGTCGCCAATACGCGACGTCGGGACTCGCGATCAGCGCGATCCATCCCATCCCGGCAGCCTGCAGCAGCAGCCCGACGACCGCGAACGGGCGCTCGCCGACGCGCGCGATCCGGGCGCCGGTGATCGGCGCGACGATGAACAGCGTGGCCGTCCATGGCAGCAGTCGGATGCCGGCGTCGAGCGGACCGTGGTGCTGGACGGTCTGGAGGAACTGCGCCATGAAGAACACCGCGCCGTACAGCGCCGTGCTAAGGAAGAACATCGCCGCGTTGCCCGACGAGAATGGGCGCGAGGCGAACAGCCCCATCGGCAGCATCGGCTCGGCCGTCCGCCGCTCCCAGAACACGAACGCCACCGTCAGCAGAGCGCCGAATGCCAGCGCCGCGACCACTTCGACGCTCCCCCAGCCGGCGGAGTTGCCGCGCACGAGCCCCCAGACGAGCCCGAGCGCTGCGCCGGTGACCAGCGCGAGGCCGGCGAGGTCGGGGGCCGTCCGCGGACCGTAGCTCTCGCCGACGCGGCGCAGGACGACCGGAATCGTCAACAGCCCGATCGGGACGTTGATCCAGAAGATCCACTGCCACGCGATTCCCTGCGTGATCGCGCCACCGATGACCGGGCCCCCGAGCACGGCGAGTCCGGTGATGCCGCCGAAGATCCCCAGCGCACGCGCCCGGCGGTCGGGCGGGTATGCCGCGGTCAGGAGCGTCAGCCCGAGCGGCATGACGAGCGCCGCGCCGACCCCCTGAACGGCGCGGGCCGCGATCAGCAGACCGACGTCGGGCGCAAGCGCGCACGCGGCCGACGCGCCCGAGAACACCGCGAGCCCGACGGCGAACATCCTCCGGCGCCCGAACCGGTCCCCGAGTACCGCACCCGTCATCAGCAGTACCGCGAAGCTCAGCGTGTACGCGTTCACCGTCCACTCGAGCTGCTGGATCGAAGCGCCCAGATCCACGCGGATCGTTGGCAGCGCCGTCGTCACGACGAGCGCGTCGAGCGCCACCATCAGCGACGCGACCGACGCAATTATCAATACCCAAACTGGTTTTCTTCGCATGTCTGTACTCCTCACGATGTTTGTGTCGTGAGTTGAGACACGGCCTGTCGCGCAAAAGTGACCGATGAATTTCGAACGGCCGGGGTGTCTTGTTCACCGATGCCCCGTGATACGACCCCGGCCGCTGACACGATCCGGCCATGACGACGAGCACCCCGCTGGAGAAGGCGCGTGCCGGCGACGAGCTGGCCTTTCGCGAGCTGACCGACGCCCATCGGCGGGAGCTGCAGGTGCATTGCTACCGGATCCTCGGCTCCGTTCAGGACGCCGAGGACGCACTTCAGGAGACGCTGTTGGCCGCCTGGCGCGGGCTTGACGGCTTCGAGGAGCGCTCCTCGCTGCGCGCCTGGCTGTACACGATCGCGACTAACCGGTGCCTGAATACGCTCCGCGCCGGCGCGCGACGCCCACAGGAGCAGCGACCGCTGACGTTCCAGCCGCCCGAGCCGACCCGCTACGGCGAGCTGGCGTGGCTCGAGCCGTACCCGGACGCGCTGCTCGAGGGAGTGCCGGACGCGGCCCCGGGCCCCGACGCTCGCTACGAGTCACACGAGACGATCGCGCTCGCGTTCGTGACCGCGCTCCAGCGCCTGCCGCCGCGCCAGCGGGCCGCGCTCGTCCTTCGCGACGTGCTCGGCTACCGCGCCGCCGAGGTCGCATCGATGCTCGACACGACCGAGACCTCGGTCAACAGCGCGCTGCAAAGGGCGCGCGCGACGCTCGATGCGCAGGCTCCCCCGGTTCGCGAACGAGCCCCACTGCCGCGCTCGCCCGCCGAGCGCGAGCTCGTCTCGCAGTTCGCCGACGCGTTCGAAAACAGCCGTGTCGAGCAGATCGTCGCGCTACTCACCGACGACGCCTGGGTCACGATGCCACCCGAGCCGTTCGAGTACCAGGGCCCGGCGGCGATCGCGGAGTTCTTCACGCACGCGTTCATCGGGCGGCCACACGACCGAACCGACCGGCTGGTGGCGACGCGCGCGAACGGCCAGCCGGCCTTCGGGCATTACATCGGGGACGTCCACGCGCCGATCGTCCGCGGCGTTGGCGTCATCGTGCTGACGCTCGGAGGCGACCGGATCTCACACCTCGTCCGGTTCGGGGGGAGCGCGCAGCTCGCCCGCTTCGGCCTCCCCCGCACGCTGCCGCTGTGACGGGCGGCTACAGATTGCCCTGCGCCATCTTGCGCAGATCCATCGCCTTGTCGTAGGTCTCCTCGTCGACGCCGAGCTCGAGCGCGACCTCCCGGAGCGCCCGACCGGACTGGGAAGCGGTCTTGACGATCTCGGCACCCTTGTCGTAGCCGATGTATGGGTTGAGTGCGGTGGCCGCCGCCAGCGTCATCTCGGCGGACTGCCGGAGCCCCTCCTCGTTGGGCCGGATCCCGTCGACGCACTTCTCGGCGAAGATCCGACACGCGCTCGACAGCAGCTTGATCGAGTCGAGCAGGTTGCGCGCGATCAGCGGAACGCGCACGTTCAGCTCGAAGTTGCCTTGCGTGCCGGCGATCGTGATCGCGCCGTCGTTGCCGATCACCTGTGCCGAGACCTGGAGCACCACCTCGGGGATCACCGGATTGACCTTGCCGGGCATGATCGAGGAGCCCTTCTGGAGCTCGGGCAGGAACACCTCGCCGATTCCGGCGCGCGGGCCGGAGCCAAGCCAGGCGATGTCGTTGGCGATCTTCGTGAGCGATACGGCCAGCACCTTGAGCGCGCCGGACAGCTCGACTAGTGCGTCGCGGTTGCCCTGCGCCTCGAACGGATCCTCGGGCGGGCGAATCTCCAGACCGGTCGCCTCGGTTAGCCGGGCCCGGACCCGGGCCGCAAACTCCTGGTGCGTGTTCAGGCCGGTCCCGGTTGCAGTTCCGCCGAGCGGGATCTGGGCCACCTGCGGCAGCGCGTTCGAGATCCGCCGCGCGCCGAGGCGCACCTGCGCGGCGTAGCCGGAGAACTCCTGGCCGAGCGTGACCGGCACGGCATCCATCAGATGCGTCCGGCCGGACTTGACGAGATCCTTGAACTCGTCGGCCCTGGCGGCGAGCGACGCCTCTAGCCGCTCGAGCGCGGGCAGCAGCTCATTCGTCGTGGTGTCGAGCGCGGCCAGGTGGACGGCGGACGGGAACACGTCGTTGGAGGACTGGCCCATGTTGACGTCGTCGTTGGCGTGCACGCCTTCGCCGGCCAGCGTCGCGATCACCTCGTTCGCGTTCATGTTCGACGAGGTCCCCGAGCCCGTCTGGAACACGTCGATCGGGAACTGGTCGTCGAATTCCCCTTCGGCGATCCGGTCGCCGGCAGCGGCGATCCGCGCGGCCTTGTCCTCGTCGAGCAGCCCCAGCTCGGCGTTCACGCGCGCCGCCGCGCCCTTGATCCGTCCGAGCCAGCGCACCACAGGCACCGGGACTCGCTCGCCCGAGACCGGGAAGTTGGCCACGGCTTTGGTGGTCTCCCCGCCCCACAGCTGCTGCTGTTCCTGCACGCCCATGTCTGTCCTTTCGAAGTTCGTTCTCGAACTTCAGGCTACCGCGCGGATCTCGCCGCCAGCAGCCCGCGCGCCGCCTCGACGTCCTCCCCGAAAGCTCGATCCTCGGGACCTTCGGGGAGCAGCTGTGCGACGGCGTCGAACAGTCCACGGACGCCGTCGCCACCCGGCATCCGGTCCGCGGCGCGGACCGCGCGGGTGGCCACGACCAGCTCGGTGGCGACGAGCACGCTCATCGCATCGAGCAGTTCGGCGGTCCGGACCGCAGCCGTCGCGGCGAGGCTCGCGTGTGATTCGACCCCGAGCGACGCCCACACGCTCTGGGCCGCCATCGGCGACGCCAGGGAGCGTGCCTCGGCGGCGGCGGCGTGGGCGGTGTACTCGAGCATCATGTGGCCGGAGTCCAGGCCCGGGTCGGCGGCCAGGAACGGATTAAGGCCGCTCATCCGCGGATCGAGGATCGCGCTCACCCGGCCCGCGATCAGCGACGCCGAGTGGGCGAACGCCGCGCGCAGCCCGTCGAGCGCGGCTCCGAGCTCGGCCGCGTGGAAGTTGCCTGTCGGAAGCGCGTGGCCATCGTCGATCAGGGCGTTCTCGGGGCGCGCATTGAGCTCGCGCACGAGTACGTCGTCCAGCCTCGACAGCGCGTCGTTGGCGACTCCGTCCACCTGGGGAAGAACGCGGAACGGATACGGGTCCTGGACGAGCCGGTCGGGGGCGTGGGGGTCGAATGGGGCGCCGGCGAGCAGCTCTCGCATCCGCTCCGCCACCGCGGCCTGGCCTCGAGCGCCCCGCGCGGCCTGGACGCGCGCGTCGAGCACGACCGGATCGGCGTCGAGCGCCTCAAACGACAGCGCCGCGACCTCGAGCCACCGCTCGTGGAGAGCCCACGCATCGACGCTGAGCAGTGCGGCGTGGCCGGCGGTCATCGCGTTCGAGCTCATGAAGCCGAGGGCGTCGCGGAGTCCGAGCTCGATCGGCTCCGCCGGCGCCGGCGCGGCGACGAGCTCGCCGTCCCGCCACACCTTCCCTTCGCCGAGCAGCGCCAGCGCGATCTCGGCCAGGCCGGGCAGATCGCCGGTGCCGAGCGACCCGAGCTCACGCGTCAACGGCGTCATCCCCGCGTTGAGTGCTGCGATCAACGCGTCGAGCAGCGCCGGCGCCACCCCGGCTCCGCCGGCGCCGAGCTGGTTGGCGCGCACGACCATCCCGGCCCGCACCTGCTCGGCGCTGAGCGGGCGGCCGGCGCTCACGGCGTGACTGCGGAGCAGGTTCCACTGAAAGCGGGCGCGGTCGGCGTCGCCGATCACGCGGTCGCGGAGCGCGCCGACGCCGGTCGTGGCGCCGTACAGGGCACCGCCGCGATCGAGCAGCGAGGCGATCGCGCGGCGGGCGGCCGCATTCCGCTCGCGGGCCTCGGCCGAGAGCTCGACGCGGTGTCCGCCACGTGCCACCGTCGCGACCCCGTCCGGGGTTAGCGAGGCGCCATCAATCAACAACGCCGGCACGGTTAGCATCGGACCTCGTGGCCGCCACCAAGACAGCGACGATGCCGACCCGTACCGGCCCGCTGGCGCGGACGCCGTCTGGCGTTCTGGTCGTCAGCGCGATCGCGTCGGTGCAGTTCGGCTCGGCGATCGCGGCGAAGCTGTTCGCGCAGATCGGACCCGCGGGAGCGGTATCCCTGCGCCTCGTGTTCGGGACGATCATCCTGCTGGCGCTGTGGCGACCTCGGATGCACGGGTACACGCGCTACCAGCTTGGGCTGGCGTGCCTGTTCGGTCTCGTGCTCGGGTGCATGAACCTGAGCTTCTACAGCGCGCTGCACCGGATCCCGCTCGGGATCGCGGTCACGCTCGAGTTCGTCGGGCCGCTGACGGTCGCGGTCGCCGGGTCGCGGCGGCCGATCGATCTGCTGTGGGTCGCGATCGCCGCGGCCGGGATCATCGCGCTGACGCAGGGCGACACCAACCATCTGAACGCACTCGGGGTGTTCTTCGCGTTGCTCGCCGGCGCCCTCTGGGGCACGTACATCATCGTCAACGCGCGCGTGGGACGGGCGTTCGAGGGCGGGACCGGGCTCGCGCTCGCGATGTGCGTCGCGTCGGTCGTGATCCTC
>DATJYY010000062.1:0-51351 GCA_035499395.1 Solirubrobacteraceae bacterium
ATCGCGATTCCGACAGGGATCGCTCAGGCTGTGAAGCGCAACGGGGCGCTCGACTACGCCGGCACCGGGCTCAGCTTCCTCCTCTACTCGATGCCGCAGTACGCGATCGCGCTTCTGCTGATCCAGTTCCTCTCGATCAGCTTCCACGTGTTCCCGGCCGAGGCACCCCAGCAATCCTCGGCGATCGGGATGCTCACACACCCCTCGGGGCTCGTGCTTCCGGTACTGTCGCTGACGCTGGTGACGTACGCCGCCTTCAGCCGGTATATGCGCTCCTCGGCCATCGACACGCTGGCCCAGGATTACATCCGCACCGCGCGCGCCAAAGGACTGCCCGAGCGGCTCGTGCTCATGAGGCACCTGCTGCGCAACTCGCTGATCGCGGTCGTGACGCTGGTCGGCCTGTCGATCCCGCTGGTCCTGACGGGGACGCTGATCATCGAACAAGTTTTCAACTACCCAGGGGCGGGGCTCGAGTACTTCCAGGCTGCCCTGCGCAATGACTACGAGGTGATGCTGGGTATAACGGTCCTCGTGGGAGTCATCACGGTCTTGGGCAACCTCATCGCTGACATCGGCTATGCGATTCTCGATCCGCGGATCAGGTACTGAGGCGCACGCGGCCGACGGCACGGCCGCTGGGACCGCGCAGACGACGGACGCGACTGCTCAAGAAGTCGACGTCCTCCCGGTTGCGCCCGAAGGCGGCGAGGTCGCCTCCAGCGGAAGCCCGTGGGCGCTTGTCGCGCGCACGTTCGCGCAGAACAAGCTCGCGCTGATCGGCCTGGGTTTCGTGATCTTCGTGATCTTGTTCAGCTTTATCGGACCGCTCGTCTACCACACCGATCAGCTCAACCCGAACCTGATCGACGTCAACCTGTCGCCGGGCGGCGGCCACCCACTCGGGACCGACTCGAGCGGCTTCGACATCCTTGGCCGGCTGATGAAGGGCGGCCAGAGCTCGATCGAGGTCGGGATCGCGGTGGGAATCGTCTCCACCGTTGCCGGCTTGATCTACGGAGCCATCGCCGGGTACTTCGGCGGGGCGCTCGACAGCGTCTTCATGCGGATCGTGGACATCGGCCTCGCGATCCCGGTCGTGTTCCTGTTCATCTTCGTGGCCCAGATCTACAAGCCCAGCCTGACGCTCCTGATCGTGCTGCTCACGTTCGTCTCCTGGCTGATTCCGGCGCGCCTGGTTCGTGGGGAGACCCTCAGCCTGCGAACGCGCGAGTACGTCCAGGCCGTCCAGGTGATGGGCGGCCGCTCCTGGCGAATCATCGTTAGGCACATCATCCCGAACACGATCGGGGTGATCATGGTGACGGTCACGTTCCAGATCGCCAACGCGATCCTGACGCTGGCCGTGCTCCAGTACCTCGGCTTCGGCCTGCCGCCGACGACGCCCACGTGGGGCTCGATGCTGTCCGACGGCACGACGTATCTGCAGGACGGATACTGGTGGCAGGTGTACCCGGCGCTGATCATGATCGTCATCACGGTCGTCGCCTTCAACTTCATCGGAGACGCTCTGCAGGACGCATTCGACGTCCGCCTACAGGAGAGATAGCCCGCATGACGCGACTCCTGGAGGTGGAAGACCTCAAGACCCAGATCAGGCTCCGGCGCGGGACGGTGCACGCCGTCGACGGCCTGAGCTTCGAGCTCGAGTCGGGAGAGACGCTCGGCATTGTCGGCGAGTCCGGGTGCGGCAAGACGATGGCCGCGATGTCGATCATGCGCCTGCTTCCGCGGGGTGGGTTCATCGCGGGCGGCGAGATCCGCCTCGAAGGCCGGGATCTCGCGAAGATCAGCCCCGCGGAGCTGCGGGGCGTCAGGGGCAACGAGGTCGGCATGGTCTTCCAGGACCCGATGAACTCGCTGAACCCCACGATGATGATCGGCAAGCAGATCGCCGAGGTCGTCACGACGCATCGCGACGTCTCCAAGGCGCAGGCGCTCAACCGCGCGGCCGAGGTGCTCGACCTGGTCGGCCTGCCCCGGCCGAAGGAACGGCTCAAGGACTACCCGCACCAGCTTTCAGGCGGCTTGCGCCAGCGCGTGATGATCGCGATGGCGCTCGCATGCGACCCGAAGCTGTTGATCGCCGACGAGCCGACGACGGCGCTCGACGTAACGATCCAGGAGCAAATCCTGAGCCTGCTCGACCGGATCAAACGAGAGCTCGGGATGGGAATCATCCTGATCACCCACGACATGGGGGTGATCGCTGGGCGGGCCGACCGCGTGCTCGTGATGTACGCCGGGCGCAAGGTCGAGACCGCCGAGACGGTCGAGCTGTTCAAGAACGTCCGTCACCCCTACACGGAGGCGCTGCTGGCCTCGATCCCGCAGCTCGATCAGGACAGGAGCCAGGAGCTCTACTCGATTCCCGGTCTTCCGCCGGATCTGCGCAGGCCGCCGCTGGCCTGTCGTTTCGCGGCACGGTGCGCATTCGCGACCGAGCAATGCCGGACGCACGATCCGCCGCTCGGTGGCGACGACCCCAACCATCCGTTCGCCTGCTTCCACCCGCGGGCCTCATCGGTCATCGAGATGAGCGACCTTGGAGCCGAGCTGATCGCCAAGGCCGAGCAGAACAAGGCCCTGATGGCGTCGTTCGGCAGGGAGCTCGAGCTGCTCGGGACCGCCGAGGAGCCGGCGATGGCGCCCGCCGCCGAAACGAACGGCCATGCGGAGTTCATTCTGGAGTTTCGGGATGTGACGAAGGAGTTCCCGGTCACCGCCGGGGCGGTCCTGCGCCGGAAGATCGGCGCGCTGCACGCGGTCACCGACGTGCAGCTCGGAATCCGCCCAGGCGAGACATTCGGGCTGGTGGGCGAGTCGGGCTGCGGCAAGACCACGCTCGGCAGGATGGGTGTCGGACTCGAGACCCCGACCAGCGGTCAGGTGCTGTTCGACGGCACGGACCTCGGCTCGGTCAAGGGCGCGCGGTTCCGCTCGATGCGCCGCGACCTGCAGTTCATGTTCCAGGATCCCTACGCCTCACTCGATCCCCGCATGCGGGTCAAGGAGATCATTTCCGAGCCGTTGGACATCGCCGGCATCGGCACGTCCAAGGAACGCGTCGAGAAGGTGCGAAGCCTGCTCGACGAGGTTGGGCTGTCCTACGACGTGATGGACCGCTACCCGCACGAGTTCTCCGGAGGCCAGCGACAGCGCCTTGGCCTGGCCCGAGCGCTCACGCTCAGCCCGAAGGTGATCATCGCCGACGAGCCGGTCTCCGCCCTGGACGTCTCGATCAGGTCGCAGATCCTTAACCTCATGAAGCGGCTCCAGGCCACCCATGGCGTGACATACGTCGTGATCTCCCACGACCTTTCGGTCGTCAAGTACCTCGCCGACCGGATCGGCGTCATGTACCTCGGCAAGCTCGTCGAGATCGGTTCGGGGAACGACATCTACGACAGGCCGGCGCACCCCTACACCGCCGGCCTTCTCGACGCCATTCCGGTGCCGAATCCGGAGCAGGCGCGAGCGAAGGAGCGCAAGGTGGGGGTCCGCGGCGAGCTCCCCTCGCCGTTGTTCCCTCCGTCGGGCTGTCGCTTCCGTACCCGCTGCCCGCGCGCCCAGGAGAAATGCGCCGAGGTGGTGCCGGAGCTGCGCCGGTTCGGACCAGATCACTTGGCTGCCTGCCATTTCCCGCTGCAGACGGTGCTGAACGGCGACGGCGCCGGTCCGCAAGTGCAGGCAACCGCCGCCACGACGTCCGAGCCGGCGGCCGACTCGCCGCCCGAGTCGACCTCCGGCTAACGTCTCCTACTCGTCCTCGTCCTCGCCGTTGTCGTCGTCCTCGCCGTCGTCGACGTACGGCGACTCGCGCGCGAGCTCGGCGCCGGTCTTGCTCCACAACTTGATCTCTAGGTAATCGGAGCGATAGTTGTCCGGAGCAATCAGCGTGAACCGGTTCTCGACGAGCTCGGTCTGATCGACCGCGAGGTCCGCGAGCTCTGCGGTCACTACCGCGCCACCGGGCACCAGTGCCACCCCCCAGACCAGCGCGATCTCGGCCTTGTTGCCCTGTTCGCCGCGCCAGCTGCCGATCACCTCGTCGTTCAGGTCGAGCTTCCAGTCGGGGTTGGATTCGGCCAGCTCGGCGGTGAAGTCGACCGACGCAGCGAAGTCGGTGGGCCCCTGCTCGCCCTCGCCGAACGAGACGAACCCGAACAGCTCGTAGCCGGTGGTCGTCCGCGCCACCGCCGGGATGTAAGTGCGCCCGCCGTACGTCCGGTCGGGGAACCACGAGATGTCGGTATCGATCTCGCCGATATCCTCGCCCTCGGTGTCGATCTCGCGGACGGCGGCGCGGAAATGGCCCGCGAGCGTGTCGGCCCAGCGTCCGTACGGCAGCGGCTCCTGCGGAGGCTCGGCGGCGAATGAGATGACGAACCGGTCGGTCGGCGGCATCGACGGTGGACAGCCTACCCGCGTCGGCCAGCCAAAGCTCGACGGATGTGCAGCCGGCTCAGAATGCGCCGCGGCGGGTTAGCACCGCCGGGATCGTCTTCAGCAGGATCGAGAGGTCCAGCATGATCGACCAGCGCTCGAGGTAGAGGAAGTCCAGCCGCACGAGGTCGTCGAAGTCGAGCTCGGCCCGACCGGAGACCTGCCACAGCCCGGTGATCCCCGGCAGCACCAGGTAGCGCTTCTTGTGCCACTCCTCGAGGCGATCGAAATCCCGCATCGGAAGCGGACGCGGCCCCACCAGCGACATCTCGCCGCGCACGACGTTGACGAGCTGCGGCAGCTCGTCGAGCGAGAAGCGGCGGAGGAATCGCCCGACCTTCGTCAGGCGGGGATCATCGCGGATCTTGAACAGGGCGCCCGATAGCTCGTTGAGCGACTCGAGCTCGCTCTGGGTCTCGTCCGCGTGCTCGCTCATCGTGCGGAACTTGAAGCAGCGGAACGGCTTGCCGGCCATGCCCGGGCGGATAGAGCGGTAGATGACCGGCCCACGCGAGCTCAGCCTGACCGCGATCGCGATCGCGAGCAGGAACGGGGAGAGGAGAATCAGGCTGACGCACGAGACGACGAGATCGAAAGTCCGCTTGACCGCGTAGTCGACGCCCTCGAACACCGGTGGGCGCAGCGTGAACAGTGGGACGGTGTGGCCGGGAGCGAACTCGGCCCGGTCGATCAGGATTTCCATCGTCGACGGCGCAACCTGGACGGTCACCCCGCGCTGATGGCACATGTCGACGAGCTCGACCGCCTTGTCCTGGGGGAAGTCGGGGTCGGCGATGATCACTTCCTGCACCTCCTCGAGCTCGAGCACGGTTGGCAGGTCCGGCAACGCGCCCAAGGACCGCAGCCCGTTCCGGGGGCGGGGCGTCAAAGAGATGTACCCGACGATGTCGACGCGCGAGCGTGCTCGGTCCGCCAGCGCCCGCGCGACCTCGTCGATGTGCTTCCCGGAGCCGACCAGAACCGCGCGCCGGGCGTATCCGGCCTGATCGAGCAGCCAGCCGCTTACGCGCAGATGCAGCTCGCGGAGGGCGGAGATGTAGATCGTCGCGAAGAACAGCGTGCCGTAGAAGATGAAGTAGCTCGAGAAGTGCTGACCGTCGGCGAGCGCGAACACCAGCGCGATTACGGTGGCCTGGAACAGGGCGGTGGCGATCCGGGCGAGTCCCGGCCGGCGCGTGCGGTCGGCGTACAAGTCGACCCGCGCGAACGCGAGCACGGTTACCAGGTACGCGAACGGGATCCAGCCCTTGATGTCCCGCCATGCGGCCGAGGCGTCGAGCTGGTCGTGCAGGGCCAGCTTGACCATCAGCGCGGTGAAGAGGGCGCCGACGACGCCGATGAAGTCGAGCGCCAGCAGAGACACCACGCGGGCGATGCGCCGGAGCGTCTCCAGCCGCAACAAGAACGACAGGAAGGGCGGACGCTTCCGCCTGATATCGCGCTCCGGGAGCGGCACCTGCCGGACGGCCCCAGGACCGTCGCCGGAGTGGATGTTCGCGACCTCTTTCTGCTCTACCGTCACGTTGCGACTCGCACCGTCATGTACCCACCGCGGTGGCTATAACGGTAGCTCGACCCCGAAGTAGCGGTCTAGCGAGCAAGCTTTCGTGCGTCGTACCAGGCCGCCTAGCCAGCGCCGATCAACGCCTCGCGGCCAGTTCGGTCGATCGTCCGCGTTAGCCCTTCCCGCAGGTTGATTTCCGGCTCCCACCCGAGGATCTCCCGGGCGAGCGTGATGTCGGGCTGGCGCACCTGTGGGTCGTCGGTCGGGAGCGCCTCGTACACGATCTCCGAGCCCGATCCGGTCACTTCGATCACGGTCTGTGCGAGCTCGAGCAGTGTGAACTCGTCGGGATTGCCGATGTTGACCGGCTGGTGGTATCCGGACTCGGCGAGTGCGATCAGCCCGCGGATTTCGTCCTCGACGTAACAGAACGACCGCGTCTGCGACCCGTCGCCGAACACCGTGATCGGACGGTTCTGGAGCGCCTGGCGCAGGAATGTCGGGATAGCCCGCCCGTCGTGCGGGCGCATCCGCGGGCCGTACGTGTTGAAGATCCGGACGATCGAGGTGTCGACGCCCTGCTGGCGGTGATACGCCATCGTCAGCGCCTCGGCGTAGCGCTTCGCCTCGTCGTACACGCCCCGAGGGCCGATCGGATTGACGTGGCCCCAATAGCTCTCGCGCTGGGGATGCTCTTGAGGATCGCCGTACACCTCGCTCGTGGAGGCGATCAAGAACCGCGCGCGGTGCTTCTTGGCGAGCCCGAGCGTGTGGTGGGTGCCGTAGGACCCGACCTTGAGCGTATGCAGCGGCAGGCGCAGATAATCGATCGGCGAGGCCGGCGACGCGAGGTGGTAGACGAAGTCGATCGGCTCATCGACGAAGTACGGCTCGATGATGTCCAGGTTGCGGTGCACGAACCCGGGGTCCCGGATGTGCTCGATGTTCGCGAGTGAGCCCGTCTCGAGGTTGTCGACGCAGATCACGCGATGGCCGCGTCGGAGCAATTCATCGCACAGGTGAGACCCGAGAAATCCCGCCCCTCCGGTTACTAGGCTGGTGGGCATTGCCGTGAATCTACGCACTCCTACGATCCGGTGCGTAGCGGTCATTACGATGATGCGTCCACGACGAGAGGAGGAGCGATGGCCGCAACACGGTTCGTCGAGCGCCTGAACCAGCAAATCGCGTACGAGTTCGCGGCGTCGCAGCAGTACATCGCCAACGCCGTCTATTACGACGCTGAGACGCTACCCCGGCTGGCCGCGTTCTTCTATGCCCAGGCGGTCGAGGAGAGAAACCACGCGATGATGATGGTCGAGTACCTGCTCGACGCCGACGCGCCGGTGACGATTCCCGGCGTTGCCGCGCCCGAGACGGGGTTCAGCGACATCGTGGCGCCGGTGGCGCTGTCACTCGAGCAGGAGCGTCGCGTCAGCGATCAGATCGGTGAGCTGATGGGCGTCGCCCGCGAAGAGAACGACTACCTGAGCGAGCAGTTCACGCAGTGGTTCCTCAAGGAGCAGGTCGAGGAGGTCTCGACGATGTCCTCTCTGCTGTCCGTCGTGCAGCGCTCGGCGGATTCTCCGATGCTGATCGAGGAGTACCTCGCGCGTGAGCACTCGCAGTCCGAGGCATCGGATCCGACCGCGCCCACCGCGGCCGGCGGCACGCTCTAGGACGCCGCGCTCCGGCGGAGCACGTGCTCGTCGCCGCGGCGGATCGTGACCTTCTCGGAGTCGAAATGCTCGAGCAGTGCCTGCGCGAACTTGCGCGATGTCCCGAGTTCGTCGCGTAGCTGCGCGAGCGTGGCCGCGCCACCGTTGTCCCTCGCGACCTCGACCAGCCGTCCACGGACGTCCGCGAGCACGTCGACGTGGTAGTGAAGGTTCTTCGACACTCGGACAGCGCGGCCCGCTTCCCGGAGCGCGGCCAGATCGTCGGGGTCGAGCTCCGAGTCGATTGGGGGCTCGACGCCGGCGTCGCGTAGCTGCTGCTCGAGCGTCTGGGCTGACGCCGACAGGGGCGCCCGCGTCGTACGCGATTCTGGGGCCGGCTTCGCCGGCGTCCGTGGGACCTCGCGACCCCGTCCGGACACTGGTGGCGCCTCGCCGCGAGCCAGCCGTTCGAGCCTCGCGAGCAGGTCACGTCCGGGGCCGTGCCGGCGCGGCTGCGGGTCGAGCACTCGGCCCCCACCGAGCGTGTCCGGCGGCGCGATCTGCCGAACCACCAGCCGGTCGCCGGCGGCTGGCACGATCGGCTGCTCGAGCCGGACCTGCCAGAACCGTCCGCCGAGCCACGCGAGGCGAGCGGGCGCCTCGCGCGTGCCGTGGTGGATCTGCACGCGCTCGCCGTGCTCGGGTTCATCGCCAGCGCCGAAATCGAGCTCCGCGTCGACCCGGTAGCTCGGCCGCAGCCCCGAGTCCGTCGCTACCAGCACATCGCCGCGCTCTATCTCGTCGACAGCCACGCCGGTTAGGTTCACGGCCACACGCTGGCCCGCCGGCGCCCGATCGACCTGCTGATCGTGCACCTGCACGCCGCGCACGCGGACCCGCCGGCCGCCGGGCAGGACCTCAAGCTCGTCGCCGCGTCCGATCGCGCCCGCCCACAACGTGCCCGTGACGACCGTACCCGCGCCCCGGATCGTGAACACCCGGTCGATGTGGAGCCGAGCCGGCGACGCTGCCCCGTCCGCCCTCGAGCCGGCCGCCGCGGACGCCCGGTCGAGCGCCGTCCGCAGCTCGTCGATGCCCTCGCCCGTACGAGCCGAGACGGCCACGACCTCGCTTCCCGGGAACAGCTCCGAGGCCTCGATCAGCGCAACCTCAGGATCGGCGACGTCGGTCTTGGTCACGGCGACGACGCCGGTGCGGACGCGCAGCGCCGCGAGCACCGCGGCGTGCTCACGGGTCTGCGGCATGACGCCGTCGTCGGCGGCGATCGTCATCAGAAACAGGTCGATGCCGGTCGCCCCCGCGACCATCGTCCGCACGAACCGCTCGTGGCCGGGAACGTCGACGACGGACAGGCGCCGACCCGAGGGCAGCTCGAGGCTCGCGTAGCCGAGCTCGATCGAGATTCCCCGAGCTCGCTCCTCTGGAAGCCGGTCGGTGTCGACGCCGGTCAGCGCGCGGATCAGCGCAGTCTTGCCGTGGTCGATGTGGCCGGCGGTTCCGAGGGTCAGCGGCTTCATCCAGGCAGCGCGCCCTTGACGGCGCGAACCACGATCGGCACCTCGTCGTCGGTCAGCGTCCTCGGGTCGAGCAGCAGGCGTCCGTCGTGAATGCGGGCGATCACCGGCGGCTCGGCCGCGCGGAGGGCCCGCGCCAGCCCCTCCGGTTCACCATCGAGCGAAACGACGGGCCCCTCGAGGTCGAGCAGCGGCAGCGATCCGCCGCCCGCCTTGGCGGCCGCGCGAATCACGCTCGCGTGCCTCCCGATAGCCTCCGCGAGGCGCGTAGCCCGCTCGCCCAGCGTCGCCTCGTCCGCCGCCAGCATCGCCAGCGCCGGGATCTCTGCTAGGGCCTGATCGGAGTCGAGGTATAGCCGAAGCGTCGCCTCGAGCGCTGCCAGCGACAGCTTGTCGATCCGCAGCGCCCTGGCCAGCGGATGCCGGCGCGCGGCCGCCACCGCGGCCCGCCGGCCCACGATCAGCCCCGCCTGCGGACCCCCCAGCAGCTTGTCTCCCGAACAGCAGACGATCGCGGCGCCGGCCGCCACCGACGCCGACAAGAGCGGTTCTTCGACCCCCATCATGGTTGGCTGGCCAGCCAACCAGCCTGATCCAACGTCGTCGATCACCGGCACGCCGAGCTCGCACAGCGCCTCAACCGTGACGTCCTCCACGAACCCCACGGTCCTGAAGTTCGACTGGTGCACGCGCATGATCGCCCCCACGTCGTCGTGGGTCTCGAGCGCGCGGACATAGTCGGCCAGGCGGGTCCTGTTCGTCGTCCCAACCTCGATCAACCGTGCTCCGGACTGGACGATGACTTCCGGGATCCGGAAGCCACCGCCGATCTCGACCAGCTGCCCACGCGCAACCACGATCGCCTTTCCCAGGCCCGCGATCGCCGCCGCGGCCAGCAGCACCGCGCCGGCGCCGTTGTTGACGACGATCGCCGCCTCGGCGCCGGTCAGCTCGCCCAGCAGCCGCTCGACATGGGCGTGCCTCGAGCCCCGCTCACCGCTCTCGAGATCGAGCTCGAGGTTCGAGTACCCCTCGGCGGCTCGCGCCACCGCCTCGCGAGCGGCGGCCGGCAGCGGCGCGCGCCCGAGGTTCGTGTGGAGGATCACGCCGGTGGCGTTGACCACGCGCCGCAGCGACGGCTGCTGCAAGGCGGCGAGGTGCTGTCGGGCGCGATCGACCAGGTCGACGGCTGCGGGTGCGCCGGCGATGACCGCGGCGCGTTCGTCATCGATCGCGCGCCGGGCAGCGGCGACCGCGAGCGAATGAGGCGCGTCGAGCGCGGCGGCGAGCTCGTGGACCGCCGGCAGCGACCTCAGGGTTCCGGCGTCACCCCGCGTGCCCATTCGCCCTCTTCCTTCTTCCAGATCGGAACCTTCGCCTTGATCTCGTCGATGATCTCGCGCGACCCCGCGTACGCCTCGGCCCGATGCGGCGCCGACACGGCGATCGCGACCGAAGCCTCGGACAGCGGCACGATGCCCACGCGGTGCTCGACGGCCGCTGCGCACAGGCCGTGGCGCTCGATCGCGCGCGCCACGATCTCCGCCATCTGGCGCTCGGCCATCTCCGCGTAGGCCTCATATTCGAGCTCGGCCACCTCCCGCGTCACGCCGAGGAACGTGACTACGGCGCCGGCTCGCGGATCGCGGACGCGCTCGACGAGCGGGTCGAGCGCGAGCGGCTCGGCCGTCAGCCGGGAGTGCGACGCGCCGACGGCTCCGCCCGAGATCGGCGGGATCAGCGCGACCTCGTCGCCACCATGCAGCGTGGCGCCCGGGTCCGCGTATTCCTGGTTTACCGCCATCACCACCGGCACTCCCTCCGTCAGCGCACGCAGCCGCTCGAGCGCATCGGCCACCAGCGCACCCTCGGGCATCTCCAGCTCGACCTCGCGGGCCCCGGCGCGTTCCCGCAATGCGGCAAACAGTTTGATGCGAACTTGCACGGGCTCAAAGGGTAACCTCGCGACATGGCCACCACCGACGAGCACCGCACGATCGCCCCGATCGTCGGTCCCGACGATCCGCGGCGGTTCACGGACTCGGGTATCGAGATCAAGCCGCTGTACGCCGACCAGGACCTCCCCGGAGATCTGGCCGAACGACTCGGTGAACCGGGGGAGTACCCGTTCACGCGCGGAATCCACCGCGACATGTACCGCGGTCAGCTGTGGACGATGCGGCAGTACGCCGGCTACGCGAGCGCGAAGGAATCCAACGAGCGATATCGCTACCTGCTCGCGCACGGCTCGACGGGATTGTCGATGGCGTTTGATCTGCCGACGCAGCTCGGGCTGGATTCGGATGATCCGCGCTGTCTCGGCGAGGTCGGACGCACCGGTGTGGCGATCGACTCGATCGACGACATGCGCACGGCGTTCAACGAGATCCCGCTCGACCAGGTGTCGACGTCGATGACGATCAACGCGCCGGCGGCCGTGCTGCTGCTCCTCTACGAGCTCGTCGGCGAGGAGCAGGGCGTCCCCGCGGAGAAGCTCCGCGGCACGACGCAGAACGACATCCTCAAGGAGTACATCGCGCGCGGCAACTTCATCTACCCGCCTAAGGGCGCGATCCGCTTGACGACCGACCTGTTCTCGTATTGCCGGGAGCGGATCCCGCGCTGGAACACGATCTCGATCAGCGGCTACCACTTCCGCGAGAAGGGCTGCTCGGCGGTCCAGGAGGTGGCGTTCACGCTCTCGAACGGCATCGCTTACGTGCAGGCCGCGCTCGACGCCGGCCTCGCCGTCGACGAGTTCGCGCCCCGGCTCGCGTTCTTCTTCAACGGCCACAACAACGTGTTCCAGGAGGTCGCGAAGTTCCGCGCCGCCCGGCGCATGTGGGCCCGGATCATGCGGGAGCGGTTCGACGCCAAGGACGAGCGCTCCTGGCGTCTTCGGTTCCACACTCAGACCGGTGGCGTGACGCTGACCGCCCAGCAGCCCGAGAACAACATCGTCCGGGTCGCGCTCCAGGGGTTCGCGGCGGTGTGCGGCGGGACCCAGTCGCTCCACACCAACGGATTCGACGAGGCGCTCGCGCTCCCGACCGAGCGGGCCGCGAAGATCGCGCTCCGTACCCAGCAGATCCTCGGTTACGAGTCGGGCGCGGCCGACGCGGTCGACCCCTTCGCCGGCTCGTACTTCGTCGAGGCGCTGACCGACGAGATCGAGACGCGTGCTGCCGAGTTGATCGAGAAGGTCGACGGCCTCGGCGGATCGGTCAACGCGATCGACTTCATCAAGAACGAGATCGAGGAGTCGGCGTTCGGATATCACGAGCGATACCGGCTCGGGCAGGACGTCGTCGTCGGGGTCAACAAGTTCGTCGACGAGGGCGAGCCCGAGGTGCCGGACATCCTCCGCGTCGATCCCGAGTCCGAGCGCGAGCAGGTCGAACGGCTGCAATCCTTCAAATCAAGCCGAGATGCGGAATTGGTCGAGCAACGCCTCAAGCAAGTGCGCATAGCTGCCGATACGGCCAATAACCTCCTCCCTACTCTGCGTGAGGCCCTCAAAGACCGTTGCACGCTGGGTGAAGTGTGCGGGGCGATGAAGGACGTGTTCGGCGAGTACCAGCCGACGTTCTGAGCCGGTCCGCGCCGCTGTTCTGAAGACGCACCGGAACGGGAAGAACGGGGGAAGGGGCTCCTTCGTCATGCCTCGCGTTCGGATCGTCACCACCCTCACCGCACTCCTGGCGCTCGCTGTCGCCCCGGCGGCGGCCCGGGCGACCGTCACGGCCTCGAACATCACCAGCTGGACGCAGGCCAACCCGGCGGCGCCTGCCAACAACCCCTACCTGATCTCGTACGACAACAACCCTACGACGCTGTCGGTCACCGGGACGGCGACCGGCGTCAGCGGAGACAAGGTCGACATCGTCTGCTACTTCGGTTCGCCCGGGGCTCTCCAGGACGAGGTCCTCCAGAGCGGCGTGGCGGTGACGAACGGCAGGTTCAGCACCTCGGGCCAGAAACTGCAGACGATCGCGGGACACGCGTGCCGGCTTCGCGCGGTCCCGACCGGCGCCGAGGCCACGGGCGACAACAACGACTTCGCCGGGCCCAGCGTCGCCGTCTCGGAAGCGGCGCTCCCGGTCGCGACGATTTCGGGGTCAGGGCTCAACCACGGGACGGCGTACAACATCTACGTCAACGACGTCACCCTAACCGGCTATGCCGCGTGGGCCTCTCCCGGGGTCACGCCCGCGACCACCGCGGTCGGCTGCGGCGGCCCGTTCGCCGCGCCGATCGATTCATCCTTCGACGTCGGGAACTTCGCGATCGACTGCGCGGGATCGCTCCTGAGCAACGATCTCAATGCTTTCGGTGGGCGTTCCGAGGTCCAGATCGACGGTCACAACGCCTACGATCCGGCGTCGGCACAGGCCCTGTTCGCCGCGTCGGGTGGGCATGCCGCAAGCCAGAACCTGCCCGGCTTCCCGACCGATCTCACCGGGGACGTGACCTGGGATCCCAGCACCGGTCTGCTCAGCTCGACCTCTGACGAGTCCTGGGTCGTGTGCAACGGCCCCAACGAGCAGGTTCAGACGTTTGCCACCTGTCCGGGCTTCATCGACTCGGGCGTCAAGCTTGCGCGCAAGCTCACGACGAGTGACGGCGGCCGCGTCGTCACGTTGGCTGACACCTGGTCCTCAACCGATGGTAAGGCCCACGCGTTGGAGCTGCTCTACGACGATTACATCGGCTTGTCGGGGGTTGCCACCGGCGACCGGGGCTACCAGTTCCCAGGTCAGACGAGCTTCTCGCAGTTTGGCGCCGGGACCGACCTGCCCGGGCCGAGCGCCGCGCCAGGCTCGATCCTCGTGCGTACCAACGTGACCGTGCCGGATGGAGCTGCGAGCGAGGCCGCCGGGGCGATCACGTTCGGCACCGATCCGTCGGAGTTTCGCTTTGTCAACAACAGCGAGTTTGAGGAGGACAACGTCCTCTCGGTCCCGGCCGGCGGCAGCGCCAACGTCAGCTACATCTACTCGGTCGGTTACTCGGTCCCGGACGTGACCTCACTGGCGCTGCAGGCACAGGACCGGTTCGAGAACCCGTCCGTGGTGATCAGCTCGCCCGCGAACGGGACGACGACGTCCAATCCGACCGCAGAGGTATCCGGCATGGCCAGCGCGGGCTCCGGAGTCACCTCGCTCACGGTCGACGGGCTGTCGGTCCCGGTCGCCTCCGACGGAACGTGGAGCGCGCAAGTCCCGCTCAACCCCGGGACCGGTGCCATCACCGCGGTCATGACCGACGGTGCGGGTGCGACCGCGCAAGCGCAGGTCGTGGTCACCTACAGCACGTCTTCGCCGTCGTCCGTGCCCGGGTCTCCCTCCTCGCCGTCCTCGCCCTCGTCCCCAACGTCCCCATCGTCGCCCTCGTCGCCTTCCAAGGCGGGCAAGTGCAGGGTCCCGAAGATCAAGGGCATGAAGCTGGACGCCGCCGAGAAATCGCTCCGTCGGGCGCACTGCAAGGTGGGAAAGATCCACCGAGTCAAGTCGCGCACGATCCGGATCGGCCACGTGGCGAGCACCACCCCGCGTCCCGGCCGCGTTCTCGATCGAGACACCAAGATCCAGCTTTTCGTGTCGAAGGGCACCTAGGCGGGCAACTTTCGGGAAGGATGATTCGTCCTCGTCGATCCGAGGATGTCGACCCGTGTCTCGCGATGCTCCGCGCGGTTCACCGAACCGACCGGTATCCGGCCCGCTGGCCCCGCGATCCGGCTCGTTGGCTTGCCGGGCGCGCCGGACTCTTGGCCGCCTGGGTCAGTGACAACCGAGGCGTGCTCGACGGCCATCTCTCGCTGCACGGGACCGATGACGAGCGGGCGCACCCGCCGTGGCGCGAGGCGGTGCCGGTACCCACCGATCAGCTCGCGGTCGTGTCCCGTTTCTTCGTCGCGCCCGACGCGCGCCGGCGGGGAGTCGGCGGGGCCCTGTTGAGCGCCGCCGAGGACCACGCGGCGACGCGAGGCCTCCGCCTGGTTCTCGACGTCGCCGATCACAACCTCGACGCGATCGCGTTCTACGGGAAACGGGGGTGGCTTCGGGTCGGGACCGCGTCGCTGCTGCTCGACGACGGCCAGACGATCCTCCCGCTGGTGCTGTTCGTTCGGCCCTAGCTACGTTCGCTGTCGAGATCGGCCATCTGCGGCGAGCCGTACCGATCGCCGGCCGCAGCATCGGGTGGGACGGCCTCCTCGATCCGCTCGAGTTCGTCCGGGCTCAGGTCGACCTCGAGCGCGCCGAGCGCCTCCGCGAGCTGATCGCGCCGCCTCGCCCCTACGAGCGGCACGATGTCGCGGCCTCGCGATAGGACCCAAGCGAACGCGAGCTGCACCACGCTGACCTCGTGGTCGTCGGCGATCTCGCGCAGCCGCTCGACGAGCGCGAGGTTGTGGGCGAGATTGTCGCCCTGGAACCGTGGCATCCGTCGTCGGACGTCGCCGGTTGCGATCCCGCTGTCGGCCCGGTAGCGACCGCTGATCAGGCCCCGAGAGAGCACGCCGTAGGCGGTGATCCCGATCCCGAGCTCGCGGCAGGCCGGCAGGATCGAGCGCTCGATCCCACGTGAGATGACCGAGTACTCGATCTGCAGGTCGGAGATTGGATGCACCGCCGCGGCGCGGCGAATCGTCTCAGTGCCGACCTCTGAGAGGCCGACGTGGCGTGCGTAGCCGGCCTGCACCAGCTCGGCGATCGCCCCGACCGTCTCTTCGACCGGCACATTCGCGTCTAGTCGCGCGGGGCGGTACACGTCGACGTGCTCGACGCGGAGGCGCTGGAGCGTGTACGCGAGCGCGGTCTTTACCGCCTGTGGGCGGGCGTCGTACCCGAGCCAGCTGCCGTCAGGCCCGCGCTGCGCCCCGAACTTCACGCTGATCATGACCTCGTCGCGATTGCGACCCTCGAGGGCGTCGGCAATCAGCAGTTCGTTGTGCCCCATTCCGTAGAAGTCGCCCGTGTCGATGAGCGTGATGCCGGCGTCGAGCGCGGCTTGGATCGTCGCGATGCTCTCGTCGCGGTCGGCCGTGCCGTACGTCCCCGACATGCCCATGCACCCCAGCCCGAGCGCGGAGACAATCGGTCCGGTGGTGCCCAGCTGTCGCGTATCCGGCATCGGTTGCACCTTATCTCTCGATCGCTTGCAAGCAGGAGGAGTCACGCTCGCCCGGGCGAAACCACCAGCAATGACGCAGCACGTGGCAAGCCGAACCCTGGTCAAGTCCCCCCCGGAGTTGTGGGCCGAGTGCAGCGACGCGGCCTCACTGGCTCGCCACCTGGACCAGTTCGGAGAGATTCGGATCACGAGGCTCGACCCGGAGACCGCCGTCGCCTGGGAGGGCGAGCGCGTACGCGGCACGGTGCGGATCGAGCCATCCGGCTGGGGAACGAAGGTGATCCTGACCGCGGTGCCGGAGGAGGAGTCGCCCGAGCCCGCGGAGCCGGAATTCCCGGAGGCGGAGGGGCCCCCCGCGGAGCAGGCGGCCGAGCCCCCGGTCGAGCCAGAGCCCCCGGTCGAGCCAGAGCCCCCGGTCGAGCCAGAGCCCCCGCCGGAGGTCGCAGAGCCGTGCCACGCGATTGAGGTCCCCACCGACTCGCCGGCCCGGCGGCGGCGGTTCGCCCGTCTGTTCGAGTTCTTCAGAGGCCCCGAGGCCGTCGCTTCGTTCGAGCTGGAGCCCGAGCCGGCGTGCGAGCCGGGGCTACAAGCTGAACCCGGGCCCGAGCCGCAACCCGACCCGGAGCCGCAACCCGACCCCGAGCCCGTTCCTGTGGTCGACCAGGCACCGGAGGTTGACACGCCCGCCACCGAGGCCGCGCTCACCGCGGCGTTGGACAGCCTCGGCCAGGCGCATCACCGCCCGTACTCGCGCGCCTAGGGGCTGGGGGCGCGGCGCGCGAGTACGGTGCGGGACTAGCCCTCCACCTTCCCGGGAGGGCCTCCAAGCTGTGCGATCAGAGCTGAGAAGTCCTTGCCGGCGGGGCTCGGGACGCTGTTCGCATCGTCGCCACCGTGCCACTGGCCGTGCTGCATGGCGTACGTCTCCGTGCCGATGCCCGCGCCCCAGCCGATCTCGATCCCACCCGCGTCGCCGGCGATGATCTGAGCGAGCGTCTGACCCGCCTGCACGGTCTGGCCGACGTGCAACCCGGGGGCGGGGCTGATCCCCTCGGCGTAGTAGACGTACCGGCCGGCGTCGGGTCCGTCCGTGAGTTGGTACTCGATGAACGCTCCAGGCCAGCCGGTGCCGCTGGTTCCTACGTAGGTGACCTTGCCGTCGCCGATCGCGCCCAGCGGCCCGGAGCCCGCGTAGTCGACGCCCTGATCGATCCGCTCAGGCGAGACATGGGCGCCGGCAAGCGGGTTCGCGTAGTGGCCGGGTGAGACCGCCGGCGGAGGCGCGGGCGCAGGCGTGCTCGCCGGCGGGGTCGTCGCCACGGGGTGCGGTTTCGACACCGGCTTGGGCTGAACCGGCGTCGAGGTGCTGCGCGGGTGTCCGACCGTGGTCGCTTCCTCGACCGCGCCGCCGCCCGTGTGCGCGTGCCTGGGGTGAACCGTCGAAGGAGCCTTGTGGACGGCATGCGTGCGACGGACTGTGGACGGTGCCCTATGGACTGAATGGGTGCGGTGGACCGTGGGGGTCGAGTGCACCGTCGCTGGCGTGTGGGTCGTTGTTGCCGCGACGCTGTGTCGTGCCGTCGGCGCCGCTCCTCCGCTCACCGAGGATGCACCGCTTGCCGCGCCACCGGTCACATCTCCCGCCGCCGCGATGTGCGCGGCCCTGATCGCCGGGTGCGCGTGATGAGCCGCCGGCGCGCGTGCGGCGTGAGCGGGCGGCAGGCTCGGCCGAGGTTTCACCGCGTGCGCCGGTACGGCCGCCGCGCTCGTCACCGTCCCGGTGGCGGTCCCGGGCAGCGCCGCGGGCCTTGCCGCGGCGGTCGCATTCGCAGCGGACACGGTCGCGTTCGAAGGCCGTGCGTCGTGCTCGTCGGCGCGGTAGGTGACCCGGGTCGTGCGGACGGACCCGCCGCGGCCGCTGAGCAGGCTGGGGAGCGTGGTCGCCGCCAGCAGCGCCAGCGCCGATATCCCGCCGGCACCTGGCAGCGCCATCGAGGGCCGTCTCGTCGCCGCCGACCGGCGAAGCTGCGAGTACATCGCGGACTCGCGGAGAAGCTCGGCGCGACTGAGATCTCGCTCCGGCTGGAGGTGGAACAGCTCGAGCGAGCTGCGCGTCGGCCTGCCCCTGCGCGCGAGCGAGCGCTCCAACGAGGCTTGCCACAGCTCAGCGCAAGCGAGATCACGTGCCGTCTCCACCCAACTGCCTCCTTCTTCGTGAGCCTGCGGAGTTAGCTGACGGGCTCGCGACTTGCGCTACGCCGCCCGATTGCGGCGATTCGCCCCGGCGCCCCTAGAGGTCGCTGTTGGGTCCTCCGCTCACCGGCCACGGATGGCGCGGTGATTCGGCTTCTATGTCATCCGTCGTCGACGCCTTAGCGTCGATTCCTGCAAGATTGCGAAGTTGTATCGCATCTTGGAGCGGAGCGAAACCCCTAAACTCGCCGCCCCGATGCGCGAGAAAGCTCCCGAGACCTATGGCGAGAAGCTCGGCCGGCTCGAGGAGCTGCGCCACGAGGCGATCCACGCCGGGTCCGAGCAGGCCGTCGCCAAGCAACACGAGCGGGGCAAGTACACCGCGCGGGAGCGCGTCGAGAAGCTGCTCGATCCCGGCTCCTTCCAGGAGCTCGACGTGTTCGTGCGCCACCGCACGCACGACTTCGACATGCAGAAGAACCGGCCCTACGGCGACGCTGTCGTCACCGGACACGGGACGATCGACGCCCGCAGGGTGTGCGTGTTCAGCCAGGACTTCACGGTCTTCGGCGGATCGCTCGGCGAGGTCATGGGCGAGAAGATGTGCAAGATCATGGATCTGGCGACCAAAATCGGCTGCCCCGTGATCGGGATCAACGATTCCGGCGGCGCCCGCATTCAAGAGGGCGTCGTGTCGCTCGGCGCCTACGGGGACGTGTTCCTCCGGAACGTGAACTGCTCCGGCGTGATCCCGCAGATCAGCCTGGTGATGGGTCCATGCGCCGGCGGCGCGGTGTACTCGCCGGCGATCACCGACTTCATCTTCATGGTGAAGGAGTCCTCGCACATGTTCATCACCGGCCCCGACGTGATCAAGACCGTCACCGGTGAGGAGGTCGACTTCGAATCGCTCGGCGGGGCGATGTCGCACAACAGCAAGTCGGGGGTCGCGCACTTCGCCTCCGACGACGAGGACCAGTGCCTGGAGGACACGCGGTACCTCCTGTCGTTCCTGCCCCAGAACAACCTTGAGACACCCCCGCGCGTCCACCCCACCGACGACCCGCTCAGGCAGGACGAAGAACTCGACCACGTCGTCCCCGACAGCCCGAACAAGCCCTACGACATGCGCGACGTCGTGCGCCACGTCGTCGACGACGGCGAGTTCTTCGAGGTTCACGAGCACTACGCGCGCAACATCATCTGCGGGTTCTCGCGGCTGAACGGCTACAGCATCGGGATCGTCGGCAACCAGCCGAACCAGCTCGCCGGTGTCCTCGACATCGAGTCCTCGGAGAAGGCCGCGCGGTTCATCCGGACCTGCGATGCGTTCAACGTCCCGATCGTCACGCTCTGCGACGTGCCCGGGTTCCTGCCCGGAACCACCCAGGAGTGGGGAGGGATCATCCGCCACGGCGCCAAGCTTCTGTATGCCTATGCGGAGGCGACCGTGCCCAAGATCACGATCATCACGCGTAAGGCGTACGGCGGCGCCTACGACGTCATGGGTTCAAAGCACCTCGCAGCGGACTTCAACTTCGCCTGGCCGACCGCCGAGGTCGCGGTCATGGGTCCCGAGGGCGCGGTCAACATCATCTATCGGCGCGACATCGCGTCCTCGCCCACGCCGGACTCGCGCCGCCAGAAGTTGATCGAGGACTACAAGGCCCACTTCGCGAACCCGTACGTGGCCGCCGAGCGCGGATACATCGACGACGTGATCGTCCCCCACGAGACGCGCCCGAAGATCATCACCGCGCTTGAGACCCTCCAGAACAAGCGCACGCCAGGCCCGCGCCGCAAGCACGGCAACATCCCGCTCTGACTGGGCTCCAATCGGACAGCCGTCCGGGGCGCGGCGGCCGTCGATGGCTGACCGGACGACGCCGTCGATACGAACTGCATGCTTGGGCACCCCTGCCGCCGCATGCTCATATTCGCGCTTGTATCGACCGCCGTCCTCGCCGGTTCGGCGTCCGCTGCGCGAGCGGCATCGAGGGCCTCAGGCGTCCACGCCACCGTCGCCCTGGCGCCTCGTAGCCCGTCGGCGCTGGCGGCGTATGCCGTCGGGGTCACGACCCCCGGATCACGGCTCTACCGCCACTATCTGACGGTCGCACAGTTCGCGCGTCGCTTCGGCGCGAGCACGGGCGCGATCGCCAGGGTTAAGGCCGCGCTGGCGGCGCGGGGCGTGACCGTCGGAGCTCTCACGGCGAACCGGCTCGCGCTCGAGGTGACGAGTCCGTGGAGGCCGTCCGGTGCATACGCATCGGCGGTGTCCGTGGGGCCGGATGCCGATCGCTTCGTCGAGGCTGTGATCGGGCCGGGCGCCGCGGCGCCGAGCGCGTCGGCAACCCTGCACACGGGCCCAATCTTCGGTCCCGTTCCGACAGCGGCCGGGAGGACCGCGTCGCTCGCGAGGGCCGCCGGCACCGCCGGGCCGCAGCCCTGCGCGGTGGCCCGCACGGCCGCCGCCTCGACCAGGGCCCGCACCGCAGACGCGATCGCCTCCGCCTACGGCCTGTCGGGGTACTACGCGGCCGGCGACGATGGGCGCAACGTGACGATCGCGCTGTTCGAGCTCGAGCCGTTCAGCGCGTCCGACGTCGCCGCCTACCAGGCGTGTTACGGGACGCATGCCACGGTGGCGACGGTGTCGATCGACGGCGGCGCCGGCAGCGGACCGGGTGACGGCGAGGCCGCGATGGACACCGAAGACCTGGCCGGCCTCGCGCCGGACGCATCGATCGACGTGTACGAGGCGCCGCCTACCGGCAGCGGCGCGTACGACGCCTACAGCCGGATCGTCAGCGACGATGCGGCACAGGTGATCTCCACCTCGTGGGGGATGTGCGAGGCGCTGGCGGGCTCGGTTCCGGTGTCCGTCGAGAACACCCTGTTCGAGGAGGCTGCGGTCCAGGGTCAATCGGTGCTGGCCGCCTCGGGAGACGACGGCTCGGACGACTGCGGAAATGGCCGGGCGGCGGTGGACGATCCGGCCAGTCAGCCGTGGGTGACCGCGGTTGGCGCCACTTCGTTCCAGGCGCCGGGCAACGTTGTGTGGAACGACTCCTTGGGCGCCACCGGCGGCGGCGTGTCGAGCCTGTGGCCCCGCCCCGCGTACCAGAGCCAGGCCGCGCAGCCCGAGTCTCGCGTTACCTGTGGATCCTCCGGCGCGGCATGCCGCGAGGTTCCCGACATCTCGGTCGACGGCGATCCGGCGACCGGCTACCTCGCCTACTACCGCGGGTCGTGGAGCGCGGTCGGCGGCACGAGCGTCTCGGCACCGACCGTGGCCGCGCTCGCGGCGCTCGCCGATGCCTCACCAGCGTGTGGCGGTCACCCGATCGGCTTTCTCAACCCTGGCCTGTATGGCGCGGCGGCGCACGCATACGCGGCCAACTTCCACGACGTGACCTCCGGGAACAACTCCTTTGACCTCGTCGCCGGGTTCGCCGCCGGCCCCGGCTACGACATGGCCTCGGGGCTCGGCACGCCCACCGCGTCGCTGGGCTGGACCCTGTGCGGCGGCTCCGCCGGCAATCCCCGCCATGCCCCGAACGCATCGACGAGCGTGCAACTGGGCCGGCTGGGCAACCGCTCGGGCCGGGTCGGGAAGAAGGTGCGGGTGCGCGTACAGGCGCGTGACGGAGGCGGCCTCAAGCTGACCTTCACCGCGGACGCGCTGCCAGCGGGGCTGACCATCAACCACCGGACCGGACTGATCTCGGGAACGCCGCGCCGCGCCGGCTCGCGCACCGTTTACGTCCGCGCGACCGATGCGCGTGGCAGCACGGCGACGATCGCCTTTCGCTGGACGATCCGCCGTTGAAACGAAGAGAGGGGCCCCGGCGGGAGCCCTTCTCGCGAGCGTCGATACGCGACGGCGTCTCAGCCGCCGAAGTCGTACCGCGTGTTCGTGCCGTGGAAGCCGAGCAGCAGATCGTCGGCGCCGGCGTCGAAGCTGCCGGTGCCATTGCTCGTGCCGCCGTTGTCGAGGCTGATCTGGATGATCTGCGCGTTGGGGTTGTTCGCCACGAAGGTCGCGAACGTCTCGGGGCTGTTCTGGCCGCCGGGGCTGTTGATGTTGGACTCGGTGGTGCTGTACCACTTCGCGTTCGGCGCGAACCCGTCGGACTGGTACGCGATGCTCTCGCTCGGCACGACCCCGTTGATCGTCGGGTTGTAGACGAGATTGGCGAAACCGGAGCCGAAGTGAGAGTCGTGCGTCAGGCCGGTGACCGTGATGTGAATCGTCGGCGCCTGCGAGGCGTTCACCTCGTTGACGTGCCACTGGTAGGTGAGCGCGTCGAGATTGCCGAGTGCCACGTTGTTGAACGCCTTGGCGATACCGATCCCGCCCTGCCACGTGTTGCCGTCAACGACCGAACCGCCGAGTTCGAGCTCGCCGTTGCTGAGGCTCGCGGAGCCATCGGCGCTGTAGCCGGAGAAGTACCAGCCGCCGTCACCCGGGTCACCACTGTCCGGGTTGGGGTTCTTGCCGCTCCACTGCGCGATCGTCGGCACGTTCACGACTGGCACGGCCGGGTTCAGACCGTCCCTGCCGTTCTGACCGTCCCTGCCGTTCTGACCGTCCCTGCCATTCTGACCGTCCCTGCCGGACGCGCCCTGCGGCCCTCCCGGGCCCTGAGCCCCGCCGACGACTCCGCGTGGCTCGCCGGCCTTGGCCAGCGCGGCTCGGACCGTCCGCGCTAGCTTGTTGACGCCGACCGCGCCGTTGGCGATCTTTCTGCCCGTCACGGCTCCGTTGGCGATGTTACTGGTGTGCACCAACAGTGTGGTCGCGGCAACCGCACTTCCACTCAACGCGACAAACAGCGCCACCAGCGCCACGGCGAGCGCCGGCGACGGCATGCGAACCTTCAAACGAGACAATGCCCCTCCATGTTGTTGTAAACCCTGCACCCCCGGCACCGCAACGACTAGGGGCGGGCGACCGGCGCTCGTCCCATCCTGCGTAGAGATCACGCCCCCAGCGTTTCTCTCATGTCAGTTGCACGTCATCTCTCGCGCCTGAGGCTCCATCCTCGACGCGCCGGCAGACGCGCATCCTTCGGACAAACGATCCAACAGGTGTCCAGCTTTTTGCTGGTGCACTCAAGTTAGGTCCCACAGTCAAAAATCGGACAGAGTCACTCCGAGCGCGCTCAGAGTGTCACCGTCTGAGCCTCGACGCGGTTGTCCTCCCAAGCCTCGAACGCGGCCGCCGCCACCGCGAGATCCTGCACCGCGAGGCCGGTCGAGTCGAACAGAGTCACCGCGTCGGGTCCAGGTCGGCCGGCCGCGTCGCCGGCGAGAACCGCCCCGAGCTCGGTCACTTGATCGCGCGTCACGAGCCCGGCGGTCACCGCGCCGGTCAGCTCGCCGCCGTGCGAGGCCTGCTCCCACTCGTCGCAGAACAGTGCGCACGAGGCAATCGCGCCGACGCTCGCCTCGGCCTTGCCAGGCCCGTCCGCGCCGAGCATGTTCAGGTGCAGGCCGGCGTGCAGGCTTCCGACGTCGACCACGATCTCCGTGCCCGGAGTGACGCAGCAGACGATGTCGCAGCCGAGCGCCTCGGCGCGCGACCCGGTGCTCCATTCCAGCTCGCGCGCGAGCGCGTCGGCGACATCGGCACGCGGGTCGTGGCACACGCCGGGCCCGTAGCCCGCCGCCACCAGGCACCGCGCCGCCCACGCGCCGTGCAGACCGCAGCCGATGATTCCGGCGGTCCGCGCATCGCTGCGCGCGAGCGCCTCGCTCGCGACCGCCGCCACCGCTCCGGTCCTCAGCGCGGTGACCGACCGCGCGTCCATCAGCATCAGCGGCTCACCGTTCTCCGCGTTCGAGAGGCAGATCACGCCGGTCACGGTCGGCAGCCCGAGCGCGGGGTTGCCCGGGAACGAGGTCACCCACTTGAGCAGCGCGAACCCGCCACCCCGGGCCGGCATCGCCCGAAAATCACCGAATGGCGGGCTCTCGAGGTAGACCTTTGCCGGCATCACCCACTCGCCCGCCTGGAAGCGCACGAGGCCGTCCCGCACGTGCTCGATCGCCTTCTCCGAGGACACAGCCGCGAGCACGGCATCGTGATCGAGCACGGGGAGCGAGGACACGACGCGCACGATACGCTCGCAGGCCCGATGAACCGGCGGCCGAAGCTCATGATCGTTGCGCCGAGCGCCTCCACCGAGGAGGCCGCGGCGGTCGTCGCCGCGCTCGAACGGTTCATGCGAGAAACCGCGCCGCGGCCGGCGCCTGCTGTTGTCGAGCGCAACCCGTGGCAACGCGCGGCACTCCGCGAAGGCGTGAATCGGGCGCCCGAAGTGCCCGCGCCATGGGCATGAATAGGGTCGAAGCCCCAATTTGGAGCATGCCCGAGTTGGTTTCTGCCGCCTCTGCTTGACAGGGACCGGCGCGTGTGCCAGCGTCCCCTGCGTTGGCTGGTGGGCCACCAAACGGTGCACCGAAAGACAGTGGTTGGGGTAAGAGGGGGGACGTACTCGGGTCATGCTGTACGCGGGACGCAGTGAGGACCGTCCGTCGGATCAGCTCGAGGGCCCGGCGTCGATTGAACGGACCCTTGCTCGCGCTCGCCCAGGCGCCGGCGGTCATCGGCATCCCTCAGCCCCCAAAGCGGATGCCGGTCAACCGACTGGCGCCGGTTGAGAGCGCGCCGGCTGCCGCGGCGGTTGCCCCCGCCGTCGCGGCGCCGGACTTTGCTCCGGCTGCACACCAGCGCGGCCTGACGGCTTCGGCCGCGCACAGCTCCTGCGGTCCCGTGCGCCGGCGACTGCTTGTCGCGCCGACGCCGCTGTGGTCGGGCGCGAGTGCCGCGGGCCGAGCGTGTCAGCCTCGCTCTGAGCCACGCTGCCGGCAGCGCAGCCTCGCTCACAGCTAGCTCGTAAGTTCCGGCACCATTCGATCAACCGGAAATTAGGGCCGATAACAGCGCACTCGACCCCTCCGCGCAGCCGAATGCATATTCGTGCCGCTCTGGCACCGTTCTCGACGCACTCGAACGTCGCAGCTCGCCGAGTGCTGACTTATTGGGGTTGGGGTCCGTGGGGTTGGGGGTCCGCCGCCTCCGCCTGGTGCGCGACCGCTCGCGGATCCGGCGCCCCACCGCTCGCGACCAGCACGACCCGCCACCGCTCGCGACCGGCACGACCCGCCACCGCTGGCGACCCGGCCGGCCAATGCACCCCGGCGACCCGACCCCCCGGCCGGGCGTCTTTCCCCAGCTAACCGCCGAAATAGCTGAACCCCGATTGCCTTTTGGTACATTTCGACGTCTGTCCGCGACCCCCGAAGGAGAACGATGCATCCCGCATCGCCGCCAAGCGCCAGCACCGACGCCCCCCAGACGGCCTCTCGTCACGGCAACGGCCGGACCGGGACGATCGACAATCCCGAGGTGCTCGATAACGTGCCCGGGCACATCATCCCCATTCTCGAGCGCGAGTTCGACGACTTCGATACCGAATCGACCCGCTTCCTGAAGGGCGAGCTCGACGGGGACGAGTTCATCAAGTTCCGTCTCAAGCAGGGCGTCTACGGCCAGCGCCAGCCGGACGTCCAAATGATCCGGGTCAAGCTCCCGTTCGGCGGCGTGACGCCCGATCAGCTTGACGCGTTCGCGGCTGGCATCGAGAAGTACGTGCCGCTTCGCAAGGGCCACATCACTACGCGCCAGAACATCCAGATGCATCACGTGCCGCTGCCTGACGCGGCCGCGCTGATCCGCGAGCTCTCCGATGCCGGCCTGTCCAGCCGCGAGGGCTGCGGCAACACGATGCGCAACGTGACGGGCGACCCGCGCGCGGGGACGCTGGAGGGCGAGCTGTTCGACATCACGCCATATGCCGGCGCGTACGTGCGCTACTTCGTGCGCCACGAGACCACGCAGGCGATGCCGCGGAAGGTCAAGACTGCGTTCGCCGCCACGGCCGAGGACAACGCGATCACGAAGATCCATGACGTCGCCTTCATCCCGAAGGTCAACGACCAGGGCGTTCGCGGCGTCGAGATGCGGGTAGGAGGCGGTACCTCGATCATGCCGCGGCTTGCCCCAACGCTGTACGACTTCGTCGAGCTCGACAACGGCGACTACCTGAAGATCACGGAGGCGTGCATGCGGATCTTCGACCGCCAGGAGTGGCTACGCGTCAACCGGGCCCGCGCGCGGATCAAGGTTCTGATCGACAAGATCGGGATCGACGAGTTCCGCGACCTCGTCGAGGAGGAACTCGAGGGCGAGTGGGTAGCCGAACGCGACTTCAGTCTCGACAGGATCCTGTTCGATCACGACGAAGAGGCCAGTGCGCCGGCGAAGCCGCAATCCTTCGCGACGCCCAACGGAGACCACCGTGAGTTCATGCGCTTCGTCGAGACCAACGTGCAGCGCCAGCGCCAGCGCGGCTTCTCGACCGTCGAGGTCAAGGTGACGCGCGGCGATCTGACGCCCGCCCAACTCCGCGGACTCGCGCAGATCATGCGCGACTACAGCGGCGGCGCGGCGCGCACGAGCGTCCACCAGAACCTGATCCTCCGCTGGGTCCGCGACGAGTCCGTTTATGACGTGTGGCGCGCCCTTGGCGAACTTGCGCTGAATGACGCGGGCGCAGACGAGATCACCGATGTCGTCAGCTGCCCCGGCACCGACTCATGCAAGCTCGGTATCACGAGCTCCATGGGCCTCAACCACGCGATCCACGAGCGCCTGACGCAGATGAAGCTCGACGACGAGCTGACCCGCAGGATCCACGTGAAGATGAGCGGCTGCCCGAACGGCTGCGGGCAGCACCACATCGCGAACATCGGCTTCTACGGCGCCTCGATCAAGGTCGGCGACCACACGATCCCGGCCTACATTCCGCACATCGGCGGGGCCTACGAGGGTGGCGACGTGCGCTACGGTCAGCGCCTCAAGGCCCGCCTCCCGGCCAAGCGTGTACCCGAGGCAGTCGACCGGTGGGTACGCTTCTACGAATCCGAGCGGACCGATGGTGAAGAATTCAACGCTTTCGTCGACCGCGTCGGCCCAGCGGAATTCGAGGCGCAGGTCAAGGATCTCACGATGCCGATTGAGTTCAGCTTGGAGAACATGAACTACTTCATCGACTGGACAAAGCAATCGCCGTTCGAGGTCGTTCGCGGCGAGGGCGAGTGCGCGGTCTGAGCGCGTCATGACGATGAGCATCGCGATTCCCGATCTCGAGACGATCTCCGCACAGGAAGTGCTGGCCTATGCGGTGGAGCGCTTCCACCCGCGGCTCAAGATGGCCTGCTCCTTCCAAAAGGAGGAGTCGGTACTCGTGCACATGCTGACCTCGACCGAGCCCGACGCAAGGGTGTTCATGATCGACACCGGCGTCCTGTTCGGAGAGACGCTCGAAACGTGGAAACGGTTCGAGGAGCGGTTCGGCGTGAGCATCGAAGTGATCGACGCCCGCAGTCCGGATGAGCCCTGGACGATGAACCGGTGCTGCGGCGACGCGAAGGTCGAGGCGCTCGAGCGCGCTCTCGACGACATCGACGCGTGGGTCACGGGAATCCGACGTGAGCAGGCGCCGACCCGTGCGGGCGCGGGCAAGCTCGAGTACGACGAGCGGCGCGGCATCTGGAAGGTGAACCCGCTCGCGGACTGGTCGGAGAAGGACCTGTGGCGGTACATCTACGAGCACGACCTGCCCTACCACCCCCTCCACGATCAGGGCTACTCGTCGATCGGATGCGAGCCGTGCACGCGCCCCGGCGCGGGCCGCGAGGGCCGCTGGGCCGGGCTCGAGAAGACCGAGTGCGGCATTCACGAGTGAGGATCACCTAGCTTGAACCCCCTGCATTACGAGCTCTCCCACCTCGAGACGCTCGAAGCCGAATCTATTCACATCTTCCGCGAGGTCGCGGCTGAGTTCGAGCGTCCGGTGCTGCTGTTCAGCGGCGGCAAGGACTCGCTAGTGCTCCTGCGCCTGGCCGAGAAGGCGTTCCGTCCCGGCCGCTTCCCGTTCCCGATCATGCACGTCGACACCGGGCACAACTTCCCCGAGGTGATCGACTTCCGCGACCGCCTGATCGAGCAAATCGGCGAGCGGCTGATAGTCGCCAGCGTGCAGGATTCGATCGAAAAGGGCCGCGTGGTGGAGGAGACCGGGCCGCGGGCATCGCGCAACCGCCTGCAGACGGTGACGCTGCTCGACGCGATCGCCGAACACGGTTTCGACGCCGCGTTCGGCGGCGCCCGCCGCGACGAGGAGCGTGCCCGCGCCAAGGAGCGCGTGTTCTCGTTCCGGGACGACTTCGGCCAGTGGGAGCCCAAGCGCCAGCGCCCCGAGGTGTGGGCGCTCTACAACGGTCGCATCCGCAAGGGCGAGCATGTCCGCGTGTTCCCGCTGTCGAACTGGACCGAGCTCGACGTCTGGCAGTACATCGCGGAGGAAAAGCTCGAGGTTCCGAGCATCTATTACGCCCACACGCGGCAGGTGTTCGAACGCGACGGGATGCTGTACGCGCTCAGCCCGTACGTGCAGCTGATCGAGGGCGAGACGCCGTTCGAGGCGTCCGTGCGCTATCGGACGGTCGGCGACATGACGTGCACCGGGGCGGTTCGCTCGCATGCCACGACCCTGCCCGACGTCGTTTCCGAGATCGCGGCAACCCGCATCACCGAGCGCGGAGAGACGCGCGCGGACGACCGGGTGACCGAGGCCGCGATGGAGGATCGCAAGCGCGAGGGCTATTTCTAAGGCGGCGATGACTCCCGGCGCCGCCACCAACGGGCACGCGTTGCGTGCCCGGACCAGCGAGTTGCTGCGCTTCGCCACCGCGGGGTCGGTCGACGACGGCAAGTCGACGCTGATCGGGCGGCTGCTGCACGACTCCAAGGCGATTTTCGAGGACCAGCTCGAGCACGTGGTGCAGACATCCGAGCGCCGCGGCGACGGGTACGTCAACCTCGCGCTGCTCATGGACGGCCTCCGGGCGGAGCGCGAGCAGGGGATCACGATCGACGTCGCCTACCGGTACTTCCAAACGCCGCGGCGCAAGTTCGTGATCGCGGACACTCCCGGCCACGAGCAGTACACGCGCAACATGGTCACCGGCGCGTCGACGGCGGACCTGTCGGTCGTTCTCGTCGACGCCCGCAAGGGAGTGAGCGAGCAGACGCGCCGCCACGCCTACATCGCCTCTCTGCTGCGGATCCCGCACGTGGTCGTGTGCATCAACAAGATGGACCTCGTCGAGTACGACGAGGCGGTGTTCGAGCAGATCGTGGAGGACCTGACCGACTGGGCGGCGCGGCTCGATATCCCCGACGTCAGCTTCATCCCGATCTCGGCGCTTCACGGCGACAACGTCGTCGATCGCTCGACCGCAATGAGCTGGTACGGCGGAGCCCCGCTGCTGTACCACCTCGAGCACGTGGTGATCGCGCCCGACCGCAATCTCGCGCAGGTCCGCCTTCCGATCCAGTGGGTGATCCGGCCGAACAGCGACGAGCACCACGACTATCGCGGCTACGCCGGCACGGTCGCCGGTGGCGTGCTCCATCCCGGCGACGACATCCTCGTCCTGCCGAGCGGACAGCGCACCGAGATCGACTCGATCGAGACTTTCGACGGCCCGGTCGACACAGCGTTCCCGACGATGTCGGTGACCGTGCGCGTGAAGGGCGAACTCGACATCTCGCGCGGCGACATGATCGTCGAGGCGGACGATCCCCCGTCGGCGGCCCGCGAGCTCGACGCGACGGTGTGCTGGATGGGCGAGGAGTCCCTCCGCCCGGGCGCGCGGTTGGTGATCAAGCACACGACACGGACCACGAAGGCGCGCGTCGAGGAACTCGACTACCGGGTCGACGTCAACACGCTTTCCCACGAGCCCGCCGGCGAACTGGGGCTCAACGAGATCGGGCGCGTCCGTCTACGGTCCGGCTCCCCGCTGATGGCCGACCCCTATGCGGCCAACCGCACCACCGGCAGCTTCATCCTGATCGACGAGACGAGCAACGACACGGTGGCGGCGGGGATGATCCTCGCGGCGCGCTGATCCGCCATGCTGTTGGGTTGAGCTCGGCCGAGGAGGAGAGCTATCACCAGGGCACGGCGTCGATGTCCACGGAGGCGGTGCTCAACGAGCACGCGTTCACGCCGGCGCCACCAGAATCCCCCTCCGAGAACGCCTGGCTGATGCTGTCGGCGCCTCAGATCGGTGTGCGGCACACGCGACGGCTGGTCGGTCTCCACAAGCTGACGATCGACGACTGGCGCGAAGGCACCCGCTTCGACGACGAGATAGGAGTCTCGACGTCGCCGTCGCAGAAGTTCGAGAACGTGTCGGTGCCGTACCGCGCGCTCGTGCCGAGAGATCTCGACAACGTCGTCGCGGGGGGTCGCCACATCGCCTGCGATCCGCAGACGCAGGCGTTCATGCGCGAGATCCCGCAGTGCTGGATGACCGGTCAGGCTGTCGGTGCCGCCGCGGCGCAAGCCGCGACCGCCGGGATCGCAACCGGCGACGTCGACGTCGCCGCGCTCCGGCGCGAGCTGCGCCGCCAGGGCGCCTACCTTCAGGCCGGGACCGATTCGATCGGCGCGATCGCGGGCGGGCCGCCCCGCGGCCCGAAGGTCTCGATCACCGCCGACACGCCGCTGTTATGAGCGCCCGCCACCACGATCTGAAGCGCCTGCTCTGAGTTCAGCACCCTGACCTGGTCCGAGCCGGCGACGCTGTCGGGAACGGCATCCGGGTGGGCACCCGACAGTCGCCACCGCGTCTGCCCCGATACCGCGTCCTTGCCGACCGCAGCCAGCGCCGCGCGCGCATTGACCGAATGCTCAAACACGAAGCGCCGCAGGTCGTCCTTCGTCCAACCGTGCTGGGCGAACAACTCGGCGTGCTCGGGACCGAGCGCGATGCAGGCGCTGATCGTCTCGTGGATCAGCGCCCCGGTCCGGCGGATGGTGTCGGCGAGGTCGAGCGCGAGCTGCTCGGGCGCGGTCGTGTGGCGAGCCTCGATGTGGGCGACCGAGCGCATCGTCAACGCGGTAACCGTGCTCGTCTCAGCGTCGAACCCGTGCTCGACGTGGAACGGCATCCATGGGGACTCCTCCTCGTTCTCGGCGATGCACGCCGTGTACTTCGCCGGGTTTCCCTGGGTGGCCTGATCGAGCTCGTGCGGCCGCAGGCCGAACGCGTTGATAGCAGTCAGGCGGATCGCGCGGCCGATCGTCGCATTGGCGCGGAACCCCGACCCGAACACGTTGCCCCGGCTGTTTACGCCGATCCGTTCGCGGATCGGGCCGTTGACGAGCAACATTGGCGCGGTGCCGGTGGTGCTCTGCCAGATCGCGCGCGGGACATAGCCTTCCTCGTCCAAGGCAGACCACGCGGCCAGCACGACCGGGAAGTACTCGGGCCGGCAGCCGGCCATCGCCGCGTTGATCGCCGCGGTGCGAACCGTGCACTCGCGATCGAGATGGGGCATCGCGAGCAGCACCTCGTCGGGAGAGCGCCCGGTCGCGGCCAGGAATTCGGAGAGATAGGACTCGGTCACCGGCATCACCGGGAGCCCGTCGGTCCAGCTGCGCTCGGCGTACACCTCCATCACTCGACGGATCTCGTCGACGTCGATCGTGGGAAGCTCGGTCAAGGCGTCCCCGTCAGCACGCGGACGATGTCAGGGATGATCTCCCGGATGTTCGCCTCGATCTCCGCCTGGGTGAGGCTCGCGATCGGGTGCGGGATCATCACCGGCTCGAAGTCGGGGAGGCCGTACATGTCGGCCATCGCGCGTGCTGGCGCGCTGAACGCGTCGGTACAGATCGACACCGCCGGCACTCCTGCCCGCTCGAGCACGATTCCGTCGGCCAAACTGGCCGCCGAGCACGACCCTCAGTCGCCGACGCCGGCGATCACCGCCCCGCAGTCGAGCGCGATCTCCTTGGCCCGGTCCTCTTCGACAGGCGTGCCGAAGTACGACTTCCCGTAGGTGGTCACCTCGCCGATGTGATGCTGCGCCCGCAACTGGGCGGCAATCGTCTCCAGCACGAGCGCCGCGTTGGGCTTGGCGTTGTCGAGCAGGCCGACCCGCAAGCCGGCGAGGTGGACGATGCGCGGCGCGAGCGTCGCGACGCGAGCGGTGTCGGACCGGCCGGTGGGATCGAGAATCGCCTCTCGATGGGTCACGCACGAGCATCCTACGCGCCATCCGGCGCGACGGGCGGCGTTCACGCCCCGCTAAAGTCTCGCCGCGCATGTTCTCTAAGGTGTTGATCGCCAACCGCGGCGAGATCGCGGTCAGAATCATGCGCGCTTGTGAGGAGCTCGGGATCGCGACCGTGGCGGTCTACTCGGAGCTCGACCGCGACGCCGTCCACGTCAAGCGCGCCGACGAGGCCTACCTGCTCGGCCCTGGCCCGGCCAGCGAGAGCTACCTCGCGATCGACAAGTTGATCGAGGCCGTCAGGCGTTCTGACGCCGAGGCGGTCCACCCGGGCTACGGGTTCCTGGCCGAGAACGCGGCGTTCGCGACCGCGCTCGCAGACGCGGGGATCACGTTCATCGGCCCACCGGCATCTGCGATCCAGGCGATGGGCTCGAAGACGCGGGCGCGCGAGCTGATGGCCAAGGCCGGCGTCCCGATCGTCCCAGGGACGACCGAGCCGGTGCATACGATCGAGGACGCGCAAAAGGTCATCGCGGACACGATCGGCTATCCGGTGGCGGTCAAGGCGGCGGGTGGCGGGGGCGGCAAGGGCTTCCGGGTCGCGCTTGAGGAGTCCAAGCTGAAGGACGCGTTCGAGGGCGCCGCGCGCGAGGGCGAAAAGTTCTTCGGCGACGCGACCGTGTACCTCGAGCGCTACCTGCCCGACCCGCGTCACGTCGAGGTCCAGGTTCTGGCCGACTCGCACGGCAACGTGATCCACCTCGGCGAGCGCGACTGCTCGCTGCAGCGCCGGCACCAGAAGCTGATCGAGGAGGCGCCGGCGCCCGCGGTCGATTCCGAGTTGCGGGCGCGGATCGGGAAGATCGCGACCGACGCGGCGGCGGCGGTCGCGTACACCGGAGCTGGGACGATCGAGGGGCTGCTCCAGGGCAGCGAGTACTTCTTCCTCGAGATGAACACCCGGGTTCAGGTCGAGCATTGCGTGACCGAGATGGTCACCGGGATCGACATCGTCAAGGAGGGCATCAGGGTCGCGGCGGGCGAGCCGCTGTCGGTCGCCCAGGACGATGTGGTGTTGCGCGGCCACGCGATCGAGTGCCGGATCAACGCCGAGGACGCGTCGAAGAACTTTGCGCCGGCGCCCGGGTCGATCGGCGACTACCGCGAGCCGGCCGGACCGGGCGTGAGGGTCGACTCGGGCGTCGGTCCGGGCTCGGAGATCTCGCCGATGTACGACCCGATGGTCGCCAAGCTGATCGTGTGGGACGTCGACCGCGAGCAGGCCACGTCGCGGATGCTGCGCGCCCTCAGCGAATATCAGATCGAGAACCTCAAGACGCTCATCCCGTTTCATACCGCGATCCTCCAGACGCGTCAGTGGCACGACGCCGAGACGTGCCGGGATCTGATCGAGGACCGGGCGTGGTTGAAAGAGCTCGCGCTCCCCAAGCCGGAGAAGCCGAGCGGCGAGGGGGCCGGCGACGGCGAGGGCGCTCCCGAGCCGGTGGAGCAGAGCTATACGGTCGAGGTCTCCGGCAGGCGTTTCGACGTGAAGGTGATCGGGCCGCCGCTGGCCGGCGCCGTCAACGGGACGGTCCCGCTCGCGGCGGAGAGCGCCGTGGCGACCCGGCGGGCGCCCAGGCGGAGCGAGCGCGCGGGTCCCGGCGGTGGCGGTGGTGGGGGCGACACGCTTCCCTCGCCGCTCCAGGGCACCGTGCTGAAGGTCGCGGTCGAGAAGGGCGCGGATGTCGAGGAGGGCGCGCTCGTCTGCGTGATCGAGGCGATGAAGATGGAGAACGAGATCACCGCGCACAAGGCAGGCACGGTGGCGGAGTTGCCGATCGCCGTCGGCGCCTCGGTCGCCACCGGCGACACGCTGGCGGTGATCAGCTCGTCAGCCGCGTAGCGGCGGCAACGTGCTCGGGGAAAGAGCCGGGCTCTGGAGGTCGTCCGGGGCGCGCGCGACGGCGAGGACCGCGACACCGATCGCGACGGGGCGTTCGGTTGTTCGAGGCTACTGGGAGACGCCCCGTTGGAGCCGCTCCACATTCTCGGCGTGGATCCGTCGTTGCGCACCCGTCCGGCGGTTCGCTGGGAGTTGCGCCTTCGGACCCGCGATGCGAAGCGCTTCGAGGTAGGCGACGTCCTCGTCGAGAACGCGCCTCGCGTCCGCGCGGTCGAGCGGGCGGCCGTGGCCTGGCACGATCGTGTCCGCGCCCGCCACCAGCGCCCGCAGGCGCTCGAGCGTGGCCAGGTAGGCCTCGACCGAGCCGCCCGGCGAGATCCAGGGGATCTCGACCGGCGAGAGGTAGTCCCCGCACACCAGCGTGTGCAGCCAGGCGATGAAGAACGCGGTTCCGTCCGCGGTGTGGCCGTCGGCGGGATGGAGCTCGATCTCGCGGTCGTCCGGACCGAGCGACAGGCGCCCGGGGACCGGGAGCGATTGGATGCCGCCGAGCGCGAGCGGTTGGCGGTCATCGACGTACTGCTCCTCGTCGAACTCCCGGAGCTCGCGCTGCGCCTGGCCGGGCTCGGCCGCCAGGCGCCGCGCGGTGCTCTCGCCCACGCCGAGCGACGCTTCAGGGAACGCGATGCGGCCAAGTAGGTGATCCCAGTCGGCGTGCGTGGCGAGCAGCCCCGAGACCGGGAATCCGGCCTGCTCGAGCACGCCCGCGGTTGCCTCGAGCTCGTCGGGATACACGGGCGAGTCAATCACGAATCCCTCCTCGCCGGCGCGGACCGCCGTGCACGTGGTCTGCCAGAAGCGGCTGACCACGACTATCACATCGGGGTGAACAGCCAGGACCTTCATCGCGGTTGGCGGGGGCCTAGGAGATGCCCAGCAATTTCATCGCCTCGCGCAGACTGGAGACCTCCGCGTCCGGCTTCTTCTGGTTGGACTCGAGCGTCTCCTTACTGCGGTTGACCCAGATCACCGGGATCTTGCGCTTGATGCAAGGCTCGATGTCGTAGTAATAGCTGGCGGCGACGTGGACCCACCCCTTCTTGCCGCCGATTCGCCGCTCGCACTCGGTGAAGTGCGCCGGGTCGGGCTTGTAGGAGCGGACCTGCTGGGCGGTCACGACGAGGTCGAAATCGAGCGGGATGTGGCGCCGGGTCTGCCCGAGCAGCTTGTCATCGATGTTGGAAATTAACCCAACCTTGTACTTCTTGGCGATCTTTTGCAAGACGGGGTTGGTCTCCTTGAACGCCGGCCAGCGCTGCACCGAGTCGGGCAGGAACCCAGCGCGCGACGGCTCGAGCGGCCAACCCAGCGTTTTGGCGATCTGCACGGCGGTGCGACGCAGGACCTCGGCGTAGAGCTCATACGAGCCGGCCTGGATCTGCTTTTGAACCTCGTAGAACAGCGGAATCAGCTCGTCGCGCTCGATCGTGAACCCGTCGCGATCGGCTTCGGACTTGAACGCGTCGTACGCGCCCGTCTCCCAGTCGATCAGGGTGCCGTACACGTCGAAAGTGACGAACGTGATGTCCTTCGGGATCGCCATCGCGCGGCCATAATGCCATGGGAAAGGCAGCACGCGCGGCGTGGTCCAACCCCCGAGGTCTCGGGTCATTCACTAGAGTGCACCGGCGCATGGACCTCCTCGAGTACCAGGGAAAGCAGGTCTTCGCCCGTCATGGCGTTCCGGTGCCATCCGGGAGGCACGCCCAGACCGTCGACGAGGCCGCGTCGGCGGCCGACGACATCGGCTATCCGTGCGTGATCAAGGCCCAGGTGCAGATCGGCGGCCGCGGCAAGGCCGGCGGCATCAAGCTTGCCAACAACCACGATGAGGCCCGCGAGCACGCGGGCGCGATCCTCGGGATGGACATCCGCGGGCTGACGGTGCACGAGCTATGGGTCGAGGGGGCCTCGCAGATCGAGTCCGAGTACTACGCGTCGGTGGTGTTCGACCGCTCCGCCAAGGCCCCGCTGGTGATGCTTTCGACCAAGGGCGGGATGGACATCGAGGAGGTCGCCGACTCCGATCCGGAGGCGATCGCTCGTCTCCACGTCGACCCGCTGCTCGGCTTCCAGGAGTTCCAGGGACGCCGCCTGGCGTTCGAGGCGCGCGTTGATGCCGATGTCGTGCGTCCCGTCGGCGCGATGCTCGCGCGTTTGTACGACGTGTTCGTGACCGAGGAGGCCACCCTGGTCGAGGTCAACCCGCTGATCGTGACCCCCGAGCGCGATGTCCGCGCTTTGGACGCCAAGGTGACCCTGGACGACAACTCACTGTTCCGTCACCCCGACAACGCCGAGCTGCGCGATCCGTCCGCGGAGGATCCGCAGGAGCGGATGGCCAAGGAGCGCGGGCTCACGTTCGTCAAGCTCGACGGGAACATCGGGATCCTCGGCAACGGTGCCGGCCTGGTGATGTCGACGCTCGACGTCGTCGCCCTGGCCGGCGGTTCGCCGGCGAATTTCCTGGATGCCGGCGGCGGCTCGAAGGCCGAGGCGATCACCAGCGCGGTCGAGGTGATCCTGTCCAACCCGAACGTCAAGGCCGTGTTGTTCAACATCTTCGGTGGCATCACCCGGTGCGACGAGGTCGCGCGCGGGTTGATCGAGGCGTTCGACCAGATCAAGCCGACGGTGCCGTTCGTGGTCCGGCTGGACGGGACCAACGACGTCGAGGGTCGGGCTCTGCTCGCGGAGGCGAACCTCCCGAACGTGTTCACCGCGTCGACGATGGACGAGGCGGCGGCCAAGGTCGTGGAGCTGGCCGAAGCATGAGCATCCTGGTAGATGGGTCGACGAAATTGGTGGTGTCCGGCATCACCGGGCGCGAGGGGACGTTCCATTCGCTCCGCAACCGCGAGTACGGGACCCAGGTCGTCGGCGGCGTCACCCCCGGCAAGGGGGGCCAGGACGTCGAGGGCATTCCAGTGTTCAACACGTTCCACGACGCCGTGGGTTCGACTGGGGCCAATACCGCGATGATCTTCGTCCCGCCGAGGTTCGCGGCTGACTCGATCCTCGAGGCCGAGGACGCGGGGATCTCGCTGATCATCGCGATCACTGAAGGCATCCCGGCCCACGACGAGCTGCGGACGTACACGAAGATCAAGCAGGGCGGCCGGTCGCGCCTGATCGGGCCTAACTGCCCGGGGATCCTGTCGCCGGGCAAGGCCAACGTCGGGATCATCCCCGCCGCCTTCTTCAAGCAGGGCAACGTCGGCGTCGTGTCGCGCTCGGGCACGCTGACCTATCAGATCGGCAACGTGCTCGCCCAGAGCGGCTTCGGCAACTCGACGATCGTCGGCATCGGCGGCGATCCGGTTCCCGGGACGGACTTCATCGACGTGATCGGGCTGTTCCAGAACGACCCAGAGACCGAGCTGATCGTGATGTGCGGCGAAATCGGTGGCGACAACGAGGAGCGCGCCGCCGAGTTCATCGCCGACAAGGTGACGAAGCCGGTCGTCGCGTACATCGCTGGCTTCACGGCGCCACCGGGCAAGACGATGGGCCATGCCGGCGCGATCGTTTCGGGGTCGCGCGGAACGGCAAAGGCCAAGGCCGAGGCACTCGAGGGCAAGGGCGTGCGCGTCGGGCGCACCCCCACCGAGGTCGCTGAGATCGCGGTGTCGCTGCTCGGCGCCACCGCGTAGTCGCGGAGGGCGACTTCCCGCCAACTTCGCGCTCGCCCACCGGCGTCGCGCTTGCCACCCGCCCGGAACGGTAGCCTGGAGCCGTCCGTGTCGACCGAGAGAGCCAGCAGCCTCGGACCGGAGCTAGCCGAGATGGACCGGTTGCTCCATGACATCCAGGCCGAGCTCGCGCCCGACCGAGAGCCGAGACCGGTCCTGGTCGGCGACCCGACCGACCCGACCGCGCCCACCCGCGACCCGGCAGCGGCGCTCCCAGACCCGCCGGCGCCCGCGCCACCGCCCCCACCACCACCCCCACCGCTTCCGGATCCGCCCCCGCCGCCCTCCGTCCCGGAGCCACCGCCCCCACCGCCACCGCCCCAACCCGCGCTCGACGCCGCAAGCCAGATCCAAGCTCTCACAGAACTCTCAGAGCGCCTGGTGGCGTCGATGAGAGAGCTACTCGACGGCTATGAGCGCATCCTGGCCCCGAAGCCTCGCCCGCGCGCCGAGCCGCCGGGCGTGACCCTGTCGGCGGGGCCGTTCGCGAGCATCGAGGCGCTCCGCGAATTCGAGGCGGCCCTGTTGCAGGTGCGCGGGGTGCGCGAGGTGACGGTCCGCGGATACGAAGGCACCGACCGCGCGATCCTCGACGTGCGGCTCGCGTAAGCTCCAGAGCATGGCCAAGACGATCTCATTCGCCCGCGGTGCGCCGTCGCTCGACATCGTCGACGTGAAGGGCCTCCGCGCCGCCGCCGAGGAGGCGTTCGAGTCCGATCCGGGCGGCATGACCGCGTACGGGACCGCGATCGGATACGCCCCGCTGCGCGCCTGGATCGCGGAGCGCCACCAGGTTGCCCCCGAGCAGGTCGTGGTCACGAACGGCTCGATGCAGGCCGATGCCTTCCTGTTCGACGCGCTCGTGCAGTCGGGCGATTCGGTGATCGTCGAGCGGCCCACCTACGACCGGACGCTGCTGTCCCTGCGCAACCGCGGCGCGGACGTCCGGATGGTCGAGCTCGAGCCCGACGGGATCGACGTAGCCGCGCTCGAGCGCGTACTCGCCGCCGGCGCGCGGCCGAAGCTCGCCCACATCATTCCCAACTTCCAGAACCCCGCCGGATACACGCTGTCGGCAGAGAAGCGCGAGCGGCTGCTCGAGCTCGCCCGCGAGCACGAGTTCACGATCTTCGAGGACGATCCGTACGTCGCGCTGCGGTTCGAGGGCGCGCCGCTCCCGACGATGCTGTCGATCGACCCGGGCGAGACAGTCGTTTACGCCTCCTCGTTTTCGAAGACCGTATGTCCGGGGATCCGTGTCGGCTACCTGGTCGGGCCCGCCGAGCTGATCGCAAAGGTGGTCAAGATCGCGACCCAGACCTACATCTCGCCGAACATGGTCTCGCAGGCGATCGTCCATCAGTTCTGCGTCTCCGGCGCGATCGACAACTCGATCGAGGTCGTGCGGAAGGCTCTCCACGAGCGCGCCGACACACTGTGCGAGGCACTTGAGCGCGAGCTCCCCGACGCCCGCTTCGTCAAGCCGCAGGGCGGCTATTTCCTGTGGGTCGACTTCCCGCGCGGTACCGACGTGGCCGCGCTGTTCGAGGCGGCGGCGGAGCGCGGGGTCGCGTTCGTCAAGGGCTCGGACTTCGTGCTCGACGGCGGCGACTCCAGCCTGCGGCTCGCCTACTCGGGGGTCACGCCCGAGGAGATCGAGGAGGGCGTCAAGCGCCTCGCCGAGGCCTACCGCTCGTTGAGCGCGGTCGCGGACGAAGATGCGGCCTGAGGAGATCACCGGCTTCGGCGATCTCGCGAGCGAGGCGGCTGCCGGCGCCACCACCCAGATCCAGGAGATGCACGCGGGAATCGCCGGCCGCGTGTGGCGCCGGGTCGGGCCGGCGGCGACCCCGGTCCGGCTCGCCCACGATCGGATCGCCCGCACGGCCTACGCCGCCGCCGGCGAGCTCACCCGGGCGGCCGTCAGCGCCGGCGCCCGCGCGGCGAGCGTCGTCCAGTCTCGCGACTCCCCCTCGGTGCAGCGCTCCCCGGCCGGGCGAGTCGTCGTCAGCGCACTGAATGGCGCCTTCGGCGACACGCTCGTGCGTCGCCACAATCCGCTCGCGCTGCCGATGTCTTTCCGCCGCGGTGGCCGCGATCTGGATATCGACGCCGCGTCGCTGTCGTCCGCCTACCCACGCGCCAAGCAGCGGCTCGCGGTGTTCGTCCATGGCCTGTGCGAGACCGACGACGCCTGGAAGCTCGGGGCGGCGCGCCACGCTCCGTATGGCCATCGACTGGAGGTCGAGCTCGGCTACACACCGCTGTATGTCCGCTACAACACCGGCCGCCACGTCTCCGAGAACGGGCGCGAGCTCGCGCAGGCGTTGGAGCGGGTGATCGCTGCGTGGCCGGTCCGCGTCGACGAGGTCGTTCTCATCGGCCACTCGATGGGCGGGCTTGTCTCTCGCAGCGCCTGCCACTATGGCGCCGGGAGCGACTGGGTCGCGAAGGTCCGCCATGTCGTCACGCTCGGGACACCCCATCGCGGCGCCCCCCTCGAACAGGTCACGAACGCCGCGAGCGCGGCGCTCGCCCGCCTCCCCGAAACCCGGCCGCTCGCCAGGGCGCTGAACATCCGCAGCTCGGGGATCAAGGACCTCCGCTACGGCTACCTGGTCGACGAGTGCTGGCTGGATCAGGACTGCGACGCGTATCTGCGCAACACCTCGCGCGAGATCCCGTTCCTGCCCAGCGCCCGCCACTACTTCATCTGCGCCACGCTGTCCCGCGAGCCCGACGCCGCCGTCGGCCGGATCGTCGGCGACCTGCTCGTGCTGCTACCGAGCGCCTGGGCCCATCCGGGGCGCGGAAAACGGCTGCAATTCCCCATCGAGCACTATTACCACCTGGGTGGCGCCAGCCATTTCGACCTGCTTAACCACCCGGCGATCTACGACCAGATGCGCCGGTGCCTGTCGAGTCAGAAGGGGCTGCCCGCCTCGACTCAGCGACCGTAGCGCTCGCGTCCGAGCACGAGCTGCTCGGGCAGCGCGATCCGCGGCCGCGGCGAGGGGTCGGCGAGTACCGACACGGTCTCGGCGACGCTCGCGGTCACGATGGCGAGTCTGCCGTCAGAGCTGACCGACACGTTCTCGCCGTCGTTCACGGCGACCTCGCCCTGGAGTCCCGGCTCGATGCCGGCTTCCTTGAGGTAGTGCAGCAGGTCCTCGGCCTCGTTCTCGAGCCGGAGGATCGTCACCTTCGCGCCGGGCTCGCAATCGGCGAGCGGCACCCCGTCGACGCGCTCACCGACGCGGATCGGATGCCCGTGCGGGCAGGTCTTGGCGTCGCCGACCGACGCGCGGACGTAGGCCTCGAACCGAGGAGTCATCGCGTGCTCGAGCTTCTCCGCCTCCTCGTGTACGTCGTCCCACGGCACGCCCACCGTGTCGGTCAGGAACCGCTCGATCATCCGGTGACGGCTGACGATCTGCTCGGCGTGCTCACGTCCGGACGGGGTGAACTCGACCGTCCGCTCGGCGTTGCGCTGGATGTAGCCGTCGCGCTCGAGCCGGCCGAGCATCTCGTGGACCGTCGGCGCCGAGAGCTGCATAGCCCGGGCCAGGTTCGCGCCGGTCATCGGAAGGCCGGCCTCGAACAGCCAGAAGAGCATCTCGAGGTATTCCTGCTCGGCGACGGTGCCGCGGGTCGCTGTCATGGAACTGATCGTACCGGCCTCGCGAACGCGCCCATCGCATAGCATCGGGTCCGTGACTGCGCTGCCCCTGAAGCCGCCGATCGAACCCCAGCTCGCCCGCTCCCGCGCCGGCCTCCCCGAAGGTGAGCAGTGGTCCTACGAACCCAAGTACGACGGCTTCCGCGCGATCGTATTCGTCGACGGCGAGCCCACCATGATCCAGTCGCGGAGCGGCAAGCCGCTTGGGCGGTACTTCCCCGAGCTGGCTTTCCCGCCCGGCCGGTACGTGGTCGACGGCGAGATCGTGATCGACGATCCCGACGGCGGCCAGGACTTCGACGCGCTCCAGCAGCGGATCCACCCGGCCAAGTCGAGGATCGACATGCTCGCGGTCGAGACCCCGTCGCGCTATGTCGCGTTTGACCTGCTCGCCCTCGAGGACGAGTCGTGGCTGGAGAAGCCGTTCTCCGAGCGCCGGGCCCAGCTCGAGGCGCTGTGCTCGACCGGTATCGACTGCACGCCGCTCACGATGGACCCCGACGAGGCCGAGCCTTGGCTCCGCAGTGGCGAGGGCGTCGTGGCCAAGGACGTGCGGGCGCCGTACCGCCCCGGCGAGCGAACCGGGATGATGAAGATCAAGCGCGTGCGGACGATCGATGCGGTCGTCATGGGCTACCGCCCCGGCAAGGAGCCCGACACCGTCGGCTCGCTGATCCTCGGGCTGTACGACGACGCCGGCAGACTCCACGGCGTCGGGCATTCGTCGGGTCTCAAGGCCGCCGAGAAGCGCGCGCTCGTCCCGAAGCTTGCCGCGTACGAGACCGGACAGCGCGGCCACGGCGATCCGAGCCGCTGGAAGAGCGAGAAGGACCTCGAGTGGATCGCGCTCCGGCCCGAGCTGGTCGTCGAGGTGACGTTCGACCACGCCAGCGGCGGCCGCATCCGCCACGGCACGAAGATCCTGCGCTGGCGCGAGGACAAGTCGCCCCTTGAGTGCAAGCTTGAGCAGATGTCTCAGTGACCGACGCCGACGTCATCGTCGTCGGCGCCGGGCTGGCGGGTCTGGTGGCGGCGGCCGAGCTGGCCGACGCCGGCCGGCGCGTGATCCTGCTCGACCAGGAGCCCGAGGCTTCACTCGGGGGCCAGGCGTTCTGGTCGCTGGGCGGTCTGTTCCTAGTCGACAGTCCCGAGCAGCGGCGGGTGCGGATTCACGACTCGCCCGACCTGGCGCTCCAGGATTGGCTCGGCAGCGCCGGGTTCGACCGCCCCGAGGACGCCTGGCCGCGCCGGTGGGCCGAGGCGTACGTCGAGTTCGCCGCCGGCGAGAAGCGGCAGTGGCTGTACGACCAGGGCGTGCGCTTCGTCCCGACACCGGGCTGGCCCGAGCGCGGCGGCTACCTCGCGACCGAGCACGGAAACTCCGTGCCGCGCTTCCACATCGCGTGGGGCGCCGGGCCGGGAGTGGTCGAGCCGTTCGAGCGCCGCGTGCGCGAGGGCGTCGCCCGCGGGATCGTTACCTTGAAGTTCCGCCACCGGGTCGACACGCTCACGTCCAACGGCGGGGCGCTCGCGGGCGTGGCCGGCACCGTGCTCGAACCGAGCTCGGTCAGCCGCGGACGGCCGAGCTCCCGGACCGCCGTCGGCGAGTTCGAGCTCGGTGCCCAAGCGGTGATCGTCACCTCGGGCGGGATCGGCGCCAACCACGATTTGGTGCGTGAGTCGTGGCCGGCGTCGCTCGGTAAGCCGCCCTCGCGGATGCTGTCAGGTGTGCCCGATCACGTCGACGGCCGGATGCTGAAGATCACCGAAGACGCCGGCGGAAGCATCATCAACCCGGACCGGATGTGGCATTACACGGAGGGGATCGAGAATTGGAGCCCGATCTGGAGCCGCCACGGGATCCGGATCCTGCCGGGTCCATCGCCATTGTGGCTCGACGCACGCGGGCGGCGTCTCCCGGTCCCGCTGTTCCCCGGCTTCGACACGCTCGGGACGCTCGAGCACCTGATGAAGACCGGCCATGACTACAGCTGGTTCGTGCTCACCCAGAGGATCATCGAGCGCGAGTTTGCCCTGTCCGGGTCCGAGCAGAACCCGGATCTGACCTCGAAGAGCATGCGCCAGGTGCTCGCGAGCCGGGTCGGAAAGGGCGCGCCACCACCGGTCGAGGCATTCAAGCGACACGGCGTCGACTTCATCGTCGAGCACGACCTCGGCACGCTGGTCCGCAGGATGAATGCACTGACCGGCGATTCCTTGATCGACGCCGGCGATCTGGAACGAGAGATCCAGGCGCGGGACCGCGAGATGGCCAATCCGTACGCCAAGGACCTCCAAATAACCGCGATCCACGGCGCCCGCAAGTACCTGCCGGACCGGATCAGCCGCGTCGCGCGGCCGCACCGCCTGCTCGATCCAGGCGCGGGGCCGCTGATCGCCGTCCGCCTGTGGATCCTCACGCGCAAGACGCTCGGCGGGCTCGAGACCGACCTGTCGGGTCGCGTCCTGCGGCCCGGTGGCGAGCCGCTGTCGGGTGTGTACGCGGCCGGCGAGGTCGCCGGCTTCGGTGGCGGTGGCGTCCACGGCTACCGCGCGCTCGAGGGGACCTTCCTCGGGGGCTGTCTGTTCTCCGGTCGCACCGCCGGCCGGGCCGCCGCGTCAGCTGTGGGTTAGAGCCCTCGCCACGCAGCGTCCGTGTGAAATCCGGCGCCGCGGTTCCTAAGCGCGGACGTGTGGGCGGCGGTCCCGATCCCCTCGGCCGCGAGGCGCCGCACCCCGGCCAACTCCACATTCGCCGCACCCCGGCCAACTCCACACTCGCCGCACCCCGCCCGGGTGAATGCGGATTCAGCTGTCAGCCACCCAATGTGTGGCTAACGGCGCAGTGGACCGGCGGCGGCGGCCGAGTGTTGGCTTAGCCGGGGTCGAGCATCTGGAAGGTGAACATCCGATCGGCGTCGACCCGCATGTACACGGGACCGCTGTCAAGGAACTTCTCCCAGTCCGGCCCGTAGCGGGGCACGTAGACCTCGAGCAGCGTCTCCCGTAAGCCGCCGGCGATCTCCACCGGCACCGCCCGCCCGTGGACGTTGACCGCGAACTCCTCCCGCGGCAAGTGAGTGGCGGTGACCTGTGGCCGCGCGAGCAGGTGGCGGTAGCGAACCGAGTCCGGTGCCGTGCCGAAGTAGAACGCGCCCCGATAGAAGACCCCGTCGAGCGGTCCGGCGATCGGACGGCAGTCGGCCGTGACCGTGGCCACCACCAGCAGGCACATCCCGGTCAGCTCCCGGATCAGCTGCTCGGCGCCGACGCGCCGCTCCGGGGTGGTGATGCTCCGCAGGTGCGAGCCGGCGCTCTCGTAGCTGCGGTCGAGCAGCTGCTGGAGCGCGCGGATGTCGTCGGGCGTCTCGTGCATGGGGAACTCGGCGCCGGCCTCTACATGGCATCACCTTACTGAGCCGGATTCCCTGGAACCGAAGATACTGGCGGTATGATCCCCGGCGTCCCGACCACGATCCTCGTCGCACCGGACTCGTTCAAGGGGACGATGTCGGCCGCCGAGGTGGCGGAGGCGATCGGCCGCGGGCTCGAGTACGCCGGCCGGCCCGTCGACCTTTGCCCGGTCGCCGACGGGGGCGAGGGAACGCTCGACGCGCTTGTCGACGCGCTTGGCGGCGAGCTGCGCACCGCTTCGGTGTCTGATCCGCTGGGACGCCCAATCGACGCCGCATTCGCGCTCGGTGATCGCGTCGCGGTCGTCGAGACGGCCGCGGCGAGCGGCCTCGGTCTCGTCGATCCCTCCGACCGCGATCCGATCGAGGCGAGCACGTTCGGCTCCGGACAGCTGATCGTGGCAGCGATCGAGGCCGGCGCCGATCGCGTATATCTGGGCGTCGGCGGGAGTGCCACGAGCGACGGGGGCGCGGGCGCGATCCGCGCGATCCGGGAGGCCGGCGGCCTCGGTGGCGCTCGGATCACGGTGCTCACCGACGTACGCACGCCGTTCGAGCACGCCGCCCGCGTGTTCGCCCCGCAGAAGGGCGCCGACGAGGATCAGGTCAGACGCCTCACCAGGCGGCTGAACGACCAAGCCCGCAAATTCGCGCGGGATCCGCGAGGGCGTCCGATGACCGGAGCCGCGGGCGGGCTGTCCGGCGGCCTGTGGGCGGAGTTCGAAGCCGAGCTCGTACCGGGCGCACAGTTCGTGCTCGACGCGGTCGACTTCGACCGGCGCATGCGCACTGCTCGCGCCGTCGTGACCGGCGAAGGCAAGCTCGACCAGCAGAGCCTCGCCGGCAAGGTCGTCTCCGAGGTCTCGACGCGGGCGCGCCAGACCGGCGTGCCCTGCCACGCGATCGTCGGCACGCGCGAGCTCGATTCGTTCGGCGTCCGCGTGCTTGATCTCCAGGCGGTGTTCGAGGCGAGCACGCCTCGCGAGATCAGCGCGGCGGCGCGACGGCTGGCGGAGGTCCTCTAAAACACCTCGCCTGCCGTCACGTGCCTGCTGTCGGTCAGGTGCCGTCCAGAGCGAACGGCGCGCGTACAGAACTGATCGGTCTGTGCTCGGGAGACCTTTAGCCGCTCAGTGGGCGAACGCGGTGCGCTTTGCAGTGTCCGGAGACGGCAGGGGAGCGTCCAGCGACTCGAGGAACTCGGTGATCTCGCGCAGGTGCTCGAGCAGGGCTTCGGCCATCTGCATCGTCATCCCCGCACGCACCACGATCCGGAGCACACTCAGGTCCTGGCGGTTCTCGGGGAACGTGTACGCCGGCACGAGCCACCCGTGCTGGCGCAGCTTGTCGGACACGTCGAACACGGTGTAGTTCGTCACGTCCGGGTTGATCGCGAATGCGAAGACCGGGAGATCCCGGCCCTCGGTTATCAGCCGGTACGGACCCATCTTTCCGATCTCGCTCGACAGGTGTGTGGCGACGTCCTGGGCCGCCTGCATCACCCGCTGGTATCCCTCGCGGCCGAGAGTCGTGAACATGAAGTACTGCGCGACGACCTCGCTGCCGGGACGCGAGAAGTTCAGCGCGAACGTGGGCATGTGACCGCCGAGATAGTTGACGTCGAACACGAGGTCGCGCGGGAGGGCGTCCTCGTTGCGCCACAGCGCCCAGCCGACACCCGGGTACACGAGCCCGTACTTGTGGCCCGACGCGTTGATCGACTGCACGCGCTTGATCCGGAAATCCCATTCGAGCTCGGGCTGGAGGACCGGTGCGACGAACCCGCCCGAGGCGGCGTCGACGTGCATGGGGACGTACGGGCCCTTCTCATCCTCGAGCCTGTCGAGCGCGGACGCGATCTCCTTGACCGGCTCGTAGCTGCCGTCGAACGTCGAGCCGAGGATCGCGACCACGCCGATCGTGTTCTCATCGCAATGAGCGACCGCCTGTTCGGCGTCGAGATGGAACCGGTTGCCCTCCATCGGCACGAGGCGCGGCTCGACGTCCCAGTAGCGACAGAACTTCTCCCAGCACACCTGGACGTTCGCGCCCATCACCAGGTTGGGGCGATCTGTCGGCTTGCCCGCGGCGCGCATCCGCTCCCGCCACCGCCATTTCAGCGCCATTCCGCCGAGCATCGCGGCCTCGCTAGACCCGGTGGTCGAGCACCCGGTCGCCTGCTCGTGGCCGGGGCAGCTCCACATGTCCGCGATGATGCTCACGCACCGCGCCTCGATCTCCGCCGTCTGCGGATACTCGTCCTTGTCGATCATGTTCTTGTCCGCCGTGTCGGCCATCAGCCGGGCGGCGACCGTGGGCATGTAGGTCGTCACGAACGTCGCCAGGTTCAAGCGCGCCTGCCCGTCGAGCAGCAGCTCGCTCGTGATGAGCTCGTACGCCATCTCACTGTCGATGCCGCTGTCCCCGATCTCGTGGATCGGCAGAACGGCCGCCGCCCCAGCGGCCATCGCTTCAGCTTCACGGACAGTCGGGCGGTGGCGCTGCTTGGCTAGTGGCATATCGGCTCCTTGGTTAAGGCGGCAGGCGGGTAGATCATCTCCGACCCGCCGTCCGGGCGTGGACGGGCGCTCACCACTACTCGCCCCCCTGTCACCACTAAGGATTAGCGGTCTGGCGGAGGCTGGCATCCGAGCTCGATCAGGTACCGCGCGAACGCGAGCCGGTCGCGATCGGGATGAAACGGCTCGCCGCCATCACGGAGCAGCACGGCCACCCGCTCGAGGTCGTACAACAGCGCGAGCTTCCCGGGCGGGTCGTCCCATTCGCCCGAGTCGTAACGCTCCACCCACGCCGACAGCGCTGCCAGCGCCTCCACCTGCACCTGATCCTCCCACCAGCCGCTCCGCAGCGGTAGCCGGTACCGGACCCGGAGCGTGCACACGTCCGACCACAGCTGCTCGAACCACATCCACCGCTCCCGCGGATAGAGGCCCTCGCCGCACAGGGGCCAGCGAGGCGAGATCGGCTCCTCCCACTCGTTCTCGGGCTCGTGCCAGTCGTCGGGCTCTGGGCGGCTCATGCCGCGCCGGCCAGCCTTCGGAGCCGGCGGTCCTCGAACCACAGCCGTAGCCGCAGTTGCGTCGGCGGGATGCGCCCGTAGAGCAGGAGCGCGTGGCGGTCGGGGAGCTGTCGCAGCGCCTCGGCCGCGATCAGCGGCCTCCGCCGGCGCGACGTCGAACGTGTCGTTCCGCCGGCGCCGGTCGTGTGCGTGCGATCGCGCGCCTCCTCCTCGCCCGTCAGGCCCGCAAAGTAGCGCAGAGTCTCGAGGTCGGCGACCCCGGGCAGCAGCATCCGCGCCCGGTGACTGTTCACGACCGTCTCCGCCTGCTGTCCGTAGCGTGAGCGAGCCTGGGCGAGGTCGTGGAAGATCGTTACGAGCTGGATGTTGTGGCTCGCGGCGGTCGAGGCGATCTCGGCCAGGTTCGGCAGGGGAGCCACGTTGCCGGCCTCGTCGAGGCACAGGAGCAGCGGCCTCTCGAGGCGGCCCGAGAGCGTGGCGCGCTCGTAGGCGCGGTCGACGATCTCGCCGAGCAGCGAGAGGAAGATCGGCCGCAGCAGCTTGGACGCCTTGGCGTCGCCGATCAGGTACAGCGTCGAGGGCGCGTCGAGCAACCGGTCCGCGGTGATCTCGCTGGAATCGGCCGAGCGCGCGACGCGCCCGAATCGGTACGCGCGGAGGAGCGTCTGCGCGGTCGCCTCGATAGACGTCCGCGTCCGGTCCGCCTGCGCCTCGAACGCCCGGACGGCGTCATACGCGGGGTGGCCGCCCTCACCGGCGCACAGCAGCGCCTGGTCGAGCTCCCGCAACCCCTGCCCGTGGATCCAGCGGACGACGCTGTCCATGCCCGCCCCGCTGACCGCCGCCGCGTACAGCAGGGGTGCGAGCCGCTGCTCGGCGGCCACCGCCCAGAAGTCGCCGCCCTCCACGCTTCGACGGTCGAGCTCACCGGCCGAGGCGAGCCGCCAGGCGACCTCGAGCGCACCGTCCCATGTGTCGACCCCATGCAGCGGGGACCAGGTGTGCGCCCGCTCGCCCGAGAGCCCGAACGGGTCGAACACGAAAACCTCCCCGATCGCCCGGCGCCGGCCGATCGTGGATCCGACGAGGTCTGTCTTGATCGAGCTCGCGACCGCCGGACCGGCCCACTCGAGCAGCGCGGGGATCGCGATGCCGGCGGACTTGCCCGACTGCGGCGGGCCGAACGCCACCAGCGCGTGCCGTTGCTCGGCGTACAGCAGCCTGCCGCCACGCCGCCCGAGCACGAGCCGCCCCGCGCGTCCAGACCGCGCGGAGCTGCGGAGCGTGCGGAGCTCCGGCGCCTTCGCCCATCGCGCGCCTCGGCCGCCCGCGAGGCGTGCACTGATCCGTCCCGTCAGCAGCGCGACGCCGCCTGCGGCACCTGCCAACATCACGAGCGCGGCGTAGAAGCCAGCGGCCCGCGGTAGATCCGAGCGGACGGTCGCCGGCCAGGCGGTGGCGGGGTTGCCCAGGCGCGAGGGGAGCCGGACCAGCACCGCGAGCAGCTGCCCGACCCCGACCCGGGGCCAGCCGGAGCCGAAAAGCGCGCCCGCGAGGCCGCCCCAGAGCCAAAGCGTCCCGGCGACTGCCACGCCGCCCCCGATCACCGCGACCAGGACCCCGTCGGAGATCGTGTCTCCGCCTCGCGGGCTCATCCGCGACCGAGCCTCTCCTCGCTCACGCGCATCCCCGTGTCGGTGTTCGTGAGTCGCGCCTCGAGTCGTGAGCGGTAGTGTTGGACCACGAACGAACGGCTGCCGACGCGCCACAGAGCCTGTCCCGCGGACAGCATCGAGAGCAGCCGCGACTCGGTCTCGGACAGTCCGAGCAGCCCGCGCGTGAGCGGAACCTGGCTCTCGTCCTGGTGGTAGACGATGCGGGTCGAGGCGTCCGCGATCAGGCCTTCGGCGATCCTCGCCGCGCGAGATCCGGCGTCGCCGGCGGCCCGCAGGTCAGCGAGCTTGTGCAGCACGACCAGGTTCATCACCCCGAACTGCCTGGCGAGCTTGAAGTTCGACTGGAACCACTCGCCCAGGCCGGTGTGCTGGACGATCTTCCACGACTCATCGGCGACGTTGATCAGGCGCTCGCGGCCCGGCCGCTCGGCCATGCGTGCCAGCAGCGCGCTCATCCACGCGGTGGCGCACGCCATCAGGATCCCAACGGCGGGCGAGTCCTTAACTGCGTGCAGGTCGAGCACGAGCAGTCGGGCATCGAGGTCGAGGCCCGGCGTCGTCGGGCCGTCGAACATCCCTCGCAGCGGTCCCTCGCACAGATCCTGAATCGCGAGTGCGGCGCGCCGCACGTCGAGCGCGAGCCGCTCGCACGTGGTGCGTAGACGCTCGGCCATGTCCGCCACCGGATCGAACAGGATCTTGGCGATCTGCGGGAGCGTCGGCTCCGCGACGCCGCTGACCCTCATCGCGTGCAGGGCCTCGCGGAGTGCGGCCGCCTCGATCTGGCTGAGCGGACCTCCGACCGCGGTCATCGTCACGGCCCGCAGCAGCTCCAGCTGGGCGTGCTCCTCGGGGCGGGAGGCGAGCGGGTTGAGGCGGATCCCACCGCCCGGCTCGAGCGACACGGGCCTCACCCCGACCGCCGCGCACAACGGTCCGTACTCGCGCTTGACGTCGAGCACGAGCGCGCGCCGGCCGAACAGCAGCATCCGCCACAGCAGCGTCTTGACCAGCGCGCTCTTGCCCTGCCCGAGCTTGCCGAGGACGATCGCGTTGGGATCGTCGAGCGTCCCGTCGCCGTATAGGACCCACGGGTCGTAACAGAACGCGCCCCCGCTCGAGTCGCGCCCCACGAACACGCCGCGGCCGCCCAGGCCGCCGGTGGCGACGAACGGGTAGATCGCCTGCGCGTGCCGGGTCGTGCAC
>DATJYY010000063.1:0-27798 GCA_035499395.1 Solirubrobacteraceae bacterium
CGACGTGCTCGTCAACAACGCCGGCTTCGTCCGCGACAGCTTCCTGCACAAGATGACCGAGCAGCAGTTCGACGACGTCATCCGCGTCCACATCAAGGGCCACTTCAACACGATGCGCCATGCCACCGACCACTGGCGTGACCGGTTCAAGGCCGGTGAGCAGGTGGACGGAGCCGTTGTCAACACGAGCTCGGGCTCGGGCACCACCCACCCAAACCCTGGCCAGGTCAACTACGGCGCCGCGAAGGCGGCGATCCTGGCCATGACCCTGGTCGCCGCGGAGGAACTCGGTCGGCTCGGTGTCCGCGCGAACGCGATTGCGCCAATCGCGCGCACCCGCGCCACGCTGGCCACCCCCGGACGGATCGGCGAGATGGTCAAGGCGCCGGATGATCCGGAAGCGTTCGACATCTACCACCCGCGCCACGTCTCGGCGCTCGTCGCCTTTCTCTCCAGCGCCGCCTGCTCGGTCAGCGGCAAGGCGTACGCGGTGCACGGAGGCGCGATCAGCGAGCTGAGCGGCTGGACGCCGTCGGAGACCTACCAATCCGACGAGGGATGGACCATCGAACGCGTCGCCGACGCCCTCGGCGTGGCCGTCGCCTGACCGGCGAGAGGAGACAGCGAGATGAGCAATCGTGTGTTCGTCGTCGGGGTCGGTATGACCAAGTTCGAGAAGCCGGGCCGACGGGACTGGACCTATCCCGACATGGCGCGCGAGTCCGGCACAAACGCGCTCCACGACGCCGGCATCCCGTACGCAGCCGTCGAGCACGCCTTCGTCGGCTATGTGTATGGGGACTCGACCTCGGGTCAGCGGGCGATCTACGAGCTCGGGCTGACCGGGTTGCCAGTTGTCAATGTCAACAACAACTGCTCGACCGGCTCGAGTGCGCTGTACCTCGCGCGTCAGGCCGTGCGCTACGGGATGGCGGACTTAGTGCTGGCGCTGGGCTTCGAGCAGATGCAGCCCGGCTCGTTGACCAAACACTTTCCCACCCACGTCGACCCCATCGGCCGGCACGCCGCGGCGATGCGGGAGATCTACCCGGCGCCGGAGGGCGTGCCCCGCGCGCTGGAGATGTTTGGCGACGCGGCCATGGAGCATATGCAGCAGTACGGCTCCACGCCCGAACACTTCGCCTGGATCGGCTGGAAGAACCACAAGCATTCGGTCAACAACCCGTACGCACAGTTTCAGCAGGAGTACACGCTCGAGGAGGTCAAGGACGCCCAGCATTACCACGGGCCACTGACCAAGCTTCAATGCTCGCCCACCTCAGACGGGTCGGCTGCGGCGATTCTCGCCTCCGAGCGGTTCGTTGACGAGCACGGGCTGTGGGAACAGGCGATCGAGATCCGAGGCCAAGCCATGGTGACCGACATGCCGTCGACCTTCGAGGCGCGCTCGTGTCGAAACCTGGTCGGCTACGACATGTCCCGCGTCGCCGCACAGAAGGCATACGAGGAGGCACTGGTCGGGGCCGAGGACATCGACGTAATCGAGCTGCACGACTGCTTCAGCTCGATGGAACTGTTGACCTACGAGGCGCTCGGGCTGGCCGCCGAGGGCGAGGGCCACAAGCTGGTCGACGCTGACGTCACGACCTACGGCGGCAGCGGACCGGTGGTGAACCCGTCCGGTGGGCTCATCTCCAAGGGCCATCCACTCGGGGCGACCGGCCTCGCGCAGTGTTCGGAGCTGAACTGGCAGTTGCGCGGCGCGGCCGGCAAGCGACAGGTGGAGGGCGCGCGCATCGCGCTGCAGCACAACGTCGGCCTCGGCGGCGCCGCCGTAGTGACCATCTACGCACCGCCGGACGCAGCCTAGGCGCGGCCTCGAGACGGCAACCGAGGGAGCGTAGGCCCGCGCATGTCAACCCTAACGCCGTTCATCGTGGCCGGCCTGACCGCAGGGGCGATCTACGGGCTGGCCGGGGTGGGCCTGGTGCTGACCTACAAGACCTCGGGGGTGTTCAACTTCGCCCACGGTGCGCTGGCCACCGTCTCGGCCTACGTGTTCTGGACCCTGCACGTCGACCACGGCTTGCCGTGGCCGATCGCGGCGGCCATCTGCGTCCTGGGGCTGGCTCCGCTCATGGGCCTCGTCCTCGAGCGGCTGGCGCGGCGACTGACCGAGGCGCCGCTGACGCTCCAGGTCGCCGGGACCGTGGGGCTACTGCTGATGATCGAGGCGATCGTCATCCTCATCTACAGCGCGCAGCAGGAGCGCAGCGTGACGCCGTTCCTGGCCCACGGAAGCATCGAGCTGGCCGGCGCGATCGTGCAGTGGAGCGACATCGTCACGTTCGCCGTGGCGCTCGCGCTGACCGTGGCACTGTCAGCGGCAATCCACTACACGCGCCGCGGCCTGGCCATGAAGGCGGTCGTCGACGCACCCGAGCTGCTCGATCTGAGCGGCACCTCTCCGGCGCGCACCCGACGCCTGGCCTGGGTGCTCGGTGCGGTGTTGGTGTCAGCCTCGGGCGTGCTGTTCGCGCCGCTGGTGAGCCTCGACCCGATCCAGCTCACGCTGCTGGTCGTCCAGGCGTTCGGCGCCGCCGCGATAGGCCGCTTCCGGAGCCTGCCGGTCACATTCGCGGGCGGGCTCCTCGTGGGTGTGCTCGCCTCGCTGGCCACGAAGTGGTTCACGAGCGGGATCCTCGCCGGCGTCCCGTCGGCGATGCCGTTCCTGGTGCTTTTCGCGGTCCTCCTCGTCACCCCGCGGCGGCGGCTGCCGCACGCCCCGGTCAGGATCGTGCAGCGCGGCGAGGCGTGGTCCGCCCCGCCGGCGCTGCAACTGCTGGCGGGAGCGGCGCTCGTCGTCGCGCTCGCATTCGTGCCGAGCTTCGCCGGGCCGCACCTCACCGACTGGACGGTCGCGCTGGCCACGACGATCCTGTTCCTGTCGCTGGGTCTGCTGGTGCGCACCTCGGGACAGGTGTCGCTTTGTCATGTCAGCTTCTCGGCGATCGGCGCTGCCGCGTTCTCGCACCTGGCCGCCGGAAGCGGGGTTCCGTGGGTGCCGGCGCTGCTTCTGGCCGGCCTGATCGCGGTACCGATCGGCGCACTGCTCGCGATCCCGGCGATCCGGCTATCGGGGCTCTACCTGGCACTGGCCACGTTCGGGTTCGGCGTGCTCCTGCAGTACATGTTCTACGCGCAGAGCTTCATGTTCGGCGTCAACGGAACCGTGCCCGAGCCTCGCCCGAGTTGGCTCGGCCTCGGAACCGATGCCGGCTTCTACCGGCTCGTGCTGGTCCTCCTCGTCGTCGCCGTGCTCGGGGTAGTTGCGCTCGACCGCACTCGCCTGGGGCGCCTTCTTCGCGGACTTGCCGACTCGCCGACCGCGCTCACCACCAGCGGCGCGACGGTGAACGTGACTCAGGTCCTGGTGTTCTGCTTGTCGGCCTTTCTGGCGGCGCTGGCGGGTGCCCTGATGGGGGTTGCCTCCGAAGTCTCCTCGGCGGATTCCTACGTACCGCTGCTCTCGCTCACCTACTTCGTCGCGGTGGTGACGGTGGTCGGCAAGGAGCCGTGGTACGCGCTGCTCGCGGCCGCCGGGTTGATCCTCATCCCGTCCTACATCCCGTCGGGTAACGCCGCAACGTGGCTACAGCTGGCGTTCGGGACCGCGGCGGTCGCGCTCGCGCTGCAAGGCCGAGTGCCCGAAGTGCCCCGCGCCGTCCGCGGGAGGTTGGACAACTGGTTCCGCCGCCGGGCCGCCCGGCGAGGGGACGGGCGTGCTGGGGTACTCGCCCCCGGTCAGTGCTCACCGCTCGGGCGCGTACAGCCGCTCGCTCTCAGAGCCGACGGGGTCACGGTCAGGTTCGGCGGGCGGCTCGCCGTCGACGCGCTCGACCTCGAAGCCTGCACCGGTCGTATCACCGGTCTGATCGGCCCCAACGGAGCCGGGAAGACGACGACCCTCAACGTGCTCAGCGGGCTGCGTCGTCCGAACGGCGGGACCGTGTTCATCGGTGATCTCGACGCGGCTGGTTGCGACCCGTCGGCGCGCGCGCGCCTTGGCCTCGGCCGGACCTTCCAGCGGATGCAGTTGTTCGACTCACTCACGGTGCGGGAGAACATGGAGATCGGCGCCGAAGGGTGTCTGGCCGGAGGAAATCCGCTCCGGCACGTGATCTCCCGCCGCGGTGACCGCCGGGAGGTGACCGCGGCAACGAGCGCGGCGCTCGAGCTATGCGACCTCGCGGGCCTTGCCGAGGCAAGCGTCGGATCGCTGTCGACAGGCCACCGCCGGCTCGTGGAGCTTGGCCGCTGCCTCGCGGGGCCGTTCCGCCTGCTCGTGCTCGACGAGCCGACCTCCGGGCTCGATCACGCCGAGCGGGAACGCTTCGGGAGGATCGTCCGCCGTGTGGTCGACGAGCGAGGCGTCGGGGTGGTGCTGGTCGAGCACGACACCAGGCTCGTCCTCGACATCTGCGACGACATATTCGTGCTCGACTTCGGAGCGCTCGTGTTCCGCGGAGCTCCCGCCGAGGTCCGAGCCTCGCCGGTCGTGGCCGCCGCATATCTTGGCGACGCCGAGGTCGAGCCCGCGGTCGGCGGCTCGCGGAGCATGTCGGGAGAGCCGCGGTGAGCGGGCCGATCCTCGAACTGCGTGACGTCAGCGCCGGTTACGGCCAGACCACGGTCGTTCGCGACATCGATCTCCAGGTGGCGGCCGGCGAGGTGCTGGCGCTGTTCGGCCCCAACGGCGCCGGCAAGACAACGCTGCTCCGCGTCGGTGCCGGCCTCTTGCGCCCACAGCGTGGAATGGTGCGCATCGGCGGGGAGGACGTCACTGCTCGCCCCCCGCACGCTCGGGCCTGTCGCGGGCTATGCATGGTTCCCGAGGGCCGAGGGATCTTCCCCGCCCTGACCGTCCGCGAGAACCTGCGGCTGCAGGTTCCGCCCTGGCTCAACGGCACCGATCTAGCCCGGCCGCTGGGCGCCTTCCCGATCCTCGGGCAGCGAATGAACCAGCGCGCGGGATCGATGTCGGGCGGCGAGCACCAGATGCTCGCGCTCGCACGCTGCTGGCTGGCACAGCCCACGTGCGTGCTCCTCGACGAGGTCTCGATGGGCTTGGCGCCGCGCGTCGTCGACGAGATCTATGCCGGCCTCCGGCAGCTCGCGGCCGGCGGCGTCGCGCTGCTGATCGTCGAGCAGCACGTCGACCGGGCCCTGACCCTCGCCGACCGCGTCCACGTGCTCGACCGCGGGAGGACGACTCTCCGCCAGCCAGCGACGTCGATCGATCGCGACGCGCTCGTGCGCGGCTACCTCGACGGCGGCGATCCGGCGAGCGCCCCAGTACCTACCCCTTCATCAAAGTCCGCGCCCCGACCCGCGCGGAATTCCACGGCTCACTGACTCAAAGAGAGGTATCTATGCGTATGACCAAATTCGCGCTTGCGGCCGCGGCCCTCGCCGCACTGTTGACGTTTGCGGCGTGCGGCTCGACCAGCTCAACCAGCTCGGGCACCACGTCGAACGCCGCTGCGGCCAGCGCTCCGGCCGCAGCGCCGTCATCGGCGAGCACCGTCTCCGGTCAGCCGATCACCGTCGGGTTCGTGTGCAGCTGCACCGGCCCGTTGGCGACGACGATCGGACGCAGCGAGGACGTGATCCAGGCGTGGGCCAAGTGGACGAACGCCCATGGAGGCCTCGACGGACACCCCGTGAAGGTGATCGCGATCGACGACGGCCAGGACCCGGCCAAGGGCCTCGAAGCCGTCAAGTCGCTCGTCCAGCGGGACAGGGTGATGGCGATCGTAGGGCAGGAGAGCCTGACCTCAGAGTCGTGGGCCAAGTACATCTCCTCGACCGGCGTGCCGGTGGTGGGCGGCCAGCCGGTCGACACTCCGTTCCTGACCAACCCCGACTTCTTCGTATCGGGCTCGAACCTGCTGATGAACCTGTTCGGGCAGGTGGAGCTGGCCAAGCAGACCGGCAAGAGGCACCTCGGGCTGTTCTACTGCGCCGAGACGCCGGTGTGCGCCCAGGCGCCGGCGCTGATCGGCGCGCTGGCCAAGCCGATGGGAATCGCGGTCACGTCCGAGCGCGTATCGTCCACCGCGCCGAGCTACATCGCGCCGTGCCTGTCGCTCAAGCAGCACGGCGTCGACTCGGTGATTGTGGCCATGAACTCGACGATCGTCCCGCGCGTTCTCGACGCGTGCGCCCAACAGGGCTACCACCCGGTGAACCTGGCCTCGAGCGCCACCACCGAACGCAGCTGGACCAAGGACGCGAACCTCGACGGCTCGCTGGTCGCGGCCGCGAACGCCGACTACACCGATCAATCGGTGCCCGGTGTGAAGTCGTTCACCGATGCGCTGAACCAGTACGTCCCCGGGCTGACCGGCAGCTCCCAGTACAGCTGGGGATATCTGGACATGTGGGCCGGCGGCGAGCTGTTCGCAGCGGCCGCCAAGGCGGCCAAGCTGACCCCGACGTCCACGCCGGCGGATGTGAAGAAGGGTCTCTACGCGCTCCGCAACGAGACGCTCGACGGCCTCGCGCCACCGCTCACCTATGTCCCCGGACGCCCGGGCTTCCCCGCCTGCTACTTCCAGGCCAAGCTGACCAACGGTGAGTTCGCGCCGCTGGGCGGCGACAAGCCGGTGTGCGCGCCGCCCGCGGTGATCAAACAGCTGGCGGCCGCGCTCGGCGGCTGAGCGACTGGACCAGGCGGGTCGGTCGCCCGACCGCCTGCAACGCCTCCCGGGGGACCCGGCGCGGGACAAGGCCCCCGGGTAGCGCGCGTGACGCCGCTAGCTCGCCGGGAGGACTCGGTCGCCGAGCGTGTGGACGAGCATCAGAGCCACTTCGAGCTCTAGTCGTCGTTCGCCGATCGGGCGTCCGAGCAGCTCCTCGATGCGGGCGAGCCGGTAGTGGACGGTGTTCTTGTGCATGTTCAGCCGCTCGGCGGCCTCCCGGGCGTTAGCTCCGCACGCCAGGTAGACGCGCGCGGTCTCCCGTAGGCGGGCGACGTTGGGCTCCTGCTGGGCAAGCTCGCCGAGTTCGTGCGCCACGAAGCGGCGCATCGCATCGGGCTCGCTTGACATCAGGCACGCCAGCTCGACGTCGTCGAACCGCACCAGCCGTGCGCTGCGGCCGGCGAGCGGCATCAGCCGGCGCGCCAGCTGGGCGTCATGATGAGTGTTCCGAAATCCGCTCATGCCGCGGGCGGGTCGCCCGGCGGCTACACGAACCTGCTCCGGCAACAGGCCGCCCGCCAGCTTTGGTGTCAGCACCGGCGCGCGTTCGGCATCGATCGGGATCCACGTCCACAGCGCGCGCGGGCCTGCCGCCGTCGTCAGCGGCCGTCCACCGGCGAGCGCCCGCGCCAGTTCGCGCACGGCATCGTCCAGCTCGGTCAGCGCATCGGCTTCGCCGGGCTCGCCCTCCGCCCAGATGACCAGCCCCAGGTGCACGCGTCCCAGGTCATAGCTCAGCGTCGCACGGGCGTGCTCGACGTCGGTCGGCTCGCCGGCCAACAGCGATCGGATCAGCTCCGCGCGGCGTGCCTGCGCCCCGCGCAGCCAGCGGTCGCGCTCTTCGGTGTAGATCGCCTCGAGCTGGGCAAGCTGCGCCTCGTGCCACGCGCTGAATCGCTCCCACGAGTGCTCGAGCACGGCCATCCGCAGCGCCGGGTCCTCGATGCGCGCCGCGGCGTCGGCCATCCAGTAGCGCCAGAACTCGGCATGGGCGCCCCGGTAGCCGCGCATCAGCACGCTCAGGTCGACCCCTCGTCGTGCCCATACCCGCACCACCGAGACGAGCGCCGCGGGCGCCGGGTCACTGCCCAGGGGACCGATCGCCGGAAGGACGGTGACGATCAGCAGTCGCATCATCTCCCGCGCGGCCGCGTTGGCCTCGGCGATCAGGTCGGGGTCGGCCAGGAGCTCCGGCACCGCGGCGACGGCCGGCGCCAGCGCCCCCAGGATCGCGCGCAGCTCGGTCCGATCGAGCTCGCGGGCCCGGCGGTCGAGCCACTCCCGGACGTCGGGCGTGCCGGCTAATCCGGTCTTGGCCATGTGCCCGACGCCTCGGACCCAGTCGCGGCGCGGAGATCCGTGAGCTTCATCGGACGTACATCGCGTCGATCTCGGCAGCGTACTTTTGGGCGATCGCCCTGCGCTTGAGCTTGAGCGTCGGCGTGAGCTCATCGCTGTCGGGCAGCCACTCGACAGGAAGGATCGTGAACTTCTTGATCTGCTCGACCCGGCTCAGCTGGGCGTTGGCGCGCTGCACTGCTGCCGCGATCTCGGCCTGCACGCGTTCGTTGCCGGCGAGCCGCGCGACCGACGCGTCGGCCAAGCCCTGGGTTCGGGCGAACTCGCCCACCGCATCTGGGTCGAGCACGATCAGTGCGCTGTTGTAGGGCCGCCGGTCTCCGATCGCGACGGCCGGGCCGATCAGATGGCTGGCCGACTTCAGCTTGTTCTCGATGTTGCTCGGCGACATGTTCTTGCCGGCGGCGTTGATGATGAGCTCCTTCTTGCGGTCGACGATCTTCAGGTAGCCGTCGGCGTCGAGTTCGCCGATGTCGCCGGTGTGAAGCCAGCCGTCGGGATCGATCGCCTCGGCGGTCTTACGTGGGTCGTTGTGGTAACCCCGCATCACGTTCGGCCCGCGGACCAGGACCTCTCCGTCAGCCGCCAGCTTGAGCTCGACGCCGGGAAGCGCCTGACCGACGGTGCCGATCCGGATCGCTCCCGGCCGGCTGGTCGTGACCGAGGACGTGGTCTCGGACATGCCCCAGGTCTCGCAGATCGGCAGCCCCAGTGCCGCGAAGAACTCCAGCACCTCGGCGTCGATCGGCGCCCCACCCGACAGCAATGCGATCGACCGGTCGAAGCCAAGCTGTGCGCGCAGTCTCGAGAAGACACGTGCGTCAGCGCGGCGACACTGCTCGGCGAGTTCGGGGGGGACCGGTGCACGCTCGATCTCGAGGCGGACCTTGCGAATCCCGGCGTCGAGAGCGCCGAGGATCTCGGCGCGCCGGCGCTCGTCGGGCTCCCGCTCGATCGAGATCTCGATCGCCGCCTTGGCCTTCTCCCACATCCGCGGGACGGTGGCGTAGAACGTCGGCCGGACCTCCAGCAGCGCGTCAGATATCTGGCGGGCGTTTGGCAGGCAGGTGATCGTCGCGCCGGTCAGGAGCGCCGGGTAGTGGGCGACCATGCGATCCGCCAGGTGGGCCATAGGCAGGTAAGACAACATCCGGCCGTGCTCCCGCAGTCCGGGGAAGACGCTCATCGTCATCCCGAAATCGGCGATCACGTTCGAGTGCGTGATCTCGACGCCCTTCGGCGGGCCAGTGGTCCCGGAGGTGTAGATCAGCACGGCCACGTCGTCCGGCCTGACCGCCCGCCACCCCGCCTCGAAGTCGAAGTCGGGCTCGCCCAGCGTGCCAAGCTCGCAGAACTCGCGCGTTCCGGCGGCGGTGCCGCCCACGACGAACACGTGCTCGAGCGCAGGCAGCGAAGCTCGCGCCGCGCTGATCTGCTCGGCGTACTGCGTCTCGCACACGACCACGCGTGACTCGGCGTTGCCGAGCAGATATGCGATCTGCTCAGGCGCGGACGTGTTGTAGATCGAGAACGGCGTGGCGCCGAGGTGTAGCGCCGCCGTGTCTACGATGAACGCCTCCGGCCGGTTGGACAGCATCATCGCGACCGTGTCGCCACGCCCGATACCGAGCGCGGCCAGGCCCGCGGCCACCTCCTCGACGCGTTGCGAGTACTCGCTCCAGCTGATCTGATCCGATTCACCGTGGGTGCGCAGCGCGACCTGATCGGCGTGGGCGGCCGCACTGCGCTGGAACGCCTCGCACAGCGTTGCGGGCGTACCCAGGTGGTGTTCGTCGAGGGCTAGCTTCGTCTCAGTTGCCATTGGATCTCTCTCCTGTCTCAATCGGGCGGTATCTGCCTGTTCGGTTGTTTCGTCGCCAGGCTCCGCGCCGGGCGTCGACTGATTCGCCGGCGGCCCGGAGGTCGGCCAGCGACGGCCTGAACCACGAGGTCAGCGGCATCCGGGGAACTACGTGGACGATGTCCGGCCGGGCGTCTGGGTCCAGCGCGGCGAGGGCGCGCTCGACGTCCTGCGCGTCGAGTCGGCGTTGCCGCCGCAGAGTCACGGCGGCCACCGCGATACTCGCCGAGGCACCGTCGGGCTGCACGTCGTAGCACGCGGCGAGGTCGACCGCGGCGAGTTCACCCAGGGCACTCTCGACGGCTCGCGGAGACACGGTTCCATGCTTGGTGTCGATGAGCGCGGCGGTCGCGTCGACGAGCCAGAGGTCGCCGTCGTCGTCCTCACAGAACAGGTCTCCGGTCGCGATCCAGGCGTCGTCGGCCTTGAACACGGCGCGGAGCGGGACGTCATGGCCCGCGTCCGCTGGATCGTTTGCCTCGACCAGCAGCATCCCGGTCTCTCCCGCTCGGCAACGGACCGCGAAGCCGTCGTCTCCGATCGCGAGCCGTCGGCCGGGGTGGTCGTAGGCCGCGATCGTGACGCTGGCCATCCCCGGCAAGGGCCGTCCGAGCGCGCCGATCTTGCGACCGCTCACGTTCCCGAGGATCGCGCCGCTGCGCGTCGACGCATAGAGCTCCAGGACGGCTGCCGGTGAGAAGCGCTCAACCACGCGCCGCCACAGGTTCGCCGGCATTCCCGAGCCGACGAACAACCGGATCGGATGGTGACGCTCCTCGGGATGTGGCGGGGCCTCGGCGAGCTCCCGCAGCATCGTCCAGGTGTAGGGCACGACCGTCGCTCCGTAGCGGCGGACCTCGGACCAGAACGTAGCCGGATCGAAGTGGGTCGCCATCGCGAGCCGGCAGCCTCCGGCCGACGCCGCCGCCGTCGCCAGCAGCAGCCCCGACGGGTGGTGGAGCGGGCTCACCGAGTAGATCGTGTCCGCCGGAGTCAGGGCGGCCGCGGAGGCCGCAGCGAGCGCGGATTTGGCCCATCGGCCGTTGGTGATCCGGTCGGCGCGGGTCTGCTCTCCCGAGCCGGTAAACAGGATGAACGCGAGATCGCGCGCGCGTCCCGGATTGGCGCGATACCAGCGCGGCAGCTCCACCGGGTCTGGGTCGATCCGCTCCATGTCGACGCTCCCAGACGGGAGCTCGCGGGGCTCGACGCCGCCGCCCAGCACGAGCACCTCGAGCCCCAGCTCGGCGGCGTCCCGAGCGTGCTCGGGATCGGTGATCACGCGCGAGATCTGGCCCAGGGTGGCCTCACGTGCCGTCGGGCCGCCCGGACGCAGCATTACAGCTACTGCGCCGAGGCGGTTCAGCGCCGCGACCGAGACCAGCGCGCTGGGACGCGTGTGCATCAGCACGCCGACACGCTCGCCCTTGCGCACGCCGACCGAGATCAATCCGCGAACGACCTTGTCGGTCCGGCGCTTGGCCGCCCCGTAGGTGTGTGCGCGATCCCCGAACAGGAAGCACACGTTCTCGGGCTCTCGCCGGGCCGCGTCATCGAGGAGCGAGCCCCAGGAGATCCGGGTGGATGGTCCCATGCTCTCGAGGCGCATCAGCCGCGGCAGCTGCGCGACGACGTCGCGCGAGACCTCGAGCGTCGTATCGACCGCCCGCCTCGTTGTTCTGGCGACCGTGTTCGGTGCCGAGAGCCCCGCGCCGGCGGCCAACCCGAGCCCGTAGGTGAGGCTTGCGCCAAGCCCGCGCCTGCGGTCCCCGACGTCGTCCACATCTACCCGCAGCGGGCGGATCTCGTCCGGGAACGAGCCGTCGTTCGCAAGCCAGTCGACCCATCCGGCCACGTTCGGCCAGGTGTGCTTCTTCGCCTGCGAGCTGGCGGCGAGTCCGAAATGACCCACGGGCAGGGTCGTCTCATAGATCTCGGCGTTCGGCGCCGCGTCGGCGATCGCCCGAACCTGCGCCGCCGGCCCGAACGCGTCGACTTCACCGATGAACACCAGCACGGGACAGGTCACATCCGCGAGCCCGACGGTTCGGTTGCCGAAGACGAGCCCGCCGTTCATGTAGCGCGCGTCCGCGAGGGCATCCATCGCCTCCGCGATCGCGGGTCCCGACCAGCCGACCCAGCCGTCGCCGGCCAGGAACCGGCGCTGGCGCTCGCGCGGAAGGAGCTTCTCGCGGTCGTGCAGCGCGCGCATGTAGTCGAGCTCGGAGCGCAGCGCCTTGGCCGGGTTGGACCACTTGAACAGGCGCTTGACCAGCCAGCCGGGCAAGCCGGTGTGGCGCAGCAACTCGGTCTCGAGGCGAATCATCCTCCAGACGAGCGCGTCGGGGAGGAAGTTGATGTCGATGCTGTCGACCGGCGAGCCGAGCGTGAAGATGCTGCTCACGCCGTCGCAACCTCGGTATGCCGCGGCCTGATAGCAGAACAGACCTCCCTGCGAGTACCCGCCGATGTGGACGTTCCGGCCGGATGCGTCGCGCACGCGCTCGATCGCATCGGCAACGGCGAGTACGTGATCGGTCACGTCGCGTTGCGCCCCTCCGGGCTCGCGCTCCGGATCGCCGAAGTCGACGGTCCATGGTTCGAGGCCGTGATCGCGTAGCTGCGCGACCGCGCTGATCGGAGGCGATACATCCCAGACCTCGGTACTCATCATCAGCGGGGGCACGAGCAGCACCTGCTCGCGCGACCCGGCGTCGCTGTCCGGAAAGTAGCGACGCAGCCGGTAGACCGGCTCGTGCGCGAAGACCTCGTAAGGCGAGGACTCGTCGTCCACCTTGAGGCCGCCGAAGCGCGCGACCTCGAGGCCGTTGACCGCCGTCGCCATCACACGGGCGAAGGGGCGCCCGATCGGCCCGGTGATAGCTGATGGGAGTAGTGAGTTGTTCATGGCAGTCCTAGGGTGTTCAGAGGGGACGGCGCCGAGCGCTCGGCGGACGCGGGCAGGTCGGCGAGGAGGCGAGCAACTTCGATTGGGCGCTCCACCTGTGGGAGATGCCCGCAGTCGTCGAGCAGGACCAGCCGCGATGCCGGGACGGCGTCGAGCACCAGCTCGGCACCAGCGACGTCGGCCAGCCGGTCGCGGCTGCCCCAGATCAGGAGGGTCGGCACGCGGATCTCCGCTGGTGCCAGCGGGTCGAGGCGGCTCGCCGCGGCCAGCACGAGGAGGTCGCCGCCGATGCGAGACAGGTCACCCATTCGCCTGTAGTGAGATGCGTAGTAACGCGCGAGCCGGCGATCGGCGCGCCCCTCGAGGAGCCGGCTGGCGTAGACCCACTCCGCGTAGAGCCTGACCAGGCGTCCGGGCACCGGAAGCGAGCCCGCCAGCCACAGGAGCGGCGAGAGGCCCCGGACGCCGCGTTCGAACAGATCGAGGCGTCGGTGATAGGCCAATCCGGCGGGCGCGATTGGCGCTGCGGCGAGCAGCGGCAGGTCCGCGCTGCGCGCCGCGCGCATCGTCAGCAGGCCGCTCAGGGAGTTGCCCGCGAGGACGGCGGGCGAGTCGCCGGCGTAGGCGCGCACGAACTCCTCGGTGAAGCCGTCGAGGGTCGCCAGCGCCGACCTGCGATTGAGCGGGTCGGCGTGGCCCGCGCCAGGCAGGTCCACGGCTACGGCACGCCTGCCCATCGCCGATAGCTCCGCGAGCACCGGCCGCCAGGAATCGGCCGAGTCGCTGAAGCCGTGCAGCAACAGGACCGCCGGGCCGTCTCCACCGACCTCGAGCGCCCTCGTGCCCACGCCGTGCAAGCGCACGCGAGTTGAGGTGATGGGCTCCCGCGACCTCATGTGAGCATGAACCCGCCGTCGACCAGAAGCTCTGCCCCGGTCATGTAGCTGCTCGCGTCGGAGGCCAGGAAGACGACTGCCGCCGCCAGCTCGTCCGGATCGCCAAGCCGGCCCATGGCGAGCCGGTGGCTCAGCATCTGGGCAACCACGGCGGGGGTCATCTCGGAGGGGAAGAACCCCGGGAGGATGGCGTTGACGCGGATGCCCTTGGAGAGCGTCCACTCCCTCGCGAGCGCCCGGGTGAGCCCCAACACGGCTGCCTTGGACGCGGAGTAGGCCGAGGAGGGAACCTCGATCGTGGTCAGTCCCATCACGCTGGAGACGTTGACGATCGACGAGCCGCAGGGCATGTGCTCCGCGGCCGCCCGCGCCATGTTGAAGCAGGCGGTGACGTTGACGTCGAGGACGCGCTGGAAGTCAAACCCGGTCAGTTGCGCGGCGGGCCGCGACTCGGCGACACCGGCGTTGTTGACGAGCACGTCGAGGCGTCCGAACCGCTCGACGGTTTCCTCGACGATCCGCCGGCAGTCCTGCTCGCTACTGACATCCGCGGTCACGGCGAGCCCGTCACGGCCGGCATCTCGCACGAGCTCGAGCGTTGTCTCGAGCCGGTCGGCGCGCCTTGCTGCGACGACTACGTCCGCACCCGCGCCGGCACATGCCTGCGCGAACGCGACGCCGAGGCCAGATGAGCCGCCGGTAACGATCACGACTCGGTCGTCGAGCCGAAAGCGGTCGAGCGCCGAGACCGCGGGCTCATGCGGGGCGACGGAGGTGGTGCCGTTGTGCGGGACTGTGAGTGACATGTTTCTTCGATCTCCTGAGTTCGTTCAAGGTTGTTTGCGCGCGACCTCCGGAGGCGCCGGCCGGACTGGCCGGCGCCCCACACCACGGAGGTGTTGCTCCTTCAGGCGGCGACCGGCTCCGGCGCGGCTGCCGGGACGATCGCCGGTGAGTCGTCGTGCGAGTTCGGGGTGTCGAATTCGGGGTGCATCGCGGCGTAGGCCACCGGCCGCCTGGCCCTCAGCCAGAGCGCCCGGGCGACACCGACCGCGATCGCGACGAGGATTAACCAGGGCAGCCCGTTGATCAGCGACGAGTCGGTGCCGGTGAGGTACTTGTAATGACCAAGGACCAGCACCAGGGCACTGCCCAGCCCGGCCAGCGCGAGCAGCGGTGCGCTCACCGTCGTCCACCAGTGGCGATCCGATGGCCTGCGGGCGAAGTACACGAGCACGGCGAGCGACGCGGCCAGCAGCAGGACCATGATTCCGATCGTGGCCAGGCTGATCATGCTCACACCGAGCGTGGTGTACGGGTTCAGGCGCGCGATCGCGAAGGCCGCCACGACCGCGGCGGTGACAATGCTCAGCAGGGCGCTGGCGCGCGCCGGTGAGCCGTGCTTGGGATGCCGCCGTCCGAGCCAGTGCGGCAGGAGCCCCTCGCGGCCGAGCGCGAAGATGTAGCGGCTCGCCGCGTTATGCAGCGCGATCGTGGTCGCGAGGAAGCTCGTCACCAGCAGCACCTTCATCACGTCGGTCACCCACGGCGCGGTGAACTGCGCATTGAGAGCGAAGAACAGCCCGCCGCCCTCGGTGGCCGCCGCGGTTCGGACGTGGTTCACGCCGAGTCCGCCCACCGCCAGCCAGCTCGTGAGCGTGTAGAACACTGTGATGATCGCCACGGCCCAGTACCCAGCCCGAGGGATCGAGCGGCGCGGATCCCGAGCCTCCTCGCTGTACAGCGGTGCGGACTCGACGCCGATGTAGGAGGTGAACGCGAACGTCATCGCGGCGGCCAGCCCGGTGCCAAAGGCCACCGAGGGCGAGAACGACACAGCCGGCAGCGCACCCACGCCCTTGTCGGCGCCGATCGCGAGGTCCATGATCACTAGGATCAGGATCTCGGCGCACATCAGGAGGCCGATCGTCTTGACCGACAGGTCGAGCTGACGACGTCCCAACACCGCTACCACGAGCAGGAGCGCGGCCGAGTAGCACTCCCATGAGACACCGTGAAACGGCAGGATCATCACGGCGAAGTACCCGAAGGCGCCGACTATGCCGATCGTGAACGCGATGTAGGACAGCACCGCTACATACGCGGCGCTCGCCCCCGGGAGTCGACCGAGCCCGGCGCGGATGTAGGTGTAGAGCGCGCCGGTGTTGACGATCTTGTGGCTCATCGCCGCGTATCCCGAGATGAAGCAGAGCATGATGAGCCCCGCCAGCAGGTACATGGCGGGCATACCGGCCCCGGTCCCCAGGGCGAAGCCATACGGCACGGTGCCGATCATCGCGGCCATCGGCGTGGTCGCGGCGATCACGAAGAAGACGATCTTCCAGGTGCTGAGGCCGCTGTTGCGCTGTTTGGCCTCGAGGGTCTTTTTGTTCAGGCTGGACATTTCTCTCTCAGTTTGAGCTTGAGGGTTGGTAGGTGTGGATCTAGCGGGCGGAGGGCTGACCGAAGCGCACGGCGCCGAGCGGTCGGCCGTTGGTGGGGGAAGACAGGGCAGCGTGGATCTCGTCGGCCGCGCGATGGCCCGAACGCACGGCGCCGTCCATGTAGCCGTTCCAGATCGCGGCGGTCTCGGTGCCGGCCCAGTGGATGACACCGACGGGCTCGCTGAGCTGCGGCCCGTATGCCGTCCAGACGCCGGTGCCGAATCGGCCGCCGTAGCAGCCGCGGCTGTATTCCTCTGCACTCCAATCCATCTCGTGGTACTCGAGCGGCTCGGCGGCCTCCGACCCGAAGTACTTGGCCAGGCACTCGATCGCGATCGCGCGCCGCGCCTCGAGTGTGAGGGTGCTCACCCGCCGGGCGTGGACGCCCTCGAAGAAGCCCGCCAGCACCCCGTGCTCGGATTCGAACGGAGTGTTGTCGACGGCGACCGACAGCGGATCTTCGAAGCTCATCGTGCTCCCCTTGAGCCCGGCGTCGCGCCAGAACGGCCGCTCGTAGAGAACGTTGATCTTGATCACCGATCCCATCGGGACCTGCTGAGTGAGCTGGTCGCGCAACGGCGGCAGTGCGGGCGCGTAGCGCAGACGACCGGCCAGCGCGGGCGCAAGGGCGACGACCACGCGGCGCGCCGACACCTCGCCTCCGTCGTGGCGCACGATCGCGCCGTCGGCGGCGTGCTCGATGGTGTGGACCGGGGAGCCGAGCCGGACAACGGCGCCCAGGGAGTCGGCCAGAGCCTCGGAGATGAGGTGCGAGCCTCCCACCAGACGGCAGTCCTGGGCGCCGTCGCGCGTGCCGAGCAGCATCGCGATCCCGCCGCCCGAGGCGATGTAGAACAGGAAGTGGAGCAGCGACACCTCGTGCGCCTCGGCGGCGAAGATCGCGGGCACGAACAGTCGCCAGAACGCCAGGGCCTCGTCGTTGTCGGTGGCCGCGCGGAGCCAGCTGCCGAACGTGATGCCGTCCCACTCGTCGGCTTGGGAGGCGCTCCACGGCTGCTCGAGGTCGAGCGTCGCGGCCATGGCCTCGAGCTCGCCTGTCAGCCGCCCGACCTCCGCCGCTGCCTCGGGAGAGAGACGCGGGTCATCGTTGCCGAACCGGGTGACCTTGCCGTTCCAGGCGAGCTGCTGGTCGCCCTCGTCGTGCTGGGGATAGGTCTTAAGCCCGTGCGCCTCGGCGAGCGCCAGCACCTCGGTCTGGGTCGGGCCGAACCACTGGCCGCCCATCTCGATCGTGTGCCCGTCGGACATCAGCTTCCCGGCCGTGCGGCCGCCGACCCGATCGCGGGCCTCGAGCACTAGGACGCGGTGGCCCCGGTCGACGAGATCTGCCGCCGCCGTCAGGCCGGCCAGTCCGGCACCTACGACAACCACATCCACGGATTCCATGTTTCAACTCCCTCGTAGCGAGATCGAGATCCCCTCGCCGGCCGGGTGCCGGAGTGGGGATCGTGTAGAATCTAAGTCGGACGTCCGTCCAACATTTGAGAGGATGACATATGCGACTACAGTGCACAAGGGGTTGGAACGAAAAAAACTCGCCGAGGCAGAGTCGGAGCCCACGATGACCGGCGCCTACGCGAAGGCAGAGGTGCGTCGCAGTCAGCTCGTGGCTGCTGCACGCGCGGTCCTGGCACGCGAGGGCATGGCCGGCACGACCCTGCGCGGAGTGGCGGCCGAGGCCGGCGTCCCGCTCGGGACCGTGCACTACATCTTCGCCACCAAGGAGCAGCTGCTCCGCGCCGTGCTCGAAGACGTCCTGGAGGAGATCTCCGTCGCCTTCCGCGCCGCCGCCAGCAGCGCCACCGACCTCGACGCCGCGATGCTGACCACCGTGCTCGACGTCTGGTCGCAGCTCGTTGAAGCCGATCCCGGTATGCAGATCATGCAGTACGAGCTGACGATCTGGGCTCTGCGTACAGAGGGCATGGCCAACGTCGCCCGGCGCCAGTACGAGCTGTACCTGCAGGTGCTGACCGAAAACTGGAACGAGGCCGCGGCCCGGGCCGGCGTGACGCTCGCCATTCCCGCGGACCAGCTCGCGCGCCTGTTCCTCGCGGGCGCCGACGGCCTGATCCTCCAGTACCTCACCCTCGGCGACTCCGAGCAGACGCGGGCCGACCTCGAACGGTTCGTCGGTCAGATGGTGCGGTACGCGACCGGGTCCTAGCCGGTAGCCCAGGCGTGGCGACCCGTTACCGGCCCGTGACCATCGGTTCGAACTCGCGCGCTGCCGTGCCGCCTCGCCGACGTGGTCCTCTGGCTGCCTTGTCCGATTTCAGCGGCCAGAGCTGGGATGTTGAGGTCGACATCCCACCCGCTTTTGCCTGGAGGAGCAGCGCGACCGCCAGCGCCGTGAGGCCAACCGCCTGTGTCGCAGGCTGATCCACGGGCGCCCGCTATTGATTCTCGCCGGATGGCACGAATTCGAGCGGGGCGCCGGCCGGGATCAGTGGCTCCCGGTGGGCGCTCGCGCGGAAGTCGCGGACGATCCGGTTGAAGTGAAACGCGGTCCACGAGTGAAGGTACGGGATTGCGACGTCTTCGCGTTCCTGCGGGTCGGTCACGAGGTTGATGATCCGCGGGGCCGAGAGCTTGCCGGCCGGGTCGCTCGAGTATTTCTGCTCGACGAGCACCAGCTTGAAGTTGCGCCACTTGACCCCGTACATCTCGGGGCCCATCCAGAAGATGTAGCCCTCGCGCGCCGAGGAGTCGCTTTCTCCTGCGAGCCAATCGAGCTGGTTGACGCCGTCGATCACTCGATCGCGGGGGTTGCTCAGACCCGCCGCGTGGAGGATCGTGGTGAACCAGTCGGTGACGTGCATGATCTCGTCACTCACTCGGTTCTCAGCGACGCGCCCGGGCCAGCGCACGATGCACGGGGTGCGGAGATTGCCTTCGCCGCCGGCGAAGTAGGAGCCTTCCCAGTAGCCGGGTGTGCCGCGCCAGAGCACGATGTCCTCGGGGCCGTTGTCACCGGCGAACACGACGAGCGTGTTATCCGTGATCCCGAGCTCGTCGAGGAGGTCGAGCAGCACACCGAAGTCTCTGTCGAGCTCGAGGAGGCTGTCGGCCCAGTCGCCCTGCCCGCTCCTGCCCTTGAACTCCTCCCGCGGGATCACCGGCATGTGCATCATCGAATGGTTGAAATAGACAAAGAACGGCGAGCCGTCCGCGACGCTCCGTCGGATGAACTCGCCCGCGTGCGCGAGGTATGCGGTGTCGCAGTCGCGCCGGACCTCGAGTGTCAGCTGTTCGCCCTCGGTGACGTCTGACTTGCCCTTCTTGATCTGCACCATCCGCGACTGCGGGTCGCGTTGCGGGTCATACCACGGGTCGGTCGGCCACAGCGCTTCGTCGTAAGTCCGCGGCGGGCCGTACCACTCCTCAAAGCCGTGATCGGTCGGCCATCGGCCGGGCCCCTCGCCGACATGCCACTTCCCGTACACCGCGCACGAGTAGCCGGCTTCGCCCAGCAAGTCTCCGAGCGTCCTCTCCCACTGAACCAGACCCCACCCGCCCTGGGCTCCGACCGGCACGCTGTGCGTGCCGGAACGAATCGCGTGGCGTCCAGTCAGCAGCGCCGACCGGGTCGGCGTGCACTGCGCCTCCGGGGCGTAGTTCGTCAACCGGAATCCCTGCTTGGCGAACGCGTCGATCCGCTCGGTCCAGGCGCCGCGAAACGGGCCGCCGCTGTAGCAGCTCAGCTCCCCGAAGCCGAGGTTGTCGACATGGAAGAAAAGAACGTTCGGCCGCCCGCCGGCACCGTCGGCCTCGTCGATGCCCTCGCTCGCCACAGCGGCAGTCTAGTCCCGCCGGCCGGCAGGCCCGAGCCAGGCCAGGCGCTGATCGCGTCCCCGATCAGCTTGGCGCCGATGATCAGGCAGATCACGGCCATGATCGTCGTGTTCTCGCGCTTCGGAGCAGCTACTGCTATCGATGGGCGTCGACCACTCCCGCTCGCCGACGCCGGGCGCCGCTCGGCCACGGGAGCAGGCACGGGCGCGCTCGTCCATCTGGTGGCTGGGTTGGCCGGAAGCAACAGCGCGTTCCGGCCCACTCGATGGAAGGCTGGTGGCTGCTCTGTTGACCGAGCGAACTTGCTGGGGGGTTTTTGGCACCGCTGCCCACCGCCTGGCGCGAATCTGGGGAGCGTTCTCGCCTGATCTTCGGAGGACGTGACTGGGCACGCAAACCTGGCAGCCACCTATGCCTGGAGATTGATTGAAGTCGGCGATTAGTAAGCGCAGGGCACGGGTTCCGACCTGCGGCGGGCCGGTTAGCCGTGCGGCGGGCGAGGACAGCCTGTTGCGATGGGCATGGCTGTGCGGTCTACCGTCGGACGAGCGCGAATAGCGGCCGGCCGTTGTTGGCCGTCAGGCGAGCGCGGAGAAGCTCCGCCCCGTCCATGCGCCGGCTCTCGAGAACAACGTTCCATCGGCCGGCTGAAGAGCCGCCACTTGCGGTCTCGCACCGCACCGGCTTGTCTGGCAGCAGTTGGTCTTTGCCGCGGCATAGCACCAACTTGCGGTTCGATCTCACTAGCACGCGAGGTGTGTATGCCGTTGGGCTGACCGGAGCGGGCAGGCCGTTCGCAGCACCGACTTTCAGGATGAGTTTGCAGGAGGCGTCCTGCTCGGCCGGGTCGCGGTCGCCCGGGAAGCCGTAGGCCGGCGAGTCGATCTTCCATGCCCCGTAGGGCATCTGCGGTCCGTAGAGCGCGCACAGCCTGTAGGACTCAGCGAACCACTCTCCAGCGCTGCGGTGATCACTGGCGAACGGCGTCCACCACGCGCTGGCACCGCCGGGCAGGCCCCAGATCGCCATGAAGCCCGCGCGAAAGGGGTCCTGCATCTCGGTGGCGTCGAATACGTGCCCGAGTTCGTGCATCAGGTACTCGTGCGCCCAACGTGGGCCCTCGCCAGCGTAAATCTCTAGCTCAGGCAACGGCCACTCCGACCAGCTCGTGCAGCCGACGGCCCCGGCGGCGGTCCCGCAAGTGAGCAGCGCGGGCGAGGCGGCGAGCTGCACCGCACCGGGATACGTAGGCGCGTAGCTATCGTCCGCCCACTGCTGGTAGGGGTAGCTGCTTGGCGAGCCGACCCTGCCGCCACTGACGAGGTCGAGCTGCGCGGCGTCGCCGGGCGCTGACATGGCCCCAAGCGCTGTGAGCGTCAGCGCGACGGTCAGAACTGGGAGAAGAAAACGGCGCGTCATCGTGGGTCGTCTGCTTGGAGTGGACCTGAGGACTCTGAGCATCGTCAGCGCCCGGACCCGCACGGACCGTTTATGCCGCCTCTGGACGGATTCATTACCGTCTGGCGGACGGCGCAGGCGTGCTTCGCACCGGGTCCCGCAGCTGTACGAGGCTGCGTTGTCAGCCGATCTGGACGGGTGTGCCGGGCAGTCGGCTCGGGCCGATCGTCTGTACAAGCCAGTCGATCGCGTCGTTCGACAGCCGAACGCATCCGTGGCTGTCGGCGGTGCCGAGCGGGTCCTCGAGGCTCGCTCCTCCGCGGCCGTGAATCGCGACCGTCCCGTTACCGCCATCGAACTGCTGCAGCGCGTTGCTGTGGGCGGTGAGGTCGAGGACCCAGCTGCCCAGGAAATTGTCGGGATGCCACGGTATCGCCCACCAGACCGCGAACAGGCCGTTGGGGGTCGGTGTGCTTGGCTTTCCGACCACGACCGCCACCGTGCGTACCACGTTACCGGCACGGAACAGGGTCAGCGTTCGACGGGTGGTAGAGACCACGATGCGCCAGGGGGTCCGCTGCGGAGTGATCTTGTCGGCGTTGATCCAACCGGCCGATCCGTTAGGACGCCACGGAAGTCGCACTTGCACCCAGCACCGGCCGTGGGCAGCTCGGGAGCGGCCGATGACCAGTAGCCACGCCGCGTCCGCCGGCGTAAGCCGGCCCGCGATGTGCATGCGAGTCCGGGGCGGAAAGGCGAAAACGGCCGTCGACGCTTCGATGGCTACGCGCCAGGAGACGGCGTGCGTCGGCGCGCTGACGGCGGGGGTCCTGGCGACGCCAGAACAGGGGCCGCGGCTCGCCGCGGCGGCCCGAACCGCGAGGACCGCGAAAACGAGCATAAGAAATACCGAGAGCAAGATCCGCCGCCGAGCCCGCATCCGGGTCGAACATTACTTCCGGAGGGGGTGTGCGCCACTCAAAGAGGGGTGCTGGCGCCCTCTCGCCGGTCGTGCGCCCGGGATATGCTGGAGTCGGGAGCGGCCGATGGCCAGGAGGTGGGTGGCCCTGTTGCGACGTGTTCTTGGCAGCGCTGGCTGGTCGACGAATCATCGTGGATGGTCGCCAGCGGTCCTTGTACCGCTCGGGCGCGGCCGGAGGTGGCGGGCGCGCGCCGTGTTCGTGCTGGCGTTGGGGTCGCTTCTGCTGCAGGTCGCATCTGCCGGCGCCGTCGTCCGTAAAGGGCCGCGCCCGACCCGGACGGGGGTGCGCGGCAACACCGAGATGACAGTTACGGGATGGTCCCCTGGACACGGGGTAATCGGATTCATTGCCGACCGCAACAATCCCTTCGATCCCGTCCTCGACGGTTATCCCGCGAGCAACCCGACCACCGGCTTTGCTGCCAAGGACGAGGGGTTCGCTGGCGTCATCCATGGCACGCCGGCCGGGGGCGGACCCAATCTCGACCTCTACTGCATTGACATCAACACTGATACGACGACCGGCATCGGTTACGCCCTGGGCACGTGGGATGCATCCAACGTCCAGAACGTGGGTTACGTGGCGCGGATCCTCAACGAGTACTACCCCAACACCAACGAGCCGACCGAGCTGGCCAACGGCACGGCCGCCTCGCCCAACCAAACGGCAGCAGCCGTGCAGGCGGCGATCTGGTTTTTCTCCGATCGCTACGTGCTGAACACCTCGGACGAGTTGCACGACACCGTGGTTGGAATCGTCAACAAGATCAGAGCCGAAGGGCCGCTGATCGAGCCGCCACCGCCTAGTATCACTATCACTCCCGGGACCGCAAGCGGAGCACGTAGGGTGCTCGGACCGTTCACGGTCAAGACAAACGCGCCCGGGGGAGCCACGGTCAACGCTACCGGCGCAAATATGTTCGCCAATCGGGCAGGCACGATGCCGATCGCGCCCGGGGCCACGGTGCCGTCCAACACGAAGATCTGGCTGCGCTCCTCGGGTCCCTCCACCGCGGTACTCCAGGCCACCTCGCAAGCCACGGTCCCGACCGGCAACGTCTATCTCTACGACGGCAACAGCAACGTGAGCGACGCCCAGAGACTCATCCTGGCCAAGAACGCCACCTTGGCAACCACTGTCCAGGCAACCGCTGAGTTTCTGCCAGGTGGCAAGCTGGTCGTGACGAAAACAATCGCCGGCGCCGCTGCCGGTTCCCAGGGGCAGGTCGTCATCCACGTCGACTGTGATGACGGCGTGCCCAGGCGGGATTTCGTCATCCCTGCTGGCACGCCTGCCGGGACCACGTCACGCACCTATCGTCACATCGCCGCTGGAACGACGTGCACCGTGACCGAGACATCCAACGGCACCGTCATCGGTACGGACGTGGTGGTAGCCGGGGACGGGCAGGAGGTCACGATCCCCGCGGGCGGGAGCAAGACGGTCCTGATCACCGACACGTACAGCGCCGTTCCCAGCCCCACCCCCGGTTCCTTGTACGTCACCAAGACGATCACAGGCCCGCTCGCCGGGAAACAGGGGCCGCTCACCATCCAGGTGGTTTGCAACGGCACGACCTTCCCGGACTTCACCATCCCCGCCGGCACCACAGCCGGGAGCTATTCGCAGAGCTTCGGGCCTGTCCCGGCGGGCTCGGTCTGCACTGTCACCGAAACGGCGGACGGTGCAACCGGCACCGTCACCGCAATCGTGTCCGGAAATGGCGAGACCGTGACCGTCCCGGCCGGCGAAGTGGTACCTGTAAACGTAATCGACGCCTACGAACTCGGGCCTAGCCCTACGCCGGACGTGTCCACCGGGACCCTGAGGGTGACCAAGACCATCGCCGGGCCGGCAGCCGGCCAGCAAGGTCGTATCGCCATCCTCGTAGCCTGTGGCGACCCAGCCCATACTTACGCATACGTCATACCCGGACACACCCGCCCCGGCTCTGAGTCACGCTCCTTTGCGGGCATCCCCGCCGGGTCTCGCTGCACCATCACCGAGGCCGCGAACGGCCACAGCGGCACAGTGCAGGCGAGTACGATCGGCCGACGTAAGACGGTGACCATACAGCCCAATCGAACAGCCACCGTTCACGTCACTGACATGTTCTTCGGCGTGAGCTCGGTAGCGGTCACCGGCTGACGAGAGCCGGTCCCATCAGGGGGCGGGTCGGCATCACGCAGGCCAGGATCAGTCCACGGTAGGCGGTGCTAGCCGAGCCTTGGCTAACGAACTCATCGAAGCGGAGCCTGCGCTGCCCCGGGCTGATGGTTGCTCCGGGCGCGATGCGGCCGGCACGCCAGCGTGACCCGACTAGGCGTGATTCAACCGGCCTCGCACGGCGAGCGGTGTGGCTGCGGTGAGGCGGCAGCAGTCCTCATGGCCGATGATCGCTTCCGCTTCCCGGCGGTTTCCTGACAGGCGACGCCCGACCGCCGGGCGGCGGCATCCGGCGTTATCGCCATGCGACGCTGGCGATGGCGGGGACGAGGTCGAGGCACCGATCGCGTTCGTCTCTTAGCGCGTTCTCGGTCTCGGTTTGTGGCGATCATGGGTGTCGCCCGCCCCCAAAGTGGACGTATCGTTGCCCGCCGTCGAGCTGGTAGAAGCGCATCTCCGTCATCGTCCGTCGCCCTTATCGCGTGCCGCACACAGGTCCCTCGCGCACCAACACCAGCTCATACTCGACTCGCGGATTCATTCCGGCCAGCTCGTCCGTCATTTCGCTGCGGCACGCGAGCCTATCGTTGGTCGCGGTGATCGTCATACGCGCTCCGTGGCGTTCGTAGGTCCCGAGGTGTGCGGCCCCGTCGAGCGTTGGCGGGTCCTCGGGCGGAGCGAAGCTGCGCACCCCGACCCCGCACAGGTCGGCAAACAAGCGTACGAAGACCTCGGCGTAGGCCGCGTCGGCGCCGCCCCCGTTGGTGAGCAGCGCGACGGCCACACCGTAATCGGGGTCCACCCGCAGGAAGGCGTACTGCCCGATCGTTCCGCAATCGCGGCCGTACACTGTGGCGCCGTCCCAGTCGCACAGATACCAGCCGAGTCCCCAGTGATCGCCCACCGACCCCGGGTTGGGCACCTTGCCGTGGATCCGCTGCATCTCCGCGGCCAGGTCGCCACGCAGAATCTCCTCGGCCCGGGGGCCGCGCCCACCGCGCAGGTGCATGCGCGCGAACTCGATCACGTCCGCAGCGCTGGCGCAGATCAGTCCGGCGGGTCCAACGAAACGGGTAGCGGCGACTGCGGCGGGGGCTCGGGCCGTTCGCCGGGTTCGGCGATGTGCCCCATGGCAGCGCCGAACCGCAGGACGTCCTCGAGCGGCGTGACGGTGTGAGTGAGGCCCAACGGCTCCACGAGGCGCTCGCGCAACGCCACGTCCGAGACCTGACTGGTGAGCACCTCGACCAGCCGGCCGGCAATGACGAAAGCCGTGTTGCGATACGACAGCGTCGCGCCGAGCGGATGGATCTGCACGACCTTCGCGCACCCAGTGACATAGCGCGCGACGCAGTCATCGCCGCGACCGGTGTCCGTGAACACGTCACCGTCGATCCCGCTGGTGTGCGTAAGCAAGTGGTGCAACGTGACGGCGGCAGAGACGGCTGGGTCGGCGACCCGGAACCCCGGCAGGACCTCGGCTACCGGGTCTCGAACCCGAGCCGGCTCTCGGCCACCAGCTGAGCGAGCAGGGTGGGCCGTCCAAACTTTTGGTGATCGAGCCAATTTGAAACAGCGAATCGGGCGTGGCCGGTACGCGCGTGCCGCGGTGCAGGACCGTCGTCGCCGTAACCGTGACATTCGCGCCATCGAGGACCGCGAGCGTCGCTCCCGGCATCCGGTGGCGACGCACCGCCTCGTCGAGCAGAACATGCAGGGAGTCGGCGTCGATGGGCATGGGGTTCCTGACCGGTCGGGGTTGAATCAGCGCGAAGGATGATCGGGGCTCGCGATCCCTTTACTCTCCCACACGCCCCAAGAGCTTATGAGCGCTCGGGCGAAAAAGGTCAGTCGTCCGCTGTCGCGGCTGCGCGTGATCGCAACGCCACACGGATGCAGAAGTCGCGTCGACCGCGTCGTCGCGGTCGCCCGGTGATCCGCGATTTGTGCGCTCGGCATAACCGGCGGCCGCCCGCAGACGAACGGCAGCTCGCCCGGTCACGCTTCCCGCTGGACGAGGAGGAGTGGTCTCGGCGAGCCGCGGCGCAGCATCGCGTACGCGCGCGAATCCGGGTGTCGCCAGGAACCAGAGTGTCAATGGCCATCGGTTCCTCCCCACTGGTGGCCACTTAATTCCCTGCTGGTGGCCGTCGTTTCTCCCCGCTGGTGGCCATCAGATCTCCCCACCCGTGGCCATCGTTTCTCCCCAGCAGGGGTGGGGTCGGGGTCAGGTGAGGGGCTTCACCCCCTTGCCGGCGGTCGCTTGGGCGAGCCGGTAGCTGTCCTGTCCGTCGGTGATCCTTGACTGGCCGGCGCGCGGCTTGGTAGGCTACTTACCTGGCAGCCCTCGAGTTCCGAGGGGCCAAGAGGAGTGGCGTGCGATCAGCACCATATTCGTCGTTTCGGCGACCCTCGCGGCGATCTGGGTCGTCCGGGCGTGTCTGGTGCTAGACGGCAACCGCGTGTTGGTTGGCCCGGGCAAGCGGTCGCATGCGACCAGTCGGATCTGTTCTCGGATGTCAGGGTAGAGGTGACGCCTCTCAGCCAGCCGGTGCCACACCGGCGTTCGGGCGGAGCCTCGTACGTGAGGCCAGCTTCACCCAAGCCTCGGATGGTTCGCTCAGCCTCTGTTTCGTCGCCTTACTGCCGCACTGGCATTACTGCTCGTGGCGACGCTCCTCGACGCCTCGACCGTGTCGTCACGTACCGATTCAAGCCCAGCGCGCGCGATCGTCGCCGACCGCGTCAAGCCCGCTCGAGCTCGAGGTCATCTTCGAGATCGACCGACTCGGACGCCGCTTACCCGCCGGTTGAAGGAGACAATGATGAGAGAAGATGTTGAGTTTGACGCCGATGGCGTCACGTTGCGAGGCTGGTTGTACATACCCGACGGCACCACCCGTGCCGCGCCGGCGGTCGTGATTGCGCCTGGATTCTCGGCCGTGAAAGAGATGCATGCGGATCGCTTCGCGGAGGCGTTCGCCGATGCTGGCCTGGTTGCGCTCTTGTACGACAATCGCAACTTCGGAGCCAGCGACGGTGAGCCTCGCCAGGAGGTCGATCCGTGGGCGCAGGTTCGTGACTATCGCACGGCGATCACGTACGCCGCGACCCGGCCCGAGGTCGACGCCGAGCGGATCGGCGTGTGGGGAGGAAGTTACGCCGGCGGACATGTGCTGGTCGTCGGGGCGATCGACCGGCGCGTGAAGTGTGTCGTATCGCAGGCGCCGTTCGTCTCGGGG